>NZ_AUJX01000016.1 GCF_000424445.1 Oribacterium sp. NK2B42
GCTTTATTATATCGCGCAAATCTTCCTTATATTGATTGTAAATTATTTTTCGTCTATACTTTGGTGTAAATACGATATGATATTTACACATCCATTTCGTATGGGCGAGCGAGTATTCTTTATTCGCCATTTATATCACCGTATCCTTTCTGTATAGTGGCTTGAGCACTACTATTATAGTGAGGATACGGTGATTTTGTATAACTTGAACACCCACCCGCATAGCGGGTGGTTTTGTGTGCCACGCGCTTGATCGTTTTGCTGCCGGCAAAACTTGAAGCAGCGCGCGGCACGTGGTCTCGACCTACAATAAAAAAACTGCCGGTACCTTTCGATACCGACAGTTTAAATCTCATTATATATGAAATTACTTAGCAGCGATAGCGCCTGTAGGACAAGCTTCCTCACATGCTCCACAATCGATGCAAGTGCCCTCATCTACAACATACTTTGAATCGCCAGCTGAAATAGCCTCTACTGGACATACAGATGCACATGATCCGCAGCTTACGCACTCATCATTGATAAAATGTGACATATTAGGTTCCTCCTTGAAATAATATAAATCAAAACTTAGTGTTCGATGAAGTGTTCAATCTCATCTGTATTGTATCTTAATATAGTTTCTATAAAAGCACAACAAAATAATTTTCTTTTTTTGTATTTTTTTGGATAATATATTTAGTTGAGACTAACCAATTCATAGCGGATGTATAGGAGATTCGAACCAGGGGGACGGGGTTAGTGGTTCATTTTTTGGAAGAATGAACCACTAACCCCGTCCCCCAGGTCCATCATACACATTGGCACATAAGTGCTTCATATAGTCTAAGTACTGCTGTGTACTGCAAAAATCGGTAACCACGGGGATAACGTGAATATTCAGGTCTGAAACATTAGCGCTCTGCTTCTATTCCGAATTCTCCCGGAAGGAATCTCGGGCAGACGTTGTCTGTTGTTAGGATTACCGAGTTTGCGAGTCTTGATCCGATCTGACAGGCTTCGTTAAGTGATTTGCCGTAGGTGAGTCCGATGGCAACGCCAGAGAAGAATGCATCTCCAGCTCCGGTTGTATCTATAACTTCTACTGATATGGTCGGGCTGAAGCCGGCCTCATCATTCATTGATGCGTAAACTGCACCCTTTGATCCCATGGTCACTACCATACGAGGATAATTAGCAAGCTTGATCTGCTTATCAAGTATCTGCATCATTTCTTCAGGAGTTTTATTGCAATAATCATCGGAGAAAAGCATTCCCGCTTCCTGCTCGTTGCAGACCAGAACCCCGGTGCGTTTGATCAGGTCTCTTCTCTGCATTGCGATAGACATATTGGAAACTACCGCATAAACTTCTTTCCCGTATTTTTCTGCAAGATCAAATACAAGCTTCAATATAGAAGAATCCATGTCGATCTCTACAACCACGCTGTCTGCTTCGGAAATAATCTCGTCTCCCTGCTCCTTAAGGATATCCTCGATTTCGCCAAGGTCAGGTCTTTTGGAAATTGAAGCTATGACATCGCCATCATTGTTGAAAATAGCAAGCCACATGCCGAGACCGTCCTCTACCTTTCGGATATATTTCGTGTTGATCTTGTGGCGGTTCAGTTTATTGATTACATCTACACCGGTTCCTGTATCATCCACCAGACTGACGAAGGTTGGCTTAAGCTCAACATTGGCTATATCCTCAGCTACATTTCGGCAAACGCCTCCGTGCACCTGCATTACCGAACCTGCATTTCTTCCGTTTTGGAGAAATGTCTCCGTTGGATATCCTTTGATGTCAACAAATGTGGCACCGATAACTACTATTCCGTTTTTGGACATACATTTTTACCTCTTGTATAGATTGTTGTTATTAATATTCATTGAAGTCTATCTCCGATTCAATTTCATCAAATCGTTTAACCTCAGGCTGGTTTTCAACGTGCTCGCCGATGAACTTTTCCATCCAGATCAAGTTGTACCAGCGATTGAACTTATAGCCGCACTTATGGAATTCTCCCACCATGCGGTATCCAAGGTGTTCATGGAATTCTGCGCTGTTTTTGGTGAGATGTTCATCTTCATTATCCGGGTAAGCGATGCTGACGTTAATGTTTAGATAGCCCTGCTTTTTCAATATATCTTCAAGTGCGATATATAGCCTTTTACCGAGGCCGCTGTGCTGGAAATCTTTATCGATATAAATGGAGGCCTCAATATTGAATCTGGCAGCCACACGGACGTGAAATGGTGCGGCGTAGGCATAGCCCACTATCTTTCCATCCTGCTCAGCAACGAGGTAGGGTAATTTCTCGAGAACGTGATTTATTCTCTGTTTGAATTCCCCTACAGTTGGAACCTCAACCTCGTAGGTTATGGCAGTTCCCAGAACGTATGGCGCGTATATCGAAACTAAAGCTTCGGCATCTGTTTCGGAAGCTTTTCTGATTTGAAAGGATTTTGTAATGGGGTCAGACCCCCTTACAGAATTCTTAATTTTGAAGTCATTTTTCATATGTCTCTCCCATTGATGTCTTGATTATAATGTCTATGCCGTAAGGTTATCCACCGGGGACGGTTCTCGCCGGCGAGAACCGTCCCTGATGGTACTTTGAGATGCATATACTATACGCTTTGAAAAGATTTAAGTCCACAGCTAAGAAGACTTATTAATCATACAACACAATATAGACAAAGCATCCCGAAGTCGGAAAGTATCGTGCTTTTATGTAAACTTATAATCTGGAATCATTAATTTATTCAGGAAACATATGCCTCCGGCTCGTTCAGGATTATGTCGGTAATGCCTTTGACTTCCATGGCTGTGAGATTCAGCCTGTGTCCGCTAGGCTCTTCAGGGAACAAACGGCCGCTGCCCCAGGCTCTGACGGTGTAGCCCTGTAATTCATCCAGGGTGCTGTCGATGGATCTGAATTCCGGGTGAATGGCGTCAGCATTAACACCGCCTCGGATTTTGAACAGGCAGTCAGAGGTGTAGCGGTCAAGGATGCCGATCTCAGCCTCATAATCAAGTTCACGAATGAGGTTCAGGGATTTTCCGTAGAAGGATGAGTAAACGATGGCATTCTCCAGACCTCTTTTGTGAACAAGCTCCACTATCTTCTGCTCCATGCCCTCGTAACGGATATTGCTGTTTTTGAGTTCCAGGTTCAGTTTCAATGTTCCTGCATTAAGACGAGGCTCAAGAAGGTCCAGGAGTTCTTCCACGGTGGGTATTCTTTCGACTCTGCCTTCTCCTGCATCTATTTTCATGTTTTTCAATTCTTCAAGTGTGTAGTTTCTGAGCTCGCCTTTTCCGTCTGTTGTCCGGTCCAGGGTCTCATCATGCATGATCATCATGTGACCGTCTTTTGACAACTGGATATCTGTCTCGATACCTGTGAGATCTTTTAGTTCCATTGCTTTTCTGAAAGCTGTAAGTGTATTCTCAGGAAATCTCAGACTGCAGCCTCTGTGTGCCCATATTCGCATAACATTCTCCTTTAGACTCTCCGAAATGATATTTCAAAGTGAGTCATTGTTCGTTGGATATATCTATGACTTCAATTATACTATAAAGAAAGGTTTGAAAACACCAAGAGGGTGATGGATCTCATTAAGAGAACCATCACCCTCCCGGCGTTGGAATTGATTAGAATTATTTGGATTTATAGTTGTCTCTGAAAGTGTTTAACTTGCTTTTTTACCGGAAGACTTACTCGTGGTCTTTTTACCGGAATTCTTTTCGTTCGCTAAACGGGATTTCAAGTCGGCTTTTGAATTGCTTTTTGTTTTACTGCTTTTTTCAATGTTATTTTCTATCGGCATGATGGAGGCGCCCATATATGCGAAATCATCAATGTGATCATCGTCGGATGCAGGGTAGAATACAAACTCCAGAATCATACCGTCTTCCACTTCAAATGCAAGACAGGCACAATCAGATTCCGGCAGGTCATAAGAAATAGCTTTGGTTCCATTAACTAAAATATAATTTACATTCTCAGCTTCGTCTAATTTTTCAACTTCTTTTTTATAACCCGCAAGATTCACTCCTACTTCAACATAGGTTATTGATGTAACTAGTTTTTGATCCTTTGTTTCATAGTAACCTATAAGTGTGCCATCCTCATCATCATATGTCGATTTGGTATCCTTCATTACATTTGGAATCCACATTTTGTAATTTACTTCATCGAAGGTGACGAATCTGCCTTGAGAAACCATGTCTTTTTTATATAACTTTTCAATCTGAAGAACATCATCCCAGTTAAGCTCTACAAGCTCTTCGGCAAACGAAATCACATTACATTGCAGCAGACATAAAGCAAGTATAAAAGCTAATACTCTCTTCATTTCAGACTCCTTTCATGGCTTTTCTACAGATAATTTTCATACATGTAAACATTAAAAATTACGATTATTTAACCCATATATAATTTTATCGACCATTTTGGAAGTCTAATAAGTCCTATAGAAAAAGAGTTCAGTTCTTTTTGATGCAGTTTATCCATCATGTAAAAAATAGATTTAAACACTGAGGATATAGAAAGACTGTTCAATGAGTTACTGTCCGATAAATTCATCCTGAAGTTCAAACCTGTATTTCTGTTTCACATCCGGATACTTCTCGTGGTCCACTTCGGAAAGGAACATGTCCTTTGGTCGCACCCAGAGGGAGCCGTCACCGTAGAGTTTCCGGTATATAACAATTTCCTGCTGAGTTTCTGAATCAAGAGCGATATCTTCAACCAGATAGTAGTTACCCTTGAAATGTTTGTATATGCGATGCAATAACAATTCCTGCATGATTAATCCCACCAATAACTTCCGTAGTATGTTGTGATCCTGTCACCATTTATGCCAACCTTGAAGACTCCGTGAAGGGGAACGCCTTCAGAGTAAGCTTCAGGATCGATTTTGTCGAGCTCAAGATTCTTTTTGATCCACTCATAAGGAGTTTCACCTTTTTTATAGTTTGTGAAGGTGCCGAGGTCTCCGTCCTTTGCGAACTCCGTGTCTTTATCAACGTAGAGATTCATTGTTGAGTTCTCGCACTCTAAAGGATAAGGAAGAGCTACAGGGACATCCTTCAAAAGGATATAATCATCCTCAACTGAGATTCCTTCTGTACTTGTCATGGTATAGAGGTACTCTCCTCCGATGTATTTTCCGGCATTCTTCACGTAGGCATCCTTGAAGCCTGCGGCCTTAACTTCTTTAAGGCACTTCTCTGCTTCTTCCTCTGTGATGAAAAGTCCTGCTGCTACAGCATAGTAGGGTTCTTTATTGAGGCCTGAAAAATCAGGGGTATATACCGTTAACTCATCGTAAAATTCAGCATCCATTAAGGCTGACTCTGTATCCAGGCAATCGTCTGAATTCTTTGAAGCCATTATAAATACACCGTAGACTTCCTCAGGACTTTCTGGAAGCACTGAGCTTTCGTGACCGGAACCTGAAAGCTGAACTTCATAAATTCCGCCGAAGTCAGAACCGTGGAGGCCTGCTTCATCATCGTCCCAGGCTTTAATGTAGTCACTGATGCGGATATCATAGGTCGCGTTCATATAGTTTATGGATCTTGAACCATCGCTGTTTTTTGTTTCTTTATGGTAGTTTACATTGATGATTCCATTGTCCCTTTGGATAATGTTATCGACGGTATATCCATCACCCTCCAGCTCTTTTACAACATCGGTTCCAACGATATCTTTAAGGTCGGAAGCATTAATCTCCTTTGCCCCGTACTCCATGAAATCCCCGGTGTTCCTGCTGTAATAGAAGTAGTATGGTTTCCAGCTGTGTCCTGCCCACATAGGCTCGTTGGAAACTTTTTCGTAAATACAGGTGCCGTCATAAACGCTTAATTTGATAACAAGGTCCCCAGTTTCCTGATCCACATATGCATCGCCGATCCTGGAAACAACAGACTCTTTGCAGGTATCGTCATCCATGTAGTAAAGGTTGGTGACTGCTGAAGTTACATACAGGTCATTAAACTCAACAAAGTTTTTGTCATGTCCTTCAACGATGCCGAAAACATTACCATCCTTGTTTAAAAGGTATTCAAACTTGTCATGCAGCTTCTTTGAGCCATCTTCATTAACAAACCATATCTCGCCTTCACAGGAGTTGTCTTCCTTGTTGGCTTCTGATCCGATGAACATGAAGCCTTCGTATTTTCCGTCAAAGTTGATATCATCAACAAGATGGAATCTTACATCTTTAGTATTTGCACCGGCATCCTTTGCGACTTTGGAAATGAAGAAATCTGTCATCTCAGCTTTGGCAGACTCTGTTTCCGAGGTATCCGAACCTTTGTCAGTCACAACCTCATCGGCTGCTTCAGACGCATCGGTTTTCTCTGTGTCGGTTTTTGCTCCGACGGTTTTCGTTGCATCTGTTTTTGCTCCGTCATTTTTTTCTACATCGGTTTTTGCTCCGTCGGCTTTCCCTGCTTCGTTTTTTGCTTCGTCAGTTTTCCCTGCATCGTTTTTCTCAGCTTCACTCTCCTGCTGAACCGCTGCAGTTGTCTCCTGAGGTTTATCGGAATTTGCGGCAGGTAAATTTGAACCGCCGCAGGACGCAAGTGACATCAGTACAGCTGCCGAAACACCAACAGAAACCAACACATTTAGATTTTTCTTTTTCATTTACAATTCCCCCATAATCACTTCACTGCCATTCGACAGCTACACCCCATTGGTTTTACTACTGTTTCTGATTTAGACACGCAGATTACTTTTGTCTGCTATTATACGTGTCATATTCTTCCATAACAGGCTTGTTTAGGCACGCAGATATCTCGTTTCTGTTCTTTTGCGTGTCTTATCACTTCAAAACAGGCTTGTTTAAACACGCAGATATCTTGTTTCTGCTCTTTTGCGTGTCATTTCCCACCGGGACATTCTTATTTAGACACGTAAATTACTTGTTTCTGTTCTTTTGCGTGTAATAACCCGACAAATCTTAGAACACTATCGCACATGTGCTTCCCAGCAAAATGAAGAACAGACCGATCATCAGTCCGAAACCTGAGCATCCCATCAGTTTCATGGTACCGAGAAGAGTTATACGCTTCCCGTTTCGATCCATTCTTCCTATGCCAAGCATTGACAGGATGCTGAGCTTTCGGTCGATGCGTTTGCCGATAAGCTTTTGTCTGCCGTCGGGCCTGAGCTCATAAATGTATGGATGATCGTAGACATCCTTCCTCACGCCCTTCACAAAATAAACAAGAACAATCATTGCAGCCAGAACATACCACGCGGCACCGTTCATAGGATAAAAGTGATCGAAAAATCCTTCACCCTCTTTCATATCCGCAAGTCTTAACAACGTCGCCGGGATAAGCGGAAGGAAAATAGTAACAAGTGCGTTAATGATTATTCCCACCCATCTTCCGAAGGTGTAGAACTTTAATCTCACGGGAACTCTCTCGCCCTTTGCATTAGCCTCATAAAACACCGGAATGTTACTGTAAGGGTTCTTCAAAATGCCCTTTCCTTCATTGATGACAAGCTCGCCGTCTTCACGGTATGCTTTTGAAGCTTCACTTTTGAGTGTTACCCTTCGGATCAGAGAGGTTCTGCCGTCGCACATTACCGCGAATATGATGCAGCCGAAAACCATGGCGCCGTAGAACATCGGCTCCGCAGCCCAGCCATAGAAGTATCCCATGATCAGGGTAAGAATCACCGTATAAATCGTGGGTTCGATCATCCATGGGTAGGATTTTGTGTTCCTGTTTTTAGAAACTGCGATTCGCCCGGTCTGACCGTTCATAACTGCGGTCAGGGGTCCGTTTTTAATGAAATAGACCGGAAGTATGGCGGAGAGGACATTAATCTTTTCCGTGTGAGTGCTGATCTGTACTCCGGAGGTCTGCATTACCGACTCAACCTTAGGTCGGAAGTCTTCTGTGACCTCTTCCTCGATTCGCTGGTTTATCACCTTGTCGGGAGAGTCATTGAGCTTGACGGGCATGCCTGCGATGAGGCCGAATTCGAAGGGTCTGGCTGCTGACCAGTCAAAGGGCTCCATCTCGTTCATCACCAGATTGTCAAACTGCTTCGAAGTATTGACTGCTGTTCCGTCCAGGTATCCGCCGCACTGATATCTTCTGTCATTTCCGTCCCTCAGAACTTCCGCATAAACAGGTCCCTTTGCCACCCTGTAGGGCAGATATGAGCCGTGGAACTGACCCATGGATGAAACCACAGCCTTTCCTTCAGGGGTGTTCGAATGTTTATGCCCCCAGTCCAGCATTCTCTTTTTTGCTTCCTCAGGCGTTATGGTAAATGGAATGATCAGGTCCGGCATCTGCGATGAGTCCGTGAGTTCCGATCTCACAAGCTTACTGCCGCAGAAAATGCATTTCTCTGAAGCTTCCCCTTCACCAAATATAACTATGGCTCCGCAGGCTGAGCAGGAACACTCTTCCATTTTGTCACCTGCAGCCCGGATCTTTATACTGTTTTTGTTTAGTTCTTTCCACTTATAAACCGAATCGTATGCTTCCTCTATGCCTGTTGACATACCGCAGTTCGGACATCTGTAGGTCTGATTAACGATGTCGAAATTTGCCGGTGCCCCGCAGTTTTTGCAATAGATCCTAAGTGGAGATCTGCTCTCATTCATACTCCCCTTCTACTCCCCTATGTTTTCTGTTTTAAAAAACCACCGGGGACGGTTCTCGCCGGAGAGAACCGTCCCCGGTGGATAAGTTTATTTTACCATCTCATACCGGAGAATCGTAGTATGCATATTTTTTAATATTTTTGTACGCAGTGACATTGAGCACCACCATAGAAATCAGAAGAAGCAGTCCTGTGAGGATCTGAATGATCTCGTTTTCGCTGCTGCTTCCGAGCATGCAAAGGAAGTCGTAGCCGCCATGAATCAGGATAGTTATGATCAGGCCTTTTTTTCGAAGCTTCTTTGAGCCTTCCAGATCCCCGTGAAGCTCATGAGACTTTGCTATGCCGTAGTAGTAACCCATGTAAATGCCGAAGACGCAGTGTCCAGGAAATGCCGCTCTCATGAAAGCAGTACTCAGGGTGCTGTCTGCAATATACATAAGGTTCTCGGCTATCTCGAAGCCAAGTGCAAGCATGGTGCTGTAAACCACGCCGTCAAAGCGGTAGTTAAATGCAGGATGCTTCCAGGTGTATTTTTTCAGAAGGAAATATTTGACCAGTTCCTCTGTGGCTGCAGCCAGAATAAATGCCTCCATAAAGCAGTAAACAACAGGATCCCAGAAGAACAGGAAATCTATGATCATGCCAATGAAGGATTCAATCAGTCCCGACACCAGAGTTGCGATACATGCACCTGCAAAAAAAAGCTTAAGCATTAAACCAACCGGCTCTGGCTCTATGCGGTCCATCTTGTAAATCAGAAATATCAGTACTATACCTGGCAGGCAGGATAAAATCATCGCGAGGTCGGCATCACCATCTTCAAATATAAATGAGCTGATGAGAAAACCCATGGTTAGTACAATGATGACAAAGATGGGTAGTCGCCTGACCACAAATGGCGGCTGCTGCACCATGCCGGAGGTTTGGATTCCGGGTGTCTCATATGTATTCGAGTTTCTCGTGGGATATGCCTGCCTTTGATCACTGTAGGTAGCTCTGGGCTTAGATATATCATCGGTATTCGAGTTTCCCGTTGAAAAGGTCTGCCTTTGATCACTGTAGGTAGTTCCGGGGTTAGGTGTCTCAACTGTTTCAGACTCTCTTGCAACAGAGTTCTGTTTTTGAACTATGGCAGGGGTTCCGCAGTTAGAGCAGAATTTATCTCCCTCTTTAAGCGGCGAGCCGCATTTTTGACAATTCATAGTACTTCTCCTGAACTTATGATGTGAATCAGGGGGACGGAGTTACCGGTCCATGGACCGGTAACTCCGTCCCCCCTGATTCATTATACACCTATTTATTATTCATGCAGTTTGAATTCAGTATCTTCCTTTATTATCTCAAGCATAATTGCTGCGAACTTCGGATCAAACTGGGTTCCGGAGCCTTTTTCAAGCTCACTCATGACCACATCCTGGGGGATGATGCCTCTGTAGCTTCTGTTGCTGGTCATGGCATCGTAAGCATCGGCAACTGCAATGATCCTTGCTTCTTCGGGGATAGCATCTCCCGCTAATCTGTCAGGATATCCTCTTCCGTCGTAACGCTCATGATGATAGCGAGCTCCGATGGAAAGCTTGGGCATTTCCACAATGTTCTGAAGTATTTTATAACCTCTTCCCGGATGTGTTTTTATGGTGTTGTATTCTTCATCAGTAAGTTTACCGGGTTTATTGATAACGGCATCAGGCACTCCTATCTTCCCTACATCGTGTAGAAGTCCTATCATGTATATCTCTTCCTGCTTTTCGAAGGTATAACCGGCTCTTTTGGCTATTTCCCTTGAATACTCGGCAACCCTGCTGGAATGTCCCTTTGTATAGGTATCCTTGGCATCGATGGCTTCTGCAATGGTCTGTACTATATGTACGGATAATGCTTCTATCTCTTTAGTTTTCTTTACTACTTCGGCATGCAGATTCCGCTGAAGCCTGATGAGCTCCAGAAGATGTCTCACACGCAGTGTCAGAACCTCTGCCATAAAGGGTTTTCTGATAAAATCCATGGCACCCATGGAAAGACCGGTAGTCTCAGCCCGGCAGTCATCATTAGCAGTAAAGAAAATAACCGGTATCTCTTCCTTTTGATTTTCTTTCTCCCACTGCCTTAGCAGCTTCATGGTCTCAAAACCGTCGAGGTCTGGCATCTTTATATCCAGAAGCAGGAGATCGATGGAATTCTTCACGACATATTCCAGCAAAAGCCGTCCGCTTTTAAGGCAGGTTACCTTAAACCCGGCTTCCGAAAGAACAGTTTTTGCACTTTTCAATATGATGGCGTCATCATCAACAATCACTACCCGTTCTTCCATTTATTTCCCTTTCTTTAGAGGATCAGTCCTCCCACAAACCTACTTTCTACGGAGGATCAGTCCTCCCATAAACTTACTTTCTTTCGGAGGATCAGTCCTCCCACAAGCTACCGTATGCAGCTATTGCCTCATCTACAGTCATAGTACCGTTTGCAACCTTGTAGGCTGCTGCGCGAAACTCCTTGTCTACGGCATCATTAAGACCGGTTTCCTGATAGCTGAATGACTTATCTTCAGGAAAACCTTCAAGAGACGAGTAAACCTCATCCAGAGAAAAATTATTTGTCGGAGTTATAAGTCTCTTTATCTGAGCCATATTTCCAAGTTCTTTTTCTCTCATGATGAACTTGATGAATTCATTGGTCATATTAAGGTTACTGCTGTTTTTATTCACACTGAAGAAAATATTGACCGAATCCAGAAAATATCCGCCATCATCCCCAATGGGTACCACATAGAATTTATACTTAAAGGGAGCTGATTGGAACTTTTCGGATTTACTCTCCCGCTTCAATGTTCCGGAAACCATGTCTCCGCTTCCCAGCATCATGGGAACATCCCCTTCGAAAAAGCGCATTATGACAGCATTATAATCATCCTCTATCTCCTCCGTGCATCGTCCGGGATTAAGGAATCCCCTGTCAACAAAGACCTTAAGCTTTTCCAAAGCGGGGCGCATCATTTCTCCTGCGGACTTATCCATGGCTTCAAGAGATTTTGCCGATCCCGGATTTTTTATGACGTCGTAACAGAAAAGAGGAAAGTCAAAAGCATAGTACATGCTTGCCACTGTTGTTCCATTGGCACCCATGATGGGTGTTTCGTATCCGGCTGCCTTAAGCTTATCACAAACCTCCATAAGCTCACTGTAATTGTTCGGGACCTTCAGTCCGTTTTTCTCAAAGATATCCATATTCACAAGCATTCCGTAGGATCTTGTGAATATGGGAAGCATGTTCACATCTCCGTTTTCCAAAGTCAGCATGGCTCCTTTACGGACACAATCCAGATCTATCTTAAGGGACGGATCGGAAAGGATCTCTGCATTTTCAAAAACAGAACTCATACTGTCATCCTCAAGCATCCATGTTGTGGTAACATAAATATCCGGAGCTTCATCACTCATGAGAGCACTGGTTATGGTATTTCTATAATCATCCAGATAAACATAGTTAAGGCTTACGTTCGGATAGTATTCATAAAACCTCTCAAATTCACTTTCAAGGGACTCAAAATTCGAGTAGTTTCCCGCCACCTTGATGGAGCATGCCGTATCGGTCGGCAATCCGGGCTTGAAATCCCCACTGTTATCCGGTTTTTGTGCGCAGGAAGTAAACAACATTAAAGCGGCTGCCGCCGGAATCAATACCCTCAGTTTAAACCCCGTATTTTTGATCATTATGCTGCCTCCCTCATATAAATCAAGCCCTTAGTCATTTTCCAGGGCCATATACTCTATGAATCTTCTCCACCTGCTAAGATTTCAGGTATCTTATCATAATCAAAATCGTCCAAAGCCTTTCTGAGTGCTTCAAACCTTTCGTTTTCATTCTCAGGTAATCTGTGATTTTCAAGTGATTCCACAATATCACTCACTTTATCAAAATCAAAGGATTTACAGCTCTCCCTGATATCAGAGTATGCCTTTTTAAGATCCTCCGGGGATATAACAGGTCTGTCATCTTCAGCATCCGATCCGGCTTCCGATGCTTTTTTATAGAAATTAAGAGGCTCAAGTTCCCTGACAAGCTTTCCATACCGGTCAAGAAGTTCTCCCAAATCTCTTTTCAGAGTATCTTCATCACCGTCTTCTCCTGCTTTTTCAAGCCGTGCCGCAAAATCTCCAAGCTTCGATGCCCCTATCAGACGGGAAGAACTTTTCAAAGCATGTATTTTGACTGTCAGGTTCTTGAGATCTCCGGCTGCCCGGTATCTTTCTATATCTTCTCTGTTCTTCTCAGCGGATTCAATATACTTCTCCACAGTATTTATATAGATTTTATCGCTTCCGCAAAATTTAAGGCCTGAAGCAACATCCAGTTCTTCTATATCATAGATAAATTCAGGTATAAGCTGACTCTTTTCATCATTCTCATCAGCTGCGGGAGCAATCTTCTCCTTCGGAAGATACTTAAGAAGCAGCTTCTCAAGCCGGTCAGGGTCTACAGGTTTCGTTATATAATCATCAAAGCCTGAGCTAATGTAGATATTCCGCATACCTGAAAGAGCATTAGCCGTAAAACATATTACAGGTGTATGAGCATTGGGTGCACCCGGAATTTCCCTCATTTCTATCAGCGTTTCTACACCGTCCTTATCAGGCATCATATGATCCAGGAATATGATATCGTATTTTCTCTGCTCATAAAGTACTATTCCCTCATCTCCGCTGATGGCAGTATCTATCTGCACTTTAGTCCGTTTAAGCAGGTTTTCGATAACAGAAAGGTTGACCTCGTTATCGTCCACCACCAGAAGTCGTGCCTCCGGTGCAGTAAAGGATTCTTTGTATTTTTTTCTTTTGGCAACGGTATTTTTGAAGGTTTCCACATAATCACCTATAGGTGTCCGGTCCTTTACAGCCTGAACAAGCTCGAAGGAGAAGGAAGATCCCTTCCCATATTCACTTTCCACCTCTATATGACTGCCCATCATGTTGAGAAAGCTTTGAGCAATGCTCATGCCAAGGCCTGTACCTTCGATATTTCTGTTCTTGCCCTCTTCTATACGTTCAAAAGCCATAAACAGGCGTTTCATATCTTCAGGCTTAATGCCTATGCCCGTATCCTTTACACTTATCAGAAGTCTTACGGAATCAGGACCTTCTTCTTTAAATCCTGCTTTAAAGGTGATGGATCCTTCCTTTGTATATTTTACCGCATTTGAAAGAATATTGGTGATAACCTGTTTGATACGTATTTCGTCTCCGTACATCACCATCGGGATATCCCTGTCCACATCAAGTTCAAGTAAAAGTCCCTTTTCCTCTGCCTTGGTCTAAACCATATTTACCAGGTCATTAAGCATTAAAACAAAGTTATAATCTGCATTGTGTATATCCATCTTTCCTGCCTCTATCTTTGAAAAATCAAGTATGTCATTAATAATTCCCAACAGTGTTTTACCGGCTGTCCTGATGCTTTCGGAATATGCAACGATTTCCTCTTCGTGACTGTCTCTCAGCACCATTTCATTAAGTCCCAGTATCGCATTCATAGGTGTGCGGATGTCATGGGACATGGTGGAGAGGAAGTGGGATTTTGCTTCATTGGCCTGATTGGCCGCCTCCGCAGCTTCCGAGAGTTTAATGTTGTAGGCCATGAGTATGATGTAATTAAAAACAAGTAGTCCGAGCAAGCCAAGGGTCACCATCCCAAGCAACAGCCAGTCAACCACTGTGTTGGTGCTAAGCTCCCGGGCCGGTATATATGCCAGGAGATACCATGTTTTAAGGGATTTCAAAGGAATATGAGAAATGATACATTCCTCTCCTTTTGAATTCAGCATCTTCATGGTGCCAAGCTCAGAGGTGATTTCCTTTGTCATGTTATTGTACCCGGTGCTGTCTGCCCGGTTATAAGACTTGTAATATTCGAAGAAATTGGAATTCTTCAGTGACTTGCCATGAACCAGATAATCTCCGTCCTTGTTTATGAGAGAAATCTCTACTCTGTCGTACTCACCGTTAAAAAATACAAGTTTATCCTCAAGAGTACTTACAGCCTCGACTCGCATCAGGATGGCCTCTTTAAGTTCTCCCGTTGTTTCATCCAGAACCTTAACGTAATTCATAAAGGCAATAGACTGTACCCCGTTCTGGGGGTTTGTATATGCTCTTGTAAGGTTTAATACTCCGTCTTCTTTACTTATGTTATCAGGATCACCAAAGAGATTGATCTTACTGTATGATACCGAATAATCATCCTGATCTGTCAATGAAGGGTTGGTCGATATGCCGTTTTTATTTGGATCCTCCGGAAATATCAGATGACCGTAAATACTTGGTGATATCTTAGCTTTTCTGATATAAGATATAGCTTCTTCTGCAGTCATGGGTGTTCCGGCATCTGCGGAACGATTGATAAAATTGGCCCAGATATCACAAAGATGCTGCTCGTCCAAAAGGTAGTTCGTGACGATCTGCTCTGCGGAAATCGTCATTTTCTCGAAAGCTTCAACAGCATTCCTGTTGCTCTCGTTCATCTTTGTATTGGCATATTGAATTATGAAGAAGAGTATCAGTGCAATGATCAAAAGGTTGATAGCAATGATCTTCGATTTTTTCAAGCTTACACCTCCATGATCATCCCAAAAATGTACAGTTCCCTTTATTATGTCGACAACAATACATATTTATCCATGCTTTAACTATGATTCTTCCTCTGTTTCAGTATCCACTGCACATTCCTGTCAATATATTTTGGATCCTTTGAGGTAAGTGACAGAAACTCCCTGATCCGTTCGGGACTGCAGTCACTGTTTACAAGTTCTGCCCTGTAAAGATAGTAATAGGCGACGGTGGAGGAAAGCTCTTCAAGGTCTGTACCGCCAAGCTTATCTTCAGCAAGGCGGAGTGCGGTATCATGCTCTCTTTCGATCATCTGAACGAGGTCCCCAAGTGTACGTTTTCCAAGGAAATCAAGCTGGATAAGCTGTGACTCGGGATTCGATTCGTTTACAGTGGCTCCGGTAATGGCTGCTATCTCCTTGAGAAGCTTCTGATAGGATCTGCTTCTTTTTGTAAACTCAGCGATGGTTATAGCGTCCAGATACAGATTGTCGGCACAGTCGTTTTCTATACTGCTGATAACTTCCTGTTTATAATGAACCAGACTTTTGTGAATTCCTGAGAAAAGATCATCAGCTGTTTCCAGGAGACTTGCTGCTTTTGAAAAATTCCTTCTAACATCACGTGGCGTTGTGAAGGTCGATTTGTATCCGATATCGTGTTCTATTTCTGCCCAAACGTGCTGAAGTAAGGTGCGGATCTGTACTTCAACCCACATATCCCGAAATTCTTCGGGATATTCGTCACTATCAGGAAGTGCGATGATATAGTGAAGTGAAAGATATCCAAAGGAAGTCGGGTCTATGAGATTTCTTTTGTCTTTTGATCTCGTCATGTCAACGCGAAATACTTCCGCAATTTTCCCGGCGACCATATCTATCCCTTCTTCAAAATAGCAAATAACACGAAAACCAAGGATATCACGAAGTTCATCAGCATTGTGATACCTGTCAGGTTTCCGGTCCAGCTTTCCCTTTATGGATTTCACTGTCTTGATTCTATGGGTGATGCCGTAGATGACAGAGCCGCCAAGCTCTCCTAAAGCATCATTAAGCCGTTCCTCCATAACCGGTTCCAATGCCCGGTATTTATCAACTAAATCTTCTATTTCCCGATCCCTGGTATAAATCATATTCTTTTCCGTTTCTCATTTATTGGTATCAGCTACTTTGATTCACTGTAAGTCTCAACATGTTGGGATACTCTTTTCTTAAATGCCGGATCTTAATCATTTTCCTTTACCCCCTTTAAGATCTGCTCTTTAGTTCTATGTTTTGGGTTGTATTTCAGTTCCATATGGCTGACCATGATTCCTATAAGCCACTCTAGCACATGGTATTGGCGAAGACATTACCGCCTCTGCATGTACAAGAGACGGTTCTCCGAAAAGAACCGTCTCTTGCTTTTTACGCAGCATTTGTATAATCCATAATAAAAATTTTACTCGCGATATTCTGTGCTTTGTCTAAAATTCCTTCAATTTTTTCAATTACGGAAGCCGTGTAAACCACCTCGCCACATTGATTGCATTTATAGCATGGAACATTTTCTATAATCACATAACAATTATCCAACTGTGCAAAGTATGTACATTTTGACTCGATCATGGAATCAGCTTTGCAAACTAAACACCTCATCAATATATCTCCTTTCTCGTCTTAAGATCATTACTCCATTTAGTAGGATCGGGATAATACGCAGTGATAATCCTGCTTGATTCACCTTCATCGCTCATACAGATGTGTATGATCTTATCATCACTTCCTTTTCCACATATCAAACAGCTTGGAAATGGGTAATCCTCAGGATAATCTTCAATTATCTCTCCACTTATAACAGCCATCCGGATATCTTTTATTCGTATGCCTCGTTGTCGAAATCTTTCTGCTGCATGTTCAGTTACAAATACTATATCCTCTGTAAAGAGGTTTCGTAATAGCTTTATATCAATCATGTAATATATCCTTCTAAACTATACTTTAGAACACTTTAATTATATATCAGTTTTGCGCAAATCTGATAATAAAATTTCAGATCATACGGTCCTTAGTGGGCTGGAATTTAGGTCTATTATTTTTTCCAGATAAAAAAAGACCGATGTTACTCGGTCTTAGTCTTAGATTCATTAAAGAATCTTTCCGTCTCTTGAAATCGTTACAACCTGCCAGGGAATAAACTTGCCACTGTTTCGAAGTGCTGTCTCTGCTGCCCTTTGCAGACCACCGCAGCAGGGAACCTCCATCCTGACGATCGTTACACTCTTGATGTCATTGTTTGAAATGATCTCTGTCAGCTTTTCGGAATAATCTATGTCATCAAGCTTCGGACACCCGATAAGAGTGATCTTCCCTTTCATAAAGTCTTCATGCATGTTGGCGTATGCATATGCAGTGCAGTCTGCAGCAATAAGAAGCTTTGCTCCGTCATAAAACTCTGCCTGTGTTGGGAGAAGCTTGATCTGACATGGCCACTGTCCGAGTCTGGATATAGGTTTGGAATACGATACAGGTGATGAATCCGGGGTTTCGTCGACTTCTGCCTGTTTAAGCTGCATAAATCTCGAACCGGGGCATCCGTGTCCTGCAGCATGTTCTGCCATTTCCTTCATCATTACCTTCTCATGATCTTTCATATTTTCCTCTCTCATTTTCATTTCCTGTGCACTCTTTACCGCAGCTTCATCATATGCCGGAGCTTCCCGTTCCTCAAATGTTATCGCTCCTGTCGGACATCCCGGCAGACAGTCTCCGAATCCATCACAGAAATTCTCTCTTACCAGTTTTGCTTTACCATCTATGATGTCAATGGCTCCTTCATGGCAGGCATTTGCACACAGGCCGCAGCCATTACACTTTTCTTCATCTATTCGGATTATTTTTCTGATCATAATGCTTTCGTCTCCTTCTGTTATTTCTTCCCGGTGCCGATGTAATATACCTTGAAATTGTATGATACATGGCTACATAAACATTGTGCCCTTGTTTTGACAGTACCAATATAATATACTTCCTCTTGTGAGTATGTGGCTTCAGCAACATTTTTCAAAATTCAGTGAGGTTTATATGGATATAAACGAACTAAAAAACAAGGTTCTGTTTCAGGGGATGACGGAAAGTGAGATCGGTAAATGTCTGTCAGCATTAAATGCCTCTGAGAAGAACTATAAGAAAGGAAATATCATAATGCAGGCCGGAGAACGTACCGACCGTATGGGAATGGTTCTTTCCGGAAGTGTGACCATCGAGAGTAATGACATTTGGGGAAACTGCACCATCTTGAGTCACGTTGGATCCGGACAGTATTTTGCGGAAACCTATGCGTTGCTTCCGGATGAAGTTATGCTTGTGGATGTAAAAGCCAATGCTGACTGCGAAATACTTTTTATTTATACATCCCATGTCCTGGACAGTCTTCCGCCCAGTTCATGGAAAGAAAAGCTCCTGAAAAATCTCCTTCGGATATCTGCAGGCAAAAACCTCGCATTGTCCGGAAGAAGCTTCCATACCTCCATAAAAAGCTGCCGCGGAAGGATACTGGCCTATCTGAATACGGTTTCACTTCAGAAACATTCCAAAGAATTTGATATTCCTTTTGACAGACAACAGCTTGCTGATTATCTGAATCTTGAACGGACAAATATGTCGAGAGAACTTACACGGATGAAAAATGACGGAATCATAGAATGCAAAAAGAACCATTTTAAGCTCATTTGAGACTCAGGGACGGAGTTCATGGTGCTTATGGTCTCAAGAGACTGCACCATGTATATACGCATAATAGTGGAGAGGATTACACGTCCATAAATCTGTAATCCCCTCCCCATGAATCTCACCTCAAATGTAGTCGAATATACCCTGAATAGCATCAGTTATATTGATGATATCAGGATAATGTATTCTATCTATTTTCGTATAGCCTCTGGCATTCAAATCAAGCAATGCCAGCTTCTCACATTGTACATAACCTTCAACATTCTCAGCTTTAATATGTATATGCAATGGTCCTGCTTCACCTGTTTCAAAAATAGGACAACCAATTATTTCAAAGGTCTGATTAAAGAAATCTTTACTCACAATGAGAACCGGTTTTCTGATATGCTCGATTTTAAGAATATCTCCCTGATTTAATTCTTCGTTCATTTACCAAATCTCTCTTCCTGCCGCTTCACCCCAGTCAAATTCACCGTCCAAATTAAGCTTTCCGTCGTATTCAGCAGCGCGCTCTTCTAATGTTTTATGTCTGAAAGGTTTAACAAGCATTATCATTCCATTAGATACCTTTACATCGAGAACATCATCTACAGAAATAGCTGCTTCCTGAAGCACTTCCTTAGGGATTCTGATTCCCTGACTATTGCCCCATACTTTTACTTGAGTCTGCATATGTATCTCCTCCTTGTATATACATCGTATATCCTTAAGGTTGAAAAATCAACTAATATTCCGTCCCCGGTGGTTATTAGGATTCCCTCGTTTTCGCGCCCATAGCCTTGAGCTCCTGCTTGCGCGCATACATCATTTTATCGGCTCTTTCAAATATATCCCTGACATGGTGGTCTCCCTCTTCCAGCACGGAATAACCAATCGACACAACGACACCCTTTTTTGGAATATTTTCTTCTACCTTCCTGTTCATGGTGCTTATGGTCTCATTCATGGAATCATAGCCTTTATCCTGAAGTATTACCACAAACTCATCTCCTCCTATTCTGAATACTGCACCATGTATAAAGATCTCGCATATCAATACGCAGGCATCCTTTATAAGCTTATCGCCGGCTGCATGCCCAAATGTATCATTTATATATTTAAGCCCGTTTATATCGCAAACAATAACTGCCAGATTTTTGAGCTCATCATCATGGATTTTCCGATTCAGAGCATGTTCATACTCTGTATACGCATGCTTATTTCTTACGCCGGTCATGGAGTCTGTATTTGCCAGATTTTGAAAAGCCATTCTCGATTCTTTTTCTGCATCAAGTTTCTTCTTTGATATTGCCCTTAATTCCAGCAAAAGAACAGTCGCGAAAAGCAGCACCGTAATAAGTGTAAAAGCAATCTGATTCCTGTTGGCTGTGAGGTTTTTCTCACTGATGTCACGGATCTCACCAAGGATAACGTTCTCATGGATCAAAACAGCAAACTCCCATCCTGTATTGAGAAGCGGAACGTAGCACATCGTTTCAGTTACACCGTTGCAGGAATACGACATGCTTCCCCCTGCATCATTTATAAAGTTTTCGCGATTCTCTTTCCATATATCATCGGAAACAAGTCCTTTTGTTGCTTCTAAAATATTCTGATCTGAAATTACCGGACCAAGTTCCGTTCCTGACAGATTGCTGCCGTTTACTGAATATAGTGCAAAATATGTTATGCCCTGATCATCAACCGCAAGGAGGTCAATGATGTCTTTTATGTCTATCTGGATAAAGCATGCTTTAAATCGTTTACCTAGGATAGTAAGCTCCGGCGTCGGTATAGCCAGGCAAAGCTGTTTGGAAGATCCGTAAAGGGAAACTGTACTGATGGTACGATCTTCCATTTTCTCTTCTGATAAAAACTCATGTCTGCTTTTACCGGTATATGTTGTATATTGCGTGTACACAACATCATCCTGATCTACCAGTGCAAAACGGTTAAGGGACAACAGATTTCTGATTTTACCAAGTGTAGTTCTTAATTCTTCCTGTGATTTAATGTTTTCTTCCCGAATAAAGTCAAGCGCCTTTTCCATCTGGCTGAATTCGCTTTCGATTCGACTTTCAACTGTCTGAGCTCGACGGTCAGCTATGTTTTCAAGATAAAAATTGCTTACAGCAAAAACTGCTTCCTCTGTCTGTAAAAGCGTCTGATTTGATGACCAGATTGCATTGGAAGTTATCATCACAATTATAAGCAAACTGCCTATTATGGCTGTAAGAAAAAATGTTCTGTTCGTTATCTGTTTCTTTTTCATCTTCAAATATCACCATACAGCAGTTCAAGCATCAATGCCGCGTCTTTCTGATAAATAACAGTGGTTATCTCATCTGTTTTGTCCGGAAATAACTCTCCCGGCAGATTTCCGTCAGCAATTTTTACTGCTACCTGAAGTGTATCAAAGCCTATTGAATAGCAATCCTGAACTCCCAGACAGTAAATCACTCCTTCATCAAGATATCTCAATGCTTCCTGATCATGATCCATGCCCACAATGACTGCTTTGCTGCCTGCTTCATTGATAGCTCTGGCAGCGCCTACGGGGTTACTCATATTACAACAGATAATGCCGTCAAGATCAGGGATCTTTTTCAGGATATTCAGTGTAAGCCTGTATGCCAGATCTACAGAGTCCATATCGTATTCCGTGGCCACGATCTTCATGTCAGCGTACTTTTCGATAGTATCCCGGGCACCCCTCGCCCTATCTTCATGACACGGAGCACCTTTGCTCCCCACAAGTATGGCTACTTTACCTTTGTACTGAAGCTTTTCGCAAAGGGCTTCCGTCAAGTCCACACCGTCCTCATAATTATGTGTGTTTCCGACATATGCTATCCTTTTACAACCATCGGCTGCATCCGAACTTGAAAAGGTCATTACCTTTGATCCTGCGTCGATCATTTTGTCAATTACCGGAGATATGACAGACTCGTCTGCAACATCCACGCCTATCACATCATAGTCTTTCTGTTCTGCCTGAAGCAGACGTTTTGTCTGATCCTCGGCAGAAGCCCCTTCCGGTGCCATGTACTCATAAGTAATAGTGATTCCTTTATCCAGAAACTGTCTCTGGGCCTCTTCCATACCAAGTGCTACGGCATCCCACCAGGGATGTACGGTTTTATATGTAAAATAGAAATTATAATGATACTTCTTCGGAATATACGAATCCAGCTCATGATCAAAATCAACCGCGCTTCTAACAGGTTCTGCATCTGTTGATGTGTCCTCAGATGAAGCTGTACCGGCTGTGCCGGCTGTATCGGCTGTTCCAGATGTATCAACTGTTCCGGATGAATTTGCTGTGCCGGTTGAATCAGCTGTTCCGGATGAATCAGCAGGAGCTGAAGTCACATTCAAACTATTACCAGGATTTGCGGTAGAGCAAGCCCCCAAAGAAAGTGCGATTGCCGATACCGGAATCACTAAATATAACTTCCAAAATTTATTTTTCTGCATTTAAATTGCCTCTTTATTCGATACTTCCCGGCAGAAAGCTTCGTTTCTTAGTAATACCTCAAATTGATATCCGCTTTCTGCCTATTATTATTTTTTATATCGACAAAAATTCAACTTAAATCAGTATTTTTTTGTTTGTCTCGGGGGACGGGTTTCATGGTCCATCCGGTTTGCATTGTACCTAAAAAATCAGATCCCACAACGGTAGTTGAATCCGGTGTGGGATCTGTGAATTTAGTTTGAACTTTCGTATAGCACGGGCTTTCCGTCTGCTTTAGTGTAAAGTACGCCGTTCTCTGAATAATATATCTCGTTTTCCGGGTCCACGTCAAAATACAGTGTCGGACGGTAAACAAGGATGCTGCCGTCGGACTGTATTATACCATCTTTGTAAATCTCTTCCAAAATGCTGTAATCGGATATATGTGGTCCCGTGCCTGAAACATTCTTGCCGATGTTTATGGTAAAAGTGATGTCCTTGTAAACTATGCGTTCCGGATCGATGTCTGATTCGGTTGCTAAACTGCCATCCGGATTATTTACCTTTATAAGATGACCAACCAGCTCATCCGGATGCTGTTCCGCATATTCCCGGTAGAAGGCATCAGCCTCTTCCTCTGTCATCTTTCGGCTTCTGCTTTGCGGGAGTTCAGGCCAGTTAACTTCATACTCGATGCGGAAGTGTAACGGAACACCTATACCGGTGAGGCCACCCATCGTTACGACAGGGGTTCCGTCCGAGAGAGTATCGGGGATAGTGATAACTACATTATCTTCTTTGGCGTTCCACTGATAGGATTCCGCCATGGCTTCCTTGTGATTGTCTGAAATATTGTATTCAACACCGTTTTCTATCACACTCTTCTCGTTACTATATCCTGTGCATGCTGTAAGTAATAGTGCGAACATGCTGAAAAGTATTGCTTTCTTCATGTGGGTCTCCAATCTGAAAATATATTGCCGGAATGTACCACTAACTACGTCCCCCCAGGTCCAATTAATGAGCCGTGGGGACGGAGTTAGTAGGCCGCTTAATGGGCCGAGAACCCCGTCCCCATGGTCATTGTCTTAATGGGTTTGTGAGACGGGTGTGTGATCCTCAACTAAAAAACTTGGAATGGGTATAGGTTTTTCCGCTGAATTCTGTTACAGGCCACTCTTTAGTTTTCTCTTTTCCCTGATTTTGTGTGGTGACTTTGACGGTGTAGCGGGGCATGCCTTCGGAAACAGTCATTTTGTACATGGCGCACCGCTCCTTGTTCAGGTACTTTGTATAGGTGAGCTGCTTATCACCCTCGTATACATCAGCCGTTGTATCATTCTGTAATGCAACAACCAGAACATCGTTCTCGGCCCCTTCCTCGATTACTTCCTGCATGTTAAATACATTCCGTGTCCAGATCTGAGGGTCTACTGCAACAAAGAAGACTGCGTCTTTAGGAGCATACTCCATAAACTTTCTGTAGTCGCTTGCTCTTCCCGAGTCTGCAAATGTGCAGTAAGCATTCATGGCACCATCAAGTCTTTCGGGCATTTCGAAAACTTCTTCATAGGTTTTACTATCCCCTGATTTGATTGCCGAACATCTTACTTTTTTGCCACCTTCTATGAAGGCAAGGTCCAGGATCTCATCATAATTCGAATGATACATGAGATCTCCGCAAAGGTCTATTACGTCATTCCCCTGTGAATATATGGCAGTCGTGAAATCATCATCAAGCCAGATAAGGTTTGTGCCTTGTATGGTCTCCGGGCAAAGCTCACCCAGGAATCTGTCATATATATAATACTCACTCATGTGCGGACTCACATGGCAATCTATGATCTCTTTTCCGTATGCATGGAACACGTCCATGATGGCATTGCCTGCACCCAGTTTGGAAAGGTCATAAAACTTGTTTTTAAAGTGGAATGTCATTCCCTCGAAGCTTATTTCCGGCTCCAGGTCTCCGAGATCATACATTCCGTAGAAGGCATGATCCACCTCTTCGATGTCCTTGAGACTGCCGTCTGAGTTAACTGTCAGCCTGCACATATATCTCGGGAAATCCAGCTCGAGATTGTATTCGTTGAGGAGCAGCTTCTTGTTTACACTGTTGGAATACTTATAATATTTGGAACCCATTTCCTTTGGCATGAATGCCGCTGCGGTATATGGGTTTCCGGTGTATTCATTTTCATCATCCCAGGTAAGGGGCTTCATCTCCTGAGCCCAGATGCCGTTATCGTCGGCTTTCCATATCCATGCGTAAAAGCTGTCAGTTTCGGCAGAAGCATTGGCAGCCTTACTGCTCTCTCTGTGCATGATAAATGAGTTTGAGCCAAGTGAAAATGTCTCATCCGGATATTTGGGATCCTGGAACAGCACGGAACTCATGAAGGAATCTCCGTTTCCTGTCTCCTCCATGTATATGTAGTCTTCTCCGTCGCAGTTTCCGTAATAGAGCTTCGCATATGTGGAATCGTATCCGTCGTCCGGAGCAAGATATCCCGTATCGGGAAATGTCATCTTGTCCAGTCCCGACACACTGAGAGCAAATGACAGAGGTACGTTCTCTTCTCCCATATACTGGTGGTCCGGCGTGAACACTCCGGTGCATCTTTCATCAGAGCCTGTGTATCCATACTTGAAATATCCGTTGTCCGATATTTCGATATGAGCGTAATCCTCATGAGTGACAGGATTTGTGAGATTCCATTCGCCGGACATGAAGGTGAAAAGGTCTTTTTCCGAGGCGGGGACTTTGAGGGTTTCTAAGTCGGATTTTGTGGTTGAGTCTGACTCTGTTGCTTGTGAACCTGAGTCTGCTTTTGATCCTGATTTTGATTCTGAGCCTGTTTTGGACCCTGAATATGATTGTGTTTTGGCTCCTGAGGAGTCTGCATTTTCCGCAGGATCACTTTTCCCGGCGCCTTCACTTCCGGCGCCCTCACTCTGCCGGGTACTCTCTTTCTGCAGTGTGCTGTCTTTCGCGCTTTGCGGTACATTGCCTGCGCATCCACCGAGGAGCAGGCCGGCTGATATCAGCATTGACGCTGTTAATAAGGTCTTTTTTCTCATTTTTCTTTTCTCCACTTCCTTTGATCCATGTTCTATGGACTTCAAGTAAAAGTATATCGCATTTTCAGGGCTGTGTGGGCGGGGTTTATAGGGACTTTTGATGGAAATGACACGCAGAAGAACTATAAAACGTAATCTGCGTGTCTTAACTGGTGGATTTTGGAAAGAAATGACACGCAGAAGAACGCCGGAAAGACAATTTGCGTGTCTAAATTAATCTTTGTTTTATTATCTCTTGTATGCCGCAACTCTTTTTGCTACGTTGTCCTTGATGTTGTTATAGTAAATCTGGTATTCGTCCTCGTGGAAGCTGTCAGGGCCGAAATATTCAGTCATCTCAGAGGCAGGGAAGTTTGCATTTGTCACAACCACACCACGACCGGGAACAACCTGCGCATCCGCACCTATGTCCTTAATCTCATACTCTTCTGCTTTTTCGTTAAATACCAGTGACCCCAGATTCTCGCTTGCCGGAGCGTACGTGTCATCAAGCTTCCAGTTAAGGGGGTTAATGCTTATGGCGTTAGGCATTACCACCACGTTATTAGCATTGGTCTCCACATTCTTTGGTCCTTCAGTGTTCCAGCTTACGATACATCCTGTATCACTTTCGCCGGTAGCAAACTTCAAATGCGGATATGTTTCAAGGTCTTCCTTTGTGACTGAGAAGCCTATTAAATAGGCTGCCACCATACGCTCATAATATTCAGGATGATCCTTGAAGTAATTCTTCAATACATACTTAACTATTCCGGAGCCCTGACTGTGTCCGGCAATGATAAACGGGCGTCCATTGTTGCATTTCTCGAAGAAGTAATCAAGGGCAGCCGAAATATCATCGTAAGGTATCCCCGATATTGCCGCGTCAATGCCTCCTGTCTTCTCACGGATCTCTCCTGCGTGCCGCATGCTGCTTTGTCGATAAAATGGGACAAATACATTTGTAGAATCTTCATATGCACTTGCATTTGTCACATATTCGCCAATTGCACCCATTACCATTTCCCGGTTGTCTATGGTGGCGTAAGCGGGATCATCCTTGCCCTGTCCCATGTACGCCGTCGAGTAAATGTAGAACGTGTCCACATCCTTGGTGATTTCCGGAAAACTCAGCCAGCTTTCTTCTTTGGAATAATCAATTTCACTCATTCTTTCTCCTCCTAATCTATAAACACATTTATTATGGCGACTACGATCAACAGCTCTGCCAGTGTAAAACCTTTTTTTATTCTTTCTCCAAAAACTGTATCAGTCTGTCTCTGAATTCATGATAATACGGTTTTTCAATCATGATAACATGAGAACCACCGTCAATCACCTGAACCTCTGAACCCTCCGGTAACTCGACTATTTTGTTTACGGCGGCAGCAATGTCATCTGAGGCATAATCAGAGTCGGGAACAAAGCCGTCTACAACAGTTTCAGACTGACCAAATCCCGCAATATCAAGTCGTCATACGCTATAATCGTCCTGAGCCAGTTTTCTCACCAGACTGTAATCTTCATAATCAGTATCAAACTCATTTGACGAGTACGTAACTCCATGGATAAGCAGGATGTCCTTACAGGTTTCATATGTCTTATTGAATCCATTTTACCAATTATCCGTCTATTTTTAAATGAAATTATTGAATAATCACAACCACCCGTTTGACGGGTGGTTGTGATTCTCCAATATTCTTTGTATGATGTTGGTAATCACAAATTTGAAAATATTACTGTCCGATAAGTTTCAGAAACCTTTTTTCATTCATCTGCTCATTTGTGACATACTCCCCATCATGAAATAAAGCATAGTTCGTCACAGGAGTCGGAGCATTCTGAGCTTCTTCTTTGCTTTCAATATGAATAGCATGGAATGGAATATTATTTTCTTTTGCAGTCTGCTCCAGAACCGGAACATACTTTGCATTGAACGGGCACTGGCTTGTGTAATACAAAACATAGCCCATCTCTTCTATATGTGGATGCCTTGCACATTCCTTAAATCTCGGAGCATCCGTCCCCTTATCAAATGGAAAATACCATAGCTGAATACCATTATCTGCCTCATCAGAAACGGAGAAGCCCTTGTACTTCAAATACTTCGGATCAGCAAGGAACGGTTTTTTCTTCTCGGCGCACAGAATACAAAGTCCTTTCTTCCCCTTTTCCTTGCTATCCTCTATGCAGGCGTTAAGCAGATCCGTTGAATATCCATGCCCCTTGAAAGACCCAGACACCCACATGCAGTCAATATACATATATCCCTCTGCCTCAATCGGAATCCATGCATATTCTGCAGGAATATATTCAATGAAGCACTTACCACGCTCGGCACTTTTAAGAAAGACAAGTCCCTCATCAAATCTATCCGCAAGCCAGGCTTTCTTTGAAGATACCTGTACATCTTTATTATTGGAAATAGCGCAGCAGATATGCTCTTTTTCCAGATTATCCTTTGTTACCCTGATATAATCCATGCTCATTTCTCCTCGTATCAAATATTACATAATTAATAAGGACACAACACGACATTCTCTTATTATTCTTCAAAATCCTTTAGTAGCTCAATGGCTTCAACAGCATATGCATAGCCCTCCGATGTTAATCTCTTTATTTTTGAAAGCTTTTTGTATTTTTCAGATGTAATAGGTCTTTTAAAGTATCCTTCTGGATTATCTATTCTTTTTATTTCAGAGTCAGTCAATACACAAGCTGCCACATACATTACCTTACATGCTCTGGCCACAGCCATTTCAGCGGTAAATTTCCCATCAAAAATATGATTATCTATCGCTCTTATACCAGATAAGTAATGCTCGTAATCCTTGCCTATCTGTCCTCTTCCAGCCACGCAAGCAGCTGCATCTATTGTATCAAGTAATGCATCTCTATAAGTTATGTCTTTCTCTCTGTATGATATTTCTGACTGAACTGTTGCAATATAGGAATCATGCACATCTTTATAGTTTTCAAATACATCAAACAGACACGATACATCATACATCTGCTTAATAATTTCAAGTTCTTTATCTATACCAAAAGGAATACCTGTTGTATGTGGTGCAAATGCCGTAAGCTTATCACCCATTATACAATCAGCTGTTGGCATTGTTACATTAATATAGGGTTCTGCGGTTATAAGCAAAGGACTCTTTATCTGCCTTTGAGTGATCTTTGCATAATGATTCTCCTCAAAAAGAATATCCAGTAATATATAAAATTCCCTTCCATAAGCCGGAGAGTCATAAGTAAACTTATAGTGCCTTTTTTCGATGTTACCTGCTCTATTTCTTTTTTGTTCTTCCTTAGCTTTAAAAGGAATAATCTTTGATGCCTCTTCAATATATTTTTCAAAATCTGTTCCTGGATCAACAATGATATCAATATCAGTAGATAACCTCATAGGGGAATCCAACAGTAAAATAAGGCAGGTGCCTCCTTTGAATATAAATGGAAGACCCACTCTGGCAAGTGCCTCCAGTAATCCTAAAGCATAAATACATCTTTCAAGAATAGTCTTATCTACTTTTTTTGAACCTCTTACATCTTCAATATGCTCAAGAGAAAAGTTCTGTTCTAATATCATCAATCTTCTCCCAACAATTTAATACTTGTATGATCTTTAATATATTTAATGAGCTCATTCTTTTTATTCCTGCGTCTTGCATACCTGAGCATCTTAGTCTGGTCTATATTATACTTTTCAAATATTGTTTCTAGCGCTTCCGGGTAATCTCCCTTAGAAATCATACTAATAAGAGTTTTGTTTGCAAACATCTCAACAATAATCTTCTCTATAGGAGTCTCATAAGCATTATTCTTCCCTTTAGGACTTTCACTAATCAAACGTTCTATAATAATACTGTCCGTTTGCAAATAATACTGCAGTTCCTTAACTGATGGTCTTAATAGCATCTTTCCACTATAGTCATCAGACAGAGATGTATATACAAACTCACACCCATCATTTTCTACATCTAGAAATATCCTGTTATGTGAAACCAAATGATTTAAAAACTCGTTTAGCCACGTAATCTCCCACACCTGAAAATTTAAATATGGGAATTTTTCCTTAACATCTACAATTATTTTATTTGCCTCATCTGAATAAACAGGACTATATTCCTGCTTATTACTACCCTTACGGACATAGACATTATGCGCGATCCTTACAATACTACCATCAACTATCATAGCTTCCATTAGATTTCTCATGTCAGATTCTTTGAAATCTTCTTTTGTACTAGAAGCAGCATAAAACACATCTCGTCTTGTAAAAATATTTTTATATATTCTATCTAAAATAATGCTGGTATCCATTGATATAACCTTTCTTATCAACTTGAACATATATAATTAATCTAAATTTAACTATTTACCCGTTTTGGCATTTTTTTATATTTTTGCCAATATGGGTAATGTAATAATATAGGTTTTTTTGCAAAGTATCAATACCCATTTTGGCAAATATTATTTTTTTTGCCAAAATGGGTATTATGAATTTCAATTGTACCAATTAAATGTTAGCCAATATGTCTATTATTCCTACAAGAGCCGATTCCCCAAATAGACAAACCAAACGCGGAAAAGCCCCAATTAACGAACCTCCAATCATCCCTTCTGCAAAAAGCTTCCAGTCTATGGGATGACAAAATAATCCACGTATAGCTCCTATTATTATAAATCCACCAACTAATCCAAATATTTTATCAAATATGCCGCCAGCAAAATCAATCACATAGACAAGTACAGACAAAATAATCTGAACCGGAAGCAAAGCTATCTTAATAATCAAGTGAATAATAAAACCTATACCCTTAAGTATCGTCATAAAAGCATCCATATCAACGTCCTATTTTTGCAGCATCTTTTTCATAATTTCTAATATTTCTTCCTGCTCATTTACTTCAAGCTTCATAAAAAGCTGGTAGTACTTTCCAAATCTATGCATACGTTCTATTTCATTTTGATCATTTCCAAAAAGGATCCAGTCTGTCGACACCTTATATAAATCAGAGAATTTCCTTATTTCATCTGCTGTCACTGCCCTTTTCCCTGCCTCAATGGCACTTAGCGTTGGTCGGGACATTCCCATGCTACGTGCAGCATCTTCCTGATGCATTCCAATATTGTTTCTTGCTTCCTTTAATCTATAACTAAAATCTTTGCCCATCATCCGCCTCTATGTCAGCATTTCTGACATCAATAATATACCACATCTCTCTGTCAATGTCAGCATTTCTGACATGCTGGATAAAAAATTTCAGACTCATGATTTTCATGAGTCTGGATTCATGATGCCCTTTTCAGGTTAAGCATTCATTCTATGCCATTGTTCAAGTAAAGATATTATCTGCATTTCCATTTCCCTGCTGTAAGTTAGGCGTCCTTCGACGATAATATTTTGTTTTATCTGACAGATTATGGTTTTGCACCTACGGTCCGACCAATCGGTCTTATCAAACGTGAAATGTTCGTAAAAGTGCGTAAATTCAAGGATTTCTTCTAGTTCTGTTTTTGTAGTAACGCTATACACTCGACATTGTTTGTGCGCGGAAACATATCAACAGGACAAAGCTTCACAACCTTGTATCCGGCAGCCTGAAGCGGGGTCAGGTCCCTTGCGAGACTGGAGGGCTTGCAGGCAACATATATCAGCTTCTCCACGCCATAATCTATAATTTTTGCGAGAGCCTTAGGATGAATGCCGTCTCTCGGAGGATCAAGGATGATGAAATCCGGTCTCGGAGCGTCCTCATAGGTGCCGTCTTCTTTAATGAGCCTGCCGCCCTGCTCGATAACCTTAAGTACATCTCCGGCGATGAAATCGCAATTGGTGACTCCGTTAAGCTCAGCATTTTCTCTTGCCGCAGTAACGGCTTCCTTAACTATCTCCACACCGATTGCCTTTGAAGCAACACTGCTCATGAGCTGTGTGATGGTTCCTGTTCCTGAGTAAAGGTCATAGATCACAGGCTTTTTAATATCTCCACTTTCCTGTTCCTTTCGAAGCTCACTAAAGCCTGCGTACTCTCTTACCTTGCTGTAAAGCTTTTCAGCTCCCAGAGAGTTAGTCTGGAAGAAGCTGAAAGGTGTGATCCTGAATCTGAGTCCCAATATCTCTTCATAGAAGTAATTCTTGCCATAAAGCACGGTGGTTCCCATATCGGTGACTGCATCGGCAAGGGAATCATTGATAGTATGAAGAATACCTGCGAAGGTTCCCTCTATTTTGCCTTCCTCCTTGAGTCCTAAAAGCATATCCTTCCAGCCCTCAAGAACCTCCTCTTCTGATACAGATGGCTTGACTCTTATGTATTTGTCCGGCTCTGGCTTTTTATGCTTCTTCTGAGCCTTGGGACTGTATCTTCTGTTAAACCACTCATCAAGCTCCTTTGCCCGCTGCTCGATCACTTCCTGAGGAGCCGGAACTCTCATGGCACTGTCCCACTGGGAAGTAGTCACGAGGTCCACAAGTATCTCCCCTGTTTTAACAGCTCTTCTGAAGAGAAGATGTCTCAGATACCCTTCATGCGCTTTCTTATGCTCATAGGTGATCTCAAGTTTTGAGAAGTACTCTCTTGTGGCTCTGACGATATAGTCTGCATCCTTGTGTGTAAGTGAGCAGCCGTCGGTATTGATAATGTTGAAAAAACTGTGCTTCTGGTGAAGTCCCAATGTAAGTGGTCCGTCTTTTTCCGAATCCCCGAAGGAAAACTCCATTTTATTTCTGTAGCCTTCATGTACAGGTGACGGTACTATAGGTTCAAATGTATAGTCCTCATTCCTTATGACAGGCTCTAAAAGCTCATGAAGCTGCTTTTCCTTTATTTTGATCTCGTCTTCATAAGATGTTCCCTGATAGTAACATCCACCACATCTCTCTGCATTGGAACATAAATTCATGAAAAAATCTCCTTTAATAAATACAGAATCCTTGCGGATTCTTTTGAACCGCTCAAATTTTGAATCAATTATGTGAAATATTGATATGTAGCGTCAGCCCTCGTGAAGCGATTTTCAATAGGCTGACGTTCCCGGTACCGCACGGCTCCCACGTTTAAAAATCGTGGGTTACAATAAAAGAGTCTTCCAACTCCGAAAGAGTCAGAAGACCTTTTAAACACTAATCTCTAAGCTTCGGTTAATCCTCAACAACTACGTCATCATCCTCTTCAGGATCCTCATAGTCATCATAGTCCTCAAGATAATCAGGAGCCACGAAACGGTATACTGCATAAGCAATACATGCTATTGATGCAATGATCCCGATAACTGTAAGAACCGAAAGGAACAGTTTTTTAAGCTTTTCATCTTCTCTCTTCTGCTCCATGTAATTCTGCAGCTTCAGTTTCTGCAGGAGAAGATCTGCCTGATCTTTTGCATCATTTCTGTAGCTTCTGAAATTATGTGTAAGTTCCTTTGCATTATCTCTTAACGCTTCGATATCAAATCTGTCCATGAGATACCTCCGATCTTTTATGTATATGAGGAAATTATATCATTTATGACGTATTTTTGCCATTAAACCGAGAAAATAATAAAAATATTGTTAAATCTTCTTCAGCTTGGCAAAGCTTGCAAACATCTTTTTCTGTCCGGCCTTTTCGAAATCCACAGTTACTTCGTAATCCTTTTTACCATCGACTATGGAAAGCACAGTTCCTTTTCCGAACTTAATATGACTTACGGTGTCACCGACTTTATAGTCAAGGCTGCTAAGCTTCTGTACGCCTGTATTCTGAAGACTCTTTGGTATTCCGGAGCCTGACTTTCTGCCTGATCCGTAGGAGGAACTGCTTCTGCCTGTATAGCCCGTTGAACCCATTCCGCTGAGACCGTAGCTGTTCACACCGAAACCGCCTGAGCTTCCACCGGAGAATCCGCCGGAACGACCACCGGAATAGCCACTGCCTCTGCCGCCGATAACATTACCGAAATCATCGTCATGGCGGTACTCGTCACGTTCATCATATCTCTGACTTTCGCGCCTGTTCTTTCTGTAGTCACCGTAACTTCCTGAACCATAGGAGCTGCCACCGAAGGAGCCACCACCAAAAGATCCGCCACCGAAGGAGCCCCTGCCAAATGCATCCGCAAAAGGCATCTCGTCTTCACCGTATCTGTTGAGTGTGCTCTTCTGACAAAGCTCATCCGGAATCTCATCAATGAACATAGAAGGCTTCATGCGCTCGTAGTTACCGTTGACCATTCTGGTTCTGGCCGAGGTCATGACCAGCTCATCCTGCGCTCTTGTGATACCCACATAACAAAGTCGTCTCTCCTCTTCCAGGTCTTCATGTTCGTTCATGGATTTATAGCCCGGGAAGAGTCCGTCACTCATCCCCACCAGATATACCTTCGGGAATTCCAGTCCCTTTGCACCATGAAGGGTCATAAGGGTAACGAGATCCGTATTATCATCCTTCCTGTCAATGTCAGCCACCAGTGAAACCTCCTCCAGGAACTCACTTAACTTCGGCTCCTCTGCATTCTTCTGATAATCCGAGGCCTTATTGATGATTTCCTCGATGTTCTGGAATCTGGTCTCTGCTTCTATGGTGCCCTCAAGCTTTATCTCGGCTCCGTAGCCCGAATCATCGCGGATGGATTCAATAAGTCTCTGGATGGAATAGCTGTCCTCATCAACAGCCTTTTCATCGAGGTAGCCGGCATAACGGAGCTTATCCTTCCAGTTCTCCACCATGTTAACAAACTCCTGAAGCATCTTGCCGGCCTTGCCGCCAATGCCGATGATCCCTGCCTTCGTAGCCGCTTCATACATAGTAACAGTATGCTCCGGAGTGGAATTGGCAGCTGCAAATACACTGAGCTTTTCAAGGGTGGCTTCACCTATGCCGCGCTTTGGAACATTTATGATTCTTTCAAATGCCACATTATCGGAGGCATTGGCAATGATCTTCATGTAGGCCAGCACGTCCTTGATCTCACGTCTCTGATAGAAATTCACGCCGCCGATTATCTGGTAGGGAACATTCATCTTGATGCACTGCTCCTCCAGAAGTCGTGACTGGGCATTTGTTCTGTAAAGGATTGCCTGGTCGTGATAGGCTCTTCCGCAGTCCTTTACCTCACGGATAACAGCATTAGCCTCATCATTGGCACCGTCAAATTCCTTAAAGGTGACATCCTTTCCGCCTTTATGGTCGGTCCAGAGGCGCTTCTGCTTGCGGCCGGTATTGTGGGCGATGACAGCATTGGCACAATCAAGGATCTTCTCCGTTGAACGGTAATTCTGCTCAAGCTTGATCACCTTCGCCCCGGGGAAGCTCTTCTCGAAGGAAAGGATGTTCTCGAGATTTGCGCCGCGGAACCTGTAAATGCTCTGGTCATCATCACCTACCACGCAGATGTTTTTGTACTTGCCGGCAAGCTTATGGACGAGGTTAAACTGGATGTCATTGGTGTCCTGATACTCGTCAACCAGAATGTACTTAAAGCGCTCCTGATAGTACTCGAGAACCTCCGGCTCTGTATCGAAAAGCTCAACGGTTTTAAGGAGCAGATCGTCAAAGTCCACAGCATCATTCTGGTGAAGCTTTTTCTCGTAAAGTTTAAAGCACTCTGCTATCTTCTTTTCATTGTAATCTCCGGCTGAAATCTGATCGCGGTACTCCTCCGGTGTCATCCCCTCATTTTTTGCCTTTGAGATGGCAGACAGCACCGCGCGCTCCTTCAGGTTTTTTGGGTCAATGTTTAGCTCCTTAAAAACCTGGCGCATCACTGTACGTTGGTCATCCGTGTCGTAAATTGAAAAGTTTGAAGTGTACCCAAGTCGGTCTATATGACGACGAAGGATACGAACACACATCGAATGGAAGGTAGATACCCAGACCTCTCTGCCCCTGAGTCCCACTATCTTGTCAACTCGGTCTCTCATTTCTCCGGCTGCCTTGTTAGTGAAGGTTATGGCCAGAATGTTCCAGGGCTGCACACCGCAATTCTCTATAAGATATGCTATACGATGTGTCAGAACTCTGGTCTTTCCGGATCCGGCACCGGCCAGTACAAGTAAAGGTCCCTCAGTTACCCGTACGGCTTCACATTGCTCTTTATTTAAAATACTTTCAAGATTTTCCATGATTCTCCTATATAAATATTTTTCTGAAATGAAGGAACTATGCTCTCCGGGATCTCATCAGGCTCACCCGGATATCAACGTGACGTAGTTCATCTTCATCTTTTTATCAAAACATATGTTGGTAGATTATAGCATAAGTCTTTCTCTTTCGCTACGTTGTTAAAACTTTTAATTAAACGTAGTTTTTAAAACTACGTATTGTAGCAAAAAATAGATTATGTTATACTTTATCGCATGGATAAAACAATGATTGATGAAATAATTAAATATTTCCACTCCCTTAACTATATAAAGTCCGAGGATATTCCGAATCTTGATCTCTATATGGATCAGGTTACTGGGTTTATGGAGAGAAATCTGGATCCTATCAAGCGGCATCACGATGATAAGGCATTGACCAAAACCATGATCAACAATTATGCCAAGAACAAGCTCCTGCCGTCTCCTGAAAAAAAGAGATATAATCGGGATCATATGCTCATACTTCTCTTTATCTATTACTATAAGGGCATGCTTCAGCTCAATGATATCGAAGCTCTGTTGAAGCCATTGAATGACAAATATTTCGGCGGAAAATCTTCCATCAGTCTCACAGACATCTACGATGAAGTCTTCACCATGGAGGCTTCCGAAAAGAGCCGTATCTTTAACGAAGTTGAAGAAATGAACAGGATTTCCCTTCGTTCCTTCAGTGCTGAGGATCCGAAATTCAGAGAGCTTTCAGACGAAGACCGCGAAGAGCTCCAGCTTTTTTCATTTATGTGCGAGCTGGGTATGGATGTGTTTATAAAGAAGCTTCTCATGGAAAAAATAGCCGATAGGTTACATGAGAAAGAGCTGGAAAGAATGAATAATGAAAGAGCAATGAAGAAGAAATAAAGAGATGCAGCCTTCCGGCTGCATCTCTTTATTTCTTCTTCAGATTATCCTCAAATCCAAGCCTCTCAAATACCATATCGTAACCGTCGGCACCGTAATTCAGTGAACGGTTAACTCTTGAAATAGTAGCTGTTGAAGCACCGGTTGCCTTCGCGATATTGAGATAAGTTTCACCTTCTCTCAGCATCTTTGCAACCTCATAACGCTGTGCCATACTGAGAAGCTCATTGATGGTACAAACATCTTCAAAAAATTTATAGCACTCTTCCTTTGATTTTAAAGTTAGGATCGCGTCAAATATATGATCTACTTCCTTGGTCTTTAATTTGTCGTTCATGTCAAAACCTCTGCTATTATATTTTAAAATGTTTAAAACGCACAAACACTTTAGTGTTTTCACGCGTTAATTTGTGCGCTTTTACACTTTAGTACATGAAAGTAGTATAGCACTCAGATTTTTCCATTGCAAGTAGTAAATTACTCATAAGTTCAGCCGGGGCATCTTATGCCCCGGCTGAACTGTTTCGTCGTTAGTTCCAAGTAATCGGAGTAGGACGTCTGGTGTCAAACACAGTACTTACGTCAAGAATATCCGAAAGCTTGTTATCCTCGCCTGAATAATCCATCCACAGTCTGTAACCATCCAGGTTGCGGCGACCCTGTCTTACTGCGTCCTCAGTATACTGAACCCACACAGGATTTGAATCTACATTACAGAAATAATCAAAGCCCGCAGCCTTAAGCATATTGAACTTATCATTTTCTGTTGAATACGGATGCCAGTCACCGATATCTGCTCCGAAAGGATAAAGAATGATATCGCAGTTGCCCGGCATAAGAGACTCAACATTGCGCTCCCATCTGTCGGTATCCCTCTGAAGATCTGCAAGCTCTCTCTTCGTAAAGTTGATGTGACCCCAGCTGTGGGAAGCAAGCTCATAACCGTCATCCACAAGAGCCTGGAAAAGCTTCTTTACAGTCTCTCTGTCTTCTGCGATGTTAGGATTGGCCTTCATGTTAGGATCACGATTCTCGGAGGACTCATCATAGGTTTCATCTGTACGGTAACCGAGAACACCGTTATAACCGGTAAATGCCATGATAGCCTTGGCTCCTCTGTAGGAGAAGTCGGGATGAGCCTCAACAAAGTTATCAAGAATAGGAACTATATCATAATCTCCGATGGAGACATTACCCTGTGCATCAGTGTACTGGAGCTTCAGCTTTCCGTTCTCATCGAAAACCATCTTATCTGCAAAGCCCTTGCCTTCCATGTACTCATAGTAGCAAACATCATCCTCTGACATAACAAAGGCTTTCTTGCCTTCCGGAAGCATTATCTGCTTCTTAACCATCTTTCTCGTGCCGTCCTCCTGTGTCTGCATCTCAGCCATATCATGAAGGCCAACCAGAACATATCCTCTGTCATACATCTGCTGAATGATAGCCTCAAACTCAGGAATGGTGGTCATTACCTGGTTGAAGTCCTTTCCGGCAGCATCGTTTGTAAATGCTCTTTCAGTATCCACACAAAGAATATGGAAGAAAACATGTGTGATCTGTGAGTTGTCAAACGGAACGCAGGCTGCCTTCTGTGCTTCATACTCCTGAATCTTTGCCTGTACTTCCGGACTCTCTGAAAATTCCGATGTGCTTAATGTCTCCACCGCGGCATCATAGTCATACATCATAGCCTGTCTGTCGCTCTGAGCTATGAGCTCTGTAAGAGCCTGTGCCGGTTCTTCTTCGGCTGCGGCAGTTGTTTCTGCTTCAGTCTCGACAGGTGCAGTGGTTTCGGTTTTTGAGCTGTTTCCGGGATTTCCGAAGAGACCGGACAGATTAAGATTTCCGGTTCCGATAAGTACAACAAGAACCAGCAGCAAGATGATGTCAACCGCAATGAAAGCATGGGTCATACGCTTCATCTTGCGCTTTCTGGAACGCTCTCTGTGACGGTTTCTTATTTCTTCACGTCGTTGAGCAAGCTTTTCTTCAAAAGCTTTTTCATTCACGGGGTCATCCTCCATGTAATCGAAAGAGTTTGATCCATGATCATTTCCCTGTTGGTAAGATGATTTCTGTCCCTGTATCGCATCAGAACCTTCGGGGGTGATGCGCGTTACATTATCTATGATTTCATCATCACGGTTCCGGCTGTTTTTTCTTGAATAATCTTTCAGGCTCATTTATCCCTAACCCCTTTTGTTAAAAATAATACATACGAATTCTAATTTTAACGCTAAATCAACATAAGGGCAAGGTCATTGACATGGTTTTCTCATTTGCTATATAATATGTAGTAATGAAAACTACGTCATGAAACGTGGAGGTTATATGGATTATAGAATTATTGCTGACAGCTGTTGTGACTTAACACCGGAGCTTAAGGCAGACGGACATTTTTTGATCGTCCCCCTTACTCTGGAGATAGGTTCCTATTCTGTCATTGATGATGAGAATTTTGATCAGGCGGATTTTCTTAAACGTCTCAGAGAATCACGCGAGGGTGCCAAAACCGCATGTCCTTCACCTGAAGCCTACAAGCAGGCTATCGTGGACAGTGATGCAGATGAGGTTTATATATTAACCATTTCAGAACATCTTTCAGGTTCGTATCAGGCTGCTGTTGTGGGGGCACAGATGTATGAAGAAGAATTCCCTGACAGCGGAAAGAAGATAAAAGTATTCAGCTCCGATGCCGCAACCGCGGGAGAGCTCAACCTGTGCATCACCGTTCAGGAGCTTAAAGAGTCAGGTAAAAACTTTGATGAAGTTGTAAAGCTTATCGAAGAAAAAATTCAGACCATGCAGATTTTATTTGTATTAGGATCTCTTGAAAATCTGCGCAGGAACGGACGACTTTCAACAGTCAAGGTATTTCTTGCATCAGCACTTAATATAAAGCCTGTCATGGTTGCGGTTCACGGGGTTATACATAAGCTTGAACAACAAAGAGGTGTCAACAAGGCCATCAAACGTATGCTGCAGCTGGCCGTAGAACGTGCAGGCGGTCCCGAAGTAACCAAGGATAAGCTTCTGACCATCACCCACGTCAATAACCTTGAGCGCGCAGAATATGTCAAGGAAGAGATTCTGAAGCTTGCCAGCTTCAGAAGGATTGTCATCGCAAACACCATGGGAGTTTCAACGGTATATGCAGAGGATGGCGGCATTGTAGTTGCAATTTAAACTTAGAAGCCATAGGGGACGGTTCTCGCCGGCGAGAACCGTCCCCTGTTGTTTTTTCAAATCAATCAAGAATTATATTTTCGTCAAAAATCGAAAAGAAATTATCAGCCTTGCTTTCACTGCCGGCAGTAAGGTCTATATCCTTCCAGAAATCAGATCTGAATCTGATTATATGTTTATCTGTATAGCCGTTAAATGCTTTGAAAAAGGCTTCTGTCTTTTGGGCATTCTGTATGAGGACTTTATTTTCGGCAGTAGCTTCTTCATCATAGGAATTGATACATTTTATGATGTGATACTTTCCGTCCTGTTCTACCACACCGGATATCTCACCCTGTTCAAGGGCGAAAGCCGTATTGAATCTTGCGTTATGTTCATCGACTCTTGAAAGGGTCTTTTCAATCTCCGGGTCTTCGCTGTTCTGTCTCGCATAGTAGGCAAAGTTCGCGCCTTTGACATTAACCTTTTTAACAAGATCTTCTGCAGTTTCTTTATCCGAAACTATGATCTCCTGAATCCTTATGACTTTGACATCGGCATCTGCTATTTCTTCATCCGCTTCGGATACAATGTATTGAGCTGTCTTGCAGGCCAGAAAATATTCGTTATACATGGCGATGACATCTTCCAAAGAACAATTTCCCATAACCTTTTTGTCCTCTTCGGTAAGTCCGTCATAAAACTCACCGGAGATTCTTCTGATGGCATCCATATCGGCAGCAGATGCCACGATACCGGTTTCTTTGGCTATGAGATTAAGAGTTTTAATATCCTCAAGAAACTCTTTCATCCTGGATATAAAATAAGGTCCGTAGGAAGTCTCCTGTTCTCCTTCGAGAGGCAGCTCCCAGATAGATGAGCCCAACGCATTCTGATACCGGTTCCTTTCTGAAAACAGAACCAGCCTGCACTGTGCTTCAGAATACTCATCAATCGCTTCTGTCCTGCCGGTTATCTCTACACCTTTACACGAAACTAAGCTGCATGCCAAAAGCATGCAGCTCAGTAAATACAATATCTTTCTTTTAATTCTTGTGATAATCATATGTTGGAAAATTCTGTAATCTCTAATATCTTGTCTTTACCATGAAGGCTACCAGGATACCAAGGAGAGCTCCCATAAGCACCTGCAATGGTGTATGTCCGACATACTCCTTGAGCTTCATCTCAAACTCTTCGGGTTTCCAGTTAAAGGGGTTGTCTTCCAGCATCTTATTGAGAAGCACAGCCTGTTTTCCTGTCTCTCTTCTGACTCCTGTAGCATCATACATTACAACACTTGCAAGTACAAAGCATATTGCAAAAATCGATGAAGACATACCATGTTCAATGGCCGCCGCTGTAGTCATAGAAACCACGAAGGCGGAGTGGCTGGAGGGCATGCCTCCCGAGCCCGTCATCCTTTCCCAGTTAATGGTTTTATTAAAATAAGCATCGATCATTGTTTTTATGATCTGAGCAAGAAGCCACGCGACAACCGCAGTTACAAGCATATAATTATTTAACAAGTCATACGTAAAATTCATCTAAAATCAATATCCTATCAACCAATCGTATAATTCCTGATACTTCAATGCAGAAGTTCTCCATGAGTAATCGGTTGCCATGGCACGATCTACCATCTTGTTCCAATCACGCTTACGATCATAGTAGATCTTCTCTGCATAACGTATCGTATTGAGCATCTCATGAGCATTGTAATTGGTGAAGGAGAAGCCTGTTCCCTTATCCTCATACTCATTGAATGGCTCTACTGTATCTCTCAGACCACCTGTTTCTCTGACTATGGGAACAGTTCCGTATCTAAGTGCGATAAGCTGTGAAAGACCGCATGGTTCAAAAAGTGAAGGCATGAGGTACGCATCACAGGCACCGTAAATCTTATGGCTTATTTCATTGGAATAATAAATCTGAGCAGATACCTTATTACTATACTTCCAGCCGTAGTGACGGAACATATTCTCATACTTCTCATCACCGGTTCCGAGAACCACAAACTGAATATCGTCCTGGCAAAGCTCGTCCATGATACATTCAACGAGATCAAGTCCCTTCTGATCAGTAAGTCTGGAAACGATACCGATCATCATCTTTCCGGGATCCACATCCATATTCCAATCCTGCTGAAGAGCCCTCTTGTTTTTTGCTTTTTCTTTACGGAAGTTCTTTGCACTGTAATTGAAATTCAGGTACTTATCAGTCTCCGGATTCCACTCATCATAATCAATTCCGTTTACGATACCGCGGAGATCATGCTCCCTTGCTCTCAAGAGTCCATCGAGACCTTCACCGTAGAATGGCATCTTTATTTCTTCCGCATAGGTGTCGGAAACAGTTGTGATGGCATCGGCATAAACGATACCTCCCTTAAGGAGGTTACCGTCCTTCTTGCACTCGAGCTTATCAGAAGTGAAATAATAATCACTTAACTGAGTGAATCTCTGAATAGTCTTAACATCCCAGACACCCTGGAACTTCAGGTTATGGATGGTGATAACCGACTTTATGGAACGGTAGAACTCCCCGCCCGCAAACTTGTCATGTAAAAGAACAGGTACAAGACCGGTCTGCCAGTCATGGCAATGGATCAGATCCGGATGCCAGTCAAGTAAAGGCAATGCTGAAAGCGCTGCATAACAGAAGAAGCAGAATTTCTCAAGATCCCAATACCAGTCACCATAAGGTCTGTCGCCTGAAAAATATGACTCATTGTCAATGAAATAATAGGTTACTCCGTCTTTTTCATATTTAAGAACACCTACATAGCGGGACTGCCCGAGATAATCCATGTAAAAGTGTGTAACATACTCCATCTTCTGACGCCATTCCCATGGAATGCACATGTACTTAGGAATCATTACACGACAATCATAATAACGCTTATCGATGGTCTTCGGAAGAGAACCAACAACATCGGCAAGTCCGCCGGTTTTGATAAAAGGAACCGATTCCGATCCAAGCATCAATATATTCTTCATATTTTTGCAGCCTCCCAACTTTTATTAGGTTTAAGTATCATCTTGTAAAATTTAAGAATACACAATATAACTTCTACTATTATACTTCTTTCAGCCTGTCATTAGCAAGTTTTTTAAGCTCTCTGGCATTGGCAAGAACAGCATCCGTAACTCTGCCTCCAGCAAGAAGTCTCGCAAGCTCCATAACGGATTCATCATCAGACAGTCTTCTGATATCCGTATGAGTATGTCCGCCCTCAGAAAGCTTTTCTATACAGAAATGTATATTGGCCTTTGCCGCGATCTGAGGCAGATGGGTTATCAGTATAACCTGGTGATTCTGAGCTATCTTTTTTAGCTTTTCAGATACCTTCTCCGCCGTTCTGCCGGAAATACCCGTATCTATCTCATCAAAGATAAGCGTAGGTATCTCATCAGTATCAGCCAGCACAGTTTTGATTGAAAGCATTATACGGCTCAACTCACCGCCGGATGCAACTTCACTTAAAGGTCTCACCGGTTCTCCCGGATTCAGACTTACCACAAAGTGTGCCTCGTCCTTTCCGTTTGATCCGGGCTCCTTAAGCTCCGAAAAAACCATATCAAAACGGACATCAAGGAATCCCATTTCCGTCATTTCGGATCGAATTCTTTCACACAGTATCTCGGCACCTTTTTTTCTTTTGGCTGTCAGCTCCCCACAGAGCTTTAAAAGTTCTGTTTCGGATTTTTTCAGCGCCTTTTGGCACTTCTCTCTTTCCGCATCATAATCTTCCAGCAATCTGAGTCTTTCCTGTTTCATCAGGAGAGCTGTTTCAGCTTTTTCCACTGTACCTCCATACTTGGCCATGACTCCACGGATATAATCAAGACGCTCTGTGATTTCCTGAAAGTCTTCCTCGTCAAAATCGTTTTTATCGAGGTAATGATCCAGCTCCCTTATGGTATCTTCGGAAATAGACTGAAGATCATACAGACTGTCGCTGATGTTCTGCAGGCTTTCATCATAGTTAAGGGCTTCCTGTATGGACTTTATGGCTGTGCTGAAATCAACCTCATCCATTACGGCTCTTGCCTTCTGAACAGAACCATAGATTTTTTGTATATTCTGGTATTTCTTATATTTCAGGGCGAGCTCCTCTTCTTCGCCTTCCTTAAGCTCTGCCTTCTCGATGTCTTCGATTTCGAATTTAAGGAAATCCAGTTCCCGGAGTCTCTCCGCTTCGTTCATATCAAAGCCCGCAAGCTTACCCTTGATAGCGGTATATTCATGATATTTATCGCTTATGTCTTTTCTTAAATCCGCAGTATCCTTAATCTGGAAATCATCAAGAACCTTAAGATGATAACCATCCCGGAGCAATGACTGATGTTCATGCTGTCCGTGAATGTCTATCAGAAGCTCGGTAACTTTTCTCAGTTTTGAAAGAGTTGCGGTTTCATCATTGATCTTGATTTCCGATCTTGTGTTGGAAATCTTTCTTTTGATGATAACCTGTCCGTCCTCCGGCTCAACATCAAGGGCACGCATCTCCGCTTCCTGATGCTCACTGAGTCCGCCGAAAACTATTTCAACAAAGCCGGATTCCTTTCCGCTTCTGATCATATCTTTGTTGGCCTTGGAACCAAGGCACAGATTGATGGATCCTATCAATATGGACTTACCTGCACCGGTTTCACCTGTAAGGATATTGAGCCCGGGTCCGAACTCAACCTCCGCAGAATCAATCAGTGCAAGATCTTTTACATGTAGATGATATAGCATTTTGTCTCCTCTTTTAACAGTTCAGCAGGTGAACTGTTACATCTCTTTAAGTTTCTTTATCATCCGGTAAATATCATAAATTCATCAGCCCATTATTTCCCGGATACGTTTCTTTATATCTTCCGCATCCTGGGCATTTTTCATGGCGCACATGATAGTATCGTCACCCGCAAGGGTTCCGACAATTTTCTCAAGTCTGAACTGGTCCAATGCCGCAGCAACTGCATTGGCCATGCCTGACATGGTACGGATAACCAGAAGATTTCCGGCAGTATCCATACTCATGAGTGCTTCCCTCAGAACTCTTATATATTTCTCAGAGTATACCTGTTCCTCTTTTTCGATGATCTTGTAATACTGGACTCCGTCATTGTCCGCAACCTTACTGAGCTTAAGCTCCTTGATATCTCTGGATACGGTTGCCTGAGTGACCTTATATCCTTCTTTTATCAGAATATCCGCAAGCTCTTCCTGTGTACCTATGCGCATGCGGCCAACAAGCTCAATTATTTTCTGGTGCCGTGATTTCTTCATCTCAGCTCTCCTTCGTCTGCTTTATCCCGATAGTTTCTGTAATTGTTTAATGCTTAAGCCGTAGGATCTTCGGCTTCAATGTATTCTGCAGGAACACATCCGCCGACGGTCAACGGTGAGTTTTCGCTTCCCGACTTACACAGGTCATCGTTCACTGTCCAGCTTTTCCCTAAGGGTCTCAAGGAAGCTTCCTTCTCTTAATTTGATAAGGGTTGTGAGCTCATTTGCTTTACGTACTGTAACAAGATCACCCTCCTGTAGCTCTATCACATGCTCACCATCAAAGGCCACCATCTCTCCGGGTGATTCGATGGTTATCTCTATACGGCTTGAAGCCGGTAATACAACAGGCCTGCTGCTCGTACTGTGGGCACATATGGGATTCATGATGATCACCGGTGAACCGGGTGCCACTATAGGTCCGCCTGCAGACAGATTGTAGGCTGTTGAGCCTGTAGGAGTGGCGAAAAGAATTCCGTCCGCTATATAACTGCTGAGGAACTTCCCGTCACACACAACAGAAAACTTTGTAACCATGATGCCTTTACTGCGGGTGATAAGTATTTCGTTAAGTGCGGTTCCCCTGCCTATGACTTCACCGTTACGTCTCAGACTTCCGTGAAGCATGCCTCTTACATCTCTCAGATAGTCATGTCTTATAAGTCTGTCCAGAGCTTCCGGTATCTGTTCCTTTTCAGATACTTCAGTGAGATATCCGAGATGCCCTGCATTAATACCAAGTATGGGGGTGTCCTGACCCCTCAGTACTCCGGCAACTCTTAACATAGTGCCGTCACCGCCGATGCTGACGATGGCATCGGCATCGTTGAAATCGTCTCTTGTATAGTTTTCCTGAAGAAGTGCCCTGTGGTGAACTCCCCTTGAATCAAGATACTCTTCAACTGTCTTCAGAAAATCCAGGGCTTCTGTTTTACTTTTATTTACTACCAATATTACATTCATGTTAGTCTCGATATATATATCAGATCTGATTTAGCTTGGCACTCCCCCGGGGATTTCTGTTCTCAGGGAATATCCTTCAAGCCATAGTCACAATGGATCATTTAATTTCCTGCATATCAGGTGATGCTTTAACGATCACTTTATATCCAGCATATCGTGTGATGCATCAACGATCTTTACAGCCTCATCATGAAGCCATGTAAGATCTGTTTCTTCGCTTTCCCCGGGCACAAGCTCAGCAAGATACTCGATATTGCCCTCCGGTCCTTTTATGGGACTGAAGGTAAGTCCTTTGAGAACAAATCCTATGGAGTAAGCAAAGGATAATGTCTTTTCAATGACTTCGGTATGAACCTTTTTGTCACGGACAACGCCTTTTTTCCCAACCTGGTCTCTTCCGGCTTCGAACTGCGGCTTAATGAGACAGACCACCTGGCAGTCATCATTGATAAGAGTTTTCACAACGGGAAGCACCAGCTTCAGACTTATAAAGCTTACATCGATGGAAACAAGGCTTGCCTTCTCACCGAGATCCTCGGGGGTCACATATCTTATGTTGGTTTTCTCCATACATACAACACGTTCATCATTTCGAAGCTTCCAGTCAAGCTGTCCGTGTCCAACATCAATGGCAAAAACCTTTACCGCTCCGTTCTGAAGCATGCAGTCTGTAAAGCCTCCGGTGCTGGCGCCTATGTCAAGGCAAACCTTTCCTTCACAGGAAACCCCGAATTCCTTTATGGCTTTTTCAAGCTTCAGACCTCCTCTCGAAACGTAAGGAAGTACATTGCCTCTTACCTCGATGGAAACCTCCGGATCAAAGGTTGTTCCGGCCTTATCCTCCTTTTGTCCTTCAACATATACGATTCCTGCCATTATAGTACGTTTTGCTTTTTCTCTTGACTCCGCAAGACCTTTGTTCACAAGCAAAACATCCAGTCTTTCTTTCTTCAATACTATCCCCTTTATAATTTACAAGACATATCTCAGACTGACCTCCATCTTTCTGAGATGTTGTGCAAATATCTTTGTATGATCACATATTTTAGCCTTTTTATACAGACTACAGTATGCACATCCTGCATCATCAATCCTGTTTTGTACCTTCACATCCGAAATCAATGATGCCCTTTTCATTGAGAAGCTTCATGACGGATTCACTGTCAATATGAAGTCCTTCCCTGAGTTTTGTAACATTACCATGCTCCACGTATTTGTCGGGAAGGGTTACAGTCACAACTTTTATCTCAGGATGGTTTTCCAGAACATACGCCTGAACCTGTATTCCGAAACCGCCCTGCTTGACATTTTCTTCAAGCGTAACTATGACCTTATGGTCTTTAACAAGCTCATCGATCATATGTGTATCTATGGGCTTAACAAAGCGGGCATTGACCAGTGTGAGATCATAGCCTCTCTTTAATGCCTTGTCTCTGATATGTTCAGCTGTGGAAACCATGGAACCTGCCGCAAAAAGGGCAATGTCTCTGCCTTTATAAATAAGCTCTGACCTGCCATATTCTATTGGCTCCTTAAACTCACTGAGTCCCTGATAAGCCACGCCTCTCGGATATCTGATGCTTATGGGGAGAGGATACTTCATGGCAAATTCCATCATCATCTCAAGCTCCCCTGCATTCTTCGGTGCCATGACCGTCATGTTGGGGATGGAGGTAAGGAAGCTGTAGTCAAAAATACCCTGGTGAGTCTCTCCGTCAGAACCCACAAGTCCTGCTCTGTCTATGCAGAAAACCACAGGCAGTTTCTGAAGGCATACATCATGAACTATCTGATCGTAGGCTCTCTGAAGGAAGCTTGAGTAAACCGCAAAAACAGGTTTGAGTCCGTTGGAAGCCATTCCGGCTGCACTGGTTACTGCATGCTGTTCGGCTATTCCCACATCAAAAAACCTTTTGGGAAATTCCTCTGAAAATCTGGTGAGTCCCGTACCATCCGGCATAGCCGCAGTGATTCCGACAATTTTTTTATTGTCCTTTGCAAGCTCGCAGATTTTGTCTGAAAATACTTCCGTATAGGTCTTTCCTCCGTTTGAGAGAGTTTTTCCGGTGTTAATATTAAAAGGAGAAACCCCGTGATATCTTGCAGGGAATTTTTCCGCAGGTTTATAACCCTTGCCCTTCTTGGTTATCACATGCACAAGAACGGCATGATTGATACGCTTTGCTTCATTAATGGTGCGTTCAACCTCTTTTATATTGTGACCGTCTATGGGACCGAGATAAGTGATGCCCATGTCTTCAAAAAGCATCCCCGGAATGACCAGCTGCTTAAGCGAGTTTTTCGCCTGCTGTATCTGATGAACGAGAGCTTCACCCACCACGGGGACCTTCAGAAGAGTTCCTCCCACATCCACCTTCAGACGGTTATATCCGCTGTCAGAACGAAGGCCGTTGAGATACTTGGACATTCCGCCTACATTTTTGGATATGGACATCTTGTTGTCATTTAAGACAATTATGAAATTCTTCTTCATGCGGGAAGCGTTGTTGAGACCCTCGTAAGCGAGACCGCCGGTGAGAGAACCATCTCCGATGACGGATACCACTGTATAGTTTTCGCCTTTTATATCTCTGGCTTCCGCAATACCCATGCCCGCGGAAATGGATGTTGAGCTGTGACCGGTGCCGAAGCAGTCATAAGGACTTTCGGCACGCTTTGGGAATCCGCTTATACCATGGTACTGCCTTAGCCCGTCAAAATCATCCTTCCTGCCGGAAAGGATCTTGTGGGTGTAAGCCTGATGTCCAACGTCCCAGACTATCTTATCCTTGGGAAGATCAAGAGCTCTGAATAAACCGATGGTCAGCTCAACCACGCCGAGATTTGACGCGAGATGTCCGCCGTACTCAGAGGTTTTTTCTATTATAAATTTTCTGATTTCGGAAGCCAGCTGCTGAAGTTCCTTATCGTTGAGCTTCTTTAAATCAGCAGGTCCGTGTATATCATCAAGTAGCATTTCGATAACTTTCTTTATTTTTTACGATGGATCAGAATACCCGTAAGTGAAATGATGAAGTCCCGGGCGTCTTCATTGACACCCTCTAACTCTGTGAAACTGTCAATAGCTTCATGGGAAAGCTTTTTCACCTCAGCTCCGGCTTTTTCAAGTCCGTAAATAGAAACATAGGTGGTTTTCTGATTTTCTTCATCAGAATGTATGGGTTTCCCAAGTTCTTCCACTGTACTTGTTTCGTCTAAAATATCATCCTGTATCTGGAAGGCCACGCCTATCTTTTCGCCGATACCGGAAAGCTTTTCGAGATCGGCTTCCGAAGCTCCGGCAAGTACTGCTCCTGTCATGAGAGCACACTGAAGAAGCGCACCGGTCTTTAATCTGTAAATGAACATAAGCTGCTCATCACTAAGGGATTTTCCTGTCATTTCCACATCAACTGTCTGACCGCCCAGCATTCCATAGATGCCGGATTTTCCGGACAGGATATTTACAGCCTTAACAAAAGCTTCAGAGGCTTCCGCCAATGTTTCTGCCGGAACGTAAGCCTCTCCGGATTTTACTTTTTTAAGCTGAATGTCAAAAACCCGTGATACCAGTTCAAAGGCATAAAGCATAAGCCCGTCTCCCGCAAGAGTACCCATATCCTCGCCATATTTAAACCAGGTGGATTCCCTTCCTCTTCTGTACTTGTCATTATCCATACAGGGGAGGTCATCATGACAAAGACTGAAGGTGTGAATCATCTCCAGTGCAGTCATAAAGGAATGTACCACCGGAAGCATGAACTCATATTTTTCACTGCTCATCTTATCTTTATAAAGCTCAAAGCTTTTCAGCATGAGCATGGGTCTTATGCGCTTCCCGCCTGCCTCTACAGAATAATCCATGGCGTCTATTACAAGCTTCTGAAGACCCTCCCTTTCAGGAAGATATGACTCTATAATTTCATTTATATTCTTAACTGTAAGCTCAAATTCATGAGAGAATTCCATCTTCATCCAACACCTTTACCTGTTTTTCGATCTTATCGATACTGTCCGAAGCTTCCTTCAAAAGAGTTACGCCCTTTTTATACATTTCAAAGGTCTTCTCAAGGCTGTCTTCTGTTTCCATATTTCCTATGATCTCATCAAGTTCCGAGAATACTTCATTTAAAGGTTTTTTATTTTCAAGGTCTTTCTCAGCCATTAATGCTTCCTCCATCAATACTCTCAACCCTGCTCTTAATGCTTCCGTCCTTCAGGGTTGTTGTGATCTCTGAGCCAATGCTTACATCCTTCACACTTGAAACCTTGCCTCCGTCTTCCTTCTGAATATATCCGTAGCCGGTGGAAAGTTTACGTAAAGGACTCACTGCCTCAAGCTTTTCCGTTTGAAGCAAAAGCCGGTGTTTTGATCTCTCAAGGCTTTGCTTCATCATGGAAGGCAGATGCTCATAATCTCTCAGCCTGTTCCTGAACTTCTGCAGGCGGTCTTTCATGATTGTTTTAAACTCATCGTATTCTTTTATCCGTTCTTTTTCCTTTAGAAGTTTATCCTGCATCAGCTTCTGAAGCTCATTTTTATACATCAGCTCCCGCTTTTGAAATTCATTCAGAATATTTTTCGGACTATGCCGGTTCAGCTTCAGTTTATACATGGATACCCTTTGGCGTTCATCCTGAATATGCTCAGACATGGCAGCATCAAGAGTCGCACGATATCCGGAAAGATCATCAAAAAACTTGTTAATATCGAATACTGCAAGTTCAGCTCCCGCGCTCGGGGTCGGAGCCCTGAGATCGGCCACAAAATCCGCAATGGTAGTATCTGTTTCATGCCCCACGGCACTGATGATAGGTGTGTCGGCATCAAATATTGCCTGAGCCACTATCTTTTCATTAAATGCCCAGAGATCCTCGATGGAACCACCGCCTCTTCCGACGATAATGACATCAAGTCCCATGAGATCCAGGGTTTTGATACCTCTGACAACAGACTCGGCAGAGCCTTCGCCCTGAACCTGAGCGGGATACAGAGTGATATCCACATATGGATTACGTCTTTTCGCAATCTGAATGATATCTCTGACAGCCGCACCGGTCTTCGCGGTAACAACACCTATCTTTCCGGCATATTGAGGAATGGGTTTCTTGTACATCTCATCAAACATCCCCATCTCGGAAAGTTCTTTTTTCAGCTGTTCAAACTTTACATAGAGATCTCCGAGTCCGTCGGCAGTGAAGCTTTTGGCATATATCTGATAGCTTCCGCCCCTTTCATATACACCCACATTTCCGGTGCACAGGACACTCATGCCATCCTCTAATTTAAACTGAAGCCCCGCACGGTCTCCGGCAAACATGATGCCGGAAATCTGCGAAGCTGTATCTTTTAATGTAAAGTAAATATGACCTGAAGAATGATACTTCAGATTTGATATCTCGCCCTTTATGGTGATACCCGAAAGGGCAAAATCCTGAGCGAACATATTGGCAATGTAGCGATTCAGTTGGGAAACCGAATACGCTCGAATCGGCTTATTCATGATTTACTTATTATTCTTATTGATAAGGATATGAACGCTCTTACCTTCCGAAGACTTCTTTTCTGTTATCTCACCCTGAAGCTTACGGGGAGCCTTTTCTACTCTGGTGGATTCACGGCTGCCGTCAACAAGTCTTGCAAGAACTCCGTTAACGAAGGATCCGGACTCATTACCGCCGTACTTTTTAGCCAGTTCGATGGCCTCATTGATGGCTACCTTCTCAGGAACATCCTCATCGTAGCTAATCTCATAAAGTGCGAGACGAATAGCTGTAAGGTCAGTCTTTGTCATACGGTCTGTCTTCCAGCCTTCAGCCGATGAATTGATCCTTTCATCAAGCTCGGGAATCTTGTCTACGATCTTCTGTACTGCGGCTTCAAGTTCCTTCTGTTCTTCCTCGGAAACATTCTCAACCCTGATGAGTACATCGCCATCTTCATAATCAGGTGATGCAAAATAACTCTCCATCTGTGCAGGTATCTCCGAACCGGGATAAAACTGTGTGGAGAAAAGAAGTTTAAATTTGTGATCTCTTTCTTCTCGCTTATTCATATCTTTCCTATCTACTTTATGTTTCTTTTATGCAAATGCTTATTCTTTTGCATATGATCAATAGTTATACCATCAGCCAGTATAAATATCTGAAATTACTCAGTGGTGACAACGCCTGAAATCCTGACATTAACATCAAGTACGTTAAGTCCTGTCATGGATTCGATAGCCTGTGCAACCTTTTCCTGAACGTTCTTTGATACTTTGGGGATAGAGTAACCGTATTTGACATTGAGACTTAGATTTACGGATACATGTCCTTCCTCTATGCTGGTAGTAACTCCCTTGCTGAGATCCTTGATACCCATTCTGGAAATGATCTCACCTGACCATCCTCCGTCCATGGAATCAACACCCTCTGTTTCTGTGGCAGCGATGCCTGCGATGATGGCAACAACCTCATCAGCAATTATTACCTGACCGTCATCGTCTTTTGAATATACAACGTGAGTCATTCTCTCCTGATTCTGTTCCATTAAGAGCCTCCCTTATAAGTTGTGCAAATGCACATTTTACAGACATTAGCCTGATTTGTACAGATTATTTTCACATTTAGGCACAGTCCGACAAATTTTTTTGTAAGCCTGGGTCTATGATAGCACAATTCTGTATATTATGCATTAGGGAATCTTTTATACAAAAGCCGGGACATGAAATACACCTGTTAAAAGACGACGAAAGTGCAGGGCAGACAATTAGACCGTGATATATTCTTTCAGTTTCTCAAATGTCTTGTCCCCGATACGTTTTACGTTTTTTATTTCTTCTATATCCGCAAAGCCGCCATACTTTTCCCTATAGTCGATAATGTTTTTGGCGGTAGCGGGGCCGACTCCGGGCAGGGTTTCTAGTTCTTTCTGGGTGGCATGGTTCAGATTGATAAGATGGTCGGATTTTTCATTTCCGGAATCACCGGTCTCGTAATCACCTGATAAATCTGCTGCTTTTGAATCACTGCCCTCAGAGGATTCTTTTGACTCATGTTTACTACTGTATTCGGGTATATCTTCTAAATCAGGTATATTCCTGTTCTCAGAGGTTTCTTCTGATTCCTGTACACTTCCGCTCTCGAAGGTTTCTTCGGAATCCTCTAGATAGGTGTCTTCTGTTTTCTCCATATTGATTTCGGAAGCTTTTTGCTCAGTAAAGGCGTAGGCTGTACTATCCTTTTCCCTGCCTTTGGTTACATACCATATTCCGCTTATAACCATCAGGGCTATGATTATCATCTGTTTTATTTTCTCGAGTTTTTTATGAATTTTATATTTATTCTTTTCAGTCATACATTTAATTATTCACTTTCTTAATTGTTAAAATCAATTTTTATGCATAAGGATTTAACTTGACAGTTTTTCCTCAGAGTTTATAATTTCTTATATAAACGCTAGGGGCGCTTTTGCTGAGATGATCTACGGATCAACCCTTTTTACCTGATCAGGTTAGTACCTGCGTAGGGAAGCAAATATCTGACTATCCATGTTCGGATAGTACTCTGCCCCTCCATTTTAAGGAGGTTTTTTTATGTTAAAAAATGTCAGGACACTCGCTTACTGTGCGCTTTGCATCGCACTGGCTACTGTAACTTCAATGATCAAGGTCTTTGAATTTCCTACGGGCGGAGCCATCACTCTTTGTTCCATGCTTTTTGCCACTCTTCCCGGTTTTCTTTTCGGACCTGTAGTCGGTCTCGTTTCCGGTGTAACTTATGGAATTCTCCAGTTTATTCTGGAGCCTATTGCTCTTTCACCTGTGCAGGTTATTCTTGATTACATTCTTGCTTTTGGTGCTTTTGGTGTGTCAGGTTTCTTCTGCAGCAGGAAGAATGGGCTGTTCATCGGATATCTGGCAGCCTGTGGGCTTAGATGGTTCTTTTCTTTCTTATCAGGTTGGGTTTTCTGGGGCGAATATGCCTGGAGTGGTTGGAATCCGGCCGCTTACTCGGCGGTTTACAATTTGATCTACATCGGGGCTGAGGCGCTCGTCACTGTTGCGATGCTTAAGGTCACTTCGGTCTTCCATGCTTTCGACAGAGTTAAGGCCATGGTGGCAGCGCAATGATGCTTTGCTGTATTGTAGTACTAAAAAATAAATCGCACAATGTCTGTTTTTAGACTATATATGAATGTGATAATGCCCGAGCGGTCTGAAGACCGGCTCGGGCATTGATTTTTTGAATATTTATAGGTTTTTCTGGAGTTTTGTGGCCTCAACGAGGTGCCGGGCCAGGACGGCGGTGGTTACGGTTCCTACGCCGCCGGGGACGGGGGTTGCGGCTGAAGCTTTGAGGACGATCTGATCCCAGTCGCAGTCTCCGCAGAGATTGCCTTGTTCGTCTACGTTGATTCCGACGTCAATTACAGTGGCATCTTCTCTGACGTAGCCTCCGCTTATTTTCTTGGCTTTTCCGATGGCGGCAACTACTATATCGGCTTCGCTTGCAACAGCTTTTATGTTCTCAGTCTTTGAGTGACAGACTGTTACTGTTGCGTTTTCTTTGAGGAGGAGCATGGAAAGAGGTTTACCTACCACCATGGATCTTCCGATTACGCAGACGCGCTTTCCGGCCATTTCGATGTTGTAGTCTTTGAGGATTTCCACAACTGCCTGTGCGGTACAGGGGGCAAATGCATGCTTGTCACCACGCATCACGCCGGCAACATTGGCATCGGTGATTCCGTCAAGGTCCTTTAAAGGATTCATTTTTTTCAGCATTGCCTCTTCGTCTATCTGGGCGGGAAGCGGTCTCATGACCAGTATTCCCTGTATTTCAGGGTCATCATTTATGAAATCAAAGACTTCCTGGAATTCTTCGTTGGTGCAGTTTGCCGGAAGCTCATAATCCTTTACCTCCAGTCCGTAATCCACAAAGCGCTTTTTTATGCTTCTTTCATAGGCGATGTCATCTTCCTTTTCACCTACTCTCAGCACTGCGAGAGCCGGAAGGATTCCGTTGTATTTCCCAACAAAGTCGAGGCATTCGCCCTTTATTCTGTCTGCAATAAGCTTTCCTCTTAATTCCTTCATAGTACTCCTTAACTAAAATCCACTTTATTTCTTTCTATTTTATCTTCATAATCATACTTTGGTTTGATGGTGCTTTCAACCTGTTCATAGATGAGTCTCGCTTTGGAGGTTCCGTCCAGAAGCAGCTTTCTTGCATATTCATTGAGCTCGATCATGCGGTTTGTGTTTTTCATCATTTTTGTATTGATGTAAACATTCATCACGGCTCCTTCAAGAGCTGTATTTAGAAATGAAACTCCCACACCGACGTCACTTAACATGAGTTTTGATCCGTTGTCCGCAAGCTCCTGCATATAGTTTATGGCTTCGCATGCTTTTTCCATGACTTTTATGGGGGTCATGGTTGCATTGGACAGGCAGGTTTCGAGAGTTGTTTCCTTATGATCCTTCTCTTCAACTGTATTCTCCGGAAGTCCGTAAGCCTTGCTGAGTGGATAGAACACCTCTTCATCTTCATCTGAAAGCTTAAGGAAATCCTCTCTCAGCTTAGTCAGCTTTTCCTGTATCCTCACAAGCTCCGGCTCAAAGTCGGCGTATTTCTTTTTTCCGCTTGTAAATGCACACACCATAAGTCCGAGACTAACGCCATAAGCTCCCGCAAGCGCACTGGCACCTCCCCCTCCCGGAACCGACTCCTTTGCTCCGAGTTTTTCCAGATAATCATTGAGTTTCATTTCTCTTGCTGTCATCAGTTTCTCCATTCAGTTTATTTATATACCTAACTTGATGTATATTCTTCATTACATCTATGCTATTGTGTGGCAGGTTACTATAAATCGTTTATTGCAAAAGTAATCAACATATCTGATCGAGGTTTTAAAAAAGTACCACACAACTATGATCTTTCAGTCTTTTTTTGTTCTGAGTTTCAGTATCTCATCCAGAAGTCTGTTTGCAGCATCCCACTTAGACATCAAAGGAAGCTCGTTTTCGGAGTCCTTTGAGATGAGGGTGAGTACATTGGTATCGCCCTGGAATCCTGCGCCTGCTACCTTTACGTTGTTGGCTGCAATGAGGTCGAGATTTTTCTTTTTCAGCTTCTTTCTTGAATTTTCCAGCATTTTTTCTGTTTCCATAGAAAATCCGCAGAGGAACTGACCTTCTTTTTTATGTTCCCCTAGGTATTTAAGGATATCCTTCGTTCTTTCCAAAGGGAGACTCAAGTCTGTGCCGTCATCTTTTTTCTTAATCTTGTTATCCGAAACTGTTGCCGGTCTGTAATCGGCAACGGCGGCGGCTTTTATGATGATGTCTGACTCTTCCTGATGCGATGTTATTTCCCGATACATATCTTCCGCACTGCGAATGTTTACTACATTGACACATGCAGGAGCCGGAAGTTCAACTGGTCCGCTCACCAAAGTAACTTCTGCGCCACGGCATGCAGCGGCCTTTGCTATGTTGTAACCCATCTTTCCCGATGATCGATTTGTTATATAGCGCACCGGATCCAGATCCTCACAGGTAGGTCCTGCGCTTACCATAACCTTTAGTCCTGACATATCTTTCTCATGGGCGCAGGCATTAACAACGTAATCCACGATCATTTCAGGTGACGCAAGCTTTCCGGAACCATCGTAGCCGCAGGCCAGGTGTCCGTTTTCCGGCTCTATGATGGAGAAGCCATAATGTTTAAGCTTTGAGACATTATCCTGAACTATGGGATTCTGCCACATGTGGGTATTCATGGCAGGAGCTATGAGCCTGGGACAACGACAGGCAAGAAGTGTTGTGGAAAGCATGTCGTCTGCTATGCCGTTTGCAAGTTTTCCTATTATATTGGCTGTTGCCGGGGCAATGATTACACAATCGGCTTTATCGGCAAGAGCTATGTGCTCTACTTCAAAGGGATGATTCCTGTCGAAGGTATCTGTTGTAACCTTATTGTGACAAAGCGCCTCAAAGGTGTTCGGCGTAATAAAGTTGAGGGCATGCTCAGTCATAATGACGTCGACATTGGCATGAAGCTTCACAAGTCGGGAACAGATGTCTGCTGCCTTGTATGCGGCTATTCCACCTGTGACACCAAGAAGTATATTCTTTCCTTTAAGCATATCGTGGTCCTTTACTTAATATATGGTTTATTAATATGTCAAACATCGTTGTATATATGTTACCACTATAATAAATCCAACGCTAAAAAGATATTCCTGTCTTATATATGACAGATTTAGATCAACTGTATTGAATTAGTGGTTCATACAGTAATCAACTGCATTTTTTATAATAAAAAATGATAAATACCTTTACAGAGATTTCCGGTAAAGCAATTCAAGTCCCTTCAACAGAAGATCCGGTTCGAAATGGGCTTCATGCTTCATCCAGGGAAGCACCAGTTTACTGAGTCCACCTGTAAGAACCAATGGGAGTTTCTTAGCGTTGATTCCCAGTTCTTCGGATACTCTTTCATGGATTCCGTCTATCATGGCTGCTGTCCCGATAACTACTCCATTGATCATACATGAAACTGTATCATCACCTATGAGTTTTTCTGGTTCTTCTGCCCTCAGTTTAGGAAGCTGGGCAGTCTTTTCTGCTTCCGCATAGAGTCCAAGCTGAACTCCCGGGGATATCATTCCGCCAATGAAATACCCATCAGCATCAATCACAGACATGGTTGTGCAGGTTCCCAGGTCATATATCATAACCGGTGAACCATATTTTTCTTTTGCCGCAAGTATATCCACCATTCTGTCCATTCCGAGAAGTGACATGTCATAGTTTTTTACAGGAATACCTACATTATCCATATTCGCAATAATAACATTTTTTCCCGTGAGTCTTTTGATTGCTGAAACAAGTAACGGATTAATGTCGGGGACGACTGATGAAATGATGGAGCCATCAATATCTTCCGGGGATGTGTTATTTTGTTTAAAAATATCTTTAAGCTCGTTCATAAAGCTGAGCTGGTCCCATTTTTTACCTGTTTCTACTCTATCCTGAAAAAGCTTGGATCCATCCTCAAAAAGGCCTATTACAATATTGGAATTTCCGACATCAATTAAAAGAGTTTTCATCATCGTATCCTCTATAAACTCATAACTATTTCTGTCTATATATATCTTATCGAAGCCGATAAATGTAGCTTTATTTCTGCCTACGATAAAATCCGTGAGCAGAAATAAAGCCAGTCAAACTGATATTCAATTTGACTGGCGAATCGTCTGTTAGATTTATTTATTAACTACACGTGCCTTAAGAAGCGCTGTTACAACAACAGGTACGATAACAGCAGCTACAATCATCTCAGGAACTCCATTTGTAAACACGATGCCAAGTATAACGCCAAGAACATCCTCAACAGGAATGTTGTTTGCTGCGGCATAGGCGTTTCTGAAAACAACAAATATTGAGCCCATAACAAGTGCTGTGTTTGTGATGGCACCGAGTGCACCGCAAAGAGCGAGTACTGCGAAACGTACTGCGTCATTCATCTTAGGCTGAAGCTTGGCTGCTGCCTTGTAAAGAAGCCATGGAGTAACACCTACAAGGATACGGGGCACGAAGCAGATAAACAAAGCCCATGGTGAACCGTGTGTAAGTCCCGGAACCGGTACTGTCGGTGTAAAGGCAAATGAAAGAATGCTTGGTGCTGTGATGTTCTTGAAAAGGCTTGTTGCTCCGAAAAGGAAACCAAGGAATGCACCCTTCTTCGGTCCGAGAAGAACTGAACCTATAACAACAGGTACATGTAAGATGGTTGCTTTGATTAGGGGCAGATTGATGATACCGAAGGGGGTAAATGCCATGATGAGAACTATGGCTGTAAACATAGCCATAACAGAAAGGTCACGTACCTGTCCGGAAACATTGAACCCTGCAGCCCTGGTGGTTGAAGTAGTTGATACATTATTATTCATTTTTTCCTCCTGATGCGGTCTTTGTCTTACGAGTACTTTCCCAACGCCTATCGCAGGGCTTCTCTGCAAAGTATCGCTCAAGGTCATTATGTCATTGCAAAGCATTTCTTGCAATATTTCAGAATGTGTTTTTTGTAAAACAATAAGGAAAAAAATCATGTATCGACTGTTCAGTACTATAATGCATTCAATTAAGACTTGCCAGCACTGCGTCCAGCTTTTCCTGCATCTCATTTACATGCTCTCTTTCGATGACGAGAGGCGGTACAAAACGGATGGTGTTGTGTTCTGCTGAAATGAGGATCAGCTTCTGCTCGAGAAGGGCTTTCTTTACGATTTCGCCAACCTTTACTCCTTCCGCAAATTCAAGTCCCTGGATAAGACCCTTTCCTCTGTGGTCAACCACCAGATCAGGGTATTTTTCCTTAATCTCCTCGAGAGCCTTCCAGAGATGCTCTCCCATCTTCTTTACGTGTCCCGGAATGTCTGCTTCTTTAAATACATCCAGAACTGCTGAAGCAACCGCACAAACAAACGGATTTCCGCCGTAGGTGGATCCGTGATCACCTGGCTTCATGGCCTCTGCAGCTTCCCCGCAGGCAAGGAAAGCGCCGATGGGAACTCCGTTACCAAGGGCCTTTGCCACTGTCATGACATCCGGCTTCACATCGTACTCCTGCCATGCGAAAAGATATCCGGTACGTCCCATTCCGCACTGGATCTCATCCAGAATAAGAAGGAGATCATTTTCATCACAGAGCTTTCTCACGCCTTTAAGGAACTCCTCTGTGGCAGGATATATTCCGCCCTCACCCTGGAATGTTTCCATGATGATGGCTCCGGTGCTTTCATTGATAAGAGCCTTGACCGAATCAAGGTCGTTGTAGATTGCGAACTTAACTCCTCCGATTAGCGGCTCAAAAGGCTCGCGATAATGATCCTTACCTGTCACGCTGAGAGCACCCATACTTCTGCCGTGGAAAGAGCCCTGCATAGCAATGATCTCACAGCCTTTCTTGCCTTTATTAAAATGATAACGGCGGGCAATCTTAAGTGCACCCTCTACGGCTTCGGTTCCTGAATTGGTAAAGAATACCTTATCCATACCAGTCATCTGTGTAAGCTTCTCAGCAGCTTCAACAGCCGGCTCGTTGTAAAACAGATTTGATGTATGAAGAAGTCCCTTATCGATCTGTGACTTCATTGCATGGTTAAGAAGAGCGTTACCGTAACCCAGACCGCAAACCGAAATTCCTGCTCCGAAATCCAGATACTTATTGTCTCCTACATCATAGAGATAGACTCCATCTGCGTGATCAAATGCAACAGGAAAACGATTATAGGTTTTGTAAAAAACTTTATCTCCGTCATTTATGACACGGTCATTTACAACATTACCCTTCACTATGGAATCATCCATAAACTTCATTGTTATCCCTCCGCTCAGTCAAATGCTTTATCAATTGATTTCTCAATCATGGTTCCGATACCCTTATTAGTGAATATCTCAAGCAAGAGACAGTGAGGTACTCTTCCGTCAAGTATATGCACACTGTTAACGCCCTTCTTCATGGCATCTATACAGTTCTGAAGCTTGGGAAGCATTCCGCCTCCGAGAATTCCGGAATCAATCATTTCCTGAGCCTCATCAAGGCTTAATGTATGTATAAGGGAATTTTTATCTTCAAAATCTTTGTATACGCCCTCTACATCAGTAAGGTAAGCAAGCTTCTCGGCATGCATAGCTGCTGCAATGGCACATGCCGCATCGTCAGCATTAACATTGTAAGTCTGACCGTGATCATCAAAGCCTACAGGACAAATAACAGGTATAAAGTTATCATCCATGAGATCTTTAATGACGGTGGTATCAACGTCTACAACCTCTCCTACAAAACCGATATCCTCTCCATTACTGTATTTCTTCACACACTTAAGAAGGTTTCCATCCTTGCCGGAGATACCCACAGATTTACCGCCCAGGTTGTTGATGAGCTGTACAAGTGATTTATTGACCTTATTTAGCACCATCTCAGCGATTTCCATGGTTTCATCATCGGTAACTCTGAGTCCGTTTACAAATTTTGGCTCCTTGCCGACTTTGCTTATCCACTTTGAAATATCTTTTCCTCCACCGTGAACGATAATAGGCTTAAGTCCAACCAGTTTAAGAAGAGCCACATCCTGCATAACCTGCATCTTGAGGTTCTCATCTGTCATGGCTGATCCGCCATACTTTACGATAACAACCTTGTCCTGAAATTTCTGAATATATGGAAGTGCCTCAACCAGGGTTGCAGCCTTATTCATTATCTCCTGTGAAATGTCCATCTCTTTCTCCTTACGTACGATATTCTGCGTTAATGTCTACATACTCATGTGTGAGGTCGCAGCCCCATGCGGTGGCTGTCTCTACGCCCTCGTTCATTTCTATAAGGGCTGTAACTTCCTGATATCCCAGGATCTCAGCCGCAAAATCTTCATCGAAATCAAGGGGTACTCCCTGTTTGTAAACAGCTATCTTTCCGATATCATTAACGAAATAGAGATCCACCTTTTCGGGATCGAACTCAGCTCCGCTGTAACCCATGGCACAGAGGATTCGTCCCCAGTTTGCGTCTCTTCCGTAAATTGCTGCCTTTGTGAGGGTTGAGGAAACGACGGATCTTGCCAATGTTCTCGCCTCATCCTTATTTCTCGCCCCGACAACCTTTGCTGTGAAAAGGTGTGAAGCTCCCTCTCCGTCTGCAGCCATTCTTGTGGCGAGGGTAGCATTAACCTGATGAAGGGCTGCTTTAAATATTTCGAAATCCTCATCATCGTCAATGATTTCTTTATTGCCTGCGGTGCCGTTTGCAAGGATTACGCAGGTATCGTTTGTTGAGGTATCACCGTCAACGGAAATCATGTTGAAGGTGTCAACAACATCTTCGCTGAGAGCTTTCTGAAGAAGCTCCTTTGAGATTGCAACATCTGTTGTGAGGAAGCAAAGCATGGTACACATTCTCGGGTGGATCATGCCGGAGCCCTTTGTCATTCCGCCGATATGAACCTTCCTGCCGTCAAGTTCAAACTCCACTGCAAATTCTTTGTTCACAGTATCGGTGGTCATAATGGCTTTGCTTGCCGAGGTTCCGTGAGCCTCATCGCTGTCGAGAAGCGGGATCATCTCTGAGATGGCATTAAGCATCTTTTCCACCGGAAGCTGCATGCCGATGACACCTGTGGAAGCTACCAGTACTGACTCTGCGGAAAATGCATCCCCGAAGTGCTCTGCAACACACTGTGCTTCTGCCTTACAGGCATCCATACCTTCTTTTCCGGTGCAGGCATTGGCGATTCCGGAATTTATCACTACCGCATGCACCGGTTTTCCTGAACTGACAATGTTTTTATCCCACATTACAGGAGCAGCCTTTACAACATTGGAGGTAAAGGTTCCTGCCACTGTGCAGGGCTCTTTTGAAAAGATCATGGCCATGTCATCACGGCCTTTTTTTCTTATTTCGGCAGCGTAGGAAGCTGCCATGAAACCTTTGGCGGCACAGACACCGCCGTTTATTGAAATCATACTCATTTATCGAACCTCTGGAGTTTTGATTCTCCTCATCTATAAACCCATGTTTTACGCCGTTCATCTCCGACATATGTATGCCGTTCTAAGCAGCTCCGGTGTTAAAATATGTCCTTATGTGAACTCAGCTCTTCGGTTTACCGAGCCGAAGAGCTTCATTCTATGAGCAAACTCTCTATAATGCCTTATCTGTATTTGTCCGATGAAGGCATCATACAAAGTTCTTACCAGATTTATTTGTTATTTTGAAGGTTCTTAACCTCAAGCATCTTCATTGCGCGAACCTTCTCGGGAAGACCGAATAAGGTGATGAATCCAGAAGCGTCATGGTGATCGTAAAGATCTCCGGTTGTGAAGGATGCCAGAGACTCGTTGTAAAGTGAATATGGTGAAGTTGTTCCTGCCTTTGTGATGTTACCCTTATAAAGCTTAAGCTTGGTAACACCTGTAACATACTTCTGTGTTGACTCCACAAATGCCTGAAGAGCCTCACGAAGAGGATCGAACCACTTACCCTCATAAACTACCTGAGAGTACTTAACATCTACCATCTGTTTGAATTCCATGGTCTGACGGTCAAGGATCAGCTCCTCGATCTGCTTATGTGCCTCCATAAGGATGGTAAGTCCCGGAGTCTCATAAACGCCACGGCTCTTCATACCTACTACACGGTTCTCAACGATATCGATGATTCCGATGCCGTTCTCTCCGCCAAGCTTGTTAAGCTCGATTATTATATCCTTAACAGACATCTTCTTTCCGTTAAGCTCAACAGGGATTCCTGCCTCCCATTTGATCTCCACATCTGTCACCTTATCCGGTGCCTTTTCTGGAGAGTTTGAAAGAACCAGCATGTGGTCGTAATTCGGCTCCTGTGAAGGATCCTCAAGCTCAAGTCCCTCATGTGAGATATGAACAATGTTTCTGTCGCGGCTGTATGAATTGTCCGCTGAGAATGTAAGAGGAATTCCCTTTGACTTAATGTAGTCGTACTCATCTTCACGTGACTGGAAGGTCCAGATGTCTGTCATTCTCCATGGAGCGATGATGTCAAGATCAGGAGCAAGAGCCTTGATGGAAAGCTCGAAACGGATCTGATCGTTGCCCTTTCCTGTAGCACCGTGGCAGATTGCCTTAGCGCCTTCCTTACGTGCAATGTCTACCAGCTTCTTTGCGATGGCCGGTCTCGCCATGGACGTTCCAAGTAAATATTTATTCTCATATGTTGCATCTGCCTGAAGGCATGGTACAACGTAGTTGTCACAGAAATCGTCGGTAATGTCTTCGATGTAAAGCTTTGCAGCTCCGGAAAGCTTTGCTCTCTCGGCAAGTCCGTCGAGCTCATTGCCCTGTCCTACGTCTACACAGCAGCAGATTACTTCATAGCCGAATGTCTCTTTAAGCCAGGGTACGATTGCTGTTGTGTCAAGTCCGCCGGAATACGCGAGTACTACTTTCTCGCCCTGTGTGTTGTTCTTTGGTGTAAGATTGCCCATATTTTTTTCTCCTTTTCAAAACTTTTTGACTTTACAGGTTGTCCTGTGAAGTGTGGTAAGTACTTCTTCAAAAAGCATTTACTTAACTGCTGTTTGGATAATACGCTTTCTTGCATGAAAATGCAAGTGTTATTTGTATAAAAATACATATTTAGTCATTTTATCTTGTATATTTCTTCATTCGATGCATATTTGTGGCATATTTATACATCAATTGATAAATAGGCGCAAAGAGGACGGTTCTCTCCGGTAGGGACGGTTCTCGCCGGAGAGAACCGTCCCTACCGGAGAGAACCGTCCCCTTTGGTTTAAAGTAATTCTCCCGGAGCGCCGGTGGTTTTGCGGTTTTTAACGCAGGTCTCGAGGGAGATGGCGTCATAGATGTCTTCATCTATTTTGTCGCAAATGTTCTTGTAATCTGAAAGTGTGAGGTCGTCGAGGGCACACTTCTTCTCTTCGCATAAGAGAACAAGCTCTCCTACGATGCCATGAGCTGTTCTGAAGGGCACACCTTTTCTGACAAGGTAATCTGCAACATCTGTAGCATTGGTGAAGCCACGCTTTGCGGAATCCTCCATGCGAATCTTGTTGAAGGTCATGGTGCTGAGCATGCCGTTCATCAGTTTTACGGAATTCAGAACGGTATCCATAGCGTCAAATGCAAATTCTTTATCCTCCTGCATATCCTTGTTGTAGGCAAGAGGAAGTCCTTTCATGACAACCAGAAGGCTCTGAAGTGCACCATATACACGTCCGGTTTTTCCACGGATAAGCTCGGCTATATCCGGATTCTTCTTCTGCGGCATAATGCTTGAGCCGGTGGAATAGGCATCGGATATGCGGACAAACTGGTACTCGTTGGAGTTCCAGATGATGATTTCTTCGCTTAAACGGCTAAGGTGCATCTGTATGGTTGAAAGATCGAATAAATATTCAAGAAGATAATCTCTGTCAGATACGGAATCCATGGAGTTGTTTGTTGGTTTTCTGAATTCCAGAAGTTTTGCTGTATAGTCTCTGTCCAGAGGATAAGTGGTGCCTGCAAAGGCTCCTGCTCCAAGGGGGCACTCGTTAAGGCGCTCTCTTGTGTCGCTGAGACGGCTAAGGTCTCTCTGAAGCATTTCTTTATAAGCCCCCATGTGATGTGCAAGGGTTGTTGGCTGTGCCTTCTGAAGGTGTGTAAAGCCCGGCATATATGTGTCACGGTTCTCATTTATCAGCTTTTCAAAGGTGCTGATGAGTTCCTTGATCTCTTCCGCCATGCTGTCCATATGGTCGCGGGTATACATCTTCATATCAAGGGCTACCTGATCATTACGGCTGCGTCCTGTGTGAAGTCTTTTTCCTGCTTCTCCAATGCGTTCTGTGAGTTCTGCCTCTATAAAGCTGTGAATATCTTCGGCATCGCCACCTATTACCAGTTTTCCTTCTTCTATGTCGGAAAGGATTCCTTCGAGGCCTTTTACGATGGCTTCGCTGTCTTCTTCTGAGATGATGCTTTGTTTTCCAAGCATTTTTGCATGTGCTATTGATCCTCTGATGTCCTGTCTGTACATGCGTTTATCAAAACTGAGTGATTCGTTAAATGCTTCTGTTAATGCATCTTCTGCTTCTGTAAATCTGCCGCCCCAAAGCTTCATTGGCGTTCCTCCGTGATCAAATTATTTGGACAAGGATTCCACCGGGGATGGTTCTCGCCGGAGAGAACCGTCCCCGGTGGAATCCTCTGTAAACAAAAAAGTCCCGTGTGTATTTTACTACACACGGGATATTATGTTAAATATTTTAAATGAATATCTTGTATTTCCGGACGGAAAATGGAAGGGATGGGTGACGGGCCACGAGATTGAAAGTACATCTGGCACATTCATGTACGCCCCATATGCACTGACGTGCATCTGGTTCGTACATGAATGCACCATCTGTTCTTTCAACTCGCAACCCTAGCCACCCATCCCTTCCATTTTCCTGCATTTTCTATATATCTACAGATTATTCTTCTATAGTTCCGTCGACAATATCCTGGATTTCGATATTTTCGGAGGGGACGCAATCGTTGGCGGCGCGTTCGGTTTTTTCGACTTCTTCAAGTTCTTCGAGGGTTTCTTCTAGAATCTCTTCTACCTCATCTTGAGCTTTGATTTCGTCATCGGTATCGTCGGCAACTATGTCCTCTTCATACTCGTCGGCTTCTTCGTCTTCATCTTCTTCGATAGTATCGGGAAGGATGTGTTCCAGGTAGCCGAATTTTTTAGTGAAGAAGGCTATGAGGATCAGGGCGAGGATGCTGAGGGCGGAGATGACGGCGCCTTCTTTCAGACCGCGGGGGAAGTATTTCATTTCCACTTTGTGGGTGCCTTCACCGAGTTTTACGCCTATGAAGGTGTCTTTTACCTTTGTGAGTTCCTGCTTTTCTCCGTCAACGAAGATGCTCCAGCCTTCGTCGTATGGAATCGAAGTCATCATTATGCCGTCCCGGTTTGCAGTGATTTCTCCGGAAAGATAGGTGTCTTCTATGGTTGTAAGGTTCCAGCCTTCGTCGTTAAGCTTGTCGTAGACTTCCTTCAGGGCTTCATAGTCAAATCGGAAGATGTCCAGTGTCAATGCTTTATCATTGGTCTCATTTTTAAGGGTTACCGAATCTCCCATGTTGAGGAAGCCTATCTCTATAAAGTAACCTCTGTTTAAGTTGTTTACTTTTTTGGATCTGTAACCGTAGTCAACATTAACTTCTTTTATTGAAGAGTCGGTGACGTAGGCATAGTAATCGCCGGGTACGCCTGCTGTAAAGCTGTATTGTTTTCCGTTCTGCTCTCCGAGAACGCTTTTCAAAACCAGGTTTGTTTCCAGGGCATCACACAGGCTGTTCTGGTTTAATGTCGGCGTCCCCATGTCTGTGTACCAGGATGACAGTTCTTTCTCTGAAAGCATGTATCCAAGCGGTAATGCATAGGCATTCTCATACATGTAGGTGTTTCCTGAGTCGTCCAGCAGCTTAAGGAACTGTTCTTCGGGTTTATCTACTTTCTGTGAATAAATGCTGTATTTTACGGCGAACAGCATATTCATAAGCGGAGTCGAGCCTGTTATGGAGTAGGCATTGGTTGATGCCTCCATACCCATGGACTTGAAGAAATCCGAGCAGGCTGAATAGGCTGTGGACGAAAACATTGAAACGCTTCTGAAGTTCATCCAGGCGCCGTCATCCTTGCTCTTTCTCGTCATCTTCTCAAAGCGGTAAAAGCTGTTGTCCTTTTCTTTTATTTCGGAAACCAGCTTTATTACATCCTGATTGTCTGCTGTATAGGATTCCCTTGAAGTTGTCGGTACAGAGGTTACGGCCATATTGAGGGTAAGCTCCATGAACAATACAAAGGTGAGAAGTATAACCCCTATATCATAATCGAATTTTTTTAATACATCTGCATAGAGGAAGCCAAAGTAAATGAGCACAAAAAGCAGCGCCACATAGAAGGTGTACCACTTTAATGCATCATCGGTAACCAGCTTCTGAGCAAGAAGGATGAATGCAGCTGCCGTGAAGAAGGCCGCACCGATTTCCCTGATTCCCGTATTATGTCTCTTGATGTAAGCCTCATAGCACATATAAAGGATTATGAAAATGTATATGAAGCTCTGTCTGCAGGGCAGCGAGTTCGGAAAATGGAACCCGTGCCAGATAAAATTAAGTATATTTATACTGAAGCTAAGGAAAAAGAATAAAAGGAGGATTCCGTTAATGACTTTGTCCTTTACTCTTATGGAACCATTCATGAAGTAAAGCGGCAGCATCATGAACACCATGGAACCGGCATAGACATTGGGCCAATGATCAAGTCCCTGCTCAGTCTCAACCAGCGGCATCTGTCTTGCAAACATGTCTATGATAGTAAAATACTGCTGTGCAGTTTTCGGAAAGCTGAAATCTCCCGAGGCGGTAAGCTGGAGGGCAAATATTTCCGGGATCAGGGTAACTGCCGCAAGTCCTCCGGCTATCATTGAATAAATACCGAATCTTATGCTACGTACGATAAATGTCTCAAAGCTGTCCAGGCCTTCAAGGAAGTTAAGACATATAAAGTAAAATACCATAAAGATACAGATCATTATGGAAATGTAGTAGTTTGAAAGGATGCTGAAGCCCAATGTCAGAACATACAGCATTCCGCTCTTTCCTTTTACCAGTCTTTCAAGGCCAAGCATTATAAGCGGAAAAAGGACAATGCAGTCAAGCCACATCCAGTTCCAGCTGTAGGCTGAAATGTAGCCGGATAAAGCATAAGAGACTCCGAAGAAGGCGGAGCCCAGGTCATCATTTATATAATGATGTCTGAGATAATAGCACATGGTTACACCGCAAAGTCCAATCTTGAATACGATCATATAGGTCATGAATTCAAGGATCAGTCCCTTGGGGCAAAGAGCCATAAGCCAGTTAAGAGGGCTGGCAAGATAATATGCGTACAGAGCCGTAAAATTGATGCCCAGTCCTACGTCCCATGTGTATAAAAGGGATCCACCATGCTGAAGCTTATAATTAAACTCAGATGAAAACGGAGCATACTGATGATACATATCCGTACGAAGGAATGTCTCATTACCAAAAGGATATATTCCTCTGAAGAAGAATATAAGGAGCATGGCTATGACAGGAAACAGAAACGCCATAACATAGGCTCTTTTATTCTTGAAATATCGTAAACTCATCTGTTAACTCCTCTTCTTATTGAACACCAGATATTTGCTGAAAATATAATTTGTGATGGTGACTACGACCTGAACAATCAGCTTGGCCACCTTATCGTTCATGCCGAGAACAGTTACCGTAATAAACATTATAAGCATATCTATCCCAAGTGTACTCACTCTGGAAATGTAGAATTTACCGGCTTCTGCCCAGATGTTTTTACCGGTGCTCTCAAAAACATATTTCCGGTTAGTGAAAAAGGCAAATGTTACTGCCGCAATCCATGAAATGACATTAGCTATCTGAAGCTGAAGGGGTGAAGTCGGATCACAGAAGGTGGAAACACAGAGGAAGTATACTCCCAGACTTACAACGGTAGTTAATCCCCCAACAATCAGATAGTTGATTATCTCTTTATATTTAAAGTATAACTCTTTTAATTTATCCATAAATTTCTCTCCGACCAGGTGTTTTTTAATCAAATTACACTCAATTTCCGGCTCTTATATTAGGTCAAAACCTTGTTCCGGTTTTGACCTATTACGTAATTTTGATATATATAACCTCGCTAAAGTATAGCCCAGAGCTTATTTCATATCAAGAAAAGGTAGAAATTTTAAATCTTAATTGTGCAATATTGACTTTGAAAGTTTTGTCAAAAAATGTAAAATATATAATATATGAATTCATACTTTGATTGTCAATATTTAATTCAGATTATTTTCTTACAAATCAATCGTAATTTTATTGTGATTTAAGTAATTGTTTAAGTTCCCATCAGAACTTGTTTACAGTCAGACAATATTTTTTAAGGAGGTATTATGTTTCAAAATGGTGATTATGTAGTTTACGGATGTAAAGGCATACACAAAATCATCGACAAAACAACGCTTAACATGGATGGCGTATCCAGGAACAAAGAGTATTATGTGATGCAGCCATATGATAAGCCGTCAGGTTCCGTTTATGCTCCTGTTGATGCTCAGAAGATCAACATGAGAAAGATCATGTCAAAGGAAGAGGCTAATGCTTTCATCAAAACTGTTCCGGGCATAGGCATCCTCGACATCAAAAACAACAAACAGCGCGAGGATGCTTATAAAGAGTGCATCCGCAGCTGCGACCCGGACGAGCTTATGAGGGTCATCAAGACCTTATACGTTCGCAAAGAGGAGCGTATAAGCCAGGGCAAGAAACTTACACTTACAGATTCACACTATATGCAGCAGGCAGAAGGCATCCTTTATGACGAGCTTGCTCTCGTGCTGGATATGCCAAAGGATAATGTTCCCGAGTATATTTCAGGCATCGTACATAAATCTGTAGTATAAGTAAAAAAGGGTGATGGGCCCTGATTCAACGCTATTGCATTATATTTGGATATTAACTAAAAAATATCAGTATAGATATAGATAAGACAAAAGGCTTCGGATAAAAAAACCGAAGCCTTTTTTGCTTTCAAATTAGATATTCTGACAGATGATTTTATGATATCAGTTCGTATACTTACAAATAGGTTTTTCACAAAGCATCTTTATGCTTTCCATGGGGTTTGTCATGACTGTCCCTGGATAATACACACATTCTTCTGATGATTACTTATGGTATGGTTCATTACTGTTTATCTTAAATGCCCTGTAAACCTGTTCCAGAAGAATCACCCTCATAAGCTGGTGCGGGAAAGTCATCCTGCTGAAACTAAGCTTATAATTCGCTCTCTTGAGAACCTCCGGTGAAAGCCCCAAAGAACCTCCGATAACAAACACGATATCCGAGTTCCCCCTGACCATAAGATCAGACATCTTCTCCGCCAGCTCCTCAGAACTAAGCATATCTCCATTGATGGCCAGCGCAATCACATAAGCCCTGTCCCCAATCTTCTGAAGAATCCGACTCCCTTCAGTCTCCTTAATCTTCTCCTCCACCGCCGCCGGCGCCCTGTCCGGCGTCTTCTCGTCCTGCAGTTCCACGATATTGATATCACAATAAGCACTGAGTCTTTTTGAGTACTCAGCTATTGCATCCTTAAGATATTTCTCTTTAATTTTTCCAACCGTAATTAGTGTTATCTTCATACCCTTTATATTAATCAAAATCAGCCGGAGTCAGTGGGCATCCTTTATAAAAAGGATGCCCACTGACTCCGGCGTACGTTTATTAGTGAAGTGCCTCCAGACGGTCTGTAACCTGCTTCAGCATCTGTTTATTTTTCTCAAGCTTATCTCTTTCTTCCTGAACCTTAGCCTCAGGCGCCTTGGAGATGAAACGCTCGTTATTGAGCATACCCTCGGAACGCTTGATCTCAGCCTCCCACTTAGCCTTCTCCTTGAGAAGCCTCTCCTTCTCCTTCTCGATATCCACAAGATCCGCAAACGGAATGTAGATAACCGCATCAGGAATAGCTACAGAAACCGCATCATCAGCGATACCGTTCTTATCCTCCTGTATAAACACCTCAGAAGCATAAGCAAGAGTAGCAAAGAACACCTTACTGTGCTCAAAAGTCTTTCTTACTCTGTCGTTAGTAGTAACAACATAGTTCTGAGCCTTTCTGGAAGGAGCAACATTCATCTCTGTACGGATATTTCTGATGGCACGTACAGCTTCCTTTATAGCCTCGATCTCAGCTTCATCCTCTGAAAAATCAAGTGCCTTATCGTAAGATGGCCACTCCTGTCTCATAAGAGGTGATGCGCTGTCGGTAAGTGTATCGTAAATCTCCTCTGTAATGAACGGACAGAACGGATGAAGAAGCTTAAGAGATGTAATGAGAACATGCTTAAGTGTCCAGAGAGCTGCACCCTTTGTCTCATCCTCCTCATTCCAGAGTCTCGGCTTAACCATCTCGATATACCAGTCACAGAACTCTTCCCAAATGAAGTTCTGAACCTTATCAAGAGCGATACCAAGGTCAAATGCCTCCATATTACGTGTAACATCTGTAACCAGGTTATTAACCTTGCTGAGTATCCAGCGGTCAGCCATGGAGAGGTTTTCAGGCATTGTTTCAGGGATGTCCGCCTTATCAAGATTCATCATGATAAATCTTGAAGCATTCCATACCTTGTTCATGAAGTTACGTGATGCCTCTACTCTTGACCAGTAGAAACGCATGTCATTTCCGGGAGCATTTCCAGTAAGAAGTGTCATACGAAGGGCATCTGCACCGTAAGTCCTGATAACCTCGAGAGGATCGATACCGTTTCCAAGGGACTTACTCATCTTGCGTCCCTGATCATCTCTTACGAGACCATGGATAAGTACCTTTCCGAAAGGAACCTTTCCGGTCTGCTCGATTCCGGAGAATACCATACGTACAACCCAGAAGAAGATGATATCGTAACCCGTTACAAGTACATTTGTAGGATAGAAATATTTATACTCAGGTGTCTCTTCGGGCCATCCTAATGTCTCAAAAGGCCAGAGAGCACTTGAGAACCAGGTATCAAGAGTATCAGGATCCTGTGTAAAATGAGTCTTTCCGCACTTAGGACAAACTGAAGGAGCCTCAGGAGAAACCACCATTTCACCGCAGTCATCACAGTAAAATGCAGGAATTCTGTGTCCCCACCAAAGCTGTCTGGAGATACACCAGTCCTTGATATTCTCAAGCCAGTGAAGATATGTCTTTGAGTAGTTCTCGGGAACAAACTGAAGATCCCCTGTCTCTATAGCCTTGATTGCAGGCTTAGCCATCTCAGCCATCTTTACAAACCACTGAGGCTTGATCATAGGCTCAACGGTTGTGCCGCAACGGTCGTGGGTGCCGACATTGTGCTTTGTAGGCATGATCTTAACCAGAAGACCGAGCTCCTTGAGATCCTCCACGATGAGCTTACGGGCTTCGTAACGATCCATACCGTGGTACTTTGAACCCGGGCAGTTGATGGTAGCATCATCATTCATGATGTTAAGCTCGGGAAGGTTATGTCTCTTTCCTACCTCGAAGTCGTTAGGGTCATGTGCAGGAGTGATCTTAACAGCACCTGTACCAACCTCCATATCGGCATGCTCATCTCCTACGATAGGGATTTCTCTGTCTGTAAGAGGAAGCTTGACATTCTTTCCGATGAGATCCTTATATCTCGGATCCTCAGGGTTAACGGCAACCGCTGTATCACCAAGCATGGTCTCAGGTCTTGTTGTGGCGATTTCGATAAATCTGCCTTCCTGTCCTGCGATAGGGTAATTGATATGCCAGAAATGTCCTTCCTGCTCCTCATGGATAACCTCAGCATCGGAAAGTGATGTATGGCAAACCGGGCACCAGTTAATGATACGTGAGCCCTTATAGATATAGCCCTTCTTGTAAAGCTTTATAAAGGTTGTCTCAACAGCCTTTGAACACCCCTCATCCATGGTAAAACGGAGTCTGTCCCAGTCAGCGGAGGAACCCATTTTGTGGAGCTGGTCAACGATCCTTGATTCATATTCTTCCTTCCACTTCCAGGCCTCCTTAAGGAATCCTTCACGTCCGAGATCATGCTTATCAATGCCCTGCTCCTTAAGTTTATTGGTAACCTTAACCTCTGTGGCAATAGCTGCATGATCACATCCCGGCTGCCAGAGAGCTTCGTAACCCTGCATTCTCTTAAAACGGATAATTGAATCCTGTAATGTATTGTCGAGAGCATGTCCCATATGTAACTGTCCGGTTACGTTTGGAGGAGGCATCATGATGGTAAATGGCTTTTTATTGGCATTTACCTCTGCATGAAAATAATTACCTTTCATCCACATTTCATAAATGCGATCCTCAACCTCTTCCGGATTGTACTGTTTAGCAAGTTCCTTCATATATGTTTACCTTTCTATTTTTATCAAAGTTTGGCACGATACTCTCGTTTCCATTTGAGCACCATGATCTTTGCATGTTCACGAAAAGCTGAATGGCTTTTCTGATATATATCATAGATTTCCTTTGCGCGCCCATCGTGCTCAGCATCAGTCACTGCATTGTTATACTCAAGCTCCCAGCCCGCAAGAGTTTCCACATCGATAACATCGATATATTTCTCTATGGTTTTTACCGCCGGTTCAAGCTTATTGATCAGATACAGCTTATGAAGTGCTTCTTCCGACTGGGTAGTCACATAAATCTCCTCATAAAGCTCTGCTGCTTTTCGGAACTGCATAACCGTAACATAAGTTCCGGCAAGTTTCATCTGAACATCGCTGTCGGCATTCAGAAAAAGCGACTCTTCATACGACTCGATAGCTTTTCCGTATCGTCCCATATGAAAATAAGTATCACCAAGCATATTCAGAAATACATGTCTGTCTATATTTCTGAGCTTTTTGTATTCATTTTGAAACCTTGATATCTCTAACTGGGTGTAGTAATTGCTTTCCTTAAGGATCATGACTATGAGACGTTCCTGATCGATTTCATCCGAAACATTCAGATACTGCTCAAGCTTGGCCGCAAGTATACCCATGGAAAGCTCATCTCTGATCCACGTGGTAAGCTTATGATCAACAAAATCCTCAGGTATGATAACAGGATAATTGTATATTACATAGCTAAGTTCCTGTATAGACCAGATATCTATATCCAGTTTTTCATAGTAAAACGGATGTCGTGCATCCTTATTACACAAAAGTAATCCCATGAATTTTTCCTAATATAAATCTGTGCCGGTCATGGCACAACCATCTGTACCAAAAAATCTAAAGGCATACCTTTACTTATCAGACAGATCGATCTCTTCCACAATCTCTTTATCTGAAGCAGGGAAAATGTCTCCGAATCCAAGATCCTTAACTGTCACCCTCAAGGTATCGGCATCCCTGAATTCCGTTGTCATACGGACTTTGGTTGTACGATTCTCTCTTTCAGGAAAAGTATCCAGCATCATGCGGAGTCTCAGAGGTCTTTGCGGTTTTGTTATGGAAGTGACATGGAAATCAATGAAATCCTGGTTGTCAAGTATCATATCATAGCTTGAGCAGGTATCCATCCAGGGTTCTCCCGCACGAACGATCGGCAGGCTCTCAACCTTTTCATTTACAACCACTTTTACGGAAACATCCGATTTGCTGCGAGTGTCACATAGGATCATGTACTCCTCGCCTTTTCCTTCAGATTTATTCTTTACATAAATCTCAGCACCAATGGCGAACATTCCGGGTTCTATGAGAACTCTTCTTTTCTTACAGATATAGTTCATAAAATTGGTGGCAAAGTTCGTATCCTGGAAACCTCTTCCGGATAAGAATATGGATGAGTAGTAATTCTTTCCCATGACTCTTTCTGCCACGGTGCTCAATATCTTATCTGCTATCTTTCCACCTGAAGCTGTCTTAAGGATATCAAGATTGAAAGCCTCTTCCTCTGCTTCATGAGCCACCATAACATAACGTCTGGTGCCTCTGGAAACATGCATCTCATAGTAGTAAAGGCACTGATTGTTAAGCTCGAACATCCCAACCATACGATTGTAAAGATTGGGATCCTGATCCAGCACAAAATGTGCAAAGCTCTCCGTATGGCTCAGTATAAAAATATTATCCTCATGAACTCCTGCTCTTATAAGTGCTTCTTTTATCCTGCCGACCACCTCACGGCTTGGCTTTCTGATGGTTATGGCCACCAGATCTTCATCCGCTTTGATGTTGTCCTTTCCCAAAAGCTCATGGAAATAGTGGGCAAGTATATCTACAGCGTGGTACTTCACCCTTGCAATGGTTGCTGTACCGTTCTTTTCAATAAGGCTCAGAAGTTTATCCACTATAACACCTGAACCTGCAAGAGTCGACTTATAAGCAGCTTCACCTATAGTCCATATATCATCCTTTTTGTCCCTGGCAATGACTGTAGGATAATATGTAGATATGGTTTTATCATTTATGCAGATGCATGTATAATCATCATTTAGTGAAATTCCAATGTAGCGACTCACTATATTTATTGCTCCTTATCATTCTTTTCATCCAGCTCTTTAGTGAAAAGCTCATCAATAACCGATTCATTTTTCACATAGCGAAGCATGACATCCCTAAGCTTTACGTCATTATCCTGACTCAAAAGACCGGACATCTCATTTATTATGTCAAAGGTGTCGCCTTTAAGACGTACTTTGTTATCGGCTTTTATCGTACCGCTTTCAACAAAGTCTTCACCCTTTTCTTCATCATATATCTGATATTCTGCTCTTTCTCCGCTGAAGAGTGTTATCGGTCGGACGTAAATATTCTGATAAACTCTAGTTATCTCAACTTCCTCAAAGTCACGCTCATCCGGTAAGATCCTCAAATACAAAGAAGGTCTTATGGACTTTTCACCATGATACTCAATGTAATATTTATCCATGACACTGTCAGGGATGCGAATAATATCACTGAGGGTTCTGGTGTAAGGGAATACCAGTTTCTTCTGAACAAGGATATCTATAACATCCTGAAGAACATACTTCTCTTCACCGGTAAGCTTCTTATTCTCCGACATATACTTTGACATGGCAAGAAGATATATAACAGGAACCTTTTCCTTATATCTCTCGTCATGTATGATGCCGTAAACATCGGCAAATACTTCTTTAGACGCTCCTTTTCCGAAAAGGAAATAATCTATACAGCGCTTTGTTATATAAGCTCTGATAAGCACATTCTGAGGTGCCGAGCTATGTCTGTATATATGATAAACCTCATCAAGGTCATCATCGGTCCAGCAGAAGATCATCTGTGCCAGAAGCCTCTCTGCCATATCATTGATTCCGGCACCTGCTTTCTGACCCTTTCTTAAAAGCTCCAGCATATCCTTTGAAAGGCCATTGTATTCCCTGAGAAGGAAATTCAATATATCTATATCCTCAGAGCCTTTTCGGAACGCATGAAGCGTCAGCATCATGATTTCCTTGGATTCTCCTGCCTGCTCGTCTATTATAAGAGCTTTTATCAGTTTTTCAAGATAGGTCATCTCAATGTCGGTTTCACCCATCTCAAGAATGAGCTTGTAGGCATCCTTAAACATTGAAAGCTTTATATAAGTACAAAGAAGAATATCCTTCTCTTTACGATCAAGATTTCTGATATCTATATTCTTAAGCATCCTGATATCCAGCTCGCTGAGATCCTTGTCGGAATCCTTTGTAAAGGCATCATGATACTCAAGAATAACCTTATTGAGAAAGGCACGATAAGGCTTCGAAATATCCATGTCCGTCATAACCTGCTCGACAATCCTGAGCTGAGCTATGTCCGCTATACCCTTGTTGGCAATGTTTCTTGCTTTTGCAAGCTTTAACATGGCATGCTCAGGTAATATCTCAAAACACTTTCTTTCCAGTTCTTCCTTATGCATTATGCGGGTTGTTTCGTATACAACATCCGTATAACGGTTTCCGTAGCCGTCCTGGAACAAAAGCTCACTGTTTTCAAAGAAGATAGGGATGTAAGCATTACCCTCTTTTAATGCATATACCTCTTCACGGTCAAGCTCCCTGTACTTCACAACCACGTAACTAAGACGCCTGTCATTGGTTGTAAGCCTGTAGGACCGAAGAATGGCAGGAAATACCGCAGCGATCCTTTCGTCTATCATGTCCGCAAGGATCATCCTGTCATAAATAACGCTCAGACGCTGGTTGAATTCAGATTTCAGAAGCATATCGATTGCGTAACTTTGAATCTTATGTTCAAACCTCTGGTATATATCATCGGATTCACTGAAATTTACGATGACATTGTAAAAAAGAGGAAGCTTCATATTTTCCTCTATGGAACGCTCATATGCAAAGTAAAGATATACTTCTCTCGGCAACAAACCTTTATAGCCCTTGGGCATGGCATAAACATAATATTCATAAAGTCTTGTGATGGTGGAGCCCATCTCTATGGCTCTCTGATATATGTAAAAAGCCATCTCATCGGTTGCCCCTTCTCTTATGCAAATGCTGGCTGCCTTCTCTATAAGCGGCTTATCATTAACATCAAGGGGGAACAGCTCTATCTTTTCAGACTGCTTATTCTCATCCTGAGTGATTCCTTCTCCGGCATCCGATACATCAGTATCATCTTCCTTCTCCTTAGGGCATCCAAGTGCTATTAAAAACTGTTTCAGGGCAATGTTTCTGTCATGACCTCTCTTAAGTCCGCGGTAAATGGTATAAATACCGGAGTCCTTCATGAAGGGGGCATTCTCAAAATCACTGTAATCAAATACTCTTCTTGAAAGCTCAGGTTCTTTTCTGTAAAACTCTATAAAATCTTCTTTAGTTTCAAAGCCTGAGATAACCTCACCGGACTTGTGGGATGAACAAACATCAAAAGAATACGGGAGCTTAAATTCGCCTCCGTTTGATACTATGCAGAGCTGTCCTTCAATTTTGTCTCCATCCTGCAGGTTATGGGTATCAACAGAACACTTGATACGGGATCTGATTCCGCCGAAAGCATCCTTTTGTACGGTTACAGCAGGATTGTCAGAATAAATGAGTCCTTTAAGCAGTATTCCGTTTTCGGAATAAATGATCAGATCGAACTTTGTGAGTTCTCCGACTTCCAAAGTTCCTTTAAAAGATTTATCACTTAATTTAAGCAAAGGACGGTCTATCTCAACTATTCCTCTTGCCAATTTATTTATACGTTCTTTCATACTGTGTTTTCTCCGAGAAAATCTCCATGTATTTTAACACAGAAAAGGGTCTTATTAAAGAGTAATTGTAATACGGAGCTTTTGTTGGTATCATTGTATAGGCAAAGAATGAGAGGATTTTCACCATCGTTCTTGGGCTTTTACATTAAACCAGCAAAGGAATCCCATATGATCACAGAACCAATCACATTGTATAAGCTTATGATCTTATACTTGTTAAAAACCGTAAACTATCCTTTAACCAATAATCAGTTAAGCGAATTTTTCCTTGATTACGAATACACAACCTACTTCACATTACAGCAGGCCATTTCCGAACTGGATGATGCAGGTTTTATAAAAACTCATCAGAGCAAAAAATCCACACGTTATGAGATCACACAGGAAGGTTCCAATACTGTTGAACTTTTCGGAAATGATATTTCCTCCGGTGCCATCAAGGATATGGATAACTTTCTGAGAGAAAACAAGATAAAGCTCCGTCAGGAATCCTCGAATTTTACTGATTATTACGAAACAGATGGCGGTGATTACATCGTTCATGCCGAAGTAAGAGAAGAAAACTCCATTCTCTATGCTCTGGATATCAATGTTCCGGATAAGGAATCTGCCGAGAGAATGTGTGTAAGGTGGAGTGAGAAAAATCAGGAAATCTATGCGTTCATAGTAAAGCAGTTGTTAAGTTAAAAGCTGTTGAAAAAAATCCACCGTGGACGGTTCTCGCCGGCGAGAACCGTCCACGGTGGATCAAATCACAACCACCCGTCAAACGGGTGGTTTGCTCTGAGGCTATAAGCCTCTGATTACTCAGCCGGCGTCTCAAGGCGCTGGCTTTCACTTTGCTCAAGCCACTATGCGTTTGACTCGTCGCTACCGCTAAAGCGGTGTTTGTACTACCAGCTACCCTTTAAAGGGGTCTTCGTATTCCTTAACACTTAGCTTATCCATTGCTATATCGTGTTTCTCTTGATCTTGGATATATTTTTTGATTGTTGCTTCGTTAAGTCCTACTGTTGACACATAGTAACCTTCTGACCAAAAGTGTCTGTTTCCAAATTTATATTTCAGATTTGCGTGTTTATCAAACATCATCAATGC
>NZ_AUJX01000017.1 GCF_000424445.1 Oribacterium sp. NK2B42
GATACATACATATGTACATGATCTGTCATTGTAGCCGCCTTAATTATTGTTACGCCTTCCATCTTGCACACTTTTCCTAATAGCTGTCCTACCTCCGCTTGTAGTTTTCCATACATTACTTTACGTCTGTATTTCGGAATGAACACGATATGATATGTGCAATTATACTTGCTATGTGATAAACTTTGATTGTCCATTGGACCTAATCCTCCGTTTCAATTAGTGTGGTTTGCTAGACCTGCACTTATTGTACACCGGAGGTTTTAGTTTATGTTACTCCGTTTATCGCTTCCGCTTTTATTGCTCCCCCAGCTCAGCTGGGGGATTAAGACTGTTTCATTCATATCATAAAACTTAAAAATACCGAAATATTATAGCTGAAATAACTATATTTTCTCCATTTCCATATTCTCTATATGCACCGGTTTACGCCAGGATCAAAGCATATTCGTGTCTCACCCGACCTTCCATTCCGTCATCTGCCTGGTCTCCGAGCTGAAATTCACCCCGATCTTATACAGCTTCCTGCTGTCCGCTGCATAAGGCTCTGCATAATGCATATCCTCGATCTGTTTAAGAGCTGCATCGGCACTCTCGTCACGCTTAAACTCAAAAATGTAGATAAACTGCTTTGTCCTTAGGATACAGTCGATCCTGCCAGTATATGTATGCTGCTCACACTCAACATATTGTCCGAGCAGCGTGAAGGTGATATGAAATACTGTCTGGAAATAATGTTCAAAAGGTGTGTCATTAGCTGTATAAACAATACTTGCAAACAATGCCTTGAAAACATTCATGATAGCTTCGGTATCTCCGTTTTCAACATGCCTCCTCAGTGCAAGCACATCCTTTCCCGAGCCTGATCCGCATTCCCTGACATATTCCGGCATGAGACTCTGCAGGAACGCAAGCCTGACTTAAGAATTGGGAAATCCAAGGGTATATATTCCGTTTTCGTCATAGTCCGTAACAGTAAGATATCCTTTCTGGTAAAGCAGAGGCACAGGATCCGGATTATCTGCCCTGTAATCAGAAAGGATAGTTTCCGTGGACTCGATCGTCTTTTCACTGAACTGCCGCACATCAAAATCCATTTCCTTCAGGCGGTGAACAAGAAATGCAGGCGTTCCTGTCTCAAACCAGAAGTTACCGAATCTCCGTTTCTGAAGAGCAGACAAAAGACTGTAGGGATTATATACTCCGACACCGTCAGCAGAAAAGTGATATCCATCATAGGTCGATCTAAGCTTTCCGATACACTCCTCTAATGTAATGGAGCGCTCATTTGCCATTCTCTCTATTTCAGGTTTAAATCCCGCCAGCATTTCCTCCTCTGTGATACCGCACAATCCGGAATAGTCATCGTCAAAGGAGATATCCTCCAACTGGTTCAGGTCACTGAAGATACTCACCTTGCTGAACTTCGTGACTCCTGTAATAAAAACAAAACGTATATATGCATCCTCACTTTTCAGGGAACTGAAAAAACCCTTGAACACAGCCTTGTTATGCTCCACCAGCTCCCTGTTCCCCATGGTTTCAAGCAGCGGCTTATCATACTCATCCACCAGCACCACACAGCGTTTACCGGTCTGTTCCGAAGCTGCCCTCAGCACTCTTTTGAACCGGTCACCAAGAGAAAGCTTTGCATCAGTTAATGTATGATACTGCTCTTCCCAAAGCATCAGCTTAGCATTAAGAGCGCTTTCAAGCGAATCCCTTTCCTGATAGTCATTACCGTTGAAATCAAAGTACAACACAGGATATTTCTGCCAGGCTTCCGGATCATCCTGTTCCAGCCTCTCGATGGCAAGCCCACGGAACAACTCCCTCTTTCCCTCCCAGTAAGCCTTCATGGTAGATAACAGAAGACTCTTTCCGAATCGCCTCGGACGGCTCAGGAAATAGGGCTTCCCCGTATGGACCAGTTTATAAATATACTCAGTTTTGTCTATCAGCAAATATTTATCCTGAACAATTTGTTCAAAGCTCTGAATACCAACCGGCAGCTTTCTCTCTTCCATAATTTACCCAGTATAATCTTTTTCTGCTCTCATACTCACAGATTCATTTTTCTTTCAATTTCAAAACAAACACGGCGTATGCTTACTCGTCTGAATACCTGTCGGCACCGCAAATCACGTATCTCTTAAATTCCAATCCGCTTCTCATCAAGCTTCTTTTACGATTATCCGGCTTAACTACTCAAGATGTAATATTGGCATTCCTGCCGCAGCACTTCTTGTATTTCTTTCCGCTGCCGCAGGGACAGGGGTCATTAGGATAAACCTTTTTCGTCGAGGTAACCTCTCTGCCGATCACTTCTACAGGCATGGATCCGCTACGGGTCTTTGTGCTATCAGGCATGCTTACGACATTAACGCCCATCTTCTCTAAATTGCCTCTTCCTGTATTTAAAACATTTCCGATAATCGGGTTTACGGGGCTGCCTGTCGGTCCCACCGTTGTTACTTCCTGAGGCATAAGCTGATAAACTTCATCGGTTGTGTGCCCATGCATATGAACATTTCTCGTATTATTATAGACATCGATAACCAGCTTCATGATTTTTCTGATTTCATCCGGATTATCTCTGGGAAAACCTTTTTCATATAATTCTTCCAGATATTCAGGCACATCTTCATCATATGAAAAACCTCTGGCCGCTTCCGTGCACATTGCTGCAGCCTTTTTCTTTTTCCATTTAAGCTTCCGGATAAAGTATTTATACAGTTCAATGTATTGCGGTACATCTGAAGGATACCGGTCTCTTGAATATGCCTCAATGTTTTCAACTGAAGGAATATAGTATCCTATATCCAGCATCCTTTTTTCCAGCTTTTTATAACGATCATCCTTTATAAGATCGTTCTCAACAACCTTATCTCCCACAAGGGAACAGATCGAATAATCCTGTGGGATTTCATGGAAAATGGCTCTGAAAGCGTCGATACCTATGTCCATTCCCGCTTTTTGACTGAATATCCTGTAAAGCTTTTTAATGGGCATCACAGCATAAAACAATCCCACATACCCTAAACAGTCACGAAGCCATCTTGCCTGCCTGTGTGTGCTCCTGAAGCCGGACTTCTTAAGAATTTCATATGCATCTGCTATGTCTCCGGTCACGCCTGCGTAATCGTCAGAATATCCGAGATAATATCCCCGCATGTAAATATTATCGTATTTCTTCCAATCATTTACCTTGAAGAATGTATCTCTTTTTTTAATAGCTTCCTCAAATATATCCAGCTCATCTTCCGTTGCCCATAACAACTGTCGTTTCATGGTATCAGGTGATAAATATCTTTCCGCCAGAGCCTTTGCAAGCTTTCTTTTATCTTTTTCCGCAGTTTGGAAATTAATTTCTTCGGCAGATTCCATTAAATCTTCATAGGATAGATGTTCTAAAAAGCCTTCAAGAGATGAATGTCTGGAACCGGCTCCGGCATTTGAATGCTGCTCTTCGATACTGCTTGTATTAACAATGCCGGAATGGATCGAGTCATTGTTATAGTGATCGGACTTTCTTTGATTCTCAGACATTAACTCAAAATTTTCAGCGAATTCCTTAAAATAGCTTTGAAATGATCTCTCAACATGTGTCCTGCGATTCACAGGAGCATTGCTGTAAAGGATCCCTTTGCCACTATCTATCCTTTCATGAACCTCAGAATAAACGTCAAAAGAAGGACCTTCTTCAACGATAAAGTAATCCCTTCTCATAATCTCATTCACTTCATAAAGACTGCTGAAATAGTCGTCATTTGTATCAAAGACCTGCTTTTCTATCAGAGGAAATACAAGCTCTTTAACATCTCCTGTTACCTTGTCCTTCAAAGTGATACCTTCAATACTTTTTTCTATTTCCAGACGATACCCCGGAACTACATCCTTCATATCCGGAATAGTAAAGGAAAAACTATTCTTAGCATCAAAATACTCATTAATATAATTTTCAGCAGCATCATAAGCTGAATAGTAGTTATTTGAAGGAAGCTTCTTCCCATCCTTATATTCAGAAAACCTCACCTGAGACGAATAAGATTCGAACATATAAGTATCATGAGGAGGAATCTCCAGAATCCCCTCCAGTATGACTGCAAGCTGCGAGAATGTGATATTGGCCGGAACCAGGATTCTTCTCCAGACAGGCGGTTTAATATTTTTTCTTATTGCTTTGATCTGATAAAACTTCATATGTCTCCAATCAATATCCCACTACTTAACCTTCCACTCCGTCATCTGCCTTGTCTCCGAGCTGAAGTTCACTCCTATCTTAATTCCCCGCATAGACCGGGAATAAGCTCTTTAAAAGCCCATACTTGACTTCCTCATTGGGGAATCCCAGGGTATAAGCTGATTTTGCGGCATCATACTCCGAGATCGTCAGATACCCCGTCTGATACAAAAGCGGGATTACATCCGGATTATCATCCCGGTAATCCTTTAGCTCGCTCTTTGTTGCAAATATTGTATTATCTGTAAAACGTCTCGGGTCAAACTGCAGCTTCTTTAGCCGCTCTACAAGAAAAGTGGGGGTTCCTGTTTCAAACCAGTATGCGTCAAATTCCCTGTCCGCAAATGCACAGAGCAGGCTGTAAGGGTTATATACTCCCTCAACCTTTTGATGAAAATGATAGCCATCATATTCCTTCTTAAGCTTAAAAAGACACTCACTGCGGCTCATATCCTGCTCTTCGGCAAGTGCATCGATCTCCGGCATAAAGACATCCGTCATTTCCTGTTCCGTGATACCGCATATCTCCGCATAGTCCATACTCATGGATATATCCCGAAGCTAGTTCAGGTCACTGAAGATGCTCACCTTACTAAACTTCGTGACTCCTGTAATAAAAACAAAACGTATATATGCATCCTCACTTTTCAGGGAACTGAAAAAACCCTTGAACACAGCCTTGTTATGCTCCACCAGCTCCCTGTTCCCCATGGTCTCAAGCAGCGGCTTATCATATTCATCCACCAGCACCACACAGCGCTTTCCGGTCTGTTCCGCAGCTGCCCTAAGCAATTGTCCAAATCTGGCACCAAGGGGCGCATCTTCAGTGGTTTTTCCGTACTGCTTTTCCCACTCTTCAATATGCAGTTTCAGGACTGACTTCAGTGCCACGTTTTCATGATAGTCTGCCTTATTGAAGTCCAGATAAAACACAGGGTATGTCTGCCAGGCTTCCGGATCATCCTGCTCCAGCCTCTCGATGGCAAGTCCCCGGAACAGCTCCTTCTTTCCCTCCCAGTATGCCTTCATGGTGGATAGCAGAAGACTCTTTCCAAATCGCCTGGGTCTGCTTAAGAAATAGGGCATACCCGTATGTACAAGCTTATAGATATACTCCGTCTTATCTACGTAGAGGTTATGGTTTTCAATTATTTTCTCAAAGCTCTGAATACCTACCGGCAGCTTTCTCTCTTCCATCGCTTTTCTCCATTCAATCTGCTTTCTCTGCCATCGTACCCGTAAACACAATTATCTGACTTTTCCAAATCCGGCATGATGTAAGTTTACTTGTTGTACTTAAATGATTTTACTATTGTAAAGACAGGAATATTATAAAAATATCGAAAAATGCTACGATACAAACGGCAGACAATTCTGTCTTAACCTGCTTATATCGTAGCATATTCTTAACTTATAAAAAATGATGTTTTTCTATCCCGGATAATCTTCTACCGCATAAATATCTGCACCGGTACAACCGCAGGATTACATCCTGATCAACCACACATCGTTTACCGGGTCGGCTCCGGTAAGCTTAAAGTCCGTTTGCTCTGTTGTAAGCGCTGCAGATGGCATTGATATTCTTTATGAGAATATACCATGCAACCAGCGGACCGATACCGCACAAAAATGAACCGAGTACATACCACATAAGGATCGTTGTACCGTTTTCCTGAATTGACAGACCGTATCTGTATGAATTAGCGGATAATCTGTTACCGAGCTTATACAGCCAGATAAGAGAATAGATACCGCAGGTGATTATCGAAAGCAGCATGTACTTTACAAGTCCGGCAGTTTCTTCACCGTCTCCGTTGCAGGCGGTGTTCACATCCTCCGCAAGCTTATAAATAAAGAAAAATGAATATATACCGCAGGTAACGATAGTGAGGACTATGTACATCAAAAGACTTCTGTCTTCCTTAAGTCTTAGGCCTCCGTTATAACCGCCGTTTGGGGCATTGTTATATCCCTGGTTATAACCGCCGTTTGGAGCATTATTGTAACCCTGGTTGTTCATTCCGTTTGGAGTATTATTAAAGCCCTGGCTGTTCATGCCATTGGAATCACTGTTATATCCCTGGCTGTTCATGCCATTCTGTGCATTATTGTATCCGTTGTTATAACCATTATTATAACCACTTATATTTCCTGCCATCTGGCGTGCAGCTTCTCCCAGTTCATTCTCAGCACGGTTAAATGCAGCGTTGGCAGCATTAACAGCACCTGCACCTAAGTCTTTTAAATTAACAGAATCGACCGGTTCTCCGCACACAGGACAGAACTTAGCATTATCCTCAATCTGATTTCCACATTTCTGACAAAACATAATGTTTCCCCTCCAAAATTGCAGTTTTGAAAAATTACTCTTTTATTATAGCATAGTTAATCCATTTTTTTATATCACCCGTCGGGATTCTAAAATACTTCGGTTACAGGCATGTAAAACAGAAATACCGGTAATCTTTTTCAAGATCACCGGCACTGTAAAACCAGTCTGAAAACTATACAGCCCTTTCCTGCAGAATTCCAAAACGCAGTTCGTCAAGCATTGCTTTTTTATCAGCCGCTCTCATGAGGGTTTCGCCGATGAGCACGCCGTTAACATTACCCGCTTCCAGCTCAAGGATATCTTCGTGACAGGTTATACCGCTCTCTGCAATGAATAGTACGTCCTCCGGTACTGTTTTTCTCAGATTAATGCTGTTATGAATGTCAACCGTGAAATCCTTCAGATTACGGTTATTTACACCGATTATCCTGGCTCCCGCCCTCACTGCCTTCTGAATCTCCCGCTCGTCGTGGGCTTCAACGATAGCAGATAGACCAAGACTGTCAGCAATCTCCATGTAGGATTTTAATGTCTCCTCATCCAGCAATGCACAGATAAGCAGCACGATCTTCGCCCCCAGAACCTTTGCCTCATAGATCATATAAGGATCGATCACAAAATCCTTCCTGAGACACGGAAGCTTCACGGTCTCTGCAATCTGTCTGAGATACTCATTGTTGCCCTTAAACCATTTTGGCTCTGTAAGTACCGAGATTGCAGCAGCTCCTGCTTTTTCATACTCGTACGCGATCTTGAGATAAGGAAAATCCATTGCGATGATCCCTTTTGAAGGTGACGCTTTTTTGCATTCGCATATGAAGCTCATTCCGGGTTCTCTGAGAATCTTCTCGAAAGGGAAACCCGTATTGGGATCCATAGCCTCAGCTTTTTTCTTCATTTCCTCAAACGACACTAACCTTTTTGCCTTTTCCACCCGTTTAAAAGTGTAGGCGGCAATATCCTCAAGAATATTAGCCATTTTCGTCTTCTCCCCTGTTGATGATTGACTGATTTCAGCCATAGACATTCACACCCAAAAATGTCTGACATCAAATTAAATTACCACATCTGATATTTATATGCAGACATAACTGCATATAATCCTATAACAGCATCGTATCACAAGGAGTTATGATTGTAATCTATCAAAAATGACTGGCAGATATAACAAAAAATCCTCTTTCAGGCACTAAAAAAGGAGCAGATTTACTGCTCCTTTAAAAACAAAGTAACCTTAGCATATCTTTTTCAGCAGAAAAGAAAATCTCTGAAAAAATATTATAGGTTTATCACTTTTAAACTATACTGTTATAACTCAGGGACTATAAGGGTTCCTTTATTAAACGGCTGCTTTCTGCTTCCTGGTCTGAAGTACGTCGATACCCATGATCACAGCGATGGTTCCGATACCGATTACATCTGTAAGAGTTCCCGGATAAAGCATCATAAGACCTGCAACGGCAAGCAATATACGTACTACCATGTTGATCGGCTTAACCGTATAGCCCTCAAGTGCTGCTGAAATCGCGAACATTCCGAGGAAGCTGGTGATAACGATCATCACAACTCCTAAAGCATCTGTATCTATAAGAAGCATAGACGGATTGAGCGAGAATATGTAAGGCACCAGGAATGCTCCTATAGCAAGTCTCGTCGCATTGATAGCTGTCTTCATAGGATCAGCCTTTGCGATAGCAGAACCCGCATAAGCTGCAAGTGCAACCGGCGGTGTGATATCCGCAACGATACCAAAGTAGAATACAAACATATTTGCGCTCAATGCATTAAGTCCCATACCAGTGGTAAGGATCGGTGCACATGTTGTTGCCATGATGATGTAGGTTGCTGTTGTAGGCACACCCATTCCCAGGATGATACAGCAGATCATGGTAAGGAAAAGGGCAATCAGAAGGTTACCGTGTGATACACCAACGATGGCTGTGATGAATACCTGGCCAAGTCCTGTCATGGTAACGACTCCGGCAATGATTCCGGCGATACCGCAGGCAGCTGCAATTGACAGAGTATTTTTCGCACCTGTTACAAGAGCATTGAACATATCCTTCGGAGACATACGGTGATCCTTGTCAAACATACTTACAACTACACAAAGTATGGTGGCAATGATGGCTGCACGGCTCATGGTATATCCGGCACAGATAAGATAGATCAGCGCAATGATAGGAATCAGAAGGTAAATTCTCGGAAGAAGCACCTTCCACTTAGGAAGCTCCTCTTTTGGAATTCCCTTAAGTCCAAGTCTCTTGGCTCGGAGATGAACCATAAGGAAGATACCGGTGAAATAAAGTATCGCTGGCAGAATGGCTCTCACAACGATATTGGAATACGGCACACCGATCATCTCTGCCATAAGAAATGCAGCTGCACCCATGATAGGCGGCATGATCTGTCCTCCTGTAGAGGAAGCTGCTTCAACCGCACCTGCGAACTCTCCCGGGAATCCGGTTTCCTTCATCATAGGGATAGTAACTGAACCTGTGGTAACAGTATTACCAACAGAAGATCCTGAAACCATACCGCAAAGAGCACTGGAAATAACGGAAACCTTTGCGGGACCGCCGGTTGCTGAACCGGCTAAAGCATTGGCACACTGGATAAAGAACTCGGAAATACCTGTTGCTTCCAAGAATGCTCCGAAAATGATGAAAAGTACGATGTAGGTACTGCATACGCCTATAGGAGTACCTATAACACCTGTTGTAGTATAGAACAGGTTGTAAACTATCTTACGTAAAGATGCTCCGGTACTGAAAGCGTAAACCACAAAGAGTGCGGCAACCACAACGATAGGAATACCTGTCACTCTTCGGCAGCACTCGGCAAGAACTATGATACCGATAACACCGAGGATGATCTCTGTCTGGTTGATACGGGTCGCATGATTGATGATCTCACGATTGTTGATTACAAAATAGAAAAAGCTGAAGGAACCTGCCACCGCAAGGATCAGATCATAAAACGGTATGTGGTTCTGCTTCTGTGGCTTCAGATGGTTTTTACCTGACGGATACAATATGAATATGAATACGATAACTATACCAACGAATAAAGGACGTCTGATACGCTCATCCCACACCGCAAAAAGATTCATGTAGATCATAAAAAGCGAGAATAATGCAAGAAGCACCTTGATAACCTTGTCGTAGACACCTTTCCAGGGTCTGACATTTGACTCACGGTCATACTTTTTCATGATCTCATCGACAACTGCCTGAGCTTCAGCAGATTGTCCGCCCTGCGGGATGCTGTTCACACCCACATCTTTTGTTGTGTTGTTTGTTTTTTCTTCCAAAGTTGTGTCCTCCATTCCCATCGGTTTAAAAAAACTTCCACTTCATATATGAAAATCTGACCCGTGAATTCCTGCCGCAAAGATCCCTCAGGCTAATGTCTTTTCCTTCATTGATCCTTAAGGTATGATCAGATACCGTTCCCACAAAATAAGTGAGATCAGGCATCTTCTTATCAAAGCCCGAAACTATCATACTTCCATCCTGCCCGTATTCAAGTTTCTCCCCTTCGGAAAGCTCTGTCTGAACCCCGGCACCAAAACCGTAATAAACGGTTTTCTCCACATATATTCCGTCAGCCTTTATTTCATAATAATCAATGAGCGGGCTCTTGTTTACAGAATGAATAAATCCAATGCTGAAGGTATCTCCAACCCTTACAGGATACATCCCGTACAATTTGCCATCCGATGCATCGGAAACAGCCAGAACTCCGATTCCCACCAATTGAATATAAATAACAACGGTAGCGGTAACCGCTAATAAAGCAATCACCGCCACTAAGATCTTCTTATGATTTATAAACTGATTTTTCATCAGTCAACTGTGATACCCTGCTCTTCATAATACTTCTTAGCACCCGGATGGAATGGAATGGTAATTCCCTTTGTTGCATCTTCAAGGTTAAGAAGCTCGAACTTTGCATGACCTGCAGCAAGAGCGTCCTTGTTATCAAACATAGCCTTGAGCATCTCGTAAACAACATCCTCGGAAAGCTTTGTTGAAGCGATGATAGTTGCTCTTACGGAAACAGTCTTGGCATCTGCATCAACACCTGTGTAGGTGCCGCCGGGAATTGTGGTCGGTGTATAGAAGCTGTACTTGTCCTGAAGTGCCTTGATATGCTCGTCATCAAGCTCTACAAGGTGAACTGCCTTTGTTGTTGAAAGATCAACTACTGCTGTTGTAGGAGCACCTGCAACGATAAATGCTGCATCGATCTTCTCATCCTTAAGAGAATCAGCTGAATCACCGAAGGAAGCATTAACAACCTTGATGTCATCAAAGCTGATGCCGTAAGCATCAAGGATCTGACGTGCGTTGAACTCAACACCTGAACCTGCATCACCAACGGATACTGTCTTGCCCTTAAGATCTGCTACTGTCTTGATATCGTCGGTGCATGTGATGATCTGAACTGTCTCATCATAAAGACCTGCAACAGGTGCAAATGTCTCATAAGCACCTTCGTCAGCGAAAAGGTCTGTTCCTTCGTGAGCATAAGACATAACGTCGTTCTGAACGATAGCGAGGTCTGCATCACCGTCATCGATAAGCTGGATGTTTGCCTTTGAAGCACCGGTTGATGTAACAGTGAGATGAGAATTCTGCATAAGAGGATTCAGAACTGTTGCCATAACACCACCAACTGCATAGTAGGTACCTGTTGTTCCACCTGTACCGAATACAACTTCTTCTCCGGAGTTTCCGGTTGAAGCTGCACCGGCAGCAGCGGTCTCTGCAGCAGCTGCGGCTGTAGTTTCAGCACCTGCAGCAGCCTGAGTTGCTGTTGTAGAACCGCTGGAACCGCATGCTGTTAAAGCACTTGCTGCGAGAACACCTGTCATCACTAAAGACAATAACTTCTTCATAATATTTCTCCCTCTCTGAAGACAAATCATATATTCTTTGTTATGGAATACTGATTTTCCATAACCTTTGCCTCAGGTATTGATTAAAATGATAAAGCCCTGAATGTGTTTTGTCAACCTGTTTTTATATGCATAAAAAATGCATATATTTCACGCGATTCCTGCATAAATCGTATATCTATGCATTGAACGTAAATATATGCATGTTTATGAGTATTATAGTTAAAGGACGCATATTCATATGTCCTTTTACTTTGTTTTGGTTATGTCTGATATTCCCTGTGTTTCACCATCCCTCATAAGTGCTGATCTTATACTTCTGCAGCTTGTACTCATAATTCTCGGGATGATTTCTCCATTCATGTGTAGTCATTCCCACAAATTTCATGAAGTTTCTCTGGAAAGTCGACATCGATGTAAAACCTGTCTCATAGGCCACGGTACGTATAGGTTTGTCAGAAGTCCTCAGTTCCTTGCAGGCCTCATGTATACGTATGGAATTGACATATTCAAGAGGAGAAAGGTGCAGGTTATCATTAAACAGCCGTCTGAAATGTGTTTCCGATAATGCGCAAAGCTCCGCAAGCTTTCCTATGTATATCTCCTCCATAAAATGCGCCTTAATGTAATCTATTGCAGGAGCAAGTCTCTCCATATCTCCGGGTTCTTCCTTAAAGGCATCCTTCTCAACCTGTTCCGATTCAGACGAGGTCTCATTCATACGTATGATGTTGATAAGAAGATCCACCAGATAAGCATCACTCTTTTGCTTATAGAGATTTTTTCTCTCATTCTGCTCTTCAAATATTGAAGCTATATCCTTCATGAGAGCTTCCCCATCACCGGATTTGAAAAAGTAGGGTCTCCTATAGAGCTCATCCAGGGCAGCCCTTGCTTTATCTTCATTTTTTGAGAACATCAGCTTGATCAGTCCTTCACAATCAACAAACAGATATTCCCAAAAGCCCAGTGTTCCGGGATCGGAATTGGTTGTATGAGGATAGTTCGGAGGTATCAGCGTAAAACAGCCCGGTTCAAAGCGGTAAACTGTATTTTCATAAACCATCTCTCCCGTACCCTTATGGCATACCCCGATCTCCAGATAATTATGAAAATGAAGATAGGGTATTCCGTCTCCGTATATTCTTACCCAGGACTGACCCGTAAGTGCAAGCACATAGGAGTCCTCAGGCATTTCGTAATATCTGTATTGCATTTCCTGTTTCTTCTTTGACATACAGGCTATCCCCTTTCTGTAGTTTCAAGCCCTAAATCATTGATTTTATGACTTGTTGATTCAATATGATGCCTTTCCTTAATCATATCATTCAGCAGATCCGGCAATGAACACTGCCGGAGACCATACTGAAAAAACTCTGATCATCCTTAATCTGATAAAACCCCGAAAAAGGGCAGGTTTCCGCAAAAGAAACCTGCCCATAACAACCGGATAATGCTCATCAAACACCCTTAAATTCAAAGCTGAATGTCAATGGACTCTTATTGTCAAGCAGAAACTCTTTATGGGTCATTGCTCCCCATGAATCATCTCCCGCAATGCCCATCTGTTTCATAGAGCATCTGACCACAGTATTCATAACTCTCGGGAGTTCATAGGGATGTCTTGCTTCTTCCAGCTGCTCCGGTGTGAATGGAATAGCAGAAAACTCCATACCATCAGGATCTACTGAACGGAAGCTCATTCCTCTTCCCAGTCTGTCGGTCACAGTAGCCCATCTCACAGCTGTATGATTGCCGGTTTCCTGAGGAACAAGATAAGGTGCCATGGAATCTCCGGCAGTAGTTCTGTAAACTCCAAGTCTTGATCCTGCATTTCTATCACAGTAGTTTTCTTCCGGACCGTTTCCATAAAAGCAGATTTTATCATAATCCGCATCAAGTTTCATCATGAAACCAAACTCAGGCATCGGTGGAAGCGCCTTTCTCGAAGAAGGATCATAGTTCATTGTTACTCTGCAGGTTCCGTCGCCGAACACACTGTAGGTCACAGTCACAAAACAATCCTTCTCCATAGGGAACAGCCAATGTTTAAATGTTACATTAACATGATCCTCAAGCTCCAGAACCTCCGGATAAGCCATAACCTCTTTCTGCCAGCCTTCATCCCCGACTATATTCTTCGGTGTTGTAGTCTGATAAAGGCTTGCCAGCTTCCATACTCCATATCTACCAGGCATCTGATTACCCTCATCATTGGCAGTTGGTGCCCTCCAGAAATTAGGTCTGGGAACAACACCTATCATTTCCTTTCCGCCATAGCGGTAGGAAGTGATTCCTCCTTTAAGCGTAGAGATAAGGATGTCAAAATTTTCACCCTTTACACCTACGTTTACGGAGCCTCTAATTACCTTAAAAGGTTTCTTCAATGAAAGCTCATGCCGTTTTTCCATATCCTCGGCATTAACCCTCACAATTCCCTGACCATACGCTACTTCATGCCCCCTCTTTGCATAAAGTGTATCGTTTTTTAATGTGAAAGATACGTCGACCGTATACTCACCCGCTTCTTCCGGCAGTGTAAACGGCAAATCAAAACTCTTATCTGAAAGAGGCGGAACAGAAACTTCTATCTCTTTTCTCAAAAGCTCTTCACCATATTTATTTAAGGTAACATGGCAGTCAAATGCATTCGCATCTGTAAAAAGATTTCTGTTGAAGACATTGATCTTTCCATCCTGAACCCTGATTCTCAGAGTCTGGAAGTTAAAACGTACTTCCTGCATCTTGCCTTTATATTCATGACGGGTTCCGTCCATGATACCGTTACCGCTGAACTCATAGTCGTTGGGTCTTTCACCGCAGTCACCGCCATATGCCTGATACTCTTCACCAAAGCGGTTTTTGCGTCTCAGAGACTGATCAACATAATCCCAGATAAATCCGCCCTGGTATCTCGGTTCTCTGTCGGATAGCTCTATATACTTGAACATATCTCCGTTGGAGTTACCCATGGAGTGTGTGTATTCGCAAAGAATGAATGGCTTATCTGTATGAGCTTTCAGGAACTTTTCAATGTTTTCAGCCGAAGTATACATCTGGCTGTACATATCCGTAGTTTCCGGATATCTCGGATCATGATCCACTCCCTCATAATGTACAAGTCTTTCATGATCCAGCTCACGGAACTGATCAGCCATCTTTAACGGTACTCTTCCGCCGAAGGACTCATTACCGATGGACCAGATAAGAACCGACGGATGATTCTTGTCAAGCTGGTAGGTACTGTTTATACGATCCGTAAGCATGGGAAGGTACTCTTCTCTGTTGCCGGGAAGCGCATACTCCAAAGGCTTCTGGCCTCTTGCGATCATCTCCCATACGCCGTGAGTCTCCATATTGTTCTCAGCAATCATGTAAAGTCCGTACTCATCGCAAAGACTGTAGATGTAAGAAGCATTCTGATAATGTGAAGTTCTTACGGCATTGATATTGTTACGCTTCATGGAGATAACATCTTCTCTGACGTCTTCGAGAGTAACATTGGCTCTGCCTTTATCTGTATAGAACTCATGTCTGTTGACACCGTTAAATACGATACGCTTTCCGTTCAGCATCATGATTCCATCAACCATTTCAAAACGGCGGAATCCTACTGCCTGCTCGATAATCTCGTTTATATTTCCGTTGTCATCCTTAAGTATCAACTTAAGTCTGTAAAGAGCAGGATTCTCGGCAGACCACAATGCAGGAGCCGCAACATTTCCATTGATCTGAAGATTTCCGGCAGCATTCTTTACAGCTCCCTTCAATACATCCTCACCCTGATAGGTAAGCACATATTCTGTCGAACCGCCTGCTTTTCCGAGATCCAGTGTGATCTCCAATGTTCCTCCGGTAAAAGTATCGTCCAGAAGCGCTCTTACCTTGAGATCATAAACATGAACTTCAGGAACCGTATAAAGATAAACATCCCTGTAAATTCCCGAGAAGCGATAAAAATCCTGATCTTCCAGCCAGCTTGAAGCAGTCCACTTAAAGACCTGTACCGAAAGCTTGTTTTCGCCTTCCTTTATGTAAGGTGTCAGATCAAAATTACTTGAGGTAAAGCTGTCCTCACTGTAGCCCACGAATTTCCCGTTAAGCCAGAGAGCAAAACCCGATTCAACTCCCTGGAAGGATATGAAGAGCGGTTTTCCTTTAAAATCCTCAGGCACAGTAAAGTACTTTACATAACTACCTACAGGATTAAATGCCTCAGGTATCTCACCGGGTTCGATTTCTTCTCTTCCATCCCATGGATACTGTGTATTTACATAAGCCGGAATGTCATAGCCTTCCATCTGAATATGCGCAGGAACACGTATGTCATCCCATGTCTTTGCGTCATAATCTTCCTCGAAAAAACCCGGAATGGTACTTCCGTAATTTTTTGCATATGAGAACTTCCATAAGCCGTTAAGAGAATGTCTGAAACCTGACTCTTTTCTCAAAAGCTCCTCTTCTGTTCTGTATACTACATGGTCTGATGCAGCGGGAAGAACATTTATCTTAAATATCTTTGGATCCTTTACGATGTCGTAATTGAATTTTTCCATATACTCATTTCCTTTTTCGGTTCATAAGTCCCTTGCGCAAGGATATACAATTGCGCAGGGACTTATATTTAAATTCTGTCTTACTGAATACTTATTTAACAGATCCTGTGATACCCTCTGCAAACTGCTTCTGCAGAATGAAGAAAATGATCATAGTCGGTACTGAGCAGAAAAGAACGCCCATCATAAGTGTACCGTAATCAACTGTATAACCGGCTGCAAGATTAGCTATAAGCATCGGCATGTTCATGGCACTTGTATCGGTATTCATTACTACCTTTGGCCACATGTAGGAGTTCCAGGCATTCATAAAGCTGATAACAGCGGCTGCGGCATAGGTGGATTTCATTACCGGAAGATACATGCGGAAGAATATGGCCAGCTCTGACAATCCATCCAGTCTTGCAGCCTCCATGATATCTACCGGGAAGTTTCTTGAGTTCTGTCTGAACATCATGATCATAAACGGTGTCGAGATAGAAGGAAGTATGAAAGCCCATACTGTGTTAAGGAGGTGAGCATCAGATATCATACGGAAAAGAGGTATCATGGTTGCTACCTGAGGTACCATCATCGCAAGAAGCAGTATTCCGAAAAGCTTATCCTTTGCCTTGTCGTGGTAAAGCTCAAAACCATAGCCTGCCAGTGAACAGATAAAGAGGCAGAGTACTGTCTGAACTATAGAATACTTAAAAGAGTTGGCAAGGGACTTAAAGAGCGGCTCTGCAGCAAGAAGATTCTTAAAGTTTGTTGCCGCGTATGTTCCGAACACAATCTTACCTCTTGCAACCTCGATGGAGGCATTGGTGGCAGCAGTGATCATCCAGTAAAGAGGAAACACTGAGAAAAGGCACCAAAAGACAAGAAAGATATATGTTGGTATCAGACGTTTCTGTATAGCAGAAGAATTTGCTTTTATTAATTTAGTATCAGTCACGTTTGTCACCTACTTTCAGATTGATAAATGCAAGAACAGCAACCATTATAAATACTATGAAGCTCAATGCTGATGAATAACCGAAGTTACCTACACCCTGTCCAAAGGAGTTATTGTAAATATAATGTGACATGGTAATAGTGGAGTTTGCAGGTCCGCCTCCCGTAAGGTTCATAGACTCATCGAAGAGCTGCAGTGTACCGTTGATGGACATGATAAATGTCATTACGATGACCGGTCTTAAAAGAGGAACCGTGATGCCCCAGAAGGTTTCCCATCCGTTAGCGCCGTCGATCTTGGCAGCTTCATAAACCGAATACTCGATATTCTGGAGACCTGCCAGATAGAAAACCATGTTGTATCCGGTCCATCTCCAGATAAGCGCGATGATGATAACCATCTTTGCTGACCAGGGAGTTCCCAGGAAATTGAAATTTTCCTTAAAGATCCCTAAGTTTACAAGAACCGAATTGATGAGTCCCTGAGTGGCAAATAGCGATTTAAAAATCAATGCATACGAAACAAGCGATGTTGCACAAGGCAGGAATACCATTGTACGGAAAAGTCCACGAAATATTAAATCCTTATTATTGAGAAGCTGTGCAAGCAGGATTGCAAGTACAAGCATGATAGGAACCTGTATCAGGAGATAAAGGAAAGTATTACCTACCGAACGGATAAACAGCTTATCCTGCAGCATACGGGTATAGTTATTGAAAATCGGTGTTGTCCACTGTAAAGCAGCCGGAGATCCCTTCTTTAAAGAAATGATGAAGGCCTGGAACATCGGATAAAAATTCAATACAAAGATCAGTATCGTTGCCGGAAGCAGGAAAAACCATCCTGCTCTATGCTGCTTGGCAAGAACACTGGTTTCTTTACTGTTTGTGTTCATAAAAGTTCTCCTTTTTTTGATAAAATAAGGGCGGGGAGGTATCATTTTCTCCCCGCCCAATAAGGGGTTAACCCTGCATTGCAAATCTAACCTGATCTTCAGCATCCTTTATGGAAGCATCTGCATCAGCACCATTGATGATGTTCTGAATAGCAGCTGCAACCTGTGTACGTGTAGGATAGTGATAATCACTCTGCTCTACTACAGGAACATTGGCACTCATCTTAACGATCTCTGCATAAATAGGTGTGTTGTTGAAATAAGGAACACCCTCATTGTATACTGCAGACTCACCAGCCTTAGCTGAACATGTGATAACACCGCCGTTCTTAAGAGCTGCGTCATAGGTTTCTGTAGAACCTGCGCCAAATGTCTTTGCAAGGAAGTCCTGAGCAAGCTCAAGGTTCTGGCAGTTTGATGTGATGTAAAGTGAAGAACCACCGTTTGAAGCGAAGCCCTCTTTGCCGTTTCCTTCAAGAGTAGGCATGCTTGTGATCTCCCACTTTCCGCTGTTATCAGCTACCTGCTGGATTGTAGGAATGATCCAGTTACCATTCATAACACCGGCAACCATATCACCAACGATAGTCTGATCTGTGTAATCTGACCAGTCGTTTGCAAGGTAGATAACATTATCCTTAGCGCCTCTTACGATAACATCGATTATCTTCTTGAAGGTTTCATTCTCTGAAAGGTTAATGTCTCCATCCTTGAACTGTGAAACACCTTCAGCCTGGAGCATCATGTAAGGAAGATCGTTTCCGTCTCCGTCCATGGAAAGAAGATATTTGCCTGTTGTGTCGTAAACCTTCTTACCGATCTCGAGCCACTCATCCCATGAGATACCCTTCATGTCGTCGATGGTGTAGCCTGCCTGCTCAAGGAGATCTGTCCTGTAAGCGAATATTACTGTTCCGTTATCTACAGGCATGCCATAATGAACACCGTCGATGGTTGAATATGAAAGCTTCTCAGCTCCGAAATCATCCCAGTTTACATCAGCGCCTTCAAAGCTTGCCCATGCATCAGGGAAATCAGTAACATACTTCTTAAAATAGTGATCCTGGAAAAGAACGATATCGGGAAGTGTGCTGTAATCGCCGGCTGAGCCTGCAAGTGTTACTGCATTCTCAACATCAGATGACTGTGACTGCTCAACGATGTTAAGCTTGAAATCAGGATTGACATTCTTCTGGTAATCAGCTTCAGCTGCCTGAAGTGCAGGAATGTTGAAGTTCTTGTCCCATGCGTAAACTGTAAGTGTATTGGCATCCTCTGATGCAGCTGCAGTAGCCTGTGTTTCACCGGCAGCCTGTGTTTCACCGGCAGCCTGTGTCTCAGCGGCAGCTTTTGTTTCACCGGCAGCTTTTGTCTCAGCAGGTGTTGCAGGTGCCTCAGGTGATGGACTGCAGGCTGCAAGTGAAGCAACCATTGTTCCGGCTATAATAGCAGATACTATTCTCTTCTTCATAAATATTTTCCTCCAATTTGTGCAATCTTTATTGTTTTTTGGGGTTGATTGCTTTAACTATGTGTATTTTAACAGTAAACAATGCATAAATGTTCACGATTTTGCCTATAATATATTCATTTTCGACCATGATTTGATCCGTAGTTGAAAAAGCTGTTTTTTGGAACTTATTTTAAGCCTTAAAAAGTTGTTATTGATGTATATTTAACAATTTTGAAGGCATTTTCACTCCGGTTTTTCACTTTAAACCAATAAAAAGCCGCCCTTTTCAGGGCAGCTTTAATTAACAGTTGTTTTTGAACCGTTTATGGTTGTTTATGACTTTTACGCAGTTTTTACTGCATGAACCTTTTCATTCTTCTTGATGATAGGAAGAATTACGCCAAGTGCTGTAAGTACACAAGGAGTGATGATATTAAGAGCCATTGTGAACGGATCTGTGTCATAAACACCAAGTAAGCAGCAGGCTGCTGTTACGAAGAAGCACCATCCTCCGGCTACAAGTGCAAGAGTGTTGTTCTTAACAAAACGATACTCAGGATTGTACTTTTCTCCTGCCTTACGAAGGGCGATATATGCAGTGAATACCCAGAGGTATCTCATAGGCATACATACAGAGTTAAGCTTTGTAAGCTGCTTAAGAACTGCGGCAGCACCGGGAACGAAAGACTGGATAAGGATGATAGCTCCTGAAAGAACTGCTACCATCTTGATACCATTTATGTATGCGCCCGCATCATTCTTCTTAAGAAGAGCTGTAGGGATAAACTCCTGTGCGTCTTCATTATCAAGAAGCATACGAAGCGGTGCGTCGATACTGATGACAAGTGTTGAAAGCTGGCCTACCATGTTACATACAGCATAGATGATGAGAAGTGTATCACCGATACCATAGTAAGCTCCCAGCTTCTGGAAAGCCCAGTATGAACCGTTTGAGACATATGCGTTAAAGTTCTCATTGATCGCTACAGGGTCAAACATCATACCCATAGCGACAGTTCCAAGGATAGCACAAACCACAACCATGATGGCAAGTGTGATCATTGCTCTCGGGAAGCCCTTGCTTGGGTTCTCTACCTTATTAACATAAGGTGAGATCTTCTCACATCCGCCTACTGCGAATACAAGGATGGAAAGTGATGTGAAATACTTTACATCAAACTGCGGAATAAGGTTCTTCATGCTGAAATCCATAGATACATAATCAGCACCGGGATTTATGGCCCGGGCAGTGAAGATCATGATTATATACAGGATAGACATCACAAACATACTTGTTCCTGCGATGGTGGCCAGCTTCTTTAAGGGATTGAGACCGCGGCTGGCAACCCAGCAGAAGAAAAGAAGTACCGCAAATGTCACGAGCTGAACTGCCAGGGTCGGGAAGGTATCATAGGTCTCAGCATTACGGAATACTGCCCAGCTGAGAGCCTTAAGTCCGCCTGAAGACTTGCTGGCAATATATGTGATGTGGCAAGCCCAGTAGGTCCAGCCTGCATAGTAGGCAAGCTTGGGGCCTGTGGTCTTAAGGATCCATGAGCTGACTCCGCCGCCGGACTCCTTGAAGGCTGATCCAAGCTCACCAACCATAAGTGCATATGGGATGAAGTAAAGTGCGAACATAAGGATCCAGCTGAAAATAACCTGGATACCGTTGAAGTAGACGAAACCATTCAGAACGTTTCCAAATCCCCACACTGTTGAAAACGCCATGAATGCGAGAGTCGTCCAAGTGATACGTTTTGAATCCATAATAAAACTCTCCTTTTCATAACCGCAAAGCTGATTCATACTTTGCTTTTTATTTATGTTTCTCCAAACACATAATGTTTGAAAAATCAAGATGCCCTTATTCGAGATCACATCCCCTTCAGTAAAACCGCTTGAACATGAACATCTCTTGATTCATGGTTTTCCGACCAGGCAACCTATTCCCCCATCGAAAAGCCGTGTCTCCGATTAGAACTTAAGCTTGTAGTTACCGTTTCCTGTACCTTCCATGGTCGAAGAGAACAGAACTCTTGCTGCTTCTATAAGATATGCCGTATCCTTTGCACCAGCTGTCTCGTAGGGTGAATGCATGGCAAGCTGAGGGAGTCCGATATCAACCGTATTTAATGCAACCTGACTCTGGGAAATGTTTCCGAGGGTGGAACCCCCAAGCATGTCGGAGCGGTTTGTAAATACCTGGAAAGGCACATCCGCTTCCTTACAGATAGCCCGCATTATCGCGCCGGATATGGCATCGGTCGTATATTTCTGATTTGCGCTGTACTTGATAACGATTCCCTTATTGAGATAAGGGCGGTTTGTAGGATCTGATTTTTCGGCATGGTTAGGATGTACGGCATGAGCATTATCCGCCGATACAAGGAAGCTTGAAGCGATGCTCATGAGGTACTCCTCTTCCGACTTGCCCATGGCGCTGTTTATGCGGCGGAGTGTATCCTTAAGAAATGTTCCGGCTGCACCCTGTTTGGTTCCTGAGCCAACCTCTTCGTTATCATACACACAATGAACCGCAACAGAATCCTTAGGTTCTGCTTTGAGGAAGCCCTGGAGGGATGCATAGGCACACTGAAGATCATCCAGCCTGCCGCTAGCCACGAACTCGTTGTTAAGCCCCAGCATCGTACCCTTCATGCGGTTGTACAGGAACAGGTCTGTATCCAGAATATCCTCTGCCTTAACCCCGGCCTCCTGAGCAATCATCTTAATGAATACATCAGACTCCTCACCCTTCTCACAGAAAAGGGGAAGCATATCAACCTGTGCATTGAACTTGTAGCCGTCATTTACCTCGCGATTCATGTGTATGGCAAGATTGGGAATGATCAGAAGATCACGATCTATGTTTACAAGTCTGGTCTCAATGCCCTCTTCCGTACGGACAATTATACGGCCTGCAACAGAAAGCGGCCTGTCAAGCCAGGGTGCACAGAGCATTCCGCCGTATTTTTCAACATTAAGCTTTATATACTGCTTGTCCATGGTTATCTCAGCATTATTCTTGATCTTAAACACAGGCGAATCGCAGTGGCTTGCCATCATCTGAAAGCCTGTGTAATCCTTCTTCGGAATGCGGAACGCTATCACAGCCGAATCATTTCTTGTTACGTAGTAGCCTTTTCCCGCCTCAAGTGCCCACGGCTTTCCCTCATATAAACGGATAAGTCCGGAAGCCTCCAGCATCCTGCACATATTATTAACGGCAAAGAATGCATTGGGACTGTTGTCAAGAAAAGCTATGAGTTCTTTATTCACATCATCAAAATTCATTGGTTTCTCCTCATATTAAACATATGCCCTTCAAACTCTTACCTGAAAAAAGTATTCAGATCCGAGCAGCTTCTGAAATTGAATCTATAAACAAAATTCATCCTTAAATTTAATATAATTTATGTCAATATTTAACATGCCTGCCGATTATATCATTTTGTTTAATAATCCTCAACCTGTTGCTTTCATAATGTTTTCCGCAATATATAAGTCTTTTTAATACATTTGATAATCTCATGTTATGTCTTTTATTCTTTCAGCGAATACATCTGTCCGCGCAAAAAGGACATCCTGTCATCGCCGCTTTAAATCGTTGATGAACAAGATCACCAAAAAAGCGCCGATTGAAGGATGCCCTTTTCATATTCTGTATACAGTATAAGATGTCTGTAATGTCCTTTGGTTTTTTGAACTATCTGCCCAAAAGCTTTGTGACCGTAAGCTGAGCCATGGTCTTTTCAGGATAAACTATCTCATCCGCACCTATCTTTTTAAGTACCTTTCCCATGCGCTCCGAGCCGGCCTTTGCTATAACCTTGTGTACTCCCTGCTCCTTTGCAACCATGATGCACATGATGCTGGGATCCATGCTGCTTCCCATACATACTATAACTGCATCCATATTCCCAAGGCCAAGCTTCTCAACGGCATCCGGATCCGAAAGATCACAGGCAACAGCGATCTCAGCTATATCAGATAACTGATTGATAGTCTCTTCACTCTTATCTGCGATAAGCAGGTCCACGCCATTCTCAAAAAGCGCCTTTGCCGTGAATTTTCCATATCTCCCAAGTCCCAATACTGCAACTGAAAGTGTTTTTTTCTCTGACATATTTCCTCCCGCATGATCAAAAATCTATTTCATATATAATCGCATATTTTTTGTGGGTTTACCTAACATGAAGATGCAGATCTGATCGACCCCACACGAACACTATCTTTAAAACTCCAAAACAACAGACCGGGCAGCCGGAGTTAAATCCCATTAAGCTAATGTTTCCTTTGACGATCCCATCATCCCATGTAGTATTTACCTTCCGCAGTGGCCAGAAGCTTCTTCCCGGTCTTTTGCCCTCTGAAGAACATTACCAAAGATATAGGACCGATCCTTCCGAGATACATGGCGGCGATTATGATCAGCCTTCCTGCCGGCGTGAGAGTCGATGTAAGATTTCTGGAAAGACCCACAGTGGCTGTTGCACTGACGGTTTCGAAAAGTGCATCCGTCATGAGGATTCCGTGATCCGTAAACATTAACATGATACTGAGAAGTGAGGTCACAAGAAAGCTTATAAGTATGACAGCAACAGCCTTCCGTATGGTTTCTTTAGAAAATGACCTGTTGAAGACCACAGGCTTTTCGCGATCCCGAAGGAAACTGATGGCATAAAGGATAAGTGCAAAGAAAGTGACCGTTTTGACGCCTCCGGCTGTTCCCATGGGTGAGCCGCCGATAAACATATATATCAATCCGAAAAGGGCAGTTACCTCTCTTAATCCCTTTTGGGGAACTGTCATAAACCCTGCAGTCCTGAAGGTTACGGACTGGAAAAAGCTGTTCCAGATCTTACCGCCAAGGCTCATTCCCTGCATGGTTCCCGGATTATCCCTTTCCGCAAGAAATGTAAGTACCGCTCCGCTCACTATAAGTGCCGTTGTCAATGTCAGCACAAGCTTAGTCTGTTCATGAAGCCGGAAACGCCTTACCCCTTCGGTTTTTTCGAACAACGCCTTTACCTCATTGATCACATCAAACCATACCACAAAGCCAAGTCCGCCCAGAACGATAAGAGTCATGGTAACGGACAGAAAAAAGTAATTTCCTGAATATCTGCATAGGCTGTCGGATCCTATCACATCGATACCGGCATTACAGAAAGCAGAAACCGAATGGAATATCGAAACATAGATACCCTTGGCATTACCAAACTCCGGTACAAAAACTATCGCCGACAACAGCGCCCCTATGCCCTCAACTATCAGTATATCCTTCACGACTCTCCTGCAAAAAACCGCAACGCCCTTTATGGAGTCAAGGTTAAAGGAGTCCATCATCAGCACCCTTGTTTTAAGAGACAGCCTCTTATGCATGAGCATCATAAGCACCGCTGAGAGACATACAACTCCTATACCTCCCACCTGTATGAGCACAAGGATCACGATCTGCCCAAACAGTGTCCAGTGTGAGAATGTATCCACCACCACAAGACCTGTCACGCACACAGATGTCGTTGCAGTAAAGAGTGCCGTCAAAAAATCCGTTTCCTCCCCCGGCACCGTCGCCCACGGAAGCATCAGAAGCAAAGTCCCCGAAAGAATCGCCGATAAAAAACTAAGTGAGATCACCTGAGTCGTACTCAGCTCCGCCTTCCGCTCCTTCTTTCTTCTATATCTTACGCTCTTGTCCCCTTCACTCATCGCTTTCATACCCACAGTCCTAATAATATTATCGCTGATGCATCCATTGGTATAAGTATAGCATTACATACGCATTGGTTTAACAATTTTATGAAGGATATAATTCCAACGAAATCTACTCTAAGCCAACCTTCCCCAGTGGATTATGAAACACAGAAGATCTTTGTTTTCTCAATAACTGTTACAATTCATTTATTTTTTCGTCCGGGTAACACAAAAAGCGCCGGGGACATAAACCCCGGCGCCGAAAACGCGTAACGTTTTAAATTAATCTCTAGGATTGCTGATCTGAGCCTGAGCTGCAGCAAGACGTGCAACAGGTACACGGAACGGTGAACATGATACATAATCAAGACCGATCTTGTGGCAGAACTCAACAGATGAAGGATCGCCGCCGTGCTCACCGCAGATACCTACGTGAAGCTTAGGGTTAACCGGCTTTCCAAGCTTAAGAGACATCTCCATAAGCTTACCAACACCAGTCTGGTCAAGCTTAGCAAACGGATCTGACTCGAAGATCTTCGTATCATAGTAAGCATTAAGGAACTTACCTGCATCATCACGTGAGAATCCGAAGGTCATCTGTGTAAGGTCGTTTGTACCGAAGCAGAAGAAATCAGCTTCCTTAGCGATCTCGTCAGCAGTAAGAGCTGCTCTAGGGATCTCGATCATTGTACCAACCTCATACTCGAGCTTAGCACCTGCAGCTGCGATCTCAGCATCAGCTGTAGAAACAACGATATCCTTAACATACTTAAGCTCCTTAACCTCGCATACAAGCGGGATCATGATCTCAGGCTTAACATTCCATTCAGGATGAGCCTTCTGAACCTCGAGAGCTGCACGGATAACAGCCTTTGTCTGCATCTTAGCGATCTCAGGATATGTAACAGCAAGACGGCATCCTCTGTGACCCATCATAGGGTTGAACTCGTGAAGTGAGCTGATGATAGCCTTGATCTCTTCTACAGACTTATGCTTTGCATCTGCAAGCTTCTTGATCTCGTCCTCAGTTGTAGGAACGAACTCGTGAAGTGGCGGATCAAGGAATCTGATTGTTACAGGGCAGCCCTCAAGAGCCTCATAAAGAGCCTTGAAGTCATTCTGCTGGTAAGGAAGGATCTTCTCAAGAGCTTCTTCTCTTTCCTCAACTGTATCTGAGCAGATCATCTCGCGGAATGCAGCGATTCTGTCTTCCTCGAAGAACATGTGCTCTGTACGGCAGAGACCGATACCCTCAGCACCCAGCTCTCTTGCCTTCTTGGCATCAGCAGGTGTATCAGCATTAGTACGAACCTTAAGCTTTCTGAACTCATCAGCCCAAGCCATGATACGTCCGAACTCGCCTGCGATCTGAGCATCTACAGTCTTGATCTGTCCGTCATAGATATTACCGGTTGTACCATCGATGGAAATGAAATCTCCCTCGTGGAACTCCTTACCGCCGAGAGTGAACTTCTTGTTCTCCTCATCCATTACGATATCGCCGCAGCCTGATACGCAGCACTCACCCATACCACGGGCAACAACGGCAGCGTGTGATGTCATACCGCCACGAACTGTAAGGATTCCCTGAGCAGCCTTCATACCTGTGATATCCTCAGGTGAAGTCTCAAGTCTTACAAGAACAACCTTCTCTCCTCTTGCAGCCCACTTCTCAGCGTCATCAGCTGTGAATACAACCTTACCGCAGGCAGCTCCCGGAGAAGCACCAAGTCCCTTTCCAAGTGGTGTTGCAGCCTTAAGAGCAGCAGCATCAAACTGAGGGTGAAGAAGTGTATCAAGGTTACGAGGATCGATCATGGCAACAGCCTCTTCAGGTGTCTTATGTCCCTCGTCTACAAGATCACATGCGATCTTAAGAGCTGCAGGAGCTGTTCTCTTACCGTTACGGCACTGGAGCATGTAGAGCTTCTTGTTCTCAACTGTGAACTCCATATCCTGCATGTCATGATAGTGGTTCTCAAGAGTTTCACAAACCTTGATGAACTCTGCGTAAGCCTCAGGGAACTCCTTCTCCATCTGAGCGATAGGCATAGGTGTACGAACACCTGCAACTACGTCCTCGCCCTGAGCATTGATAAGGAACTCACCCATGAGCTTGTTCTCACCTGTAGCCGGGTCACGTGTGAATGCAACACCTGTACCTGACTGGTTGTTAAGGTTACCGAATACCATCGGCATAACGTTTACAGCTGTTCCCCATGAATAAGGAATATCGTTGTCACGGCGATATACGTTGGCACGCGGGTTATCCCATGAACGGAATACAGCCTCGATAGCAAGCTTTAACTGCTCTACAGGATCTGAAGGGAAGTCCTTTCCAAGCTGCTTCTTATACTCAGCCTTGAACTGCTCTGCAAGCTCCTTAAGGTCAGCTGCTGTAAGATCAACGTCGAACTTAACACCCTTCTCCTCTTTCATCTTGTCGATAAGCTGCTCGAAATACTTCTTACCAACCTCCATAACTACGTCTGAGAACATCTGGATGAAACGACGATATGAATCATATACGAAACGCTCGAATGCAGGATCAGGATTGCCCTTGATCATAGCTGCAACTACTTCGTCATTAAGACCAAGATTAAGGATAGTATCCATCATACCCGGCATAGATGCACGGGCACCTGAACGGACTGATACTAAAAGAGGATTCTGGAGATCTCCGAACTTTTTGCCGTTCTCCTTCTCCATCCATGCTACGCCTTCCATAGCCTGACCCATGATCTCGTCGTTTATCTTACGACCATCCTCATAGTACTGAGTACAAGCCTCTGTTGTGATTGTGAAACCCTGTGGAACCGGAAGTCCGATCTCGGTCATCTCTGCAAGGTTTGCACCCTTACCTCCAAGTAAGTTTCTCATGGACATGTTACCTTCTTTGAAGGTGTAGACCCATTTTTTAGCCATTGCTGATCCTCCTAATATTACTTCTTTGTTTTTATATGTCTTTGTATACAGAGTTACCCATTAAATGCCAGTAAAATAGGATAACCCTTACAAAAAGCACCTTTGAATTTTCCCATTCATTCGGGAAAATCACCATTGAGATTATACTCGACTAATTTTTCTTAGTAAAGGAAACATTTTTATGAAAACGGTTACAATTAGTATTAATTTTCTATAAATAAAAAAAACCTTGGAAATTCTATGAATAACCAAAGAATTTCTAAGGCTTTTTGTCTTATACGCAGTGTAAACAGCGCAAGAAACAAGAGCTATATCACAATATAAATCAGTTTACACCTTAAATCTGTACCCCACTCCCCATATGGTTTCGATATACTGAGGTTTTGCGGAATCCATTTCGATCTTTTCCCTTATCTTTTTTATATGTACGGTTACTGTGGCGATGTCTCCAACTGAATCCATCTTCCATATCTCCTTGAAAAGCTCAGACTTTGTGTACACATGGTTTGGATGAGAAGCAAGGAAATATAAAAGATCAAACTCCTTGGTAGTAAAGGTCTTTTCTTCATTGCCAACCCATACACGTCTTGCGGAAGGGTCTATCTTCAGGCCGCGGATCTCGATAAGATCGTTTCCTTCTTTTCCGTTGCCGACCAGTCTTTCATATCTTGCAAGATGTGCCTTGACTCTGGCCACAAGCTCTGATGCCGAAAATGGCTTCGTCATATAGTCATCGGCACCAAGTCCCAGTCCGCGGATTTTGTCAATGTCATCCTTTTTCGCAGAAACGATAATGATAGGGATGTCTTTAACCGATCTTACTTCTTTACAGACTTCAAAGCCATCTTTTCCCGGCAGCATAAGGTCAAGAATGATGAGATCAAATTCTTCATTAAGAGCTTTCTCAAGACCGATATCTCCGTCATTTGTAATGGTTACAGTAAAGCCGGAAAGTTCAAGATAATCTCTCTCCAGTTCGGCAATGGACTGTTCATCTTCAACTATAAGAATCTTTCTTTTATCATCATCCATTTAAATCAACCTCCTGTACACTGCGGATATATTTCCTCAAAACAAAATTTATCGTTGTACCTTCTCCCTCAACAGATGTTGCCCATATGCGGCCTCCGCTGTCTTCAACTATTTTTTTGACAATGGATAATCCTATGCCCGATCCGCCCTTCATGGAATTTCTGGAGCTGTCTGCTCTGAAAAACCTTTGGAATATATATGGCAGATCTGTCTTTGCTATGCCCTTTCCGTTATCGCTGAGACTTACCTGTATGAAATCTCCCGCATCCTCCAGTACCAGCTCAATCCTTTTCTCTTCCTTGTCCATGTACTTTACGGAATTTGAAACGATATTGTTGATGACTTTTCTAAGCTGCTCCGGATCGGCTATCATTTCCACATCCCGGGATACCTTATTCTCAAAAGTGAATGTGATCTCCTGGGACTCCATATCAAGCCCTATTTCATCAGCACAATCCTGGAAATAATCCTGTACCGGCATGTGCTGAAAATCATAAGGTATCTTATTGGACTCTACCTTAACATAATACCTAAGTTCATCTATGAGGCGGTCCATATCATTCGCTTTTATATTGATGGTCTGAATATATTTCTTCTGCATCTCGGGGCTCTGGGCAATGCCATCCAGTATCCCCTCCGAGTAACCCTTTATAGCCGTAAGCGGAGTTTTCAGATCATGGGCAATGTTTGAGATCAGCTCTCGGTTGGCATTGTCATTGCATATCTTCTCCTCCTGGGTTTCCTTGAGCCTCATGCGCATCTCATCAAAGGCCTGCATCAGCTCGCCAAATTCATCATTGGTCTCAGCCTCAAGGGTGAAATCCAGATCGCCTGATTCTATCTTTTTGGCTGCCGCCTTCAGTTCATCCACAGGTTTCACGATACCCATATAGATCCAGCATATAAAAAATAGTCCGGCAATTATAAGTATCATCACGTTCATGCTCATGGTGGTATAACCCCTGAACATCAGATACATAAGTATCAAAGGAAGGATGGTACTAATGCAAAAGCTTACCGCCACCCGTCCCATCAGTCCGACATGTTTCATGCTGTGTCCCTCTATAAAATTTATAAATCTAACCTAATTATAACATAACTATTATATGAAAAAAAACTCCCAACATCATATTAATGTCGGAAGTTTTTACTATAATTAATATAATTTATCAGAATGCAAGCTTCTCTTCGAAATAGCTCTTAAGCTGATCGATGGCGATACGCTCCTGCTTCATGGAATCTCTCTCACGGATGGTAACACAGTGATCATTCTCTGAGTCAAAATCATAGGTTACGCAGTAAGGAGTACCTATCTCATCCTGTCTTCTGTATCTCTTTCCAATGTTTCCTCTGTCGTCATACTCAACATTCCAGTACTTGGCAAGTTCATCGTGGATAGCCTGAGCACCCTCGGCAAGCTTCTTTGAAAGAGGAAGGACACCTATCTTTACAGGTGCAAGTGCCGGATGGAAGTGAAGAACTGTTCTCTCATCACCGCCCTCAAGCTCCTCTACATCATAGGCTGCGCAAAGGAATGCAAGAGTTACACGGTCAGCCCCAAGTGAAGGCTCTACAACATACGGAACATAATGCTCATTTGTCTCATCATCAAAATAGGTCATATCCTGACCTGAAACCTCCTGATGACGTCCAAGATCATAATCGGTTCTGTCAGCAATACCCCAAAGCTCACCCCATCCAAACGGGAACAGGAACTCAAGGTCAGTTGTTGCCTTTGAATAGAAGCTGAGCTCTTCCTTCTCATGATCTCTTGCACGGAGCATCTCCTTAGGCATTCCAAGGCTCAGGAGCCAGTCCTGACAGAACTGCTTCCAGTATGCAAACCACTCAAGATCTGTGTCAGGCTTACAGAAGAACTCAAGCTCCATCTGTTCGAACTCTCTTGTACGGAATGTGAAGTTACCCGGTGTAATCTCATTACGGAATGACTTACCGATCTGACCGATACCGAAAGGAAGCTTCTTACGGGAAGTTCTCTGAACATTCTTAAAGTTTACGAAGATACCCTGTGCAGTCTCCGGACGGAGATAAACTGCGTTCTTTGCATCCTCTGTTACACCCTGGAAGGTCTTGAACATAAGGTTGAACTGACGGATACCTGTAAAGTTATGCTTACCACATGAAGGACATGCTACCTTGTGATCCTCGATGAATTTCTCCATCTCTTCGTTTGACCAGCCGTCAACTGAGCCTTCAAGCTCAAGTGCGTTCTCTGCTGCGAAATCCTCGATGATCTTGTCTGCACGGAATCTCTCGTGGCATTCCTTACAATCCATAAGAGGATCAGAGAAGGATGCGAGATGTCCTGAAGCAATCCAGGTCTGAGGGTTCATAAGGATAGCACAGTCGATTCCGACATTGTACTTTGACTCCTGAATGAACTTCTTCCACCAGGCTTTCTTAACGTTGTTCTTTAATTCAACACCAAGATTTCCATAATCCCATGTGTTGGCAAGTCCGCCGTAGATTTCGGAGCCCGGATAAACAAATCCTCTTGACTTTGCAAGGGAAACGATAGTGTCCATTGTGTATTCTTTTGCCATTTTTTCCTCTTTCTGCCGCCGGAGTGCGGCTAAGAATAAAGTATTTAGTTTCACGCTTCTGCGCTGTTTTTCACTATACAACCTGGAGCCGAAAAAATCCAGTTAAATCTGTTCACCCTTAACGGGCGGACAGAGCCAGAGGGCATCCAGCTACAACCGAATCGCTTCGTCAGAAAAATCTAAAATCGAACCCCTAAGAACCACTAGGCCCTCGCCAATGTCTGAGTTTACTTTTATGAAAACTCAGACTTGGCGAGGGGGCTAAGGAAAAGGAACCAAGTGGTTCTAAGGGGTTCGATTTTGATTTTTCATGACTCAGCTCAACGGTTGTAGCTGGATGCCCTCTGGCTCTGTCCTGTCTTTCTCGACCGGTACAATTCTCATCTGAGTGTTTTCAGTATCTCCAGCGATCTGAAGTTATGCGGCATCACGTCACCGAGGAGGGCGTCGACATTGGAAGCAAACTCCTCGAAAACCTCCTGTTTAAGTGTGAAGGTGTAAAGCTTCATAATGGGTGTCGACAGGACGTACTGCCAGGCAAAGGCACAGGCCTGGGAGCATGGGAAGGGCGGTTCCTCCGTGTACTCACCGCTTATATAAAGGAGTCTGAGTTCATATACTCTTCTCACCAGCTCATTATCAAGATTTGAATTCAGTATGGCCTTTAACGAAAGGAAAATAAGGTTCACCATCTCCGAGGCTTCCAGATTCTCCTGGGCAAGGTAGTCGGCAAATTCCAGCACATAGGAGCCGTAGCAGGCATTAACAAGATCCGTGGCTATCTCCTCAAAGTAATTATTTACTTTGATATCCCTAAGGTTGTAGCCGCTTTTTCCTGCTGTCAGGGTAAATGTCCCGAAAACGAAGCTTCTTGTGGCTGCCATAAACCGGGATCCCGGCTTTTTTGCTCCCGCCGCCCAGACAGTGATCTTTCCCTGTTCATTTGTAAGTACAGACAGTCTTTTATCAAAGTCACGGGATGGTGCCGAGCTCAGCACCACCCCGTGAAGTTCTAATTCATCACGCATATTTTCTCCTGAGAACCGTTTCCGGTCCGGAATTACGTTTCATCCTTGTAGCCGTAGTTTTTCAGGAATGTGTCCGAATCTCTCCAGTCCTTTCGTACCTTGACAAAAAGCTGGAGGTTGACCTTGTCGTCCACCATTTTTTCTATCTGGATACGGGCGCCTGTGCCTATACGTTTAAGCATTGAACCGCCCTTTCCTATGATAATGCCTTTATGGGCATCCCTCTCGCATACTATAGTAGCTTTTATATCCCAGAGGCCGTCCTGTCTCTGGTGCATCTGGTCTATGAGAACCGCTATGCCATGAGGCACCTCGTCATTTAACTTGCGGAGTGCCTGTTCCCGGATAAGTTCCGCTGCGATCTCACGCATGGACTGATCCGTAACAGTATCCCGGTCATAATATCTCGGTCCCTCAGGCAGGTACCTGAAAACAGCATTCTTGAAACCGTCAATGTTTTCGGCCCTTGATGCAGACAAGGGAACTATCTCTGCAAAATCCATCAGAGTTTTATATTTTTCTATGGCAGCTTCAAGCTCCTCAGGCTTGTCCTTCATGGTGTCTATCTTGTTCACCACAAGTATCTTCGGTTTCCCTGAGTTTTTGATGACCTCAGCTATATGCTGTTCCCCTGCTCCGATATAGGTTGTCGGTTCCACTAGCCAGACGATGACATCCACATCCTTAAGTGTATTTTCGGCAACATTGTCCATGTACTCCCCAAGCTTGTTTTTTGCTTTATGTATGCCAGGAGTATCCAGGAAAATGATCTGTCCGCGGTCATCGTCATAGACCGTCTGTATCCTGCCTCTGGTGGTCTGCGGCTTGTTGGAGACTATTGCGATCTTCTGACCTATGACATGATTCATAAGTGTAGACTTTCCGACATTCGGTCTTCCAACCAGGGCCACGAAACCGGTTTTTATCTTTTTATCTTTCATATATTTCCCATTAAATTAGTTTTGCTTAAAGAGTTCCTCTGTGGTGTAGAACTTATCCTTATTGTCCTCAATAAGCTTGTTGTTTCCAACAGTACATGCCGCACCTTTCTCAAGGATTTCCTTTGCGTAATCTGAGAGTGCATTAATCTTTGCCTCGCTTGTTGCAAGGATCTGGTCTCTCTCCTCCTGAAGCATGTCATTGGTTACATGTGACAGGAATGCGCTTAAGGTCAATGCAGCCTTTGCGGAATTTGTCCTCGGTGTATCAAGCTCGGAAATAGCGCCTATGATGTACTTTGTCATATCTCTTTCCGAAGTCTTGAAGTCCTTGATGAACTTAGGTATGCCCTCGTAAATATCCAGAGTCTCCTTAAGATGAGGATCTCTGTAGGATACAAAATAACCTTCACCTGATCTTCCGAAACCTGACATACATCCGTAGGCTCCGCCTTTGACACGAAGATTGAGCCAGAGATACTGGTAATTCAGAATCACCTTAAGTACCTTAAGGGCACCTGTATACGGATGCTTCTTTGTATCATAAAGACCTGATCTTGCGACATAGTTAACCTGTGACGGAGTCTTGAAGCCTTCATTGAGATTACCGCTGAGTGTAAGCTGCGGCAAAGCCTTTCCGGCTGAAGCCTTGTATGGTTTGAAACCTTTATCAAGCTTTCCTGCCTTCTCTTCCAGCTTCCGGATGCCCTGCTCAAAGTTCTTTTTGAACTTAGGGAATTCCTTTGCGAAGGCATCATTACCCTCTTTCTCACATGCAAGTGATATAAACATATTTTCAGGTCTGAAGAGCTTGCAGGCCACTTCCCTTAACTTCTTCTGAAGTGTCTTTTTATCCTTCTTAAACTCATCGGATATTCTGTTGATGAAACGGTAGTAGCTTATGCCCCCGGTAAGGTCAGCATATCTTCCGGTTGCGGAAAAATATGAGGTTGCCCTGTTAACGGCATAGCTGTGGCTTGAGCCTTCAACCTTCATTCTTTCTCTTGAACGGGCCTCGTTCAGGATTTCCTGCATCCTCTTATCATCTTCAAATTTTGTTGTATGAACGATCTCGTTAACTATATCGAGACCGAAAGAAAAGCCATCATACAAAAGCTTTACATCGATACTGAAGATACCAGTGTACCAGCCATACTTACTGATATTGGGATAAGCACTTGCGTCAAAGTTGATGCCTCCGGTGTTCAAAAGGATGTCGGAAGTCAGATCCTGATAAGTATGCTTTTCAGTATCCATATAGCCGAGAACTGTCTTCAAAAATCCTGCGTATGGAAGCTCCTCTTCTGTAAGGCAGGCTGTATTGAAATTGAATCGGAGATAAGCAATACCTCTTGTTTCAAGCTCGGTACCGATAAGAAGTGTGTCGGAAAGCCGTGTTTCCTTCCAGCTGAAGGTCTCTGCCTTTTTATCTATATCGCTAATGCTTAAGAGCGGCAGCTTCTCAAGATTCTCTTCGCTTGTAGGCTCCTCCTGATACTCCTTGAGCATCTTTGTATCGGAAACACACTTTTTGATCTCTTCTTTTGACATCTTTGCCTTAACGGCTGCCAGCTTTTTCTTTAACTCCTCCTCACGTTTCTCCGTAAGACCTCTTTCCGGCTTACAGATAACCAGGGCTGAATGCTTATTTCCGAGAAGATATTTCTCGATAAGCTTCTCGAAATAGCCTTCTTCAACATCTTTTCTGAGCTCTTTATAATATTTCTCACAGAAAAGATAATCCCATGGCTTTCCGCCATAGAGCCAGGTATCAAGTGATGTAAGGCTGTAGACAAGCCCCTTTGGAGTACGTCCGTAATCAGCCTCTCTGTACTGAAACTCGTCATGATTTATTGCAGCCAGTAATGTCTTCTTATCAAGTCCCTCTTTTGCAAGTTTCTTTAAAGTACCCTCAATTATCTCCAGGAATTTTTTCTTGTCTTTCTTATCGGTCCCCTTGGCAGTAACAGAGAAATATGGCTGTTTGATTCCGTCCTGAAAGCCTCCGAAGATATCTTCTCCTATGCCTGCATCGATAAGTGCCTGCTTAAGAGGCGCTCCCGGAGATGAAAGAAGTGCATAATCCAAGATGTCGAGAGCAAGGTTTGACTTGCTGTCCAAAGCGTCCACTACTACATTCCATGAAAGGTATGTATTTTTCTCAAGAGGTTCATTTTCACCCACAGAATAGGAAATCTCTTCCTCCTGCATCTTATCGAAGGGCTTCTGTGCGGCAATGTCTGAGTTAGGCTCGATGGCTGTATACTCTGAAAGATATGCTTTATCAAGCCACTCAAGCTTCTTCTCCATATCCATATCGCCATACAGGAAAATGTAGGAATTGGAAGGATGATAGAAACGGGCATGGAATGCTTTGAAATCCTCAAAGGTAAGATCCGGGATGTTCACAGGATCTCCGCCGGATTCATTACCATAAGTTGTATCCGGGAAAAGCGCATGCATGATATAACGCTCAAGTACTGATTCGGGATTTGAAAAAACGCCCTTCATCTCGTTGTAAACAACACCGTTATAGATAAGGTCATCCTTCTCATCCTGCATTTCATAATGCCATCCCTCCTGCATCATGATGCGGGGATCCTTAACGGAATTCGGATGGAAAACCGCATCCATGTAGACATCCATGAGATTATCGAAATCCTTATCGTTTCGTGAAGCGATGGGATAAACCGTCTTATCAGGATAGGTCATGGCATTTAAAAATGTATTGAGGGATCCCTTGGCAAGCTCAACAAAGGGATCCTTCAGCGGGAATTTATCGGATCCGCAAAGGACAGAATGCTCCGTGATGTGCGCAACTCCTGTGCTGTCTTCTGCCGGCGTGCGGAACGCTATGCCGAACACCTTATTGTCATCAGAGTTTTTCATGGTGAAAATTCTAGCTCCGCTTTTCTTATGCCTGTAAATGCAGGCATCCGTTGATAACTCTTCTATCCTCTTTTTTTCTATCAGCTCATAATTCTTCATGAAGCCTTTCTCCTCTCTTTAACGCTTTTTCAAGCCGTAATATCTGACACACAGATACAAATCTGACAGGCTCTTATATAAAACCGGGTATCCCGGAATACCGGGGTAATGATCGAAAGCTCTGCCTTATGGATTAGATGCCGGTTTAAATATTACCTATAAGTCTGTCCTTAAACAGGGCAACCGCTTCCCTTACCGCCAGATGAACAAGCATCAGCTCATCTGTCTTTGTGGCCATGGGGCAGGCATCCATAACACCATATTTTTTTGCGATCTCCTTTGCACGCAACAGATTGAAATCCGAGGTAATGATACCTATGGACAAAGGACGTTCCACTCCGACAATTATATCATCTCTTTTTGGGGTTTGTCTCATAAATGGTTTACCCGGGTGCCGGAGCTTTTCGGCAAGGAGCTTTTGTTCATGATCCTGATGAATTGTCATCAAGGAAAACCCTATCTTTTCCTGAGTGGAATCCGAATAGAATTCCAAAAGGAGGTTTTTGTCGGGTATCCCTGCATTTATCATGTAATGATACATGACCGTAGCTTCCGTGTTTCTCCCGTACTCACTCCTGCCTCCCGACAGTACAAAAACCGTGTTGGGATTTTCCTTGGCATATTCTATGGCCCGGTCCAGTCTTCTTTCCAGTGATTTGGAAATCTTGTTGTCAACGAGATTTGTTCCCACGACTATTACATAATCAAGATTGTTCTGCACCCTGGTGTATGCATTGGAAAATATCACCGCAAGTATGGTCAGAAGAGTCACAACAGAGAGACCGTAGCTGGCAAAGTAGAAGACAAAGGGTCTCAGGGGGATTTCCTTTTTTTCCTTAAACTTCTTTCTGACATATCTCACCATGAAAAACATAATGAAATTCAACAACGCAAATAACGGCCAAAACCACATAAAAGAGGTCAGGCCGTATTCAACAAATATCAGAAATACGTATGCAAGCGATGCTATTCCTATTGCTACAAAGATTAGTTCCATAAGATGTTTTACCTTTTAAGGCTGTTTTGGAGCCCCTCCGCAAGATATGAAGTCAGATTTCCCCGGATCAGGCTTTACTCCACGTCCTGTTTCTCCGGAGTTGTTTTTCTGATAATGTCTCCGGCTTCAGGCGCTATCGAAAATCTCACCTTGATCTGCTGGCATGCATGAGGGCAGGAATCCTGAGGTACATCTGTTTCTGCATCACGGATCTCAAGTACTTCGATAGGGATATCCTCACCGTTCGGCTTCATTATCTCTATCATCTCTCCCACTGAGAACTTGTTCTTCTGTTCAAGATAACTCCAGCCTTCCTCATCGCTGCGCTTTATGGTTCCGAGATAAACAGACCCTGTTACATAGGTATTGTTATCATAGATATGGTCATCGGCAGAGGGCTTTCCGTAATAGAAGCCTGTGGTGAACTCACGATAGGTACACTTTGCTATCTCAGACTTATACCACTCCATATTGGCTCTGTACTTCTCTTCGCTTTCCTTAAGATCGTCAAGAGCCTTACGATAGGTTCTGGCAACGGTCGCCACATAAAGAGCCGTCTTCATTCTTCCCTCGATCTTAAGGGAATCAATGCCTGCATCTATGAGCTCAGGCACATGCTCGATCATGCAGAGATCCTTTGAGTTAAAAATAAATGTGCCCCTCTCATTTTCATAAATCGGGAAATACTGTCCCGGTCTCGTCTCTTCAACGATATTGTACTTCCAGCGGCAGGGATGTGTACACTCTCCTCTGTTGGCGTCTCTTCCGGTGAAGTAATTGCTGAGCATGCATCTTCCGGAATAAGACATACACATAGCACCATGGATAAATGCCTCGATATCCAGTTCCTCAGGGATATGCTGTCTTATCTCCTTGATTTCCTTGAGACTAAGCTCTCTTGCGCATACCACACGCTTTGCCCCGAGCTTCCACCAGAAAAGGAAGGTTTCATAATTGGTATTGTTTGCCTGGGTTGAGATATGAAGCTCTATGGAATCCGGCAGAACCTCCTTTGCGATCATAAATACACCGGGATCTGCAATAAGGACTGCATCGATGCCTGTTGTGGCAAGCTCCTTAAAGTACTCTCTGACACCTTCCATATCACCATTATGCGCCAGGATGTTTGCAGTTACAAACACTTTTACATTTCTTTCATGTGCAAATTGAACGCCCTCACGAATCTCGTCAAGAGTAAAATTCTTGGCATTGGCACGGAGTCCGAAAGCCTCTCCGCCGAGATAAACAGCATTTGCCCCATAGTTTACAGCAGTTTTAAGTACATCCAGTGATCCTGCGGGGATCAGCAGTTCAGTTTCCTTTAACATTATTTTTCAATCCTCTCCTCATTTATTAACCTCAGCGTTTTACACTTATGGAAATGCCGTCGCCATCGGCAAGTATGGCAGTTTCCAACAGTTCGTTATGCTTCAGCTCAAAAAGATATTCTCTCATGCGGCTGTGGATGGTACGGTCCCGCCTTTCCACCTGATACCGGCTTTCTATGATACGGCCATCCTGAAGGATGTTGTCGCTGAAAAGCACTGCCCCCTTCGGCAGCATCTTTATGATATCCGGAAGCCACACTATGTACTGGGCTTTTGCGGCATCCATAAAGATAAAATCAAATTTTTCGCCGTTCTCTGCAAAGCTTTTTATCACTTTGCCGGCATCATCATTAATGAGCCTGATCCTGTCTCTGTATATGCTTCCGGAAATGTTTTTAACCGCCTCTTTAACTCTCGGCTCATAGTTTTCCACTGTGATAATGCTTCCGTCCGAAGGCTGCACCTCTGCCATGGTCAGGGCAGAATAGCCGACAGCCGTGCCTATCTCAAGGATCCTCTTCGGCCTGAGCATAGTTATGAAACATTTAAGAAGCGCCGCCGTTTCATCCCTTATAATGGGGATTTCCGCCGCAAGCGCTTCTTTTCTTACATTCTCCAGAAGCTCACTCCGATCAGGTTCAAGTGAATGTATATAATTCACAAGTTTCTCGTTTACGATCAAAGCTTCACTTCCTCTTTATAATACTGTATAAGTCCTGCACACATTTTATATAAAGCTGTGCCGGAGACTATACGTGATCGGTGCCGGTGCTGTCCGGATACTACTTTCCTTTGCAGTAAAATCCTAAGTGTCAAAGATTATACGTAGCCGGTGCCGGTATTATATCAGCTTTACTGACCGGCGGCAGCCGCCGCACTTTCAGCCACCTGTGACTCGAAAGCAGCATTGGCAGCATCCTGTGCTATCATGTTCTCATCATCGGAACCTCCGATGACCTCAACTCCATTGGCATCCGTCTCTATCTCTTCAGCAGCCGTAGTGGCTTCCAGATCCATAAGATTCTTATCCTGTAATTCCTGATACTTCACACCTTCCCGGGTCAGATGCTGAATGATATCCGAGGTAGTCATGGACTTTGACAGGCTGTAGGAACCCGGTACGTACTTCGCCTCATAAAGAAGCGACTGAACCTTGAAGGCCTCAACATTATCAATAAATTTCTTTTTATAAAGAGCTTTTGCGATATCCTCAACACCCTGATCTTCGCTTATGACAAATTCTTCTTCAGGAGCTCCCTCAACAGCCATTGCATGATCATACAGGAGACCATGACCATAGCTGTAGGCCATTTTGATGCCGTTGGTCAGTCCATATACCAAAAGTGCTATCAATATGACACGCCAGGCGAGACCGACCACAAAGCCTGTAACCCGCTCCAAGGTATCTCTGTGACCCATTTATCAAACCTCCATTATGATGGGAAGGATAACAGGATTTCTCTTGATTCGCTTCCAGAGGAAGTCGCTGAGAGAATCCTTGATGATGTTCTTGATCTTGCCCCAGTCATTGACATGACGTACAAGACAGTCATCAACCGCATCCTGAACATGCACCCTTGCCTCTTCCATGAGATCCTCTGATTCACGGACATAAACAAAGCCTCGTGACACAAGATCCGGTCCCGCAAGAAGATGTCCGGAATACTTTTCGAGAGTAAGAACAACTACGATGATACCATTCTGGGCGAGATTCTGACGATCTCTCAAAACGATGTTGCCTACATCTCCGACTCCGAGTCCGTCAACAAAAACTCCTCCGGCCTGAACATGCTCTTTTATCTCTGATTTACTCTTGCCATCCTTCATGGAAAGCTCAAGCACGTCTCCGTTTTCTATAAGGAGGCACTTTTCATTTTGAACACCGATCTGTTCTGCAATTCTGGCCGCAGCCATACGGTGATGGTACTCACCATGAACCGGGATAGAATACTCAGGTCTCACAAGTGAAAACAGAAGCTTCAGATCATCTGCGCAGGCATGTCCCGAAACGTGGGTATCCTGAAGGATGACCTTGGCATGAAGCATGCATAACTCATTGACCACCTTATCCACTGCCTTCTCATTTCCCGGAATAGGATGTGAAGAAAGCACAACAACATCATTGGGTTTAATGCGTACCTTCCGGTGCATTCCACTTGCCATACGGCTTAATGCCGCCATGGACTCGCCCTGTGAACCTGTAGTGATAAGCACAGTCTGTTCATCGGGATAGTTCCTGAGCTGGTCGATATCAATGAGAGTTCCCTCGGGGATATCAATGTAATTAAGCTCTGATGCCACGGTAATGACATTAACCATGGAACGTCCCTCAACCACTACCTTTCTTCCGTACTTGGAAGCCATGTTTATGATCTGCTGAACACGGTCAACATTAGATGCAAATGTTGCAACGATTATACGGTTCTCTCTGTGCTCTGCGAATATCCTGTCCAGAGTAACTCCCACAGAACGTTCCGACATGGTGGAACCAGGCTTTACGGCATTGGTGGAGTCTGACATCATGGCGAGAACACCGGATCTTCCCAGCTCGGCAAAACGCTGAAGGTCGATGGGGTCACCGAAAACCGGCGTATAATCCACCTTGAAATCTCCGGTATGAACTATGGTTCCTGCCGGTGTGAAGATGGCCAATGCTGCCGCATCCTGTATAGAGTGATTGGTTTTTACAAATTCGACTTTTATGTCTCCGAAATCAACGATTCCTCCGAAGGGAACAACGTTCATTTCTATAACCTGATCAAGGCCGCTTTCTTTAAGCTTATTCTCAATGAGAGCCATGGTAAGTCTCGTACCGAACACCGGAACTTTGATCTGCTGGAGAACATACGGAAGTGCTCCGATATGATCTTCATGTCCGTGAGTGATAACAAAACCCTTTACCTTTGAAATGTTATTCTTCAGATAAGTGATATCGGGAATAACAAGATCTATACCAAGCATATCACCTGAAGGAAAAGCAAGACCGCAGTCAACGATCATGATACTGTCTTCCGTTTCAAATGCAGTGATATTCATACCTATCTGATCAAGACCTCCGAGTGGGATGATCCTGACTTTACCATTCGGAACTAAGCTGTCAGATTTCTGCTTTTTTCTCCTGTGGTTTGCTGTTTTGTGTTCCTTTACAGCAGCCTCTGTTTCAGCTGTTTTTTCTGTTTTTTCTATTTTTTCAGTTTTTTCAGTTTTCTCACTTTTTTGGGTGTGGCTTGCCGGCTTTCTTTTACGCTTTTCGCCCTTTTCCAATGTAACAGCCTGTTCATCGTTTTCCTTAACTGCTGTTTCGAGCATATCCATATCCTCTTTGTTTTTATTACTTCTCAATAGTTATACCTTCTCCTTCCAGAAGTGCAGAAAAAATCTGCATCACTGCTTCAGACTCCTTGTCATCGACAAACTCATAATCTGCTTCTGCATCCTCGGGTCCTGATACATCTTTCATGACATAGCACTCACCATCTTCACCTTCGGGAGCATCCGTCACAAGGATATAATTAACTCCCTGTACAGTAGTCTCCTCAAGGATTTCAAGTTCGAGTGTTCCATCCTCAGATTTTAACCGGATAGTATTTTCCATGTTTATCTCCTGATTTCTGCAAATTTAACGGAGAGGTCTCAGCCTCTCAGATATTGTTCCAAGATCAATTGTGCGGCAACCTGGTCGATGACTTTTTTCTGTTCTGATCTTTTTATGCCGCTCTCATCAAGTATCTCCGCTGCTTCCATCGTGGTCAGGCGTTCGTCAGTGAACTCCACCGGCACCGTAACCCTCAGCTTAAGCTTTTCCACAAATGTCCTGGTCTCCCGAGCTCTTTCGCCCTCAGTATCATCCATATTCAGCGGAAGACCCACTACGATTTTTTCTACATCATAGTCCTCGACGATCTTTTGTATCTCCGACAGGGTTTTTCTGAGTTTCGATTCCCTGTCTCTAAGTATAGTTTTAAAAGGCTGTACCGTTATACCCATAGGGTCGGTCATGGCAACGCCAACTGTTTTTGATCCGTAATCCAGTCCCAGAATTCTCAATGAAAATCTCCTATATAAACGCATTTTTTCCGCCGTTTATCTCTTACATACAGATGCAGATCTAATAGGCTCGCTCCTATATCACTAATGTTTAAAATTGCTTACATGAAGCACGATCAAAACCGTGGGCAGAAATATAAAAGAGTCTGCCGACACGGACAGACTCTTCATAGACACACTAAATTACTTGCTGAGTTTCGCCTCAACATATGTCTTCATAAGCTCTTCAAGGATCTCGTCACGCTCAACCTTCATGATAAGGCTTCTTGCGCCCTTGTGGCTTGTGATATAAGTAGGATCACCGGACATAATGTATCCTACGATCTGATTTATGGGATTGTAGCCCTTTTCCGTAAGTGCCTCATAGACACGGGCCAGAACCTCCGTAACATCCAAATCGTATTCCTGCATTGGTCTGATAATCTGTGTACTGCCTAAATCGCTCATATTGTCACGTCCTTTTAATAACTTAGTTAATTCTATACCATTTACAAAATCAATGCAAGTACGCATGTATAACATAATTCTTGGCCCTGCACCCTGATTATTTGTCCTATTTTACCCGTTCCTTCAGCATCATTTGTAAGCGGTACCATAAATCTCACATAGCTTTTGTTGTAACCCCTCAAATATTTTTTTCCGTCAAAGGTGGTGATATCCTCCGGAATGATCTCGGTTTCTTTCCCCAAAAAGCTTCTTCTGAAAACTTCGGATTTTGTTTCATCCAGCCTGATAAGTTTTTCCGAGCGCTCCGACTTTATCTTATCCGGAACCTGATTCTTCATTTTGTCAGCAGCAGTTCCCTGACGTCTGCTGTACTTAAAAACGTGAAGCTCATAAAATCCTATTTCATCTATGAAATCATAGGACTCTCTGAAATCATCTTCCGTTTCTCCCGGAAATCCCACGATCACATCCGTTGTTATAGCCGCATCGTCCCAGGCATTTCTTATAAGCTCGACAGAATGTCTGAAGGCAGCAGTGTCATAATGTCTGTTCATAGCCTTAAGCGTACGGTCACAGCCGCTTTGAAGAGACAGATGAAAATGAGGACATATCTCCGGGATATTTTTAAGCTCTTTAACAAAAGCATCGGTAATTATGCGGGGTTCAAGACTGCCGAGTCTCACTCTGCTGATTCCGGGAACATTGGCCACACTTCTGATAAGCTCCAGCAGGTGCTCCGAGGGCACATCATTTTCCATTGCAAATTCATAATTTGCGTTATCAAAATCCAATCCGTAAGAGGAAAGATGGATACCCGTAAGCACTATCTCACGATAACCTCTGTTGGCGAAATCCGCAGCTTCCTTCACTGTGCTTTCAACAGATCTTGACCTTATACGCCCCCGCACATAGGGAATGATGCAATAGGAACAATACTGGTTGCAGCCATCCTGAACCTTCAAGAACACTCTGCCGTTATCCTCTATCTCACCGGCTCTCAGATCCTCGTAGCTTTGATCCTTTGAAATATCTTTTACATAGCAGGAGGTTCTGCTTTTAAAATTCCGCCTTTCTGAATTACTTTCTGCAGTCCCCACAGAAACTGTTTCTGTGAACCCTCCTTTTGAAAAACTCTCTTCACTTCCGCCAATGTTATTTCCTGTCGTTTCACTTGTCACAGACTCATATTCCTGTCCGTTGTTAAATGAACCTTCTTCATCTGCTTCACCCAGATAGTATTTTTCAATCGCACTCACCAGATTGCCCTTCTCATTATTACCCAGCAGGATGTCAACAGCATTATCATATTTCAGTTCTTCAGCTTTTGCCTGGACATAACATCCCGCTGCTATAACCACCGCATCAGGATTCATGGCACGGGCTTTGTGTATCATCTGCCTGGATTTCCGGTCTGCAATATTTGTAACAGAGCAGGTGTTAATGATATAAATGTCTGCCTTATCCTTATCCCAGGAAACAATCTCTACTCCCGCTTCCCTGAGCTCCCGGATCATAGCTTCGGCTTCGTATGAATTAACCTTGCACCCAAGATTATGCATTGCTGCTTTCTTATTTTTCAGTTCCATATCTTTCTTTTTATTCATGTTTGGAAATATATCCTGTTTCTAATGTCTGAAGTATCTCCGTTTACCGGCTGAACCATCACATGAATCCTTGTTTTCCTTTAGGAAACTTTGACATTCTATTGACTTTTGAAGTTTGTTATTGCTAGAATTATCAGTGTATAAGTGTTTAAAAAATTGATCACTGATAAATATTATTTTTAGGAGGATTTCATCGTGAAAACCGTTCGTATCTCACTTAATTCTATCGATAAAGTAAAATCATTCGTTAATGAACTCGTAAAGTTCTCTGACGTAGATTTCGATCTTGTTTCAGGTCGTTATGTTATCGATGCAAAGTCCATCATGGGTATCTTCTCATTGGACCTTTCAAAGCCTATCGATCTTAACATCCATGCTGATGCAGTTCGTATGGAAGAGATTCTTTCCGCTCTGACACCATACATCATTTCAGAGTGATCGATATCGTTTTATTTTAACGGGAAATCAACAAGTGTCAAGCTGAGTGCGTACTGATATGTACGCACTCAGTTTCTGTTATAAGAAAAGGAGTTCTATGCAATACCAAAGCTTTCTTATCAAGTATGCCGAGATAGGCACCAAGGGAAAGAACCGTTATGTGTTCGAGGATGCACTGGTTCATGACATCAGAAAAAAGCTTGAGCGTGCCGAGGGCGATTTTAAAGTATATCGCGAGCGCGGACGTATCTATGTCACAGTTAAGTCAGAAAATTATGATTATGAGGAAACAGTGGATGCCCTCCAGCACGTATTCGGAATAGTGTCCATTTGTCCTATGATCCAGATGGATTCAACCCACGACTACAAGGTTCTTTCAGACAAGGTCATCTCCTACTTCAAAGAGGTTTACGGCGACCGTAAGCTTACTTTCAAGGTAAATACCAGAAGAGCCGACAAAGAGTTCCCTATGCAATCCAATGAGGTTGATGCAGAGCTCGGTCACGACATACTGGAAGCTTTCCCCAACACCTCCGTAGATGTTCACAACCCCGAAGTGGTTATCCGTGTGGAGATCCGCCAGTTTATAAACATTTACTCAGAAATCATCCCCGGTGTCGGAGGTATGCCTCTGGGAACCAATGGCAAGGCCATGCTGCTTCTTTCAGGCGGAATCGACAGTCCTGTTGCAGGCTATATGATCGCCCGTCGCGGAGCTGTTCTTGAAGCAACCTACTTCCACGCACCTCCATATACCTCAGAGCGTGCAAAGCAGAAGGTTGTCGATCTTGCCAATGAGGTCGCCCTTTACTCAGGACCTATCGCTTTACATGTAGTTAACTTTACAGATATCCAGCTGAAGATTTATGAGAAGTGTCCTCATGAGGAGCTTACCATCATCATGAGAAGATATATGATGCGTATCGCAGAGGCCATTGCCGAAAAGCGTGATTGTATAGCTCTTATCACCGGCGAATCCATCGGCCAGGTGGCAAGCCAGACCATGCAGTCTCTTGTATGTACAAATGAGGTTTGCAAGCTTCCGGTTTACCGTCCGGTTATCGCTTTTGACAAGCAGCAGATTGTTGAGGTTTCACAGAAGATCGGAACTTATGAGACTTCTATCGAGCCTTTCGAGGATTGCTGCACCATCTTTGTGGCTAAGCATCCGGTTACCAAACCTATTCCGGAGAAGATCCGTAAGTCGGAGCAGATAGTTTACGACGAGATGCTGCCGATGGTCGAGAAGGCGGTTAACGAAGCTGAGCTGATATGGTGTGCGGGTAAAGGCCGATAAGCGCTGAAATGGTACAGAAAATGCAAGGCAAGCCTAGCCGCACATCCCTTGCATTTTCTTCACTTTATTGGCAGCCTGTGCAATTCTTCGGTTCATAGCATGACCACAGGTACAAACAATCTTATTGCCCCACAGATGCTTGCAAAGCGACTGCCCCCAATTGCTTTGCCGTTCTTGTCTGTCTTCACGGACTTGTGTTTTTCTCTTAACTCCTGTGCTCTGTCAAAATCTTCTGGCGAAACCAGCTTCTCATGCGAACCTTCTACATATACCTTATCAACTGCCCCATGATATCCTGAATCTTACGAACACCATTGCCAGCCAGGTATAGCTCAAAGATTCTTTTCACAGTGTCGGCCTGTTCCTTATTCACTATAAGCTTATCACCAACTCTGTCATATCCAAGAATATTACCATTCCATGCTATCTGGATTTAGAAGAAAATCATAAACACTCATTACCAATATGCCTTCATCATTATAAAGCGGTGCCACAGCATCCTTTGTAATAATAATTTTTTTAAATCCATCGCCTGTATTCACTAGTGAGCGTTGTTCCTGTTCCATCTTTTCTTTATCAGGCAATGCATAGGCTGATTGAATATAAAATCTCTTTGAACCTTTGTTGCAGACAAAATCTACTTCCAACTGTTTTCGAATCTTCTTACCATTTTTGTCAACTTCATTCATCACAACAACACCAACGTCCACATTATATCCACGAACTTTTAATTCATTAAATATAATGTTTTCCATTGCATGAGTCTCCTCAACCTGTCTAAAATTAAGTCTCGCATTTCTAAGTCCCAAATCGGTAAAATAATACTTCGATGGAGTATTAATGTATTTTTTACCCTTTATATCATATCGAATTGCACTATCAATAAGAAATGAATCTTTAAGGTAATCTATATATTTGATTATGGTTTCTTTGCTTATAGTCTTGTTTTTAACACTTTTAAATGTCGCAGATAACTTGCTTGGATTCGTAAGCGATCCAATTGCTGAGGATAAAATGTTCAGAAGTTCTTCTAACTCTGCTTTATTTCGTATATTATTCCTTCCAGTAATATCAGAAATGTAGGTTTCCTCAAATAGAGATTTTAAAAAACCAGATTTTTGATCAGCCGTTTCAAAGCCTAGCACAAGCGGTATTCCACCGAACAGCACATAATCCCTCCAGCCTTCCTGTTTGTCACCGTCATATACACTCATAAATTCACTATATGTTAACGGATACATGTGAACTTCATCCCCACGTCCACGAAATTCAGTAATAATATCTTTTGACAGAAACTTGGCATTACTTCCCGTTACATATACATCCACATTTTTCTTTCTTCCGAGGCTATTAAGAACTGATTCAAAATCATCGAGCATCTGAACTTCATCTAATAAAACATAATACATTTCTTTATCAGCGATTTTTTCCATTAGATATGGAAATAAAACTTCAGGATCTCGATACTTTCTATTCTCAAAAGAGTCAAATGCAATCTCAATAATATGATTTTCATTAACTCCTTCATTTACCAGATACTCTTTAAAAAGATTAAATAAAAGGTATGATTTTCCGCATCTTCGCATACCTGTTACAACCTTAATTAGTCCGTTATGCTTTTTTGAAATAAGCTTATTCAAATATATCTCTCTGCGTATTTCCATATTGTTCCACCTCGTTACTTATTGAACAAAAATGCGGAATCCGCATTTTTGTTCAATAGAATTATACATCATAGGAATAGCTTATTCAATACTCTAATCGACATTTTTGCGGATTCCGCATTTTTGTTCGATAAGGATTAAATTGTGCCGACTGAGTTGGCACAATCTCTAGAAAAATCTTATTCCTTAGCCCTCAAGAATCTGAATCTGCCTTAGCATTTCAAGTGCAGACTTCTTAGCCTTATCCGTCTTTAAATTGTTTAGAATCTCTATTGCTTCATTCACAATAGGATCAAGATTATCCGGAGTATCACCATTTAATATATAATCAGCAGATACATGAAACAGGCAGCTAAGCCCTTCCTTGCCTCCCACAATAAGCTCACACAAAGACAAGATAAAATCCGCCTTTAAAGCAATCGGATTATCATCTGGCAGGTATTGTCAAGTGTGTTAGTCACCTTTTTCCAGGGCTTTTGACGCGCCTGAATAGGCAGATCAAGGCGAATATGAAGAATTACGGCTTCCCGCATGGTTGCTTACTTTAGGCAAATAGGCACTTGTTTTTACTTTTAGAAATAGAGAATAAAACAGTGCTTCACGCATATAAAAGAATCAGCTCGGATTCCAGATGCCTACCGCCTATAGCCCCATCCTCGGTTTTTCTGCCGAGCTCAATCACAGGTGTGCGTGAGTGTTTTCAGGCGGCATATCTGTGCCGGATGTCGCAGGCTTACTGGACAGCCTGATGATGAACGCCGACGAAAAGAAACAGGAGGTGCTTGGCGGCACCTTGACAAAACCAGAATTCAGCGCATGGCTGAATTCACACCGACTTGAGAAAGGAGACTTATTTCATGAATAACGATATTTGGACTCCTATCGCTTCTGTTTTTACCGGAAAGGGCGGCACGATCAAACTCACGATCGTCGGTTCCCTGATTGCCGCGACGATATACGAAATCTTAGACGCGCTACAACTTCAGTTTTACCAACAAAGAGACTACCGTTTCTCTGACTCCTGCAGGAGAGATGTCTCAACAGGCGCTACAGCCTGAAAGTCGCGAAGATGTCCCTAGGCAGGAAACGGCAGAAGACGGAGCCACTATGGAACCGCAGCCAGCCTGATTCATAGTGCCGCCCAGGATATTATCCTGAGCGGCTTTTTTGTAGGTCGTGGCACGTGGTCACGACCTACAAAAAGAAGACCCCTCGTTTTGAAAGGGGTCTCCAACTTACTGCTCCTCAATATTCGAAGCTATAGTACTGTCTTTTATTTTGTTGTTATTCCCGATAGTTACACTCTGATCATTATATACAATCAAGATGATCCGTTCGGCAATATTCTTCAACTGATCTGACGTCTTTGTTGTAACATCAAGATCCAGCTCGTCAAGATTGCCAAATTCCTTTTCGAGGAGAAGCATAACATCAAGTAGCCGGTTCTCTACAGCAGCAAAAATATCACTGATACATTGTTCTCCAATAATAACTCTAGCAGAAGTAATCATCATGTATGAATCATTATTAAAACTGGCTATACTTGGAAAGAAATCAGCGGGAACTACTTTTCCGAGTTGTCCATCTTTAATAGCTGTACTCTCAGCAAGTTTTCTTAAAGCCTCTACGCTCTGTCGAAATGATATTTGAAGAAGACTTTCTTGAAACTCGTCTGGCATCTTGCCTAATGGGATGGAAACATTCGTCCATGTCATATGTGATGCCATAGACCCCTTGAAGTACGAGCCAAAAAGATTGCCTCTTGTAATTCTATAATCCGGTAATTCAACATTATCTGGGTAACCTGCAATTTCATAGTTCACCCAATTATTCACATCCTCGTTGCCAATTTCTGAAAGTAGTACTTTTGCCCGCTTCAAAGCTGTCATTGTATCAACTGAACTGTTTGCCAAGTCCTTTATAATTTTGCTTTTCGCCATTAAAACAATCCCTCCAGAAAGCTTATTAGCTTCTCCCAAAAAGAGAACAGTAATACTATCCCCGCCACCAATGAAATAAGAAAGCCACAAATAACTGGATGTTTGTCAAAAAAGGTTATCTTCTTGATAGCATCTTTGGTCGCATCTATTTTCTCTGCAATCATGGAATTTTGGATTTTATTATTGTCTCCGATTTTAATTCCCATGCTACTCCTTCTTTCCATACTCAGCCATCGGTTCCGCTACCATCTGTAGCTTCGACGGTTCAAAATTATAAACTACCGGATTTGATGCCGGAGCCGTATCCATGTTATCGGTCCACATCTCACACTGACTGATCACTGTGCTGATAGCTGTTTCATAATCTTCTGGAGGATATTTGTACTTCTTCAAAAGTCGCTTTACCATTTTCCGCATGGTAGCCCTGGCGGTTTCTTTCTTCTGCCAGTCAATCGTGCGGTTCCTGCGAAGCATTTCAGTAAGTTCATGCGTAAGCGCAATCAATTCGTCATTCTGATAGAAGTCCTTGATGTGCTCCGGTTTTGTCAGTGCGTCATAGAACGCAAGTTCTTCCTGCGACAGGCCAAGTTTTGCACCGTTCTTATATAGCTGGGTTATCTCTTCAGCAGCCTTGAGCAGTTCCTTAATGACCTCTTCATTTGTGATCAGGCCATTGTAATAGGCATTCATGAGCTTTGTGATCTTCTCCGAAAACTTCTGCGACTGGACCACGTTCGTTCTCTTGTAAAGTGCTACCTGCTCAGCCATCAGCTTCTTCAGAATCTCAACTGCTATGTTTTTCTCCTTCATTTTAGAGATCTCATCTAGGACAGCCGGATCAAACAGGTTGAAATTTTCACCGACAGATTTACTGTCAAACAGGCTGATGACACCTTCACTCTGCACGCTTGCCTTCAGGAGTTCATTGATCTGAGCATTGATCTCCTTCAGCGAAAGGGTTTTGCCGCCGGTTCCACCATAGGTGATCTTTATAACAGTGGATCTGACAGCCTCCATATAGGCAGCCTCATGCCTTTCCTGATCTGTTACCATACTGGAGCAGAGGGAGTGAGACTGTTTCAGGAGCATTGCTTCTTTCAGGAACAGATCCTTACGATCTGGAGCATGAGGATCCAGGACAAAGTTCACGCCACCAGTGACGGCCTTTGCCATTGCAAGAGGGGATCCGCCGAAGAATGCTCTGAAATTGTATCCGTGAAGCAGATCTTTGCAGACCTGCAGCTTTTCCTTAAACTTCGGATAGGCGACCAGAGCGATGTTCATGTCGCCATACTTGGACTGATCTCGCTTGGTGTATTCCTTCATTGCGGCCTTCAAAGCAGAGGCAATGCCTACATAGTCGACGATCAGACCGCCTTCTTTGTCTCTGAAGACGCGGTTTACACGGGCTATTGCCTGCATCAGGTTATAGCCATGCATCGGTTTATAGACATACATTGTAGCAAGGGAGGGAACGTCAAATCCCGTCAGCCACATATCGACGACAATAGCGATCTTCATCGGATCGTTGTTGTCTTTGAACTTTCTGGCCAACTCTTCCTTGTGAGACTTGGTACCGATAATCTCTTTCCAATCCTCCGGATCGTTATTGCCGCCAGTCATGACGACACCGATCTTTTCATTCCACTCCGGACGCAGTTCAAGAAGCTTCCGATAGATCTTCATGGCAATCGGTCTGGAATAGGCAACGATCATCGCCTTACCGGTCAGAAGGTTTGCTCTGTATTTCTCATAATGCTCGACGATATCATTGCAGAGAGAATCAATCGTGGAATCCGCGCCAAGAACGCTCTCCATCTGTCCAAGCATTTTCTTGCTCTTTTCGATGGTAGCTGCATCGGACTGCTGTTCAAGAATATCGTATGTAGAGTCAATCAGCGCCAGGGTATTCTGATCCAGTTTCAGATGAACAACACGGCTCTCATAATAAACCGGGCGAGTTGCACCATCCTCCACTGCCTGGGTCATGTCATAGATATCAATATAATCACCAAAGACTTCTCTGGTATTACGATCCTTGGAGGAGATAGGCGTTCCGGTAAAGCCGATGAAAGTTGCATTAGGCAGGGCTTCATGGATGATCAACGCATTACCAACAACTGTTCTGGCTTCTTTTTCGCCCTCTTCATTTTCAGAGATGACAATCCGCTCATCAAAACCATACTGGCCACGATGGGCCTCATCTGCCATGACCACAATGTTTCTGCTCTCGGACAGTGGCCGCTCACCGCGCTCAAATTTGAACATCGTGGTAAAGATAATGCCGTTGGCCTCCCGGCCATCCAGCAAGGTTTTCAGATGCTCTTTACTCTCGGCCTGAACCGGTGTTTGCCGGAGGAAGGCAGCGCAGTGAGCAAACTGAGCATAGAGCTGGTCATCCAGGTCAATGCGGTCCGTCATCACTACGATTGTGGGGCTGTCTAGAGCTTCCTGCAGCAGGTGAGCATAAAAGACCATAGAGAGGGACTTGCCACTGCCTTGAGTATGCCAGAACACTCCTCCCTTACCATCTGTCTTTGTTGCGATCTTTGCTTTTTCGATAGCCTTTTTGACCGCAAAGTACTGGTGGTAGCCTGCAAGAATCTTTATGTTCTGCTTGCCATCATGAGAGAAGAGAATGAAGTTTTTCAGAATGTCCAGCAGACGATCCTTCTGGAACATTCCTTCATAGAAAGTATCAAATGCTGCAAAGGCAGTATTCTCATAATCGCCATCCTTGGTCTTCCATTCCATGAAGCGATCAAAGCCGGATGTGATAGTACCCGCTTTATTGGTGGAAAGATCACTGATGACGCAAATAGCGTTATAGTAGAATATCGACGGGATGTCCTGCATGTAGTTCCGAATCTGGTTGAAGGCGTTCTCCGCGCCGACTTCATCCTTAGAGGGACTCTTAAGCTCCATAAGTACCAAAGGAAGGCCGTTGATAAAGAGAATGATATCCGGCCTGCGATTGTTCCCGTTTTCCAGGAAGGTAAACTGATTCACTACATAGAAGGTATTATTCTCCGTCCGGTTATAATCGACCAGCTTCACGATTGAAGAACGTTCTTCGCCCTTAACATAGAACTTGACGGTGACACCATTCTGAAGGTAATCCATGAAAGCCATGTTCTTCTGAACCAGGCTGCCAGAATCAAAGTTCTTCAGTTTTGAGATCGCCTCTTCAATAGCATCTATAGCAAGACCTTTATTGATCCGAACAAGGCTATCCCTCAGTACTGAATCCAAGAGAGGGCTGCTGTAATCCCGATCCATATCAGGAGCATAGATATGGCCGTAGCCCATATTCTCTAATAATTCAATGACAGCCTGTTCAAAGGTGTCTTCTGTAAACAAACTTGGCATTGTCTACCTCCTACATGTCATCAGGACTCGTCTGTCCTTTAGTTTCTATATGCGATATGCTTTACAGCCTTAAACGATAATTTAGCAGCCCAGATAGAAACGTTTCTTCTTGCCTATCTTGATAGTGAAGGTGCATTGCCAGTAAAACTTGGCGACTACCTCTATATAAAAGGGCGAATCGGATGGAAAGGGCTCAAGAAGAGTGAGTATCTTCCTCAATCCGAGTATCGTATTATTAATGGCGAAACCCTTACGCAATCAGGAATCGACTGGAATAAAGCTGGATATATTTCCGAAGAACGTTATATAGAATCTCCGGAAATAATGCTTAAAGTAGGCGATATCCTGCTATCTAAGGATGGTACAATCGGTAAAATCGGATATGTTGATAGCTTGGAGCTCCCCACATCTGTTGCTTCAGGAATCTTTGTTATCCGAAATACCAAACCGGATATTATATCTACTACTTTCATTTACTATTTACTAAAATCCCGGCTCTTTACCTCATTTATCGCTGCTCGGACTGAAGGTAGTGTGATCCCTCATCTATATCAGAAGGATTTTATGGAGTTTGAATTCCCGCTCCCTACAGCCGAAAAAATGGCAGAATTTGAGGATGTTGCCGAACCCATGTTTTCTCAAATTGTAAACAATCTCAACGAAAACAAGAGACTTGCCGCATTGCGGGACAACCTTCTGCCTAAGTTGATGTCCGGTGAGTTGGATGTCTCTGTGCTCAATCTCTAAGCCGCTAAATTATCGTTTATCTCCGTATTCTTTCGTATTTTCTCATCCAAACTTGATAGAATTTCTACAATTCCATCCTGCTGCTGACGAGGTGGAATAGGTATAGGCATTCCTCCCAACGTATGAGCGTTAATATTTCCTCTGGTACTTCCCGTGTTAAAAGAGTGAATCCACCCCTTATAAGCATCAGACATACAGTAGTATTTCACATATTTAGGATTTACCTTTTGAGGATCAATGCTAAATTTAATAAGGAATCCTGCATATACAAATTCACCATCTGTACCATCATAGAAATAGTTCCGACCTGTACTTGCTCCAGTTCGCGCAAATACAATATCGTTTGGCTTAAGAAGATATTGAGAAGCTTTTTCATCATCGACTGATTTCAAATCAGCCATATTGAGTGTCCCATCATCTCGTATATCTGTGATACGAAGATAAGTATATAAATCCTTCGAGCGTTCAACCGCTGATGCTCCGATTCCATATGTTCCTCGTCCGTTCGTAGAAAGGAAAGCTAAAGTTGTATTCATGATTTCCATCATGTCACCATCCTAACCTATATATTTTCTATGAGCATTTTTTACATTGCTCTGTTTTACCATTGCATACTGCAATGTCGTATCTATCCTTTGATGCCCAAGGAGCCTTTGAAGCTGTTCTATAGGCATCCCTTTATCGATAGCCATTGTAGCCAGTGTCCGGCGAAACTTATGCGGATGAACCTTTGATATCTTTAATCGTTTCCCCATTTCTCGAAAACGATGTTCAATACCGCCTATATGTACCCGCTTATATGGCGCCCTCAATGTTACAAACAACGCCGGGTTATCATCAGTTCGACTATCAAGGTATCCCTTTAAATGTAGTTTTGTTCTTGCATCAAAGTAGACGATCCTCTCTTTATCGCCTTTACCGAAGACCACACATTCCCGTTCAGTAAAATCTATATCATCTCTGTTCAAAAGAACCATCTCACCGATACGCATACCCGTTGACGCCAACATATCAATCATTGCCAGATCACGCTGCTCTTTACAGCTATCACGCATCTTTTCCAATTCTTCGTCTGAATATGTTTCCTTAATGTTACTCGCCGTTTTTACTTTATGTATTCGTCGTACCGGGCTCTTAATAATATAGTCTTCCTCTTCCAACCATGAAAAGAAACTGGATAAGATACGGCGTATATTGTCTATAGTAACCCGACTTGAATTATTCCTGCTCTGGTACTCAGTAAGGTATGATCGCAAATCTTCCGTAACAATATGCCTGACATTTTTCCCAAGCGATGATACTAAAGCATCTATCGTTGTTTTGTAATACTTAAGAGTCTTTTCTGAACACCCTTCTATCTTCTTCGCAGCTATGAACTTATCTATAAGATCATTGCTGTCGTCTACTTCCCGCTTATCTTCAACACTGGTCACTTCATAGCGAAAGAGTATAAGCTCCATCGCCTGCTTTAACTGCTTCATCTGTGCATTGTCGAGATACGGCAACATCTGCTGCATCACTTCTGTTATCAGTTCTTCCTTCATGTCGTTTCTCCTTCTATTTTGAATTCCCAGAGAACGACATCAACGGCAGTTCCGTTGGTATAACTCCCGCCGTTGGTGAGAGTTGTTCACATATAAACGATAATTTAGCGGCTTAGAGATCCAACTCAGAGACATCAAGCTCGCCAGACATCAGTTTTGGCAGTAAAGAGTCGCGTAACGCAGCCAAGGTACGGTTTTCTGCTTCCAAAGTGCGTTGTTGCTGAAACAATGGATTACAGAAATCAGAAAAATCCTGAAGTCTTTCATCGTCAGGAATTTTAGCTGGAACAGTACGCATTGCACTGCCGGAGATCTCTTTGAAGGTTGAGCCTGAAGCCATGTTTTCTATAGTGGGTAACACATTCTTAAGAAAATAGTAAACAAATGCAGTTCCAACATTACTATTAGGCACAACCGACTTAAAACCTTGATTGGTTGTTACTTCACCATCGGCGATAGCAATATAGCCTATCGGAGCACGAGAACTGAAAAGCACCGTTCCTTCAGGCATTATTGACGCGCTACTGTTTCTAAGTCCAAGCTCAGTAATGTCATCTGCACCATGCGATATGAATTTGGACTTATCGACAGAAAGATCTTTCGGTGTGATCCAAGCGATGCCGTTATCAGTATAGTATTCCGGCTTAGATTTCGACGGTGTGCTGCCGCCAATGACGGTGCCAAGGTCGCTGATCGTACCTTCTTTCCAAGAAGGATCCGCATTAACAATAAACTGATGATAGAAATATGCCGCAGCTTGCTGCTCTAAATTATCGTTTATTCTCTTATTAAGTTCCTCCTTTAGCACAAGTGTAAAATATAAGTCACCGATTTTTCTCTGCACCTCCATAGGGGGCACAGGAATCAATAACTGGTTAAGGAACTGTTTCTTAAAGTGAGGGATCACATCTCCCACACTGGTATTTGTGATTTGCTCTTGAATGCTCCTGCTACGCAGAACCACAAGCAGAAACCTATTGTAAATCAGCGCAGGATTGGACCGTAGCGCTATCATATCTTGAGCTATACAAAAGTCTATCGGGTCCGGAACCATACAAGTCCGCCCCGGTGTTCCTTTACATACAAAGATAATGTCCCCCGGTACTGGATGCGCTCTAAACCAGTTCTGATAAGTTTCTTCTGAGAGAAGCCTAACCTTCTCATAAGATGGATAAAGATTCTCGTTTCGAATGCAATTCGTTGCAATTAAAACATGATTCCCATCATCTGCAGTTGGAACTGTTTTCCCGCGATTGTCGACGATGAACGACAGCAAATCCGGCAAAGGTATTCTTTTATAATCAGTCCAAATATTCATTGTGAGTCTCCCTGAAATCAATATCCAAGCTTGCTCAACTTTGATCTGATTTCCTCTTCCAAGGACTTCGACTTCTCAAACATTTCATATAACTCAGATGTCAGCCTTGCCATTTTCTCTTCAAACGGCTCCCCATCATCTTCCTGCTCTTCAATCCCAACATATCGACCAGGAGTCAAAATATAATCCTGCTTGGCTATATCTTCGGTGGATACTACAGCACAGTATCCCTTCTCATTTTCAAGCCTTCCGTCAACAAAGCTCTTGTAGGTATCAGCTATTATCTGGATATCATCTTCCGTCAGTTCCCGGAGTTTGCGGCTTACCATTGTGCCAAGCTTTCTTGCATCGATGAACAGGGTCTTGCTCGGCTGCTTTTTCTGCTTATTTAAGAACCAGAGAGAAACCGGGATCTGTGTTGTGTAGAACAACTGCGTCGGCATCGCTATGATACATTCCACAAGATCTGCATTGATGATATTCTTTCGGATCTCACCTTCACCACCAGACTGAGAGGATAGAGAACCATTGGCAAGAACCATTCCAATCTTTCCTGCCGGAGCAAGATGATAAATCATGTGCTGCAACCAGGCAAAGTTTGCATTGCCAGCCGGAGGCAGTCCGTACTGCCAGCGAACATCGTCTTTCAGTTTATCAGCGCCCCAGTCAGAAAGATTAAACGGAGGATTCGCCATAATGTAATCCGCTCTCATCGTCGGATGCCTGTCATCCAGGAATGTATCTGCAGCGTAAGTTCCAAGATCCGGCTCGATACCACGGATGGCCAAATTCATTTGAGCCATCTTCCATGTTGTCGGATTTGAATCCTGCCCATAGATTGCGATGTTGTTGATGTTGCCGCTGTGGCTCTGAACGAATTTTGCAGATTGTACGAACATGCCGCCGCTTCCGCAGCAAGGATCATAGACACGGCCCTTGAACGGCTGAAGCACTTCGACCAGGGTACGGACAACGCAGGACGGAGTAAAGAATTCTCCGCCGCGTTTACCTTCCTGTTCAGCAAACATAGAGAGACAGTACTCATAAGTCCGGCCAAGAATATCTTTCTCATCGCCGTGCTCAATCATCTGAACATTGGTAAAGAGATCGACAACATCGCCAAGACGTCGCTTATCCAATTCGGGACGAGCAAAGTTTTTCGGCAGAATATCCTTAAGACGTTTGTTTTCTTTTTCGATAGCACGCATGGCATCATCAATCACAACTCCGATTTCCGGAGTATGAGCCTTTGACGCGATTTCACTCCATCTGGCTCCGGCCGGAACAAAGAAGATACCTTCGGAAGTATACTCATCGATATCCTCTTCAAATCCATCTCCCTCTTTCACCAACTCCTGATACTTTGCCTCAAAACGATCGGAGATATATTTCAAAAAGATCAATCCAAGAACAACATTCTTATAATCCGAAGCATCCATATTGCCGCGGAGCACACATGCTGCATCCCAGATCTGCTTCTCAAAGCCGATATCTGCAGTTATTTTTTCAGCCATAATAATTGCCTCCGTAATTATAAGTTTTCATCGTAATCAACGATGTCATCTATCTTGCAGTCCAAGACTCTGCAGACCTTAATGAGGGTCTCCATGCGTACATCTTCGTTCACAGTGACTGGCACCAATCATTCGACTTACCATTTAGCGAACGCTAAATCAATATATTCTTAATTTCGTCAGGCAAAACGGAAATGATGGCATCTTTGTTCTTTCCTTCCTGATAATATGGTTTTAACCTGCTTTTTTCATACTTCTTTATAATATCATCAGCAGTTGCTGTCATTAACAGATCGGTAAAATATCTCTCCCAGCTAAAGAAATCCCTGCTTTCGATGTACTTCTCTGGTTCGGCTAAAATAGCATCCAGATCTTTTATATCGATTATTCCGGACTTAAGTATGAGCCATTCAAAAGATTCCGGGAAATAAAGCATTATGTCTTTTCTGCTTTTAGCTATAGTAGTCACCTTGGAAACATAGGCGCCAAAAGCTGCTCCATCTGCTATGACAACCACTTGTTTATCAGCGCTTACACTTTCTAATTCTCCTACAAAACGTGAATTTCCTTCAACACTTACACATTCAGTTTTTTCACAAACTTTTGAAAAGAACTGATATCCCGACTTTGAATCTTCAACCATTACCAAAACATCTCTATTTAGCTCTGATTTAGATTCTTTATATATCCTGTAAAATTCATGATATATCTTTTCCGGATAGTGATATTTTCCGGTTGTTCTGATACCATATATTTCCTGAACACTATATGGCAGATTATAAAGCGGCTGTCTGGTTATCAATACATAGTAATTTGAGGTTCCCTGTATGACTTCAGCAAAATCTTTTGAATATATAAACGGATAATCTTCATCAACGAAGATAATGCTGTCCTTATATGCCCCGATGATGGTTTTCCATAAAGCAGGGTCTCCTCCAAACACTACACAAGGAACATCAGATTGAAGCATGATACCACTCTCTTTTCCGAATCTTGAATATGTACCAAGCAGTTCTACAAGTGTGGTTTTTCCGGTTGCGCTATCTCCCTGAATAACGGTTATGTTTCTCTTTATGTCAAATTCATATTTTAATCGTTCAGTCTCAACGACGATATGATGTTTATTTTTCATATGTTAATATCCCCAAGATCAAACATATTTTAATGCTACATGCATATAATCTTTGGCAGTTGTTGCCTTGAAATTCTCGTTCATTATTTCAACTTCAATATCACCACAATCATCAAAAGGCATATAGTAACGCAGATTAACAGCTACATTTTCTTTTCTTCCGATTTCCAACAGCCACTTTGCACAGTTTTCACCACAGCTTGTAGCATTGAACATAAGATCAGGTCTTTTATAAATACAAATAAGTGTCTGTAATCCTCCGGAGAGTTTTTCCGGTGGAATCGGTCCCAAAACATCACTTTCAATTAGTTGACCACCTTTATAATGAGACTTATCAATATCAGCCATCATGTCACCAACAAAGGGATCAGCCAACCACTCTTCTTTATAATTAAACTTAAACCATGATGGTCCATGCATTACATTATCTTTTTCACCAAAATATATACTTAGCATAATTGTTTACCTACGTAATGATATTTATTTGTACCACGTAATACAGATTATATCATTTTTTACCATATCTTTTTAATTAAAATGATGGAGCTTGGCGGATTAGATATACTGATGTTCAATTTTGCCTCAAAATAACTGATTTATCTTGTATTTGAGCCGATGAAATCATTAGTATGAGCGAAAGTGGGAATAGCAATATGAGTTTAAAATGGGATTCGTATTAATTATCGAGAGAAAACATAGACCGTATCTCAGAGCAGATACGGGAAAACTATAACCGTGACGGCATAGATCGCCGCACTGTTTACCGCACATGTCTGACTACAGAGGAGGTTCTGCTCAAAATCCTGGGGCATTATGAAGAAGATGTTACTGTTGATATCGGAATAGGAAAACACTTCGGAAGACAGCTGTTTCGTATCCGTTATGGAGGAGAATCATTTAATCCCGTTGAGGAGGATGAGGATGACTGGAGCAGCCGGATTCTGAGCTCTTTGGGCGTTCTTCCGGTCTGGTCCTTCCGGGGACATGTCAACCAGGTTTCACTTACCGTGGAAGATCGTCGAAAGCACGGAACACTTTTCTGGATCCTGATTGCGGTTTCACTGGCAACCCGTGCCTCATTGGATACGTAATGTTTATGCCGGCAGTTTCTCTGTCTCTGACTGTATTTACCATTTACTTTGCACAGGAATACGGGGTAGAGATCAATCCGGTCTGGTTTATCATAGCGGTGATCACATCAAGCCTTTTGGCCATTGCACTTCCACCCCTTCCCGGAGTTGGTCTGATGCTGTACAGCACCATGTTTGCACAGATGGGGATACCGGTTGAAGCGATCGTGCTGGCTTCACTTATGGGATTTACGATGTCTTTATCTTCTCAAAGAGAGGGAAAACCATAGGATAAACACCAATGATTACAAATATTGTTATCGCATACCGTGCAGTTCTGACCAGAAGCGCAGCTAAGCTGTTACCGGAAAGAAACTCACCGGAAAAAGGCATTTTCAACAGTTTATTCATAATAAAGAAGATCAGAAACGCACAGATTACGCGAAGTATCTTTGCAAAAACATTATTTGTATCTTTAAACCCCACATACTTCTCTTCAAAGGGAATTGCTGCGATAACGCCTATCAGTACGCCCATGGAAGTAAAATAGTCCTGGGTCCGGACAAAAAACACTCCGGGTAATGCAAAAGCCAATAAGATAAGATGGCGTATCCATGCTTTTTCAACAAACCGGTCCAGAAGCGAAAAGATCCAAATTATTACAAATCCAAATATCCATCCGGCCAGGACATCCGTAGGATAATGTGCACCGACTGCAGGCCGGGATATCCCCACCAAAAATGAAAGGCAGATAGAAAGTATCCAAACCGGTCTCTTTTTTGCTTTGGATGCCAGCGTGATATAGGCGGCTGTGACGGACGCACTATGCATACTGGGGAATGAATATCCCTGTGCAGCTACATTCTGTGCCGCTGCACCTGATTCCAACAGTGCCCGTGCTTCCACCCTGTCGGGATACTCCATATAAGGCCGTGGTCTCATCACAACGTTCTTGATCATCGGAAGATACGAATTTACAGACGCGAGAATCAGAGCAATGCGTTTGCCCACCTCTTTCTTCCAACAGAACATCACGATAAGGAGCATTAACAGCAGCCCCTTTTCTCCGCCTATAAAAGCAAAGATTTTCCCTAAAACACGAATGAAATCACCGGAATTTTCCTGCATCCATTCAATAAGTCTTACTTCCCATTCCATATTTTTAAACCCCTTTATACAATGATTTATTCATAGCGTCAGGCACTTATAGTTTAGAGGATTACTCTTTCGTGTCAAACATTTGACACCGGATATCTGGGGAACTGTCCCAACAACTGCGGAACAAATTTTTCAATCACTGCACATAACAAAAGGGCAAATATAAAGGAAATGCATGTAGCAATACATGCTACCAACAATTGCGGTCCTTCCAACCAGGTATGAATCCATGGAATCACTAAATCCAATTGGAAATTCTTGTGCAAAAGGAATATTCCCAGAGTATGCTGACCGACATATGTGATCGCTGCTGTGCTGAAAGGACGTGCTCCTTCTCTGGAAATTCTGAACAGAAGCATGGAAACCCCCATCACAAAAGCACTTCCGGAAATTGAATTAACCATAAACCAGAAAATGTTACCGTATACGCTTTTGCACATCAGACAAAGTTCCAAAGCATTGTCACGCAGGATGGTCCCGAAGGCAAGCACTATCGCAGAAACGATGGTAAATACGAGAAGTACCCATCCTTTTGCCTGGGCCAGGATTATAATACGTTGACGTAGCGCTATTCCAAGCAGTACAAATCCGGATGCCACAAAGCTAATGTCCATGCACCAGGGATATCCGCCTTCCAATTTAGGAAGCATAAAACCTATTATAAACATGGGGATGGAAAGAATACCAAGTACATCCAGCTGCATATCTGCCCTAACCCCATCCGTAAGGTTGACCATGATCTGACAATATATTCTGGTCACAAAAAAGCCGGTAAGATACCACAAAGATGTAAGCGTGCCTGTTTTTGTAAGTGCCTGCCAGGATCCATACAGGAATTCAGGTACATTATCAAAGGAGAACGGTGCATATATAAAAGCAAAAATCAGATATGGAACAATAAGTGCAAGCAGATTTTTCTTAATGAATTCCTTCCACTCATAAACTGATTTTATTGCCTTTGGTTTTATGGACAGTCCCGCCAGAAAGAAGAACAATGGCATATGGAAAGCATAAAGAAACCGACGATATAACGGTGTTTCCAAGTTGCCGGTAGTGTGTCCCATAATAACCAATATAATTGTGATAGCCTTTGCTATATCGATTAATTCGATTCGTGCTCTCTTTTTCTTTTCATTCATAGCCGTTTCTCCTCGCATAGCCGTAATTGCTATACTACGTCATATCAATTAATTCGGCTCAGAAACGGTCATTATAAGAAACAGAAATCAGAAAATCCCGGCTGTATTTTTGAAGGCTGAGCTTCGCCCTTTTCACACTTTCATGAATTGATCAGCTTAAAGTTCTTTGCATTGGAACGGTAAAGCCTCTTAAACACCCTGTAATTTCTTTTGTTCACACTGACAGGCACCAATGGGCACAAGAGGTCGGCTGGACTGCTACATTTTTAATAAGTTTTAAAAAATTTGTGACCTGATCACAATTGAATCTGTGTATAAGGATAGAACAGTAAAAAAATCAAAAAAGGAGAACATCAATGAAGAATTATAGAACAAAATCTTTTTGCGTAGGACTTACAACACTTGTCATGTCATCTGCATTACTTATTGGCTGTCAGGGCAATGAAATCCCCTCGATACCCATAGAGACACAGTTGACATCCTCTTCTGCTCAGGCAGATAACATCATAACAGTATCAGCATCCGGCAAAGTCACAGCGGTTCCCGATATGGCTGAAATAACATTTTCCATAACTACTGAAGATAAGGACGTAAAATCTGCCCAAAACAAAAACAGTCAGGATGCCGATAAGGTCATAGATAAGCTGAAGGAGCTTGGAGTGGACGAAAAAAGTATAAAAACCTCCAACTATAACATCTACCCTCAGTATGACTATGATGCCGAAGCAGGAAATCGGATTTCAGGCTATACGGTAGATACCACTCTGACCGTAAGTGATATTAAGATAACGGATGCGGGTAATGTCATATCCCGGTGCGTGGATGCCGGCATTAACAGTATGAATAACATCTCCTACTTCTGCTCCGGTTACGATGATGCTTATAATGAAGCATTAAAGGAAGCTGTTGCCAATGCTGATGTGAAAGCCCAGGCTTTGGCTGAGGCTTCCGGAAAGAAGATCGTTGAGATAAAGAATATCGCAGAAGGATATGAGAATACTTCTCTGCAGTACAGATCCGGGTCCATCATGAAGAATTCCCTGGAAGCAGCTGCAGATGCAGTCATAATGCCCGGAGAATCGGATATTGAAGCAAATGTTACCGTAACCTATATCATGGGATGAGGATCCGAAACCTAGTCCCTTTAACATTATATGACTGACCCCCCGGTGGCAATTAGTTCCAACAGACATAGCAGGCAGTATTGACAAATGCATCAACGATTTGATCCTCACATGATGCATTTGTCAACTCCAAATTGCCTATTTCCATTTGTCTACATCTCAAAGATATCTCCAAATCCTGTAGTCTTCAGGATCTCATTAACGCTTTCATTAACCCCGGTCAATGAAAGACCTTTTGTACTCTTTTCATTTCTGCAATCGATTTCCGGAGCGCCGCTTTTCATCATCTGATTCATGGAAACGATACGGTCTCCGGTTTTGATGCGATATATTCAGCGCTGTATCTGCTGTTGCCTGTAGCAGAAAAATACAAAAAAAATATAGGGTGTCTAAAGTAGACACCCTATACTAGAAATAGCTTAATTACAAGCTTTTCGGGAAATCTGAATCCGTTTTTCTTATGATAAATCTTTGAAGATTGTCTCATAAAATCTTTCGAGATTTCAAAAGTTCCCAAAAAACTGCTTGCTTTCTTTACTGACGTGACTCGGCGATAGCTGCCTGTACAGCAGCTACCTCGATTAACACAGCCTGTAGCTGTGTTAACGAGTATGCATCTTTTTATATATGAATTCGACCATCGGCAGATGGGGGATAATAACAAGGGTTATTTCTTGCGGGCAGTGACGTTCACCCATTCGCCCTGGTGATTTATCTCTAAAATTTCCCAGATGTCTGAGTGGGACTTGAAGGCTTCGACTACTTCCTGCTCGCGCTCGTTGAGGATGCCGGAGGTTATGAAGAGGCCGTCTTTTTTGAGGAGAGGCCCCACTTCTCCGGTGAGGAGGACGATGACCGGGGCGAGGATGTTGGCAACGACAATGTCGTATTTGCCGAGGCCCATGTCAGACTTGACTTTCTCGTCTCCGATGACGTTGCCGACTACCATGTCGAAGCTGTCTTCAGGAAGGTTGTTGGCTTTCAGGTTGTCGCGGACTGCGGGAACTGCTTCTTCATCAAGGTCTGTGCCATAGATATGACCTGCGCCCAGCTTGAGGGCTGTGATGCCGAGGATGCCGGAGCCTGTTCCGATGTCGGCAACTTCGTCGCCTTCTTTCATGTATTTCTGAAGCTGACGGATGCAGAGCTGGGTTGTTTCATGCATTCCGGTTCCGAAGGCTGTTCCTGGATCTATTTCTATGAGGAGCTTATCTTCGTCTCCTTCGGGGATTTCTTCCCAAGTTGGCTTTATGAGAATGTCCCCTACTGTGAATGGATGGAAGAAGGTCTTCCAGTTGTTGATCCAGTCTTTATCTTCTGTCTCCGAGGTTTCGATGGTTCCCTCTCCTACCTCACAATAGTTTCTCATATCTGCTATCATTTCTTCAACATCCCGGAGAAGCTGTTTAAGCTCTGTCGGAGTGTAGACATTGGAGGTGTTGGGCATATAGCTTGCATCTACGGATGGGTCTTCCATATATTTCTTTGCTTTCTCGATTCTGTCCTGCTTGTCTTCAGGTGACAGCACTTCTACGTAGAAGCTGACATCTGCCTTTCCGTCATCCGGTCCGATGTCGGGAAGGATGTCAATGAACATGCCTTTGGTGTCATCCTCGGAAAGAGGGATCTTGTCTTCTATCTGTACTCCGTCAATTCCGAGGTCCGCAAGATTCGCACTCAGGATATCCTCTGCCTCAGTAGTTGTATGAATAGTGAATTTTCTCCAAACCATATTATCGCCTTTCAAAATCTTGTAAATCTTCTCAGTACCGGAACAAGCTCCTTTAAAGCCTCCATACAGAGGTCAACTTCTTCCTTTTCATTGAATACACCGAAGGAAAATCTGATGGTGGAATCCTGAAGTTCGGGTTTCACACCTATTGCCTTCAGGGTTCCGGAAATACCGGGATGATTTGAGGAGCAGGCTGAGCCTGAACTTACATAAATGCCTTTTTCCTCCAGTGCGTGGAGAAGAACTTCTGCACGGACCTTTTCAAAGGAAACTGAAACTATGTTTGGCGCCGAGGCATCGCCTCTTTCTGAATTCACGGTTACTCCATCGATCTTTGATACTTCATCAATAAAATAGTTCTTTATATCCATTATACGCGCGATCTTCGCATCATGATCCCTGTAGGCAAGTTCTGCCGCAAGTCCCATACCTGCGATTCCGGGAACATTGTGGGTTCCGGAACGCATATCCTCCTGCTGTCCGCCTCCATAGATCATGGGTCTCAGGCGGATCTTCTCATCTACGTAAAGGAATCCAACTCCCTTAGGTCCGTGAATCTTGTGACCGGATACAGAGAGCATATCGATATTCTGCTTTTTGGGACGTATGGTAAGTTTTCCGTAGGACTGGATTGCATCTGTGTGGAACCAGGTGTTGGGATTACATACCTTAACCAACTTTCCTATTTCTTCCACCGGCTCTATGGCACCGATCTCATTGTTCACATGCATGATGGTAACAAGGATGGTATCATGTCTTATGGCAGTTCTCAGGTCATTGAGATTTATATGTCCTTTACTGTCTACCGGAAGATAAGTGATCTCGTATCCAAGTTCTGCCAATGTATCCAACGGCTTGTAGATGGCTGCATGCTCAACCTGGGAAGATATGATGTGCATTCCCTGCTTACGCTTTGCAAGGGCCGTTCCGAAGATGGCTGTATTGTTTGATTCTGTGCCGCCGGATGTAAATATTATCTCCTTTGGTTTAACCTTCAGAGTGTTTGCAACCTGCTCCCGGGCTGTACGGAAATACTTCTCCGCATCAAAGCCTTTTATGTGCTTTGAAGAGGGATTACCGTAATCCTCCTCCATTGTCTTCTTCATAAGCTCCACAACCTCAGGATAAACCCTTGTTGTGGCTGAATTGTCAAAATATATTTCTCTCATCTTTTATGAATCCTGTTCTATCACCGTACATGGTGAATATCTGTCAAATCCTGTTTTTTCATCGGATATGGTATATATCTGTCTTTATTTGCAGCTTCGATAGAAATACCTGTCTGAAATCATCAGAAGCCCCTGGTCATCAACAATCCTTATAGGTTTTCTTCATCAGCTTTTGCCTCCAGCATCAACATCAGTACACTGAGGCTAGTTATAGCAGCGGTCTCTGTTCTGAGAATACGCTTGCCAAGGGTTATGGGCTCTATTCCGTGCTGAAGGGCATCTTCTATCTCCGAATCCGAAAAGCCCCCTTCAGGGCCGATGAATACCGCAATCCTGCCATGATCGGGAAGCTTTCTCAGCTCTTCCATGGTGTGCTTAATGCTTTTGGCATTTTCATAAGGAATCAGCTTAAGGTTAAAGTCCTTCACAAAATCCATGGCTTGCTTCCACTTCATTACCGGCATCACTTCGGGAATGATAGAGCGTTTGGACTGCTTTGCAGCGGCCTCCGCTATAGCCTGCCAGCGCTCGGTTTTCTTTTGCTGTCTTTTATCGTCAAGCTTGATGACCGTGTTTTTCGAATCCAGCGGGATCACCGCATGAGCTCCAAGCTCTACTGCCTTCTGTATAATAAGCTCCATCTTGTCCTGCTTGGGAAGTCCCTGAAAAAGGTATATATCAGCAGGGAGTTCATGTATCTCTTCAACAAAGTTTATATGCAGAATCACCTCTGGCTCGGAAACAGAAGAAGCTCCAGTCTCTCTTGCCTCTTTTATAAAGTTCTCATCATGAACTTCCAGCACATCACATTCATAATCAGTTCCTTCTCCGTCAGAGATAAGTATTTTTTCACCCACTCTCACACGAAGGACGTTCTTCAAATGATTGTAATTGTCACCTGTCAGACGGACTCTGCGGTTATCTGTATCTATATCTGATTTATCTGCAAAAAAATGATGCATATCAGCCTGCTTTCACCATACATAGGTATAACGGATTTATAACGGATTCCTAAGCTATAAAAGAAACCCTCTGTAGTAAATCTCTTCCTGTTGCTTCGCTATTATAACAAGTAGCTCCAAAAAGTAAAACCCGTAAAAAAGAAAGTCTTCATACAGAATCTCTGAAGCCAGTGGGGACGGTTCTGAAGCCTTACAAAACAGCCTCACCGGTTCAATATACATAAGTAACAGTTCAGCCGACGCATATGCCGGAAAAATCCTGAGGGCATTCAAATGTATGCTCTCCGGATCTTTACTACATATGCGCCGGCTGAATTTTTTACTTCCGGTACTGTTTATTAAGCATCTATTGTCTCTCCGCAGGTCTTTGCGAAGGCCTTGAGAGCTTCCTTCTGCTCCTTGTTGAGTGAAGAAGGAATATTAACAACTATGGTAACATACTGGTCACCACGAACATCCGGGTTGTTAAGACTTGGAACGCCTTTGCCTCTCAGTCTTGTCTTTGTGTCAGACTGAGTGCCCGGCTTGATCTGCAGTTCTACATTACCGTCTACTGTACGGATAACCTTCTTGCCTCCCAGAGCTGCTGTTGCAAAGCTTATTTCCTCTGTGGAGTATATGTTTGTACCCTGACGTTTAAAGAACGGATGCTGTGATACAGCTATATCTACAAGAAGATCTCCTCTCGGACCGCCGTTTGTTCCCGGGTCTCCGCCGCCAGAACGACGAAGTGTTTGTCCATCATCGATGCCTGCGGGAATGGTGATCTCGATATTCTTCTGAGTTGTAATGTATCCGTCACCATGACAGTCAGGACATTTCTCTTTGACGATCTTTCCGGATCCCTGACAGTCAGGACATGTGGTTACCTGCTGTATGGTTCCGAACATGCTCTGTCTTGTAACAACCACCTGACCGCGGCCATTACATCTTGTACAGGTCTCAGGATGTGTTCCGGGCTTTGCGCCGGTTCCGTTACATTTCTTACACTCGTCCTTATATCTTATCTTAACTGTCTTTTTACAGCCCTTGATGGCTTCATCAAAAGTGATACGAATTCCGGTACGGATTGACTGTCCACGAGTTGCCTGATTAGCCGCACTGCCTCCATATGAGGAAAAACCGCCACGGGATCCGCCGAAGCCAAAGATATCTCCGAATATATCCGAGAAATCCATACCCCCAAAATCGAATCCGCCAAAACCGCTGCTCTGTCCTGCAGCAGAGTTTGCGTCAAATGCAGCATGACCGTATGTATCATATGCTCTTCTCTTCTTTTCATCCGAAAGAACCGCATATGCCTCATTTGCCTCACGGAACTTCTCAGCCGCCGCAGCATCACCGGGATTTGCATCCGGATGATACTTTTTCGCAAGCTTACGGAAAGCTCTCTTTATGGTTGCATCATCAGCATTCTTATCTACACCGAGGACTTCATAATAGTCCCGCTTTTGTTCTGCCATGTTTTACTCCTAGCAATATATCAACATTTGCCTCCGACGCAATGCGCCGGAGGCATTTAATAAAACGACGATTTATGATTTTATACTTCCTTGAAGTCACCGTCAACAACATTGTCATCGGAACTGCTCTGCTGAGCGCCCTGATCTGCTGCTCCCTGAGCACCGGCTGCACCCTGAGCTGCCTGAGCCTGCTCATAAACCTTTGAGAAGAGAGCCTGTGAAGACTTCATAAGTGTCTCCTGAGCTGCCTTGATCTTCTCAGCGCCGTCCTTTGTGATGGACTCAAGGGGGTTAGCTGCAAGAACATCCTCAAGAGCCTTAAGGTCAGCCTCAACCTGTGCCTTATCGGAGCCTGAAATCTTATCGCCTACATCTTCAAGAGCCTTCTTGGTCTGGAATACGATAGAGTCAGCACCGTTTCTTGTCTCGATAGCTTCCTTCTTTTCCTTATCAGCTGCCTCATACTGAGCAGCCTCCTTAACAGCCTTATCGATATCCTCCTTGCTCATGTTTGATCCGGATGTGATCGTGATGTGCTGCTCCTTGCCTGTTCCCTGATCCTTGGCAGAAACATTAACGATACCATTTGCATCGATATCGAAGGTTACCTCGATCTTAGGCATGCCACGTCTTGCAGGAAGGATTCCGTCAAGTCTGAACTGGCCGAGAGTCTTGTTATCTCTTGCGAACTCACGCTCACCCTGAACTACATGGATATCTACGGCTGTCTGGTTATCCTCAGCAGTTGAGAATACCTGAGATGCTCTTGTAGGGATTGTTGTATTTCTCTTGATAAGAGGAGTAGCAACGCCGCCAAGTGTCTCGATAGAAAGTGTAAGTGGTGTTACGTCAAGAAGAAGAACGTCACCGGCACCGGCATCACCTGCAAGCTTACCACCCTGGATAGCTGCACCGATAGCTACGCACTCATCCGGGTTAAGAGTCTTGCTTGGCTCCTTGCCTGTAAGCTGCTTAACCTTATCCTGAGCAACCGGCATACGTGTTGAACCACCAACCAGAAGAACCTTGTCAAGCTCTCCGGAGGTAAGGCCTGCATCACGAAGTGCATTCTGTACAGGAACCGCTGTTCTCTCTGTAAGATCAGATGTAAGCTCCTCAAACTTAGCTCTTGTAAGAGTCATATCAAGGTGCTTGGGGCCATCAGCAGTTGCTGTAATGAAAGGAAGGTTGATATCTGTTGTAGTTGAAGCAGAAAGCTCCTTCTTAGCCTTCTCAGCTGCTTCCTTAAGTCTCTGAAGAGCCATATTGTCCTTGCTGAGATCTACGCCCTCAGCCTTCTTGAACTCCTCAACCATCCAGTTCTGGATACGGCTATCATAATCATCACCGCCGAGACGGGTATCACCGTTTGTTGCAAGAACCTCGATAACACCATCTCCGATATCGATGATAGAAACATCAAATGTACCGCCGCCAAGGTCATAAACCATAACCTTCTGCTCTTTACCTTCATCAAGACCGTAAGCAAGAGCTGCAGCTGTAGGCTCATTGATGATACGCTTAACATCAAGACCTGCGATCTTTCCGGCATCCTTTGTTGCCTGACGCTGAGCATCGTTGAAGTATGCAGGAACTGTGATAACAGCCTCAGTTACCTTCTCACCGAGATAAGCCTCGGCATCAGCCTTAAGCTTCTGAAGGATCATAGCTGAAATCTCCTGAGGAGTATAGTCCTTACCGTCAATGCTTACCTTATAATCTGAACCCATGTGTCTCTTTATTGAAGAGATGGTTCTGTCAGCATTGGTTACAGCCTGACGCTTTGCAGGCTCACCTACAAGTCTCTCACCATTCTTTGTAAATGCCACAACTGAAGGTGTTGTTCTGAGACCCTCTGCATTTGCGATAACAGTAGGCTTTCCACCTTCCATAACTGCTACACAGCTGTTTGTTGTACCTAAATCGATTCCAATTATCTTTCCCATATTGTTCTCCTTTTCTATCTATAAAAACTGGATTTCTTTATATTTCATAACGGCAGAGCTTTTGGCTCCCGCCGAGTGTTACCGGGCTATGGCTTTTAATGTTTTCTATTTCTTCACCTTAACCATGCTGTGTCTGATCACCTGATCCTTATAGGTGTAACCCTTCTGAAGATCCTGTGTGACTGTATCCTCAGGTGCATCGCTTTCTGTATCTGTCATAACTGCATTGTGGAGGTTCGGATCGAATTTCTCGCCCTCAGCCTTGATGGCTTTGACCTGAAGATCCTCGAACAGTTTTTCAATCTGCTTGTAGATTCCCTGGACACCCTTTGTGAAAGCATCCTCTTCATCTTCCTTCTCTACAGTTCCCAGAGCTCTTTCAAAATTGTCAACCACAGGGAGAAGCTTCTCAATCACTTCTCTGGCACCGAAGTCGAAATTCTGAATCTTCTCCTTCTCAGTACGCTTGCGGAAATTGTCAAACTCCGCATAAAGCCTTGTGTATTTATCCTTAAGATCGGCTATTTCTGCCTCGTACTTTTCCTTGAGTTTTACGGTTTCGTCATCCTCAGCCGCATTTTCATCATCTTTAGCCTCAGCTTCATCATTTTCTGAAGCTTCCGCATTCTCAGAGTCCTCTGCTGCTTCCTTGTTTTCCTGAGACTCTTCCATGGTCTCCTCAACATTTTCTTCTTTTATTTCTTCTGTACCCTGTTCTTCGGAAGACTTCTTTATTTCTTCGTCCTTCAAGATAACCTCCTGTCCTTAATCCTTACCGGATCTTTATATCTTAAGCTGCCCTGCAGCCTTTTTAACCTTAGCTACTGAAATGCCTGATCCATCTCACTCTGAAGCTTACTGAGTATCTCCAATACCTTTTCATAGTCCATTCGCTTCGGTCCTATGACTCCGATGGTTCCCTTCAGTCCGTTTCCAAGCTCGTAATTGGCTGTTATAACCGAGCAGTCGGACATATTCTGAAGCGGAGATTCTTCTCCGATATAAACCTGTATAGGCTTCTTTCCGTCAGTCTGCTCCTGTGATTCCTTTACAAGAGAAGCAAGTTCATCCTTTGTTTCGAATGCACTTATAAGCTTTGATGCATTATCGGAATCCACAAGCTCCGGATACTTGAAAATGTTGGTTGCTCCGGAAGTATATATCTGACTCTCTCCGAGGTTGATATCCAGCATATTGAGAATGCTGTCAACTATGGCCTTTACAGTACCCTTATAGCTTGTCCTTGCAAGAAGCTGTCCGATACGTCCTTCGGTGATGTCTTCAACGCTCAGTCCGTTAAGTACATCATTGAGAAGCATGTTAATGCTCAGAACTCTGTTGAAGTCAAGCTCCTCTGAGCCGTCCAAAACCACAGATGAAGTCTTTACGATATTTCCCTGCATCATGACGACAAGAAGCAGTCTCCTTGCATCCACAAGAGAAGTCTGTATGAACTTGATCTTGTTTGTTCTAATAGAGGGTCCTGTGACCACCGCTGCATATTTGGTATTCTCAGCAAGGTTTCTGACAAGTGTTTTTAATGTTGTCTCCAGGCGATCCACCTTTTCAAACATTTCGGTTTTCACATCGTCAATCTCATGCTTATGATTTTCCATGAGCTGATCAACATAAAACCTGTAACCCTTGTCACTGGGGATACGACCTGCCGAAGTATGAGGCTGAACTATATACCCCATCTCCTCCAGATCACTCATTTCATTTCTGATGGTGGCAGAGCTGAGATTCAATCCGGAATACTTACTTATGGTTCGTGAGCCAACCGGTTCTCCGGTCTCAAGGTAGTTTTTGATTATCGTGGTAAGGATAACAATCTTACGTTGATCCAGTTCCATCTCTCCGCCTCCTTCTGTATTATTTTGTTAGCACTCAAAATATTGGAGTGCTAACATCTGAAATTTATAATACTCGCCTTGTAAATCTATGTCAAGAACTTTAACCAAATGCAATTGTGAATAAAAAATGAACTGTAATAAAAAAGCAGAAATCCACCGGAAACGGTTCTTGCCGACGAGAACCGTCCCCGGTGGATTTCCGGACAAAAAAAGAGTCAGACCGTAATGTCTGACCCTGAATAACCAGGAAAACCTCACTGTGCTTTGAAAGCTCAAATCCTTATGTACTCATTCATTAATGTGTATTCTTACCGTTAATATCTTACACACAGCTGACATTTTGGTAAGTTCATCCTTCATCAAACCGGAACTGCCAGGTACACATCTGCGTACTGCCAGCCTCTGTCGGTTACGCCTGCAGCTTCCGCATAGGTGTCATAGTATACATCTATAAGATTGCCCTTAACCGCTCCTCCGATATCTTCAACTGTATAAACAGTATTATTGATAAAGACCTTTGTTCCCATAGGAATAACACCAAGATCTGCAGCAATGGTATGATTTGCAGTGGTATATGCGCCGGAATAAGTAATACCCGCTCCATAATAACCCGTAAGTTTGAAATTGCCGATCATATTTCCACGCTTATAATGCGTAGTTTCCTCTGTGACAACACTTCCTACCTTTGTAACCGGATTACCTGCTGACTGCTTAGCCGCAGTCTCAAGAGCCTTTAACTGCTCTGCAAGCAGCTGTTCGGCATACATTTCAGCCTGAATCTCTGCATCCATTTCAGAATCGGAAGACTGAACAAGTTCATAGCCCTTAACCATGGACTCATCACTCCAAGCTGTACCTGTAGGGGCTGTAGCGGCCGCCAAAGCAGAAGTTGAAACCAACGCGGTAATAAATAACGTTGCCGCAGCTGTTTTTAGCCCTGCCATCTTCATATAATTGTTCCTCCTATAGTTATCCTTACCCAAAGCCAGACTATATACAATTACTCTGATACAGTGTGATCATTTTCCGGATTCGGAAAATGTCTGTCTCTGTAAAATAAGGAATCACAATCGCCTTAAATATCAACGATTTTTCTACGATTTTGCAACACAAGACGCTATGACCTTAATACAGCTTTGTAAAACGGTCAACTAAAATTTTTCTAAAGTTTTTAACAAAAACGTAACAGTTCAGTCTGTGGACCGGGGGACGGGGGTTGGTGGTCCACAGACTGAACTGTTATACAAAAGCCGAACGTTAAGTTCCGGCTAAACATGCGGTTTTTACACCGTTAACAGCAGCTCCACCGCCATTCTGTCAGTCAGATTACCGCTTTTTATAGACTCATCATACTCCAGACATCTGCTGATATAGTCCTCGATGCTTTCCAGCGAATAGTGCTTTGCCTGGTTCTGGAGCCTGCCCAGTATCCAGGGGGAAACATTAACATATTTGGCAGCTTCCTGCCCGTTCATGCCCCTTGTTACCGACTCTTTGGTAAGAAGCAGCTGGTTGAAATTCCTCCTCATAAGACTCAGAATCTTCATAGGTGCTTCCTGAAGTGTCAGGAGATCGCCATAGTACTGCATAGCTTTCTGTTTATTTCCGAGACTCATCTCTGTTATCATGTCGAAAACTCTGTCTTCAACATTCTGGGAACATATAGTCTCCACATCCTGATCTTCGATTATGTCCCGCTCTCCCGTATATGCGATCAGCTTTTCGAGCTCCGAAGCGATATTATCCATACTGTTTCCTGTTTTACTGAGGATCAGCTCCATGGTTGAATTTCTGATCTTTTTTCCGGCATTGGTGAGATATCTGGCTGCCCATCTTCCAAGTTGTGCCTGATCCTGAAATCCAAGCTCACAGTCAAAACCGTTTTTCTGTATGATCTTGTAAAGCTTCCCTCTTTTGTCGACCTCTTTCTCTATAAACATAAGGTGGGCCGTTTCCGGGAAATGCTCAATATTCTCAAGATATTTCACGATTTTCTCAGGCGGAGCTTTTTTAAACCACTGACTGTCGCTTACTATCACGAGCCTTCCGTTGTTATCCCCGAAAGTAAAGGGGATGGTATTCAGAATGTCTATGAGTTCGTCAACATCAGGAGCACCGTCAAAATAGTTATATGCCATGCCCTCATCTCCGCCGAAGGCCTTTCTGAAGGCTTTTTTATAGGAAAGCTTCAGATACTCTTCCTCTCCGTACAGAAGATAATAAGGCTTGAAATCTCCGCTTTTCAGATCATTTCCCAGCTCCAGGTAATTATTTTCATTTTCTTTTTTCTTGTAGGCCATATATTCTCCGATAATACTTCATAACTTTCAGTAAAGTACTAATACTTCCCACACCCAAAAGGGCGTGAAACTCAGTGTTTACAATGTTTGCGGCGCAAAAATACCATTATGCCGCCGACAACTGCTCCGCGCAGGCCTCTAAGGGCGCTTTCAGATAGTTTGGCAGGTTGTTGATGAATTGCTGTACAAACCCTGCCATTTGAGCATCAGTGAGCGCAAAGAACTCTTTGACGGTTGAAAGCAGTGCGATCATGATTAGTCGCATAGAATGGTCAAAGGTTATTTCCGCTACTTCCTGGACATACAGGTAGAACAGTTCTCCGAGCGATCGGTGATCTGTGTTTGCCCTCTGGAACACGCTAAGCATCATATACCTGA
>NZ_KE384189.1:0-50122 GCF_000424445.1 Oribacterium sp. NK2B42
TGAAGCTGATCAAAATAGCTGCAAAAGTAGTTCGATCAGCAAGATACATGGTATTCAAACTCTGTAGCAGTTGTCCATATCAGGAAGAGTTCATTGAGACACTTTCAAACATCAGGCAACTTCAAGTTGAGTTGGAATAGCAACTTAGTGGAACTTTGACAGCTTAAAAGGATTTCTTTCCAACGATTACGGGATTTTTGCGCCCTTTTTTCGGTAGATAACTGTTGATTCTTTTAAGGTTGTTTTTAAAATTATCCGCAGAGGCTAAATTGAGTGAACTTATACCTCCGTGAATAATTCAGGTATAAGATGAAGAAGCTGTATGTGATTGATTTAATGCAGTCAGGATAAAAAATGAAAAGCAACGGGATTAAGGAAAATTCTATATTCCGTAGCTTTTTTGCTGCCAAAGAGTTGTATAATAAAGTAAATAAATGAACAAAGACTTTAGGCTGACTGACCAGCTGAGAGTTCTTTGTTCAAATGTGAAAAAGTATGTTGCGGAAAAACGTGACTGACAGAAAGGAAAAAATATGCAGAGAGCAGAAAAGTTTTTAAAGGAAGCAGGAACCTATTATCTTGCAACAGTTGAGGGAGATCAGCCCAGAGTAAGACCCTTCGGGACAGCAAACATTTTCGATGGAAAGCTGTACATCCAGACAGGAAAGAAGAAGGATGTTTCAAAGCAGATTCACAAAAATCCAAAGGTTGAGCTTTGCGCCTTCAAGGATGGCACCTGGCTTAGAATAGCTGGCGAGCTTGTTTCTGATGACAGACGTGAGGCAAAGCAGGCAATGCTTGATGCATATCCCTCACTTCAGGGTATGTATTCCGCTGATGATGACAACACAGAGGTGCTCTACCTCAAGGATGCAACAGCAACCTACTGTTCATTTACAGCAGCTCCGGAAGTTGAAAAGTTCTAATTTTATAAAGCAATGAAAAGCCGTTTGCGGTCGAGAGGCCTGCAGCCGGCTTTTTTTAAGAGACTGAATAACAATTTAAGTTCAGCCGGGAACTGCCCTATTTATGTCCCGGCTGAATTGCTATGAATGACCACTTGCGGGTTTCTCTTTGCAGAATAATCCCTTATCGACAGCAAAGTCAAACTATGGTAAAATACCTCGGTATCTTTAAGAAAAGAATAAGCGAATGCAGTGTACAGGATGTAGGTATTCGCCTGAACCAGGAGGTTTTATATATGGCAGATTATACAGAGAGAGCCAATGAAGAGTTCGTTGAGGCTATCACCAGGATCAAGGAATCAAAGGGCGCAGATAAGGAAGCAAATGAGAAAGTTACAGAGCTTCTTTTAAACGGCACAGCACAGTTCCTTATGCCGGTAATGATCACAGATGAGCCCGCAAAGGAAAGAAAGATTCTTTACGGAGTTATAGCTGGCAAGGACGGTCAGCCCTTCTACATGCTTTTTACAAGCAAGCAGAAGATCAAAGAGTGGAACAAGGAAGGCAGGAAAATAAAGACTGTTACACATACCTTTGAGGAAGCTGCAAACAAAGCGGTTGGAGATCCGAGAATCTTTGGATTTGTAATCAATCCTATGACAGACGACTTTATCATCGGCCGTGCAGTTATTCAGGGGCTTCTTACAAAAGTGAACGGAAAGGCTTTTGGTCTTGAAGGTGAGAAGGTCAATGAAGATGAGGATGTAACCTTCAAGGATGTCCGTGAGGATGAGGTTACGGAAGAGCTTAAGTCTTCTCTTACAGAATTCTGCGAGAAAAATGATGATATCATAAAGGTTTACCTCAGAGATATGATTAGAAACGGACACCTTGATTATGTTCTTGTTGTTTATCATACCGGCTCTATGGACGATGTATTCCCTGAAATCATGGAGGTTTGCAAGGCACATTCACATGGCAGAAGTGTGGCACTTCTTTCAGCCAAGGCACCTGTCGCATCAAAGGCCACCAACGGCGCAGAACCGTTTTTCATGAAATAATACATTGATGGAATGTGTTTTTCTTGACAAAGGTGTAGTTTGACTAGTAATATTTTTCTATATACTTTATTATAAGTAATCACTTAAGAAAGAGGTGTTAATATGAAGCATATCATGACATTAGATACCAGAGACATGAAGAGATCAGAAGAGAAGGGCGGATGCGGTGAGTGCCAGACATCCTGCCAGTCAGCTTGCAAGACAAGCTGCGGTATTGCTAACCAGCAGTGCGAGAACGAGAACGCTTGATTTTCAGATCCGCAAAGCCGGGGCGATTTAAGCCCCGGCTCTTTTTCTGTATAAAGCCGGGTTAATAGCATTTGCAAACTGAACACTTGCAGATTCTGACAATGCAATGCATTGAGTACGCCGGTGATTGTAGTCTTATGATGAATGAACCATACCAATCTGATAATGAATATCAGATAATAATGTTCCAAATACAGTATTGACAGGAGATTTAGAAATAAATGATTCACCAGTATAAAATGAACGGTTACAACATTGTCCTTGATATTTACAGCGCAAGCGTACATGTGACCGACGATCTTGCATATGATGCCATCAGGCTGTTGGATGAGGGAAAGTCCGAGGATGAAGCAAAAACTTCGCTCAAGGCAATGCATCAGGAGGCTTCCGAGGAAGACATCGATGATACTTTTTCAGATATTCGGGAGTTAAAGGACAACGGTAAGCTTTTCACTGAGGATGTTTATGAAAAGGCTGCCGGCTATTTGAAAAAGCAGACAACGGTTGTAAAAGCTCTTTGTCTTCTCGTGGCTCATACCTGTAACCTTAACTGCAGCTACTGCTTCGCTTCCCAGGGAAAGTTCAAGGGTGATGAAGGTCTCATGAGTTTTGAGACAGCTAAGAGGGCAATTGATTTTCTGGTTGAGAATTCCGGAAGACGCCGTAATCTTGAGGTAGACTTTTTCGGTGGAGAGCCTCTTGTGAACTTCGAAGTCTGCAAGAAGACTGTTGAGTATGCGAGATCCATCGAGAAGCAGCACAACAAGAATTTCCGTTTCACTCTCACAACCAACGGTGTCAATGTTACTGACGAAGTTATCGAGTGGGCCAACAAGGAGTGCTACAACGTGGTTCTTTCTCTCGACGGCCGCAAGGAGGTTAATGACAGATTCCGCGTGAACCTCGCAGGCAAGGGCTCCTATGACCGCATCGTGCCGAACTTCCAGAAGTTTGTTAAGGCAAGAGGCGATAAGAACTACTACATGAGAGGCACCTTCTCTCACTTCAATACCGATTTCACCAATGATATATTCCACATGGCAGATGATCTTGGCTTTACAGAACTTTCAATGGAACCTGTAGTTACGGATCCTTCAAGTCCAAGCGCGCTTACAGAAGAAGATCTTCCGGTACTTTATGAGCAGTACGAGCTCCTTGCCAAGGACATGATCCGCAGAGAGAAGGATGGCAAGCCTATAACATTCTACCACTACATGATAGACCTTGAGCACGGCCCATGTATCTACAAGAGAGTATCCGGCTGCGGTTCAGGAACAGAGTACATGGCAGTAACTGCCTGGGGCGACCTTTATCCATGCCACCAGTTTGTAAACGATCCTGAGTACAAGCTCGGTAATGTCTTCGACGGCGTAGATCGTCAGGATCTTGTAAATGCATTTAAGGAGTGCAATGTTTATTCACGCCCCGAGTGCGGAAAATGCTGGGCAAGAATGTACTGCGCAGGCGGATGCTCTGCAAATGCTCTTCACGCAACAGGAGACATTAAGGGCGTATATGAGTACGGCTGCAAGCTGTTCCGTAAGCGTATGGAATGTGCACTTATGCTGAAGATTGCTGAGGCTGAGATGATGCAGGAGCAGAAGAATGGAGAAGAGACAGAATCTGTATAAGGATTTAAGTCATTATCTTGAAAAGGGGTTGTATCCCTTTCATATGCCGGGGCATAAGAGGAATGTGGATTTCATAAGAAATCCGATTTCTTTTGATATGACCGAAGTATCCGGAACCGATGATCTTCATCACCCGGAGGGGATATTGAAAGCATCCATGGAGCGGACAGCCCGGGTTTTCGGTGCAGACAGAACCTGGTATATGGTTAACGGCAGCACCTGCGGAAACCTTGCGGGGATAAGCAGTATCTGCCCTTTGAACGGAGAACTGATCGTGGCGAGAAATTGCCATAGATCGGTTTTTCATGCATTAGAGCTTAGAAATATCACACCACACTGGGTATATCCCGGATTCGATGAGAAATTCGGAATACTTACCGACATATCTCCGGATTCGGTAAGAGAGCTATTGGAAAAGTACCCCGAAAGCCGCGGTGTAGTCATTACAAGCCCGACCTACGAGGGTGTAGTGTCGGACATCAAAGCCATAGCAGAAATCTGTCACAGCCACGGAGTACCCCTTTTCGTGGACGAAGCCCACGGAGCTCATTTGGGACTTGTGGAGTCAGCAGGTTTTCCGGACAGCTCAATAAAGTGCGGCGCAGATCTGGTGGTCCAGTCGGCTCATAAAACACTCATAGGACTTAACCAGACAGCATTACTCCATCTGAAAAGTGAGCTTATAAATCCAAAGACTATCGAAAGAAACCTAGACATTTTCGAAACCTCGTCACCTTCCTACATCCTGATGCTGTCTCTGGATGCCTGCACGGAAATGATCCTTGAAAAAGGCGAAGAAGTTTTCTCAGGATGGTCACACATGCTCGCCGCTTTTGATGAAGGAATAAAAGGATTACGGTATTTCAAAGTCCTTTGTCACGGAGATGACTGCTTGAACAATCATGATTTCTTTTCTTTTGATAAGAGCAAGACACTCATCAATTTCAGTAACACACATTTTTCCGGAGACAGCCTTACAGAACTTTTACGAGAGAAGTATCATTTTGAATTCGAAATGCAGCAAGGTAAAAACCTCCTCGCCATGACCGGCCCCGGCGACGAAGAAGCTGCCCTTATTCGACTTGCGGAAGCATTAAAAGAACTGGATAGGGAAGAAGACGATTTCAGGCAGAAAAATCCTGAAGTAAACCATTCTACCTGCATATTGAAGGATTCTCAAGAAGATCTATCTGCTGGCTTGATGACGGGTTCCAACGAGGATATTTCTATCTGCTGGCTTATTGCTTCCGAACAGGTCACAACCCTTCAGGAGGCAACTGAAGCAGAAGCTGAAGAAGTTGCTTTTACCGATGCCGAGGACAGAATTTCAGCGGAATATGTTTATTGCTATCCACCCGGAATTCCGATAGTAGTTCCGGGAGAAAGATTGACAGCAGAGAAGATAAACAGACTTAAAAAAATAAGTCGGGAAGGATACGACTTTCACTTCGCCGGATTCTCAAAGAACCAAGGGATTATTTATTGCACAAAAGATTAGCAGGACAAGAGTTTTTCTTCATAAGTCAAAAATATCGAGCTCCGGTCTTGATTTCATAAATAATATCCTTTCGGTTTCGTGGGCGGAAACCCACTGCCCTTGGGCGGTGGGAGGAGCCTTGTAAATTCGTAGCCATTAACCCTGGCTTTCTATGTACTTTTGTATAGTGGCTGATGATACTTCGCCAATACTGCAAGCAAAATATCCATCTGACCAAAATATCTTATGTTTCCAATAACACAAGAACTATATGCACTTTAAGACTATACTTACGCCTGTTATGGCGATTGTATCTGTTATCCATGACCTATTCCACGACAAGAGTAATGTCGTACTTATGCATAAAGTTATTCAAGTCTTGAATGCTGGCACACCAATCACTGCGCTCTACTGTAAGAGAATGCATATCCATAACAACTGCAGAATACCGTCCATTATTTTCTTTTACTCGTAGTACATGTTTCTGAGATATAGGAATTCCTGTATCTACGCCATAGTACTTAATTTGAGTCATTGAAATCTCTTTGCAAACAATTGACTTTCACTAATAATTATTATATCATATATTTAGTGAAATAACAATGAGGTACATTATGGAACAGATGACAGTCACGGCTAAAATTCAGATATCCGTTAGTGCAGACAATAAGGTTCTACTTGATAAAACCATGTCTGTTTATTCTGATGCCTGTAATTTTGTATCTGAATATGTGTTCCGTACTCATGACTTAAAACAGCTTTCACTTAACAAGGTTCTGTATTCTACACTCCGAGAGAAGTTTGGACTCAAATCTCAGATGGCTCAGTCTGTGTTTAAGACCGTCATCGCAAGATACAAGACCATCCTCGAAAATCAGAAAGAGTGGATTCGGCCATCCTTCAAAAAGCCACAGTATGACCTTGTATGGAACAGAGATTATTCTCTTACGCAAAACTGCTTTTCAGTAAACACGCTGAATGGACGTGTTAAGTTGCCCTATTTCGCTGAAGGCATGACAAAATACTTTGACCACGACATCTATAAGTTTGGAACTGCCAAGCTCGTAAATAAGCACGGAAAATATTTTTTACATATCCCTGTTACTTATGATATCGAAGAAAGTAATATCTCCGATATCTGTAACGTTGTAGGTATTGATAGAGGTATCAACTTTGTTGTTGCCACTTATGATAGTAAGCACAAGTCAAACTTTGTAAGTGGAAAGTCCATTAAGCAGAAACGCGCTCACTATTCTAAACTTCGTAAAGAACTCCAAATGCGTCAGACTCCATCATCAAGACGTAGACTCAAAGCTATCGGTCAGCGAGAAAACCGTTGGATGCAGGATGTTAACCACCAGGTATCAAAGGCACTCGTTGAATCCAATCCGAAGCATTCGCTCTTTGTTCTTGAAGATTTGTCAGGTGTCCGTAATGCCACAGAACGTGTCAGGACTAAAGACCGCTATGTTTCTGTATCATGGTCCTTCTATGACCTTGAACAGAAACTTATCTATAAGGCTAAACAGAATCAGTCTACTGTTATTAAGGTTGACCCTCGTTATACGAGCCAGTGCTGTCCTGTATGTGGACACGTTGAAAAAGCCAATCGTGATAAGAAGATGCATCTGTTTACTTGTAAGAACTGTGGCTATAAATCTAACGATGACCGCATTGGAGCTATGAATCTGTACCGCATGGGAATAAACTATCTCGAAGATAGTCAAGTACCTGATACAGTTACTGCAGAGTAAATCTTTGTCGTAAGGGGCGGTGTCAACCGTCCCATGATGCGACCCCACGGAAGTTACACCGACAAAATGTAGGAGTTATTGCAACGAACTACAGGGGAGTCGCAAGCCACGTACCTTTAGGCGCGTGGTAGTTGACATCCGATAATATCCGATATGGGTCAAGCTCGGACCTTAATATTTTTGACTTCAAATCCAGTAACGACTGATATGGGTCAAGCCCAGATGGTAATGTTTTTGACTTCAAACCCGGTAATAACTTATAAGAGTCAAACTCGGAGCTAGATATTGTTGACCTCATTTCAAGATATCCTCTGTGGAGTCATACGTCGAGTTTATCAGAATGATTCATAATTTTATAATCAATAATCTGGTTCAAATTTGCAGACTAAAATAGAAAACCCAGAGCCTTTTAGGGGTTAAGATGTGATTTTTTCGCCACGGTGTCTCTTTTCAAAATGAATGCCTGCCGGCTTATTCTAGTCTGATTTTGATTCATCACAGATTTACTTCAAATATGAATAGATCATCATCTACTCTGCCGCCTGCTTGGACTACCTTGTATTTAAACCTAAAATCAATGTCAATAAATTAACTTTTGTTGACTATGACTCCCTTTGTGTTTAAGGTTATTAGCGAACATGAAAAAGTAGAAAATATTTAACGTTTAATGTAAAGGGAGGAGATATTTATGGCTGTACATGTTTTAGACGAAGCTAAGCGTTGCCTTCAGTGCAAGAACCCGCGTTGTCGTACCGGTTGCCCTATCAACACAAATATTCCTGAGATGATCAGACTTTTCAAGAATGAGCAGATGATGGACGCAGCGGTAATGCTTTTCAATAACAATCCGCTTTCAATCGTATGTTCACTGGTATGCGATCATGAGAAACAGTGTGAGGGTCACTGCGTCCGCGGAATCAAGGAAACTCCGGTTCATATCTCCGCTATAGAGAACTATATTTCAGACTCCTGCTTCGAGCGTATCAAGCTTGAGAAGAAGCCCTACAACGGCAAGAAGGTTGCAGTTATCGGTGGAGGTCCTGCCGGAATCACCATCGCAGTACTTCTGGCACAGAAGGGTTATAAGATCACTATCTTCGAAGGACGCGAGAAGCTTGGCGGTATCATGAGATACGGCATTCCTGAGTTCCGTCTTCCGAGAACTGTTCTTGACAGATATGCTAAAAGACTTCATGAGCTTGGAATCCTTGTCCGTCCTAATTTCAATATCGGCGGTTCCACCAGCATAAAGGATCTCTTCGCAGACGGATACAAGTCAGTATTTATCGGAACCGGTGCATGGCGTCCCAAGCACCTTCGTATCCCCGGTGAGTCCTTTGGTAATGTAGCCTACGCTATCAATTATCTCAACAATCCTGATGTTTACTACATCGGAGAGACTGTTGCCATCATCGGTGCCGGTAATGCAGCCATGGACGCAGCCCGTACAGCTATCCGTAAGGGCGCAAGAAATGTTACTGTTTATGTTAGGAGAGATACAGCTTCTGCATCCCCCAAGGAGGTTGAGTACGCAAAGCTTGACGGCGTTAAATTTGAGTATTGCCAGTCACCGCTTGAGATAAAGGATGACGGCATAGTTATGGCTCCTGTTACCTATGATGAGGAAGGCAAGGGCACCGTACATGAGGATCAGGCAGTTAAGGTTCCCTGCGATTTCGTTATCATCTCAGTTTCCCAGGTTCCGAAGGACAAACTGGTTTCAAGAGACCATGAGCTTAAGCTCAATGACAAGGGAACTCTTCAGACAGATGAGAACGGTGAGACAACCATGCCTGGAGTATTTGCTTCAGGTGATGTTGTTACCGGTGCTAAGACAGTAGTTGCAGCCGTAAATGTATCAAAGCAGATTGCAGAAGATATGGACAAATATATGCAGGGACTTCCGGACTGAAAATTAATTCAGTCGGGTACGGACATGGCAGAATCGACGAGCGTTGATATTATGCTCCGTCAGTCAACTGTCTGTATATCAAAATATATTAGTTAAATATAATTCATGTGAGGAGGGGCAAACGCCCCTCCTTTTTCGATGCAAAAAAAATGAGAATGTACAAACCCCCTTTAAATTAACTTTGTTAATTATTCGTCAAATTGCACAAAAACACGTACAATTTTTCGTTAGCGGAACTGAACGAAAATAATTGAATGTGACTGAACGCATGATTTATAATAACCTCAGTTGAACGAAGTTGAACGAAAATCAACCAAACAGTATAGAGTTGGATAACCTGAAATCCATATAGAATATATGAAGATTTACGGGTTTTCAGATAAGAATGGAGGTGAAAAAATGCTGGCCGAGGAAAGATTTGTGAGGATTCTTTCCGTGGTGGATTCGGCAGGAACAGCCACTATAGCTGAACTGATGGAACAATTGAACGTGTCAGAATCGACCATCAAAAGAGATCTGTCGCAGCTTGACAAAGACGGACTTTTGAAACGCGTTCGTGGAGGTGCAACCAGTCTTAAAGGCTCGCTATTTATACATGACGACAGCGTTAGCAACAGAATGGAGCTTAATGTTGACGCCAAGCAACAGATCGGAGCCTATGCCGCATCACTTATAACCGACAATGATTTCGTCTACATTGACGCAGGTACAACTACCGCAAGGATGCTTCCCTATCTTACTAACCGGAACAGCATTTATGTGACGAATTCACTTCCGCTTGCTATGCAGCTTTCGGCAAATGGATTCAGAGTCTCTATCTTAGGAGGAGAGTTCAAGAATCTGACTGAAGCTATCGTTGGCGAAGAAGCCATTGAGTCACTTCTTAAGTACAACTTTACCAAAGGTTTTTTCGGAGCCAATGGCGTAAGCATTGAAAAAGGTTTTACAACTCCGGAACTGAAAGAGGCGATGGTCAAGAGGGCTGCCATGAGACAGTGCAGAACATCTTATGTTCTATGCGACAAGAGCAAATTTGACAATGTGGCATCCATCACCTTCGGAGCCTTTGAAAGTGCAACGGTAATAACCGATCATGCAACAAAAAAATATAAAGATAAAAAGAATGTTATGGAGGTATGAGCAGTGATCTATACGGTAACTTTTAATCCGTCTTTGGACTACATAGTTTCGGTAGAGGACTTCAAGGTTGGAATGACCAACCGGACCAACACCGAGTTAATGTTCCCGGGCGGCAAGGGCATCAATGTTTCCATGGTTCTTCAGAATCTGGGACTTGAGAGTATGGCTCTGGGATTTATGGCAGGCTTTACCGGTCGTGAGATCGAAAGACTTCTGGCAGTTAAAAATGTCAAGTCGGATTTCATCGAAGTGGCAAGCGGTATTTCCAGAATCAATGTAAAGCTCCGGAGCAACGAAGAATCGGAGATAAACGGTATGGGACCGGCCATCGGAAAGGATGAGATCGACAAGCTTTACAAGCAGCTGGATAAGCTTACAGAGGGAGACATCCTGGTACTCGCCGGAAGCATTCCTTCGGTAATGCCGGAGTCAATGTACAGCGATATCATGGATTATTTAAAGGAAAAGAACCTGAAGATAGTTGTTGATGCAACGAGAGATCTTCTGGTGAATGTTCTTAAGTACCATCCGTTCCTCATCAAACCCAACAATCATGAGCTTGGTGAGATATTTGGAGTAACTCTCAGCAAGAAGGAAGAAGTCATTCCTTATGCTAAGAAGATACAGGAGATGGGAGCAAGAAATGTTCTTATTTCCATGGCGGGAGAGGGCGCAGTTCTCGTTACCGAAACAGGCGAGATCTACCAGAGCAACCCGCCAAAGGGCAAAGTTAAAAATTCCGTTGGAGCAGGAGATTCAATGGTTGCCGGATTCCTGGCCGGATATCTCCACAGCGGAAACTATGAAGAGGCATTCTATATGGGTGTCTGCACCGGAAGTGCTTCTGCTTTTTCCGACAATCTGGCAACCAAGGAAGAAGTAAGAGAGTTATTAAAGCAATTCAACAAAGAGTCATATATAAGTTGAAGGAGAAGGAGTGTAAAAATGAGAGTAAGAGATTTATTGTCCCCGTCATGCATTGATCTTAACGGAATAGCATCAAGCAAGACAAATGCCATCGAGAAGATGGTTGACCTTATGGAGAAGCGCGGAAACCTCACAGACAAAGAGGTTTACAAGAAGGGCGTTTTCGCACGTGAAGAGGAGTCAACAACCGGAATCGGCGAAGGAATCGCTATTCCTCACTGCAAGTCTGATTCTGTTAAGGAGCCGGGACTTGCTGCAATGGTTCTTCCTGAGGGAGTTGAATATGATGCCCTTGACGGAAATCCCGTTAATCTGATTTTCCTTATTGCCGCACCAAATACAAAGGATAATGTTCATCTCGATGTTCTTTCACGTCTTTCTACTTTACTTATGGACGAGAAATTTGTAAGCGATCTTCGTGCTGCAAAGAGCCCTGAGGAGTTCCTCAATATCATTGAGAAGGCAGAGGATGCAAAGGATGCAGAGGAGGCTGCCAAGGCTTCTGCAGCTGCACCGAGCGACGGCTACGAGATTCTTGCGGTTACTTCATGTCCTACAGGTATTGCTCATACTTATATGGCAGCTGAGGCTCTTGAGAAGGCCGCAAAGGAAATGGGCGTTAAGATAAAGGTTGAGACCCGTGGAAGCGGTGGAGCTAAAAACATTATCACTGCTGACGAGATTAAGGCTGCCAAGGCTGTTATCATCGCAGCTGATGCCAAGGTTCCTGTAGATCGTTTCTCAGGCAAGCAGGTTCTTGAGGCAAGAGTTGCCGAAGGAATCAATAAGCCAAAGGAGCTTATCGAAAAGGCTATGAGCGGAACAGTTCCTGTATTCACAGGCTCAGGTGCATCTGAGAGCAAGGAGTCGGACAAGGCTCAGGGCAGTATGGGACACCAGGCTTATACACACCTTATGAGCGGTGTTTCACATATGCTTCCATTCGTTATCGGCGGAGGTATCCTGGTTGCTATAGCATTCCTGGTTGATACCCTTGCAGGTTACGGCGCAAGTGCAGGCGGAAGCTTCGGTTCAGCCACACCTCTTGCAGCATTCCTTAAGTACGTTGGCGGACAGGCTATGGGCCTCATGATTCCTGTTCTTTCAGGTTACATTGCATACTCAATCGCTGATCGTCCGGGTCTCGCAGTTGGTTTCACCGGCGGTATGCTTGCAGCTTCCGGTAATGCAGCTCTCTCGGGATTTGTGGATACCTGGACAAGTCTCGGCAGCAACACAGGTGCTTTTGGTCAGTTTATTTCCAAGTTTGCATTCTCAGCAGACGGTGTAAATACTGTATCTGGTTTCCTTGGCGGTATCGTAATCGGTTTCCTTTCAGGTTATGTTGTTAACTGGCTTAAGAAATCTACAGAGAAGCTTCCTGAGTCACTTGCAGGTATCCGTCCGATCCTCATCTATCCACTTTGCGGTATCTTTATCGTAGGTGTGCTGATGTGCTTCATCTTCAACCCGATCATAGGCTTCATCAATACAGCACTTTCTGCAGCTCTTAACGGTATCTACGCAAGCGGACAGATATGGCTCCTTGGTCTTCTCCTCGGTGCTATGATGGCTATCGATATGGGTGGCCCAATCAACAAGGCAGCTTACGTTTTCGGTTCAGGTATGCTTGCTCAGGCAGCTGTTGATCCTTCACTTGAGAGTGCAGCATTTATCTCTATGGCAGCAGTTATGGCCGGCGGTATGGTTCCTCCTGTAGGTATCGCTCTTGCTTGTAAGCTTTTCCCTAAGAAGTTTACAGCAGCAGAGAAGTCATCATGGATCACAAATATCATCATGGGTGCTTCTTTCATCACAGAGGGTGCTATCCCATTTGCAGCTGCTGATCCGGGACATGTTATCCCTGCAACTATGGCAGGCGCCGGTGTAGCAGGACTTCTTTCAGCTCTCTTCGGATGCACACTCAGAGCTCCTCACGGCGGAATCTTCGTTTTCGCAACTGTTGGTAACCCTGTAATGTATATCGTTGCATGGCTTGCAGGTTCTGCAGTAACATGTGCACTTCTTGGAATCCTCAAGAAGGATGTTGATTAATAACAATCTGAATTTACTATATGGCCCTCCGGAAGTTATGGCTTCCGGGGGGATTTTGAAATGGTACAGAAAATGCAAGGGATGCGTGACGGCCCACGGCGTTGAAATGGTACAGAAAATGCAAGGGATGTCCGCCGGCCCACGAGATTGAAAGAACAACAGGCTTTATATGTTCGCCTCAGCTGCACTGACGTGCATCTGCGACGTACATATAAAGCCTGTTGTTCTTTCAACTCGCAAGCCTAGGCAGACATCCCTTGCATTTTCTTCACGTTACGATAGCCCATACGCACCGGGGACGGTTCTCGCCGGCGAAAACCGTCCCCGGTGGAATTTCTATGTACATTTTTTTGTTTAGGTGATTGGTTATTATTTTCTTGTAGTAAAAAACAAACAATGATTTGCGGAACAGGTATTCACGAAACAAATATTTTGAGAACGGCTGTTTACAAAACGTTTGTACAGTGTTATACTGTGTATGTTGTCAGAGGGATGGCATCGGGTTTTGCAGATTGAAGGCCTTCAGTAAGGGTACTGATTGGCTGAGGTTTTCAAAGACATAAGGGGGATCATGACATGAGGATCAATATCAGAACATTTCAGTTTGTAGTTGGATTTTTATTAGTGCTGGGCCTTATAGCATCTCTTTGTGAGTTTAGGGAAGTTCGATATCTTGGATATGGGATAAGCCTTGGGAGTGTTTATCTTTTTTATCAGATTGACAGGGAGATAGAGAGACAGCGCCACAGGGCGAGATATTACAGACGCATATATAAGTTGGTAGAACAGAAGCTTTATTCATGATCATTTTCGATACAGTTGATTGGTTATATTGCTGTCACATAATTCTGATCTTAGTAGGTAGAGTTTTACTAAGTTTACAGCTATTTAATTGCAGGCAACTTCCAGATAAACAGTGATTGAAAACAATAAAATAGTGATGCGCTTGGTGTAGGAAACAATACACTTTGCGCATCACTTGTTAATTTCAATCATTCCAGTCTATATAGACGTCGGAGTTTTCGGATGTTTTGTTTTTCTCGAAATATTCGTTTTCTTTTGGAATCCAGATATCTTTGAATTTTGAAAGCATTTCGGGATCATCGCTTATACGGGCAGTAATGTTGGCTATCTGGTTCTCAGGATCTATGTCGCAGAAGATTTTTAACTGATAGGGTTCTCCAAAGTAGGGATGCAGGCTGTAGGAACCTTCTATGATGTTGATGCGTTTATGTTTAATGACCTGTTCCTTTTCTTTTTCGATAACCATGGTTTTACAGTTAAACGGACGGTAGACCACATCATCGCCGTACCATAAGGGAATAAGGACTTCTTCACGGAATCTTTCGTAATCTACATTGCCACCGATTTCGGCCATACGTTCCGGTGTACGCTGTGATTCCTGCAGGAAAAAATCATCCATGTGAAAGACATTGGCATCATATTTTTCGGCAAGGAAAGCAGCAAGTCGTGTTTTTCCGCTGCCTGATCGGCCGTCTATGGCGATAAGTATTACTTCTTCATCCATATATTCTTCATCACTCAGAAGATCATTTATAGCTTCAATGGCAGGTGCAAAACGGCGTTCTTTTATATCGATAGTATCCATAGGTTATCTCCTTTATCTGATATTTTCCATAAAACAGTTTAGCAGGGGCATGAGGTTTGTAATCCCTTTAACTTAGCTGACCTGTTAAATTTTCATGCAGAATCATTGCCGGTTTTAGGAAAGGATTAGTTTATTTTGTGCCTGCTATCATGATATAATAATCGGGATTTTTTAAAAAGCTTTTAGAGGAATTTAGTGTGAAAAATAGTTTTCATCACTATTTGTACCGCCGAACAAAGACGGCGGAATGGAGATTTATATGGATATTGTTGAAATCATTACCAAAGAACTGGGAATCAAAAAGACACAGACTGAAGCTGTGATCAAACTTATAGATGAGGGGAATACCATCCCTTTCATAGCCCGTTATCGTAAGGAAGCAACGGGTGCAATGCACGATGATGTTCTCCGTACTTTTGATGAGCGTTTAAAATATCTCCGTAACCTGGAGGACAGAAAGAATACTATTCTTGCTTCCATAGAAGAGCAGGGTAAACTTACTGACGAACTCAGAAAGCAGATCGACGAAGCTGAGACCGCGGTAAAACTGGAGGATATCTATCGTCCTTATAAACCGAAGCGCCGCACCAGAGCTATGATCGCTAAGGAAAGAGGTCTTGAGCCTCTGGCTGTATTTATTTTCTCAGGAAGATCAACTGTTCCTGTTACAGAGGAAGCTCTTAAGTATGTGAACGAAGAAAAGGAAGTTCCGGATGCCAAGACTGCAATTGCAGGTGCAGAAGATATCATCGCGGAGACATTGGCAGACAGTGCAAGTCTCAGAGAGTGGATACGTAAAAAGACCTATGCCGAAGGTCTCATAGTGTCTTCCGCAAAGACCAAGGCTCAGGCTGAAGAGAAAACAGTATATGACAACTATTATGATTATCAGGAACCCATTAAAAAGATTCCGGGCCATCGTATCCTTGCTCTTAACAGAGGAGAAAGTGAAAAGATCCTTACAGTTAAGATCGAGGCTCCCGAGGAGGAGATAATCAGTTTCATGAAGCGCCATATAGGTGCCGGAAGGAATAAGGAAACAACACCTTATCTTGAAGAGACAGCAATAGATGCATATAAGAGACTGATAAGTCCGTCAATTGAGACAGAGATACGAAATGATCTTACAGAAAAGGCTGAAGACGGAGCCATAAAGGTATTTGGCGAGAATCTGGGTCAGCTTCTCATGCAGCCGCCTATAATCGGAAAGACTGTTCTTGGATGGGATCCTGCTTTCAGAACCGGCTGTAAGATTTCTGTTGTTGATCCCACCGGAAAGGTTCTTGATACAACAGTTATATTCCCTACAGCACCTCAGAATAAGGTGGCTGAGGCTATGCACGTTATCGAAGGACTTATCCGAAAGTATAATGTTGATATCATATCTCTGGGAAACGGAACAGCTTCCAGAGAATCAGAGCAGATCATAGCTGATTTCATAAAGAAGAGTAAGCTGCCTGTGAAATATGTAATCGTAAACGAAGCCGGAGCTTCAGTTTATTCCGCATCAAAGCTTGCTACGGAAGAGTTCCCGAATTTTGACGTTGGACAGAGATCCGCAACCTCCATGGCGAGACGTTTACAGGATCCTCTGGCAGAGCTTGTTAAGATCGATCCCAAGTCCATCGGTGTCGGCCAGTATCAGCACGATATGAACCAGTCAAAGCTTGGAGAGCAGCTCGGAAACGTTGTGGAAGACTGTGTAAACAAGGTAGGTGTAGATGTCAATACAGCTTCATTCTCACTCCTTGAGTATGTTTCAGGTGTAAACAAGAATATCGCAAAGAATATCGTTGCATATCGTGAAGAGAACGGTGCTTTCACTTCCAGAAAAGATCTTCTGAAGGTTCCCAAGCTTGGACCAAAAGCCTATGAGCAGTGTGCCGGTTTCCTCCGCATCCGTGACGGTGAAGATGTTCTGGATATGACTTCGGTTCATCCGGAAAGTTACGAAGCAGCCAAAGAACTTTTGAAGCTTTTGGGATTTACCGCCGAAGACGTTAAGAACGGTAATACCAGAGACATTGAGAAAAAACTCAAAGAGGCAAAGGCATCTATACCGGAGCTTGCAAAGAAGATGAGCGTCGGAGAATATACCCTTCAGGATATAGTAAAGGAACTTGCCAAGCCTGGTCGTGATCCCCGTGAGGATGTACCTGCTCCTGTATTAAGATCCGATGTCCTTGATTTCGATGACCTCACTCCCGGAATGGTACTTGCCGGAACAGTCCGTAACGTCATCGACTTCGGTGCCTTCGTAGATATCGGAGTTCATCAGGACGGCCTCGTACACATCTCCCAGATCGCCGACAAATTCGTCAAGCACCCCCTTGACGTAGTGAAGGTTGGAGACATCGTAAACGTAAAAGTCCTTTCCGTTGACAAAGATCGTAAAAAGATATCCCTTTCCATGAAAGGCGTTCCGCAAAACAAGTAAAGTAGTGGCATTTGAAGGTCCGAGCCGGAGGGCAGCCATTGTAATGCGTTGAGCTGCGACGAGAAAAATCATAAGAGACCCCCTTAGAACCACTTGGTTCCTTTTTCCTTAGCTCCCTCGCCAAGTCAGATTTTTCATAAAGAAAATATCTGACATTGACGAGGGCCTAGTGGTTCTTAGGGGGGCTCTTATAGATTTTTCCGCTGCAGCGACTCGCATTACAATGGCTACCCTCCGGCTCGGACCCCCTTGCACCATTTCAAACTTTCGGATATACTAACTGAGCTATGATACTGAATGTTGCAAATTTAAATAAAACTTATGTAGGAAAACAGATCCTCAAAGGCGTAACCTTCCATCTTGAGGATAAAGAAAAAGCGGCGATTGTCGGAATCAACGGTTCCGGCAAGACGACGCTTATTCGTTGTATATTGGGAGTGGAGGAACCTGACGATTCCGAAACTGTCATTGCCTTTTCAAAAGACAAAAAGATAGGTTATCTGGCTCAGCAGCATGCCGACATCGAAACCGGCGTTGATGATTTCGATACTCTATCCGGTGGTCAGAAAACCAGAAAAAGACTGGAAGAGATACTTCAGGATAAGCCGGATCTTCTTATCCTGGATGAGCCCACAAACCATCTGGATATCGAATCCATCCAGTGGCTGGAAAAAGTACTTAAGCGTTATGACGGAGCCGTACTTCTGGTATCCCACGACAGATATTTCCTTGATCACGTAGTGACCAAGATCATTGACCTGGATAACGGAAAAGCCCGCATGTATAAGGGAAATTATTCAGAGTATGCCGTTAAGAAAAAGCAGATCCGTGATGCTGAGCTTAAGGCTTACCTCAATCAGCAACAGGAGATACAGCACCAGCAGGCGGTTATAGATAAGCTTAAACAGTTCAACAGAGAAAAGTCCATAAAGAGAGCAGAGTCCAGGGAGAAGGCATTGGCCAAGGTAGAACTTCTTGATAAGCCTGAAGAGCTTGATAATGAGATGAGGCTTGCCCTTACACCAAGCGTTCAGTCAGGAAATGATGTTCTTTCCGTGAAGGATCTAAGCAAGGCATTTGATGATAAGACATTGTTCTCAAATATTTCTTTTGAGATAAAGCGTGGGGAACATGTGGCTGTGATCGGCGCCAACGGAACCGGAAAGACAACGCTTCTGAAGATTTTAAATCAGCAGGTGGATGCAGATACAGGCTCCTTTAAGCTGGGCACTAATGTTGAGATCGGATATTATGATCAGGAGCATGCAGTACTCCATATGGATAAGACTATCTTTGATGAGATTCAGGATGAGTATCCTTATCTCAATAACACAAAGGTGCGTAATGTGCTTGCGGCATTTCTGTTCCGCGGAGATGACGTATATAAGCGTATAGGAGATCTCAGCGGTGGAGAACAGGGACGTGTGTCACTTGCAAAGCTTATGCTGAGTAATGCCAATTTCCTCATTCTTGACGAGCCTACAAACCACCTTGATATCCAGGGCAGAGAAGTTCTTGAGGATGCCATAAACAATTATGAGGGAACCGTACTGTACGTATCCCACGACCGATATTTCATAAACAAAACTTCAAGCCGTATACTGGAGCTTTTTGAGAACCGCTTTGACAATTACATCGGAAACTATGACTACTACCTCGAAAAGAAAGAGGATGTGAGAAGATACGGAGCTGCAGGAACTGACAATGCCGACAATAAGGGTGCAGTCCCGGTTCAGCCTGTGACCGTTCAGGAATCCGGGCAGAAAACAGACTGGCTTCAGCAGAAGGAGCTCAAAAAGAATCTTCAGAGACTTGAGAGAACACTCAAATCTACAGAGGATGAGATACAGAAGCTTGAAGCAAGAAATCAGGTGCTGGATGATGAATACCAGAATCCGGATATCGCAGCGGATGTAGGAAAACTCATGGAACTCCACAAGGAGCACGAGAAGAACGATGCGAGACTGGAAGAGCTGTACGAAATCTGGGAAACAACATCGGAAGAGCTTTCGGAAATAAAAGATTAATAGAAAAGAAGGCATGGGCGAAATTGAGCCCATGCCTTTGGTATAAGAAAAAATAATTGATGCAGTAGTTTCGTGACTTTTACTTTGGCTTAAGTTTGGGAGTAAAATAGCCGGGTAAATGTAGTTCGAAGTAAAAAAATAAATATAGAAAGAGAGGAAAAAATGGAAAAAGGCAAACTTGTAATGGAGCTAATGGTTGAAACATTCCCTGATAAAATCGTGGAGCTTGACAGTGAAATAGGCCATGTTAAGATGATACCTTTTGGAGGCACGGTCAAGAGTGATATCTTTAACGGAATCATTGAGCCCTGCGGTGTAGATACTCAGGTTACTAATCAGGCAGGGGTAAGACATATGTCAGCAAGATATATGCTTACAGGGAAAGATGCTGATGGAAATGACTGTCATATCTATCTTGAAAACAATGCCTGGTTCACCAATGGCGAGAGACCAAAGCCATGGATCAGCACTCCTAAATTCATTACAGACTCTAAAAAGCTTGCAGCATATCTTCATACTAACCAGTTTATCGGAGAAGGAATGAGAGTGGAGGAAGGCCTTCGTATCCGCTATTACGAAGTGGCAAGATAAAAAATCGTAAGCGGTTTTGAAAATAGCTAAAATGATATCTGCTGTCTGCCGGAGTTGTAGAAAATCCAGGTAAAATTTAAGCCGGAGCGTATCATTATAAAATGGATGCGCTCCGGCTTAAGTTTTATGGCGTTTATTCCTTCGTCCAGAACTCCGTTACCAGATCGATGAAATCCTTTGCGGCCTTGCTAAGGTAAGCATTCTTCTGATAAGTCACGCATACTTTCCAGGTTGGCCTGAAGGGAAGTCTGCAGAACAATATACCATCAGGCTTCTGTTTCACATAATGATAAGGCAGGAGGCCGCAGGCAAGTCGTGCTTTTATCATCGAAAGAATAGTCATATTACTTGACGTTTCGAAAAGGACGGTAGGAGCGAAACCTGCATCACGGAATATCTGATCCACCATCTTACGGATGGTGGATTCTTTGTACATCATAACAAAGGGCTCATATTGTAAAGCAGTAAGCGGAACCGTAGGATACTTGTCATCTGACTGAAGATATTCTTTACTGAGTGGATAATCCGCAGGTAAGGCGAGATATATTTCTTCCTTGAAAAGATCGATATATTCGTCAGCGGTCTTTTGCGCGTCTGTCAGAGTAACGAAGCCTATGTCCAGTTCTCCCTTATGAACGGCATCCTGCTGCTGTTTAACACTTAATTCACGAGGTTCCACGGTGAATTCAGGATACTTATCATGGAATATGGGATAAACATAGGAAAACATATCGAAGCCTCTTCCCGGAGTCATACCTACGGAGAGATAGCCATTGTGCTTATTAACCATATCGGCAATGATGGTGTAGGTCTTTTGCTTGATCCTAAGCATTTCCCTTGCATTATCCAAGTATATCTGACCTTCAGGGGTTGGTGCCCAGGCAGCTTTGCTTCTGACAAAAAGGGGAGTCCCGACTTCCTTCTCCAGCTTCTGAAGCTGCTGCGATAATGCTGACTGAGTGATGAAAAGCTTCTCAGCCGCTTTTGTTATGGAGCCTTCATCGGCTATCTTGATTATATACTCAATTAATTTAGTATCCATTATCTCCTCGATGAGAGCCGTTATATCCTGATATCAGGTATACAGATTTCAGGTAGAGCGGCCACTGATTGCAAATTAGCAAAACTTATAGAAGATTCACATTAATTAATTTTACTTATCTTATCGATGAAATTATACTTATTCTACACGGAACGAAAAGTTTTGTAAATGTTAATAGATACGGAGGTTCATATGGCCAAAAGATTATGTATCCAGATAACAGAAAAGGATAATGTTGCCATTGCAATTAATGACCTGCCTAAGGGAACAGAGGTTATGCCGGGTGTTGTAACTGCGGTTGATATTCCTCAGGCACATAAAATAGCATTAAAGGAATTAAAGAAAGGCACTGAGGTTATAAGATACGGTGTCTGCCTCGGAACTACATCAGAGGATATACCCGTTGGCGGATGGGTAAATGAGAAAAATCTCATTATGGCTCCGGCCCCGGATCTTGACAGCATGAAGTTTGCCACAAACCTAAGGACAGATCTTCCGAAGCCCAAGAGAACTACCTGGATGGGATATAAGAATCCTAACGGTTTCTATGCCGGAACCAGAAACATTCTCGGCATCAACACCACAGTACAGTGCGTTGCCGGAGTTCTCAACGTTGCCATTAAAAAGATCAAGGCTGAGATCCTTCCCAAGTATCCTAATGTTGACGACGTTGTGGCTATCAATCATCCCTACGGCTGCGGTGTTGCCATTGATGCACCCGATGCCTACATTCCACAGAAGATTATCAGAAACATTGCCATGCACCCGAATTTCGGCGGTGTATTTATGCTTGTAGGTCTCGGCTGCGAGAAGTTCACAGTTGACCGTTTCTGTGAGTGGTGGCCTGAGCTTAACAATAAGGATAATGTTGTTGTCCTCCAGGAACACAAAGGTTATCAGGCTATGATGGATGCCATCATTGAAATGGCGGAAAAGAAGCTTAAGATCCTTAATGAAAGAAAGAGAGAGGAGCTTCCTTTGTCAGATCTTCTGGTTGGTATGCAGTGCGGAGGTTCGGATGCATTCTCAGGAATCACAGCTAATCCTACAGCCGGCTATGCGGCAGATCTCATAGTTTCCGGCGGCGGAACAGTTATGTTCTCAGAGGTAACTGAGGTAAGAGACGGAGTTCAGTTTATAGCTGAGAGATGTATAAATGAAGAAGTCGGCAAGAGACTTGTAGAGGAAATGAAGTGGTACGACAGCTACCTGAGAAACGGCGGAGTTGACCGTGGGGCCAATACCACACCGGGTAACAAGAAGGGTGGTCTTTCCAATATCATCGAGAAGTCCATGGGATCCATCGCCAAGTCCGGCTCATCACCAATTGTTGAGGTCCTTTCACCCGGAGACCGTCCAACAAAACATGGTGAGATTTTTGCGGCAACACCTGCGTCAGATCTCGTATGCGGTCCTTCACAGCTTGCATCCGGAATGGGTCTTGAAGTATTTATGACAGGCCGCGGCACACCTTACGGTCTTGCTGCTGCACCGGTTATCAAGCTTTGCTCCAGAAACGAGATGAAGGATCAGTGGTTTGATATCATTGATTTCAATGCAGGTCCTGCGGCAGTAGGCGACAAGACCATCGCAGAGCAGGGCGAAGAGCTTCTGGATTTTATCCTTGATGTTGCATCAGGCATCAAGAAGCCATACACCGAGCAGTACGGTTTTGCAAACGACCTCTGCGTATTCAATCCGGCTCCGATAACCTAGAATAAAAGATGATCACACCCGGAAGTGAGATACAGGATATCTTACTTCCGGGTGTTTATTATATATAATATTTGACTTAGTTTGCAAGATGACAAAAAAGTAACCGCCCTCAGCCTAGGAAACTGAACGGTTACTTTTAACCAAAATGTCTGTGGGCTAACCGTCTACCGGTAGCACCTTTTTTCAATTAAAATGATAGCATTCACGTTTATCTTAGTCAATACACACTACATGGATTAACATGATCTATATAGCCTATTTGTAACAGTTCAGTTTGTCTGTACGGGGATCAGATGTCTTAACCAATATTCCTTTGCGAGTTTTATAAATTCCTTCTCGGCGTCGGTGAGATAGGAACCTTTACGGGTTGCTACGCATAGATCCCAGGAGGGGTGGCTTGGAAGGGCGAAGCACCTGTATTTTTCGCTTTGAGTATCCGCATAGTATCGTGGGATTATAGCGCAGCAAAGGGAAGTCTCAACCAGGGAGGGAATACTTGCAGTGTTGTTGGTTTCCATCAGTATGGTGGGTATAAATCCGTTTCGGCTGAAAATGTCATCAACAATTTGACGGTTACTGGATTTTGATGACATGAGAGTAAAGGGCTCAAATTCAAGGCTCTTTAGATTGATGATGGGGAGTTGCCCATTATCCATACTGTAATCCCCGCACATAGGATGCATGGCGGGAACCAGAACGATCATTTCTTCTTTACCTACAAGGGTATAATCAAAGTTGCCACGCTGGTCGTCTCTTAACGTTACAAAGCCAATGTCTATCTCGCCGCTTGCCAGAGCTTCTGTCTGTTTGAACAATCCCATTTCAATGGGTGTAATTATTAGGTCAGGGAACTTTGAATGGAGATCCGGGTAAATTGAAGTGAACATATGGATTCCTCTTCCGGTAGTAAGCCCAATTTTAAGATCTGACTCTCCGGTATGGGCGATATCATGTATCTTTTTATAGGTTTCCCGCTTGATAAGAAGAGCTTTTTTTGCTCCTTCAAGATATATCTTCCCGGCTTCCGTAGGATGCCAGTCTGTCCTTGAGCGGAAGAAAAGCTGGGTGCCCAGATCCTTTTCCAGTTTCAGTAATTGCTGATTCAAAGCTGACTGGGAGATGAAAAGATTCCTGGCCGCTTTGGTGATATTTTCTTCTTTTTCAATTTCAACAATGTATTCACAGATTCTGAAATCCATATATCCTCCGATCCGTATTTCCTATATAAGAGTATTCTACATTTATGAGCAAAACTTAGCAATACACCAACTTCAAGAAGTTTTACTTAGTCATCTCTCAGTTATATGTGTTTTACTTAGCATTCACATCGGAATAAACTTCAGTCATAGAAATAAGCGTGAAACAAACGCAAGGTTATAGAGATAGATAAGGAGAGAAAAAATGATTCCAACAATAACAAAAATGGAAGTATTCCCTGTAGCAGGTCACGATTGTATGGAGCTTAACCTTTCAGGAGCTCACGCACCATACTTCACAAGAAATATAGTTATCCTTACAGATTCAAACGGTGTTGAAGGTGTAGGTGAGGTTCCCGGCGGACAGAAGATCACAAACGCGCTTGAGGCAGTAAAGGATCTGGTTATAGGAACAAAGATTTCTGATTATAAGAACACACTTAACAAGGTAAGAGCATGGCTTGATGAGAATATAAAAGATGACGTAAGAGGTCTTCAGACCTTCGATCTTCGTACCGGTGTGCATGTAGTAACTGCTATAGAGGCACCTCTCCTTGACCTTATGGGCAAGTTCCTGGAGGTTCCCGCAGCATCCCTTATGGGTGACGGAATCCAGAGAACATCTGTAAGATTCCTTTCATATCTTTTCTATGTAGGAGACAGAAAGAAGACAGACCTTCCTTATGAGGAAGAGCCTGATTCAGACTGTGACTGGTACAGACTCCGTCATGAGGAGGCTATGGATCCGGAGCATATCGTAGCTCTTGCAAAGGCAACTCATGAGAAGTACGGCTTTGAGGATTTCAAGCTTAAGGGTGGTGTTCTCACTCCTGATGAGGAAGTTAAGGCTGTTACAGCAATAAAGGAAGCATTCCCTAATGCAAGAGTAGACCTTGACCCTAACGGCTGCTGGAGCCTTGCAGAGGCTGTACGTGTTGCACCTGCACTCAAGAAGGTTCTTGCATACATTGAGGATCCCTGCGGAGCCGAGAACGGTTTCTCAGGACGTGAGATCATGGCTGAGTTCAAGCAGGAGACAGGTATGCCTACTGCCACAAATATGATCGATACAGACTGGAGACAGATGAGACACTGCATCCAGCTCAAAAGCGTAGACATCCCTCTTGCAGATCCTCACTTCTGGACAATGGAGGGTTCCGTACGTGTAGGTCAGCTTTGCAATGACTTCGGTCTTATGTGGGGCTGCCACTCCAACAACCACTTCGATATCTCACTTGCAATGGTAGCACAGTGCGCAGCTGCAGTACCGGGCAAGCTTAACGGAATCGACACACACTGGATCTGGCAGGAAGGCAGAGAGCGCCTCACAAAGAACCCTATGCAGATCGTAGGCGGATGCATTAATGATATCGACAAGACTGTAGGTCTCGGGATCGAGGTTGACCGTGAGCAGATCATGAAGGCAAACAAGCTTTACGTCGACAATTGCCTCGGCGCACGTGATGATGCCATCGGAATGCAGTATCTCATTCCGGGATGGAAGTTCGATAACAAGCGTCCATGCATGATAAGATGATCAGATAATAGAGCCTTTGACAATTTATCAGATTTTCCGTTTAAAGAAATCCACGGGGGATGGTTCTCGCAGGCGAGAATCGTCCCCCGTGGATTTCAAAGATTAGGATAGCGAAAACTCCCATAAGTTTCGTTATCCTTTTTTTGTTGAAAAATCTTGGAACAAAGTATTAATTACAAAAATTTGCATTAATATAACTTTGTGTCAAATTATTAACATTAGATTTGCTAATGTATCCATTAGTTAAACTGAAAGTAAAACTTATGGTTAACGTGTTATGCATAAGTTTTGCTTAATTTTGCATTAGAATTACGAGTTTTACATGAGGTTTCACATCAGTTATTCTAATATTACAACAGATAAGGAAATTCCTTCCGAATTTATTATCGAATTGAATAAGATTTCAAATCTTATGAAAGATAAACTTTCTGCTGAATGGCAGAACATCCGGGTCACCGGTAAAGAAAGGGGGAACTTAAATGTTCTTTAAAAAATATGGCGACTTCGTTGTCGGCATCTTTTACGCAGTTCTGGGCATCGCTCTTATCATCGGAGCAAAGGCTCTTCCGAAATCCAAGGTCATGGAGATCGGACCGGACTTCATGCCAACCTTAGTAGGAGCTATCATCCTGATTCTTGCAGGCATCCTTTTGGTTCAGACCTTTGCAGGTTTCAAGGCCAATGCAGCTGAGCTTGAGGCTTCAGGCTTCAAGGATACATCGGACTATAAGAGAGTTCTCGGAAGTCTTGTATCTGCCATCATCTATGTTAACATTCTTAAGCCTGTAGGCTTCATCGTAAGCACACTGGTTTATCTCATCATTCAGATCTACATCCTGGCTCCTGATAATAAGAGAACCAAAAAGGATCTCATCCAGTACGCGATCATCGATGTAGTATTCACAGTAGTTGTTTATTTCCTTTTCCGTTACGGCTTCAAGATCGTTCTTCCCGGCGGAATCCTGGCATTTTAATTAAGGAGGGTTCAAAATGAATGCATTAGCACAGTTAGGAGCTGCTTTCCTTGGTGTCTGCCAGCCGATTTCAATAGCATTTATGGTTGCCGGTGTAGCAATCGGTATCGTATTCGGATCCATCCCGGGTCTTTCAGCATCCATGGCGGTTGCCCTGATGCTTCCTCTTACTTTCACAATGGAAGCTTCACTTGGTATGAACGTCCTGGTTGCGGTTTATATCGGAGGTATCTCCGGTGGTCTTATCTCGGCAATACTTCTCAACATGCCGGGTACAGCATCATCCATAGCAACAACCTTTGACGGTTACCCAATGGCTCAGAAGGGCGAGGCCATGAGAGCACTCGGAATCGGAATCGTGTTCTCCTTCCTTGGATCACTTTTCTCATTCTTCATCCTTTCCTTCTTCGCGCCTATGCTTGCGGATGTAGCCCTCAAGTTCACACCGGTTGAGAACTTCGGTATCTGCTTCTTCGCACTTACCATGGTGGCGATCCTTTCCTCAGGGAACATGGTAAAGGGTCTCCTGGCAGGTCTCTTCGGACTTGTATTCTGCTTCGTAGGTATGGCACCTATCGACGGAACTCCGAGATTCATATTTGGAAATCAGGATCTCCTGGCAGGTTTCAACCAGCTTACAACACTTATCGGAATTTTCGCCGTAGCAGATATCCTTATTTCGGCAGAGGAGATGAATGCCAAGGGCGTTCAGACAATCCCTGTAACAAAGGTTAAGGGCTTCGGCTTCTCAATGAAGGAATTTATTTCATGGCTCCCGGGAGCTTTGAGATCAGCCATTATCGGTACCGGTATCGGTATCCTTCCCGGTATCGGCGGTTCAACCTCAGGTATGCTTTCATACGTAACAGCAAAGAACATGAGTAAGCATCCTGAGACCTTCGGACAGGGCGAGCCTGAAGGTATCGTAGCTACAGAGTGTGCCAACAATGCTACCATCGGTGGTGCAATGATTCCGCTTCTGGTTCTTGGTATCCCGGGTGACGGTGTTACCGCTATGATGCTCGGTGGTTTCCTTATTCACGGGCTTTCGGCAGGTCCGCTTCTCTTCGTAAAGAATGCAGACGTTGTATACGGTATTTTCGCTGCATGTATGGTCTGCGACCTTATCATGCTGGTAGTTGAATGGACATGTATCAAGGCATTCGTACAGGTACTTAAGGTTCCAAAGCACATCCTTATGCCTCTTATCCTTGTACTTTGCGCAGTTGGTGCTTATGCAACAAACAACAGAGTATTTGATGTACAGTCAATCATCGTATTCGGTATCGTCGGATATATTTACCACAAGTTCAAGCTTCCGACCACACCATTCGTTCTTTGTTTCCTGGTAGGTTCAATGACAGAGACTTACCTGAGAAGAGGTATCATGAGCTACAAGAGCTTCGGTGCTTTCTTTACACATCCGATCTTCGATTTCTTCTGGTTCGTAGCCTGCGGCGTACTTATCTGGTCAGTATTTAAAGAGGTAAAAGCAGCACAGCAGAAGAAGGCAGCGGCAAAAGCATAAAAACAAATAACCGGATCAATGCACAGACTTTGGTTGATCCGGGAATTAAAAAGAACTTTTATACATTCGAATCAACGTAACCTAAGTAAATATCTTCCCTAAAGGAAGAGTAAATAAAGGTGAGGTAACACGCACCTAAACATCAAGGGCAAAGCCCAAAAGGAGAAAAACTATGAAAAAAAGAATCTTATCAGCAGTACTTGCAGGTGGAATGGCATTAAGCCTTGCAGCATGTGGCTCATCACAGCCGGCAGAGACAAAGGCTCAGGAGACAAAGGCCGCTGAAACAACAGCCGCAGCTGCAGCAGCAGAGACAACAGCAGCTTCAGGAGATGCTGCAGCAGCATCATCAGACTGGACACCATCAGGACCTATCTCTCTGGTTCTTCCCGCAGGTGCAGGTGGAGATACAGACCTTTCAGCAAGAATCTTCGCACAGTATGCAAAGGAAGCTACAGGTGCTGACTTCGTAGTAGTTAACGCTTCAGGTGCTTCAGGATCTGTAGCAGCTAACCAGGTTCTTTCAGCGGCTAATGATGGTCTTACAGTTCTTTACGGCCACAACCTTGTAAACGTTGCTAACGTTGCAGGTATCACAGATTATGATTACACAGCATTTACACTCGGACCAACATTTGCAAAGAATGATGCACAGGGTCTCTATGTAAATCCTGAGAAGTATGCAGACCTTAATGCCTTCCTTGATGCTGCAAAAGCAAATCCGGGAACACTTAAGGCATGTACAGAGGTTGGTGCTTATACATACTATGAGTTCCTTAAGTTCGAGCAGATTGCAGGTATCGACCTTGATCTCGTAGACGTTGGATCAAACTCAGATAAGGTTACTGCAATGCTTTCAGGCCAGGTTGACATGATGCCGGGTGCCTTCGTTAACACAAAGGATTACATCGATGCAGGCCAGTTCCTTTGCGTAGGTATCCCTACAGAGAAGAGATCAGAGCTTATGCCGGATGTTCCTACACTTAAGGAGCAGGGAATCGATTTCGTATATCCTGACTGTGACTATTCATTCTACTTCCCTGCAGGAACAGATGCTTCTGTTATCGCGTGGTTCGAGAACACAACAAAGGCTGTAGTTGACAATGAGAAGTGCCAGGAAGATCTCAAGAACATGCAGATCAATCCTTACTATCTCTCAGCAGCTGATTCAGAGGCTAATGACAAGGCTTACCTTGAGACATTCAAGGAGATCGCAGCTTCTGTAGAAGGCTAATGCTTAATCACCCTGAAATTTCTTTATAAATAATCTTACTCCTAAGATCTAAATGAGTGGGAGAGGATGCTGTCCCTCCCACTCACTTTTTAAAAGAGTTTAAGATGATGAAAAGAGTATCTTTTTATGATCTTAAATCCTGTTAAAATAAAGCTGATTATTATTACATTCCGATAAAGAATGTAAAACGGCTTTTTATAAGGAGGACGATAAATTGAATACGTCAAAATCAGTAAATGAGTACATTTCGGAGTTAAAAAGCGAAAACAAAAAGGTTCGCTATACAGCATATCTGATGATAGCAGTACTGGTAATGGTACTGGCAGTTTCGGTTTTGAAACAATTTTATATCACACTGGCACTTCTGGTTGTGGCGCTGTTTCTTCAGCTTTTTGTATTTCGCAGGTTTCAGAAGGATTACGTCAGGAATTGTGAAAATGCCAACATTTCACTGACTACCCTTAAGAAGATCAATGCCTCGGAAATAGAGGAAAAGGGTACTTCTGTTGATGAATCCATGGTTAAAAGCGCCCATATATTTCCATTTGTTGAAAAGACCTTTGCGGCTTTTAAAAGTATAAAGGGCAGTAAAGATAATACAGTTATTTCATCTTCTGATATTACTGTTGTTGAAAGAAAAAATGATAAGGGAATAGCAGCAGAAGTAAGTACCGGAAACTGGTCTCACCTGGAGTTTCCAAAAACCACAGGTATAAAAGCCGTAATCGTGGAAGATGAGCTTATGAGTGAAGCTGCAAGAAAATCATTTTTTGACATGTCAGGTTACAAAGAGGCCGAACTTCCGGAAGGATTTCCAAAGCGGTTTCATTTATACATAACAGCGTGTGAATCCGGAGATACTGAAGCGTCCAGAGCGGCATCTGATGGATCTGCCGATAATGCTTTATCATCAAGGCTTCCAAATGACAGCTTTTTGAATAAGGTTAAAGCACTTTCTGATTATACACCGGGCAAGATTGGGGTAGCTGTATCTGAAAATACTTTAGATGTTTTCATAAAAAACAGATTTCTTGCTGCAGGTTTCTCATCTAAATATGAACCGGATGAGAAAACGCTGATGCGTGATCCCTACCCTGAGCTTACTCACATTGCAGAGCTGGCTCAATATATATAATTACTGTTGAGATAAGACCACGTAAGTCGACAGCGGGGTTTTACCATAAAAAATTAGAAATGATGTACCGGAAGGTACAATAAAAAAGAAGCAGACATTATACTGCTCTCACATGGAAAAGGAGAAGAAAAATGATTCCAGTAATTTCTAAGATGGAAGTATTCCCTGTTGCAGGTCACGATTGTATGGAGCTTAACCTTTCAGGAGCTCATGCACCATATTTCACAAGAAATATCGTTATCCTTACAGATTCAAACGGTGTTGAAGGTGTAGGTGAGGTTCCGGGCGGACAGAAGATCACAAACGCTCTTGAGGCAGTTAAGGATCTTGTTATCGGAACAAAGATTTCAGATTATAAGAACACTCTTAACAAGGTAAGAGCATGGCTTGATGAGAACATAAAGGATGACGTAAGAGGTCTCCAGACCTTCGATCTCCGTACCGGTGTACATGTAGTTACTGCGATTGAAGCACCACTCCTTGACCTTATGGGCAAGTTCCTTGAGGTTCCTGCAGCATCCCTTATGGGTGACGGAATCCAGAGAACGTCAGTAAGATTCCTTTCATATCTTTTCTATGTAGGAGACAGAAAGAAGACAGATCTTCCATACGAGGAAGAGCCTGATTCAGACTGTGACTGGTACAGACTACGTCATGAGGAGGCTATGGATCCGGAGCATATCGTAGCTCTTGCAAAGGCAACTCATGAGAAGTACGGCTTTGAGGATTTCAAGCTTAAGGGTGGTGTTCTCACTCCTGATGAGGAAGTTAAGGCTGTTACAGCAATAAAGGAAGCATTCCCTAATGCAAGAGTAGACCTCGATCCTAACGGCTGCTGGAGTCTTGCAGAGGCAGTACGTGTAGCACCTGCACTCAAGAAGGTTCTTGCATATATCGAAGATCCATGCGGAGCCGAGAACGGTTTCTCAGGACGTGAGATCATGGCTGAGTTCAAGCAGGAGACAGGTATGCCGACTGCCACAAACATGATCGATACAGACTGGAGACAGATGAGACACTGCATCCAGCTCAAGAGCGTAGATATCCCTCTTGCAGATCCTCACTTCTGGACCATGGAAGGATCCGTACGTGTAGGTCAGCTTTGCAACGACTTCGGTCTTATGTGGGGCTGCCACTCCAACAACCACTTCGATATATCACTTGCAATGGTAGCACAGTGTGCAGCTGCGGTTCCCGGCAAGCTTAACGGAATCGACACCCACTGGATCTGGCAGGAAGGCAGAGAGCGCCTTACAAAGAACCCTATGCAGATCGTAGGCGGATGCATTAATGATATCGACAAGACTGTAGGTCTAGGCATCGAGGTTGACCGTGAGCAGATCATGAAGGCTAACAAGCTTTACGTTGATAACTGCCTTGGAGCACGTGATGACGCTATCGGGATGCAGTATCTGATTCCGGGATGGAAGTTCGATAACAAGCGTCCATGCATGGTCAGATGATTAATGAAAATAGTATCTGATTACCTGATGCAGGTCTATCTGCGTGATCAGGCAATTAAAAAAAATTACGGGTAGAGGGATAAGTTTTCCTCTACTCGTTGGCTGATTTAAATAAATATGAAGCGTCAGAACTTCACATCATTAATAGTCTGACGTATTTAGACTTTAGGGGGGATTACAATGACTGACTCACCAATTATTACCAAAATGCAGGTGATTCCCGTTGCGGGATATGACAGCATGATGATGACATTATCAGGATGTCATGCTCCATGCTTTACCAGAAACCTGGTTATCCTTGAGGATAATGCCGGACATCAGGGTATCGGCGAAATCCACGGAGGCGATTATACATGCGAATGTTTAAAAGCTGTAAGACCGCTGGTTGAGGGACAGCCCATAGCAAAGTACCGTCAGATACTTCAGAAGATCCATAAAGCTGCAAATCCTTCTGCCGCTGATGACGGAGAGGGCATACAGACACTGGATATTTCAAAGCTTAAGTTTGTAGTAAAGAGTGAGTGGGCAATCGAGTGTGCCATGCTTGACCTTATGGGACAGTATCTCAGTGTTCCCATGTGTGACCTTCTCGGAGAGGGCCAGCAGCGTAAAGAGGTTGAGATGCTTGGATACCTTTTCTATGTTTCCGACAAGAAGAAGGTTCCTGCAGGAGATATGCAGTATCTTGATGAGAGCAGCAGTATGGATCCCTGGTTCCGTTTAAGAAGAGAAGAGATCCTTACTCCTGAAAGAATCGTTGAAGAGGCTGAAGCGCTAACCGAGAAGTATGGCTTCAAGAACTTTAAGCTTAAGGGCGGTGTTCTGGCAGGCGCTGATGAAATGGAGGCCTGCAGAGCACTTAAGAAGCGTTTTCCGAATGCGCGTATAAACATTGACCCTAACGGCGCATGGAGCCTTAAGGAGGCTATAGACCTTTGTAAGGATATGCATAATGTCATTACCTATATGGAAGACCCTTGCGGTCCTGAGGCAGGTTACTCAAGCCGTGAGATAATGCGTGAGTTTAAGAATGCAACACAGTTCCAGGTGGCTACGAACATGATCGCTACAGACTGGCGTCAGTTCTATCACACAGTAAGTCTCAATGCCTGCGATATCATCCTTGCGGATCCTCATTTCTGGGGCTTTGACGGTGCTATCCGTATGTCACAGCTACTGGATTCCTGGGGACTTACATGGGGTGTTCACTCCAACAACCATTTTGATATCACCCTTGCTGCATTTGCACAGGTTGGTGCAGCTGCGGTTGGTGATCCTGCTCCTCTGGATACTCACTGGATCTGGCAGGATGGCCAGAATCTCCTGTATGATACACCGCAGATCGTAGACGGTAAGCTTCAGGTTCCTGAGGCACCGGGCCTCGGAGTTCATCTCAACATGGAGAGGGTTATGGAGGCTAACAAGCTGTACAACAGTCTTCCAAGCCATGACAGAGATGATGCGAAGTCAATGCAGTATCTCATTCCCGGATGGAAATATGATCATAAGAAGCCTTGTCTCGTGAGATGAGTATAGGTTTTCTAAGGCGGACGAAAAAAATGAGTCTTCATGCTGACGGGAGTCTGTGGCTTCGCGGACGAAAAAAAGAGTCTTCATGTCAACGCCCCACTGCGTTGAAAGTACATTACGTTCAAAAATTCCGTCATGGATGTACACTTACGTGTTCATCCATGACGGAATTTTTTCGCTCCATGTTCTTTCAAGCAGCAAGGCTAGTTGCCATTGAAGACTCTTTTTTTCTGTTTTCCTAAAACGGCACTGTGAGGATTGCTTGACATTGAAGACTCATTTATTTTCTGGTTTTCGAAATGGTGAAAACTATTTCAATTGATGACGGGAAAAGGCGAGGAGGTCAGTATCCGTCCCTATTGGTTTCTGATAGTTTATGTTTATAATCCTTTGGAAAAGTGTCGAAGTAAGCACATAGAATAGACCATCTATAAGGAGGGAAATCAATGGATATTCAGTATCTGTTATGGCTTCAGGAACTAAGAAATGCTTCCGGCGGAGTGTTTGATGAGTTTTTTAACGGTATATCAAAGGTGGCGGTGGATCTGATGCCGTTTTTGCCGTTTTTTATTTTCTGGTGTGTCGATAAGAAATGGGGATATCGGTTCATCACAACCTTCGGTTTGGCGGGACTTTTGAATGGAATCATCAAACTGACAGTATGTGCATACCGTCCCTGGATACGTTCTGATCTCATCGAACCGGCTGGAGATTCCAAGGTGGCTGCCACAGGATACTCTTTCCCCAGCGGGCATACCACGGAGGCAACGGCTGTGTACGGAACCGTTACTTTATGGCAAAAGGATGTACGTAGGTGGCTTGCCATATTGGGCGGAGTTCTCATAGCATTGACCGGTTTCTCGCGGAATTTTCTGGGTGTTCATACTCCGCAGGATGTTGTTGTCGGATTCGTTTCAACATTGATCATTATCATCGCAGTTGATAAAGCTATTAAGAAAATTGATGGTGATGAAAAGATACTTGACGGATTGTCTTTTATCGGTCTTTTGGTGGTTATAGCTTCATTGATCTATATCATGGTGAAGCCTTATCCCATGGATTATGTAGACGGTAAGCTTCTGGTGGATCCGGTCAAGATGATGAATGACACTTTTAAAGCCTGCGGCGCATTTACAGGCTTTTTGGCCGGCAGTTATTTTGAAAGACATTTTATCAAATACGAAATACCGGTAGGGTCAAAGAATCTTCCGATTCTTGGATTTGTCGGATTCCTGATCACTTTTTCCTGGAAAGAGTTCTTTGCACCTGCAACAATCGTTGCAGCCCTTGGCGGCCATTGGGGACACTTTATCGCACGATTTTTGATGTGGTTCTTCGTTGTGGCTGTCTGGCCGGTAGTGATAACGAAAAATGCGGAGTGAAATAGTTTGTGATACAATTATCAGTGGAAGATAATATTAATATACGTTTTTACATTACTGAGGGGGATTTTTTATGTGGAACAGAGCAGAGATTAAAGCCCGCGGAAAAGCGGCATTCAAAAACAATTACTGGAATTCGGTTCTGGTATCCTTGATCTACTCAATCTTCTTTATGGCATCAGGTTCAACCTACAGATCAAGACAGGGGCAGATCAAAGAGCAGCTTGAAAATAATCCTGATGCAGCAAAGATACTGGTGGCAGTGCTTGCTGTGCTTGGTGTGATAATTGTGTTTGGAATTGTGTTAAAGATTCTTGTTATAAATCCTTTGGAAGTAGGCTGCAGCAAATTCTTCCTGATGAATCAGACAGGAAGACCACAGCCCATGATTATAGGAGACGGATATTCACAGAACTATAAGAACAATGTTCTGGGCATTTTCCTGAAGGATCTGTTTATCGGCCTGGGATATATAGCTTTCATCATTCCGGGAGTCATACTCAGCTACTCCTTCAGACTGGTTCCTTATATCCTTGCCGAAAACCCTGGCATCAGCGGACCGGATGCACTCAGAAAATCAAGGGAAATGATGCAGGGACAGAAGATGAACTGCTTCATCTATGACTGGTCCTTTATCCTTTGGAATCTTCTGGTTTTAGTAACCTGCGGTATCGCCGGTCTCTTCTATGTTCGTCCATATAAGATGAATGCTGACGCCGTGCTGTATCAGGCTATAAAGGGAGAAGCCTCAAATCCTGATGCATATAACCAGTACGTTAATTTCTGATAAACAAAGTTTTGATCATCTATATATAATAATCAGGCAGGTTGGCATTTGGCTGACCTGTCTTTTTGTTTATGAAAAAACGACCCGGAGCACATGCTTTAATCTGTTTATTCCGAGCTGATCTGACTCATTTTTTGGAGAAAATTGGAAAAAATATCCTATTATTTTTCAAAATCGGAGATTTTTATGGTATAATGTACCAATAAATAGATGCACCAGGGGAGTGCAGGAAAGGTTGGGGATACCCTATGAGCAAAAAAGTAAAGAGAAATGTTATAGTTGGACAGTCCGGAGGTCCTACAGCAGCCATCAATTCATCTCTGGCTGGAGTTTTTAGAACAGCCAAGGACAGAGGATACAAGAAGGTTTACGGAATGATCCACGGTGTTCAGGGACTTCTGGAGGGAAGATATATCGATCTTTCAGAGCATATCCGTACAGGACTTGATGCAGAGCTTCTGAAGAGAACTCCGTCAGCTTACCTCGGATCCTGCAGATACAAGCTTCCAGATATCTATGAGAACAAGGAAGTTTACGAGAAGATCTTCAAGATCCTCGAAGACCTCGAAATCGACTGCTTCATCTATATCGGTGGTAATGACTCCATGGATACCATCAAGAAGCTTTCAGATTACGCAATCGTAACAGGTTCAGACGTTCGCTTTGTAGGATGCCCTAAGACAATTGATAATGACCTTGCTCTTACAGATCACACACCGGGCTATGGTTCAGCAGCCAAGTACATCGGAACCTCTGTAAAGGAAATCATCCGTGACGGATGGAGCCTTGAGACCAGCAAGGGACAGATAATCGTTGTTGAGATCATGGGAAGAAATGCAGGCTGGCTCACCGGTGCGGCAGCACTTTCAAAGGGTGAGGACTGTGACGGACCTGATGCTATCTATCTTCCTGAGTTACCGTTTGATGTTCCGGCATTTGTTCAGAAGTGCAGGGAGCTTCTTGAGAAGAAACGTTCGATAGTTATAGCTATTTCAGAAGGTATCCATACAGCAGACGGAACCTATATCAGTGAGCTCGGAAATGCTACAGAGTATGTAGATGCCTTCGGACATAAGCAGCTTACAGGAACAGCAAGATATCTCTGCAATGTTCTCTCACAGGAGATCGGCTGCAAGACCCGTTCCATCGAGCTTTCAACTCTTCAGAGAGCAGCAAGCCACTGTGCTTCCAGAGTTGATATCCTTGAAGCTTACGAGGTAGGCGGTGCCGCAATGAAGGCCGCAGACGAAGGCGACAGCGGAAAGATGGTTGTTATCCAGAGACTTTCCGACGATCCATATCAGGCCGGAACAGAAGTTAAGGACGTTCACAAGATCGCTAACGACGAGCGTCTCGTTCCGAGAAACTGGATTACCCCGGACGGAACATATGTAACAAACGAGTTCATCACATATGTTCGTCCTCTCATTCAGGGTGATGTTGGAGCCGTAATGGTAGACGGAATTCCAAGACACCTCTACGTTCCTGGTTACCAGGAGCTCCTGTAATAGTTTGATAAGTAGATCGATACGGTACTTGATAGTGATATCAGGTACCGTATTTTTTCACCATCGAAGCCATCGGGGACGGTTCTCGCCGGCAGAGAACCGTCCCTACCGGCGAGAACCGTCCCCGAAGGGCAGCCGATTTCGAGCTCCGTACCATTTATACCATGATAATAGACGGACTTGATATCACCTGTTTCCAAAGCTCAAAGAGCCGCCTCTCAGGCGTGGTGATATACGTCCCCTTGAGATAGGCCACACACCTCATCCAGTTGAGATCCTCCTTGATTCTGAAATACGCAAGCGGGAAATTCTCGTTAACATAGGACTGAGGAAAGAACGCAGGCCCCATCTGGTTAATGGCCATTTTGAGTATAGTAACAGAGCTGCTTGACTCAAATAGAATTTTCGGATGAATATTATATTCACTAAAAACCTTATCCAGCATTCCACGGAGCATGGTTTCGTAGGAAGGCATGATGAAATTCTCATCTTTTAACAGATTAAGATCTATAAGCGGAAGAGTCTTCCAGCTTTCTTTTCCTGCAAGGTGAGCCAAAGGATGCGAAGACGGAAGCCCCAGTATCACATCCTCGGGAGCCAGATCTATATGCTCAAAAGAAGGGTTCAGAGGCCTTTCTTTTGAGTAACTCAGAAAAGCATATTCTGTTTCACGATGCAGGAGCATTTGCTCCATTCTGGGAACTCTTGCGCACTGAAATTTGATGCTGAAATCCGGATATTCCTGATGAAACTGAGGATAAAGGTCCGAAAATGTAGCCGCTCCACGTTCCGGAGTGCAGGCGATTGAGATTTCACCAACTGAATTCCTGGCACTGTCTCTTATGATCTTATAGGTCTCGTTTTTTATCTGTAAAACATTTTTTGCGGCATTCACATAGATACGACCTGCAAAAGTCGGAATAAGCTTATGATAGCGTCTTTCGAAAAGGGGAGTACCAAGCTCAGCTTCAAGTTTCAGAAGCTGCTGGTTAAGGGCAGACTGAGTCATATACATCTTTTCAGCCGCTTTTGCTATGCTTTCCTCGTTATAAATTGCAATGATATTTTCTAAAGGTTTCAGATCCATTCAATTCATTTCCTTATCTTTTTTGTTTGCTTTGAAATTACAAATTGCAGCAAAAGGTTTATGCAAAAAGCTTATACATGTCATGAGGAACATAAAAAAGAATAGATATATAAGCAACTTGCATAAAGACCTTGATATTTATTTGTTATTAAATACCAGTCGATTAGTCTGATTTTTAATCCTGGATGTAAACTTAATATAATTAAGTCTTAGAAGCAGTTCTGATTAAGTTTTACTTAGTTTAACTGCATAATATAATGACGTCAACACTTAAGTGAGGCAGGTAATTGTGAAATATCACCAATAAAATTCGTTTCTCAGTAAGAAATGAGTATACGGCATGATCACCAAAACCGATCACCGTGACAAAATTATAATGCGAAAGGCTTCACTAAATTCAGGAGGATGAGATGAATAAGAAAACATTATTAACCGGCATCGTAATCGCAGCAATTTCAGCAGCACTTATGGGCTGCGGCGCATCAGGCGGAGCAAAGGCTTCCAGCGAGCTTCCCAAGAACATCGAAGTTCAGGTACCTGCAAAGGCCGGCGGCGGAACCGACGTTATGGCAAGAACCCTTGGTCAGGAGGTTGCCTCAAAGACAGGTTCCAATGTTACTATCGTAAACAATACTGATGGCGGCGGAGTTGTTGCCATGGAGACAGTTCGTACAGCAAAGGGCGACGGAGCCAAGATCCTTCAGTATCACACATCAATGCTTATCAAGTCAGCTACAAAGGTTTATGACAAGACAGCAAATGACGACTTCAAGGTATGGGGCGTAAGCCAGGGTACAGAGAAGGGACAGTACGTTCTTGTTACTTCAGCTGATTCAGATATGAAGACAATTGAGGATTTCGTAAACAAGGGTAAGTCAGCAGAGATCAAGATGGGTATCGAGACCGGCGGAACAACACACGTTATCACAGGTCTTATGGCTAAGGCTTCAGGCGTTCAGGTTAAGTATGTTGAAGCTGGTTCAGATACAGAGAAGCTTACAGCTCTTGTCGGAAACACAATCGATGCCTGCATCGTAAACGTTAACCAGGCTAAGCAGTATGTTGAGTCCGGCAAGGCTAATGCACTCGCAGTTATCACAAACGGCGAAGAGGGCGCAAGATCTTCAGTTCTTCCTGATGTTCCTTCAATGACCGAGTCCGGAATTGACTGCTCATGGGCTTCCTACAACATTTTCGCAGGTCCTAAAGACATGAACGAGGACATTGCCAAGAAGCTTTATGATGCATATGCAGAGGCTGCAAAGGCAGATGCTGTTAACGAAGTACTCGAACCTGCAGGTATGGCAATGGAATTCCTTTCATATGAGGAAGGCCCCAAAAAACTTGCAGAACAGCAGGCAGACATCAACTCTGTAGTTGAAGAGCTTGGACTTGTTCAGAAATAATCAAGTCACGTTATAAAGGTTCAGGACCTGACCGGATACAGGACAAAGGTTTTGAATCGAAACATTAGCCCGCATTGCTCATATGAACCATGTGAGGATGTGGGCTAATATTTTGCCAAGATTCTGATTAAGAGTGTATAAGTCACTGTCCGTGTGAATCCATTAAGACTCTAAAAAATTATGAGTTCACTAAACTGTATACACAAGATCAGAAGATGTGTTTGAATGAAAACCCCAAATTTGATAATTGAGTCAGATGCGTATCGGATCAAATCCAATCCAAACGGTGTCTGACCTGGAGGACATCAATGAAAGTTTCAAGAGATCAGATCACAGGTGCAGTGATCGTTGCACTGGGAATATTTGTGTTTGCAATGATAAGCACTTTTAAGGTTCCGTTTACAGCAAGTTATCCCGGACCGAAAGCATTACCGGGACTGGCAGCCGTAGGTTTCGTTATCTGCGGTGCAGGCATTTTCCTTGAAGGCTGCAAGGATAAAGAGCAGAAGACCTTTCTCATAAAAGAGGGCTGGATCAAGCTTATCATCAATATCGCTGCCATCGCTTTATACATTCTTGCGATGCAGTTTATCGGATTCTTTATTTCGACACCGATTTACCTTTACTGCCTGTCCACATGGTATGCAAAGGGCTACGTAACAAAGCCGGTATCAAGGATCATTTTTTCGGCAGCCGTAACGCTGGTTATCTTCCTGGCTTATCAGGTTGCCTTTGGATACCAACTGCCTATGGGCATCTTCGGCTAAGGAGGAATGAGAAATGATTGAGAATGCAGGATTTATAATCACTCAGGTCACAAACCCGATAAATCTTTTACTTTTACTTGTGGGTAATGTTATCGGCATCATCTTCGGTGCCATCCCCGGACTTAACGGAACCATGGCGGTAATGCTTTTCATGCCGCTTACCTATGGTATGGAAACAGGCCCGGCCATCATGTTCCTTCTTTCACTCTGGATCGGGGGATGCTCAGGCGGATTCATCGGTTCTGTTCTTCTGGGTATTCCGGGTTCACCTTCATCGGTTGCCACATGTTTTGACGGCCATCCGATGGCTAAGAAGGGTCAGGCAGGAAGAGCTCTTGCCATAGGTATGACAGCTTCCTTTATCGGAACCTTCTTCAGTGCCATCGCCGGTGCCTTCCTTGCGCAGTCTGTAGCAAACATTGCCTTTGCCATCGGTCCATGGGAATATTTCGGCCTCTGCTTCATGGCCATCACCATGGTACTTGCCATCTCCAAGGGCAATATGCTTAAGGGTCTTACCAGTGCATGTATCGGACTTCTCCTTGCATCCGTTGGTTACTCACCTATCGATGCTCAGGCAAGATTTACTTTTGACAATATGTACCTTATGGGCGGTCTCGGAATGACAGTCGTACTTATCGGTATCTTCGGTGTAAGCATGATGATCCTTGCTCACGCCAAGGGCTTTGATCCGCTTCCTGAAGTAGATACAAATATGATAAAGGGAATCGGAATCAAGTTCTCTGACATTCAGGAAAATCTCGTAAACATTTGCCGTTCCTTCCTTATCGGTCTCGGAATCGGTTTCCTTCCGGGTATGGGAGCAGGTCTCTCAAACCTCGTGGCTTACTCGGTTGCAAAGAACAATTCAAAGCATCCGGAAACCTTCGGAACAGGTAACCCTGAGGGTGTATGGGCTTCTGAGGCTTCCAACAATGCTTCCATCGGCGGTGCCATGATCCCAATGGCAGCTCTCGGTATCCCCGGAGATTCAAGTACTGCGCTTCTTATCGGTGCACTTACTATTCACGGTCTTGAGATGGGACCAATGGTATTTAAGAACAGTGGTCACATCGTTTACCTTATGTTCGTTGTAGTTGCGATTTGTGCAATTATATGTTTCTTCCTCCAGGCCATCGGTATGAGAGTGTTCCCTCAGATTCTGAAGGTACCTTATCACTACATGTATCCGGCACTTATCGTGGTTTCTCTTATCAGTGCTTACGTTGATTCTTCAAGCCTTTATAAGTGCGGAATGATGCTTTTCTTCGCAGTCATCGGATGTCTCATGGCATACGGCGGACTTCCGCAGTCACCGCTTATCCTTGCATTCATCCTGGGACCTACCATGGAGAGCAACATGCTCAAGGCATTCCAGAATACCGAGACAGTGGCAACCTTCTTCACACGTCCCATTTCCTGTGTATTCAACCTTATTGCCATAGCATGTATTTTCTCACCGATACTTAAAACGCTTTATGCGAAGTATGTGAAGAAGAATTAATAATAATGAAAGGTGGAAAGAATAATGCCATTTAGAGTTTCAAAACCTACTCCTCATCCGGTGGAAACACTTTGTGAGGAACCCTGGAAGCTTGCCGTAGAGCCCTTCCAGGTGTCACCCAGAACCTGGTATGTTGCAGGCCAAACCTGGGTTGGTGCATATCTTATAGATACAGGAGCAGGCCTCATACTTCTTGATACGGGAATCGCAGAGAGTGCTTATATGTTGGTGGATTCCATTTATAAGCTTGGTCACAAGCCGACAGATATCAAGATGATACTTATAAGTCACGCACACCTTGATCACTTTGGAGGAGCTGCCATAATGCATGCTCTTACAGGAGCACCTATCTACATGTCAAAGGAAGACGATGAATTCATGCAGAAGGATCCGGAGGAAACTGAGCTGCCTCATGATATCTGGCACGTTCAGCATATAAAGGTGGATCGACATTATGATGATAATGTTGCCATCACGCTTGGTGACATTTCCATCAGAACTCTGCTTACACCGGGACACACCTTGGGCTGTACCAGCTTCTTCTGGGACGAGAAGAATCCTGTGACAGGCGAGACTTATACTGTTGCCATGCATGGAGGCGTAGGCGCCAATACCATGAATGATGACTACTACAAGACTAGCAAGATGCTTACTCCGGCACACAGGGAGAGATTCCTGAATGATGCGGAGAAGATTAAGAAGATTCATGTGGATATCGCACTTCCGTCTCATCCGAATCAGATTGAGATTTTGGATAAGGCCGGAACCTATACTCACGAGAGCCAGCCATATCTTGACGATACGGTTTGGGCTGATTTCATTGATGAGAGAGTGAGACAGGTTAAAGTGCTCATGAAGTGAAAGGACTCATGAAGTGAAAGTGCTCATGAAGTAATATATAGGTCTTTCGCGCGGAGCCGGTGGATGCCCACCGGCTTCTTTACTTTTCTTGGGTATCATAAAAAAACAGCCAATATGACTCATAACATGTGACTTCATGCCGTAGTTTAACGGATTACAATGGATGCCTGTCGGTTCTGAGCTTCTAATACTCCAAACTATCAGATGATAAATAAAAAAAGTATAAACTTAGAGTATTGCTTACGATTATGAGCAATGTTGGTGAAATTCCATGAATACTAATGAAATATAATGGAATGGATTGAGACGAGATTTTTACTTTTGACGAAAGTAACATAATTGAATTAATTTTTGGCCATTTTACAAATTGAGAATAAGTCGTCGATTTTATATCATGGCTTTGCGAGTTGAAAATGACTCGGTTGTAAAGGTTTTTATTTAACAAATATACATTTAAGAAAGTGAGGATTTCACAAATGAAAGTTGGTTTTCTTGGACTTGGTATCATGGGACGCCCGATGGCAAAGAATCTTGTAAAGGCCGGTCACGAGCTTATGGTTTATGACTTCAACCAGGAGGCAGTAAACGATCTTGTTGCCTGTGGTGCTAAGGCCGGTACATGCGGTAAGGATCTTGCTGAGTTCGCTGACGTAGTTATCACTATGGTTCCTAACTCACCTCATGTTCGTGCAGCTGTATTTAACGAGAAGGGTCTTGCTGAGGGCTTCCGTAAGGGTGAGTCAGTTCTTATCGATATGTCATCTATCGACCCGGTTGAGTCAAAGAAGATTTCAGCTGATCTTGAGAAGATCGGTGTAGATATGCTTGATGCTCCTGTATCAGGTGGAGAGCCAAAGGCTATCGACGGAACACTTTCTGTAATGGTTGGTGGCAAGAAGGAGACATTTGATAAGTACTATGACATGCTTATGGTTATGGCAGGTTCTGTAGTTTATGTTGGACCTATCGGTTCAGGTAATGTTGCTAAGCTTGCTAACCAGATGATCGTTGCTGCAAACATCGGTATCGTTGCAGAGGCTCTTACATTTGCAAAGAAGGCAGGAACAGATCCTGAGCTTGTATATCAGGCTATCCGCGGCGGCCTTGCAGGTTCAACAGTTCTTGATGCTAAGGCTCCTATGATGCTTTCAGGAAACTACAAGCCTGGTTTCAGAATCGATCTTCACATTAAGGATCTTACAAATGCTCTTAATGCTTCACATGCTATCAACATGCCTGTTCCTATGACAGCTCATATGATGGAAGTTATGCAGGAGCTTAAGAACCACGATGAGGGTTCATGTGACCACGACGATATCGTTAAGTACTACGAGAGAATCTCAGGAACATCAATCGTTAAGTAAATAAATGTCTAATGTCAGCCCTTTTGAAAAAACATGGGCTGACATTCTTTTAAGGAAAGGTCTATAGATGAATACAGATTTTATAAAGGGCGTAGTGGTGCCTATCATCACAGTAATCGATAAGGATGAAAAGATCGATGAGGCAGGAATGCGTAAGCAGGTTGATTATGTTATCAACGGTGGAATGCACGGAATTCTTGCTTTCGGTTCTAATGGTGAGTTCTATCAGCTTGAGGAAGACGAGATGGAGAGAGGCCTTAAGATCATGGTTGATCAGGCCGCAGGAAGAGTTCCTGTTTACTTCGGTATCGGCGCTATCAATACAAAGAAGTGCATCCGCCTTGCAAAGATGGCAGCAGCAAACGGTGCTGCATGTGTATCTATTCTTCAGCCAATGTTCCTGAAGCCTACACATGACGAGCTTTTCAATCATTTTAAGGCTATAGCTGAGGCTATTCCTGAGACTCCGGTACTCCTTTACAATAACCCCGGCCGTGTTGGCTACGGTATGACTGCTGATTTCGTAACAGAGATCGCTCATGCGGTCCCTAACATTGTTGGTATGAAGGATACTTCAGGAGATATCACTCTTACAGAGGAATGCATTCGCAGAAACCGTGATGTGAACTTCAAGGTATTCGGCGGAAAGGACACACTTCTTTTTGCATCAATGTGTGTAGGTGCAGTTGGCGGTGTATGTACAGCAGGAAACTTCATGCCTGAGCTTATCGGTGCAGTTTATGAGAAGTATGTAGCAGGTGATTTCGAGGGTTCACGTGAGGCTCAGTTCAAGCTTAATCCTGTAAGACTTGCTATGGATAAGGCTTCATTCCCGGTTGCTGCAAAGGATATGGCTAATATCCGCGGCGAGAATGTGGGGGATCCTTACCTGCCGTCACTTCCGACAACTAATGAGGCTACTCTTGAGCTTTTCAAGAAGGTTATGAAGGAAGCGGGGCTTATTTAAATAATACGAAAAATCAAGGGACGTGCGCCGGCCCACTCGATTGAAAAGACATCCGGTCAGTTATGTTCGCCCCTGTCACACTGACGTGTGTCATGGTCGTACATAACTGACCGGATGTCTTTTCAACTCGCAAGCCTAGGCACCCGTCCCTTGATTTTTCTCACGTTATGGTAAAATATACTACTTATTATGCTGTAAAAAGTCTATGGAGCCGATTAGATGTGCATCAGCATGTCAGAAATAAACGGCAAAAAATATGCGTTTATGGTGGAGGTCTAATATGAAGCACGAAGTGAAGTTAGCGAATGGGGTGACGGTTCCGGCGCTGGGGCAGGGGACCTGGTATCTGGGAGAGAACCGTTTTCAGAGAAAAAGAGAGATAGAGGGTATAAGACAGGGTGTTGAAGCGGGAATGACTCTGATCGATACTGCTGAGATGTACGGAAGCGGTGCGGCAGAGGATATGCTGGGAGAGGCTATCAGCACTCTTGACAGAAGTAAGCTGTATCTGGTTTCAAAGGTACTTCCCAATAATGCGGGCGGCAGCCGGATGCGTCAGGCTCTGAAGGGCAGTCTTTCACGTATGGGAGTCGATTATCTTGACCTTTATCTTTATCACTGGAGAGGTTCATATCCTTTATATGAGACTGTTTCAAGACTTGAAGAGTTAAAGGCTGAGGGTCTCATTAAGGCATGGGGCGTTTCCAATTTTGATATCGATGATATGGAGGAGCTTTGGAGGATTCCTGAGGGAAGAAACTGTCTTGTGAATCAGGTGCTTTATCACACAGGTTCACGTGGAATTGAGTTTTCACTTCTTCCCTGGATGGTGGAGCATGATGTTGCTTTGATGTCATACTGTCCGCTGGCTCAGGCTGGTTCTCTGAGACGTGGTCTTTTCCAGAATAAGACTCTTCAGGAGCTGGCAGCCAGGCATGGAGTTACTGTCCCTGAAATCATGCTTGCCTGGAACATAAGAAACGGTCACACCATTGCAATCCCTAGAAGTTCGAAACCTGAGCATACTATGTCCAATGCTCATGCCGACAACATTGACCTTACAGCGGAGGAACTCGTCATGATCGATATGGCATATCCGAAGCCGACACATAAGGAATATCTCGATATGCAATAACATAATGATTTTGTAAGGGGGTCAGACCCCAATGTGGGAGAGCTCACGCTGATGAGTACGAAATAGATAAAAACCGTATCAAAACGCGGAGTTCTTTGACAGACATCTGAAAGGTGAATAAATCGTAACATAACTTCAGCGGACTTCCTTCGCAATAGCTCATGCCTCGGATGGACTATTGCGGAGGAAGTCCGCTGAAGTTATATTTCAGTACGCTTCATTCTGTAAATCAGAGTGTTTTGTGTTAAAATATTTTCAGTAACAGGTAGACTTTTCAGCTTCCGGATTTGCCATTACTGAAGAACGAGGATTTTAATCAATGAACATAAGGGATATTATATATATTACGTCTATTGCAGAAGCAGGCAGTATTGGAAAAGCAGCTGAGAAACTTTTTGTTGCGCAGCCATCGCTTAGCAAGTGTGTAAAAAAAGTAGAGAAGGAATATGATATTTCGTTGTTCAAGCGTGTTAAGGGAGTATCAGTCAAGTTGACAAAAGAAGGAGAACTTTTTTTGGAAATGGCGAGAGATATAGTAATATCTCATTCTAGGTTTGAAGAACAACTAAGAAGGCTTAAACAACAGAGAGATACGTTGGTTTTGGGATTGACATATCAGAGAACAGTATGCTTAGCGGGAACCATTTTAGAAAAATTCTACAGAGAAAATCCGCAACAGATATTACAAATTCAAACCAGAGACACTCAAAGTTTGAAATATGGATTGTTGGATCAATCTTTGGATGCAGTAATCCTTGCAACATTAGATAGAGAGGATTATATGCATTATGAGCCTCTGCAAGACGTTTGTGTTGGAGTCAGACTACGTACAGGGAGTCCACTGGCTAAAAAAGCTTGTTTTGTGGATGGGATAAAATACCCTGTATTGCGTCTTGAAGATCTCAAGAATGAAACATTCACGGTTAATGCGCCTGGTAGTTCCAGCAGAAATATAGTTGAAAGAATGCTAAAGCAGAATGAGGTGTCTCTGGAAATAATGGATGTTACAAACAGTCAAAGCAGAGCTGCTATGGTTAAGTCCGGGATAGCCAGTACTTTTGTTCCTGTAGAAAAGAATGGTTGGAATAGTTCTGACAAGAAAGAGAATCTCTATTTGATACATCCGGAGCAAAATATAAATTATCAGGTATACTTGACATGTTTAAATGAATTTTACAATACAGCGTCATATATACGTCTCATTAATGTGGTAAAGGCCATTTTTATGCAGTAGACTCCAGATGACATGAAAAGCTCGCTACAAAGTAGCGAGCTTTTCTGTACAAAAAAATGTATACAATCAGGTGCAAACTCATGCCAAATAGCTATGAGTTTCACGTTATGTGATATTGGACACATTGAGGTACGACTAATTAGAATAATCTCATCAAAGGTACCAAAAATAATATTTAAAGGCAGTCTTGACTTGTACAAAAACCTGCATGCGATTAAAAAAGAAAAAGGAGAACAAGTAATAATGACTATTCAAATGATACTATGTCTGGCGATTTTGATATTTATGATGTTGGGCTATGTGTTTGGAAAAAAATTCAAAATATCCAACGGCGCAGTTGCTATGATGGCAATTCTTATGATTGATATAACTGGTATATTGCCGTCAAAAACTATAGTGGCGGATATTCTCACGTCTAATTCGATTCAAATCATATGTATGTTTATTATAGCCGCAGGTTTTAGCAGAACTCAGGCTGTAAAGAAAGTAACTCAACTTGTATATAAAGTAAGTGGTGGTAGATTTACTGTCATGCTTGCGGGATATGCGATTTTGACATTTGCGCTTGTCAACCTTGGACTTCTTCCTACAACGGCATTTGCTATCATTGGACCATTGGCAGTATGTTGTTGTGATGATTTTAATGTAAGTCCTTCTAAGATGATTTTTCCGCTTGCACTTGTAGATATCGCTGGATGCGGAGTAGTACCGCTCAGTGTTGCTGCAACTACCTATGCATCGCAAAATGCCTATCTTGAAAGTTACGGTTATACAGATTACGCAATGACTTTACTTGACCCCATGAAGGGGCGGCTTCCTATAGCACTGATGATAATGATCTATGCTATCTTTTTTGCACCTAAATTATGTCCAGATCAGCCTTCGGCGGAGATCAATATTGGTGTAGCTGATGCAAAGAAAAAGAATAAGGAAGAGCTTCCGCCACTTGATCCGGTAAGGGAAGCCTTGGGATATATTATTTTTGCGGTTGTTACATTTTGTCTCATTTTCCAAAGTCAGCTGGGCGATATAAAAGCCTGGGAAATAGCATTTGCAGGCGCTACGATAGTCATGTTTACCGGTGTTCTTACACCTAAAGAGGGTATCAAAGCAATTCCTATGCGTATCATCCTGATGTTGGCTGCAGCGGGTGTTGTTGGAGGCGCTATGGTGGAATGTGGCCTTGGCGAAGTTATAGGTGATGTCCTTGCCGCTTTAGTTGGAAACACAAGAAATGGTTATATAATTGGCGGAATGTTTTTCTTTATACCATTCATAATGACTCAATTTATGAACAATACCAGTGTAGGTCAGATTTTTACGCCTATCGTGATTCTTACATGTCAGTCATTGCATTGTAATCCTGTGGGACCTTTGCTTCTTCTTTTTTGCGCAAGACAGAGTGCATTCTGGACACCGGCTTCAACCGGAACTATAGCTCTTGCTGTAGGACTTGGAGGTTATGATCAGAAAGATCTCATTAAGATGAGTTGGATTCCAAGTCTTATCATCGGAATATTTGGTGTATTGTGGATCATGACTATATTTCCGGCTTACACAGCATGAATTTGAATACGGAAAATGAAGATAAGAATTAGGTCATTCAACCGACTTATAGATAGAATTATTTGCCAAAATTGTAAAATACATATGCTTAAAGAGAAATGAAAGGGATTATAAATGAGTGAAGATTATAAAACAGAGATAATATCCTGTTCTTTAAAGATTAGATGGATATCTGTTCAATGCTACGAGATAGTGCTGCCTAATGGAAAAGTTATTGTAACAGATCCATTTTACCTGGATGCATCAAAATATGATGGGATAACTGATCTTAGCAAAAGTCAAAAAATGGAAAGGGATATTTATTCACAGACTGGTTTTTCTGTTGATGATTTTACAGGTGCCGATTATATTATCTTGAATCATGTTCATGGAGATCATTGTAATCTTGTTGGTGAACTTTGGAACAAGTTTTACGGCAGAGTGCTGTGTCCGGCAGGATGCTGCGAAGAACTGGCGAGAACATTTGATATACCATATGGGACAATATATCCTTTGTATCCAGGTAATACTTATTATTTTGATGATTTTACATTAAAAACATATCCGGGAGCCCACGATAACAGATCTTTCAGAGAAGGCAGGTTTCGCAGGCCGAGTGATCCGGGTAACCTTACAGGAGGGCTTGAGGGATTTGGTGTTCCATGTCCGACTCGACTTGGAGCACTGGGGTCAATCTTTAATATGAATTTTATGATTGAAACCCATGAGAATTTCAAAATAGATTTTTCTGCAGGACGTGACTATGAGGAACATGTAAAGCATATGACTGAGGAAAAGCCCAATCTTATGCTTCGCCACAGAATCAGAAGCTATAGCCCTGAATATTGTGCTCAGCAGATCTTAGATATGGGGGCGCAGTTGATGATGCCGTTACATCACAATAATGCAAGAGCTTCCAGAGAAGATCTCAATGAATACTTTAGTAAGGTGAATGAAATTCTTTCAAGTAAAGGAAGCCCTTCCAGAGCCTTTAATCCCGAACCATATCGCTGGTATAGTGTAAATCTTTCAATAGTAGCTAACGATTAGTATACCCCCTTCCCCCTTAAGGGTATATTTAGCTGAATAAGGAGATTGAGAAAAACTTATAACGAAATCAGTATTTCTAATCTGACTAAGAGCATGGTACTCTGTACTGTGCTCATTTTTGTGCTAAAATACAAAAATGAAACAAGATGAAATAATTTGAAATCAATATTACATGTCAAGGGCTTAATAAAATTGAGATATAAGCAATCAGGTCGGAATCAGAATGAATTTACGTAGTGTATGCTCAATAAATTAGAAGCATTTAAATTATTTGATAAAATAGAGTTATGAAGGAAGCCGGGCTTATCTGATCGGAGGATTCATATGCGGCATGAAGTGAAGTTAGCGAATGGGGTGACGGTTCCGGCGCTGGGGCAGGGGACCTGGTATCTGGG
>NZ_KE384189.1:50337-71824 GCF_000424445.1 Oribacterium sp. NK2B42
ATGGAGGAGCTTTGGAGGATTCCTGAGGGAAGAAACTGTCTTGTGAATCAGGTGCTTTATCACACAGGTTCACGTGGAATTGAGTTTTCACTTCTACCCTGGATGGTGGAGCATGACGTTGCTCTTATGTCATATTGTCCGCTGGCTCAGGCTGGTTCATTAAGACGCGGTCTTTTCCAAAATAAGACACTTCAGGAACTTGCTGCCAAGCATGGCGTAACTGTTCCCGAAATCATGCTTGCCTGGAACATAAGAAACGGTCATACTATCGCGATTCCAAGAAGCTCAAAGTCTGAGCATACCTTGTCCAATGCCCATGCCGACAGCATAGAGCTTACTGCGGAGGAGCTTGCTATGATTGATATGGCATATCCGAAGCCGACACACAAGGAATATCTCGATATGCAATAACGTAATGATTTTGTAAGGGGGGTCAGACCCCAATGTGTGTTCAGGAAAAGAAAAGACCTATGCCGAGTACCGGCAGGCAAAGCAGGAAATGAAAGATATACAGATGGCAAAATACAATGTTGATCTGTTCCTCAAATTTGAGGAGCAGAAAGAGCAAGTTGAAAAGCAGAAGACAACGGAACAGACTCGTTAAGACCGAGGGAGATTTCATTGTGGCGACACAGTGGAGTCTTCCTCTTTTTTGCGTTATAGGCAAATGCACTCAGCGTCAGTTTATCTGATGCGTGGCTCCGAGTGATAACGAGGTTCAGGGGGATTGGGGGAATGATCACCAACAAGTAAAGATGCGCCGAGGGTCCGAGGTGCCCTGCTTGCGAAAATGATCTTGAGTTCGAAATAACTAGACTTTGTTCCGATAAAAGAATATAATAAAATTGTAGTGATCCTGTTGTTTTTTAAGAAGAATGAGGTAACTAAATGGAATATTTAACAACAGTTGAGTTATCAAAACTATGGGGAATCTCATCCAGACGTATTGGTGTGCTCTGCGCAGAAAATCGTCTTAAGGGGGCAATAAAAAAGGGCAAAACATGGCTGATTCCATCCGATGTGGAAAAACCAAAAGATGAAAGAATTAAATCCGGAAAATATATTAAGGAGAACAATAACTAATGTCTGATCAGTCTGTAAAATATACACCTGGCATGCGTGTAATCATTCGTGATGAGGAATGGATGATTAAGAAAGCCGAAAAGAATACTTTGGGAAATGATGCTCTTTATTGTACGGGTATAACTCCGCTCATAAAAGACAGAGAAGCAATTTTTCTATCTGATCTTGAAGATATTAAAGTGGTTGATCCTGCAAAGGTAAAACTCGTTGCTGATGATTCGCCACATTTCATCAAGTCACAGATTTATATAGAAAGTCAGTGGAGGCAAAAACTGCCTACTGATACAAAGATTCATATTGGAGATAAGGCATGCATGGATCCATTGCCTTATCAGCTTGAACCTGCTCAATTTGCACTTAGAAAACCTCGTCAGCGCATCCTCATAGCTGATGCAGTAGGTCTTGGTAAGACGCTTGAAGCAGGTATTTTAATGTCAGAACTTATTGCAAGAGGTAAGGGTAAGAGAATTCTAGTTGTCACTGTAAAGAGTATGATGACACAGTTTCAGAAAGAAATGTGGAACAGATTTACTATACCACTTGTCAGGTTGGATTCTGCAAGAATTCAGAAGATAAGAGCAAGTCTCCCTTCGAATTACAACCCGTTTTTCTATTATGACAAAACAATTGTTTCGGTAGATACACTTAAGAGGGACGTAGAATACAGGACGCATCTTGAAAATGCGTATTGGGACATTATTGTAATCGATGAAGCACAGAATGTTGCAAGAAGAGGAGATCGCCAGGCGCAAAGATCAAGACTGGCAACCTTACTTGCAGATAGATCAGATACCATGATCATGCTTTCTGCTACTCCTCATGATGGGCATGCGGAGAGCTTTGCTTCGCTTATGAAAATGTTAGATCCTACAGCTATAGCCAATGAAAAGGATTATACGCCTGATGATATCAAGGGTTTGTTTATCAGACGTTTTAAGAAAGATATTCGAAATCAGGTAAGTGGTGCTTTTCTTGAGAGAAAAGTTAAGCTTGAACAGTGTGAGGCGTCTACAAGAGAAGAATATGCATATGACATATTTGCCAACATGCATCTCGTCATGGACGAAGGCAAAAACAAGGGAACAGGTCAGCTCTTTAAGACTAGTCTTGAGAAGTCACTTTTTTCAAGCCCTGCAGCTTGTATAAAGAGCATTGAGGAACGCTTGAAGAAACTTCGTAAAAAGTATGATGATGGCTCCATGCCAGATATTTCCGCTCTTGAAGAGCTGGAAGAGGCATTAACACAGATAACGGATAAGGATTTTTCAAGATATCAGAAGCTGTTATCAATTCTCTCTGATCCTGGATATGGTTGGCATGCCGGAGCTTCTGATGACAGAATTGTAATATTCACTGAGAGAATAGAGACAATGAAGTTTCTCGCTCACCATCTGAAAGAAGATCTGCATATGAAGGATAACCAGGTGCAGGAAATATCCGGTGCAATGGGAGATGCAGAACTTCAGAAAATAGTTGAAGACTTCGGTCGAGAAGAATCTCCGATGAGAATTCTTGTTGCATCAGATGTTGCATCGGAAGGTCTGAACCTTCATTATCTCAGCCATAGAATGATTCATTTTGATATTCCGTGGTCACTTATGGTATTTCAACAGAGAAATGGACGTATTGACAGATATGGCCAGGTAAAGCAGCCTGACATCAGATATTTAGTTGAGACTTGTAAGAATGAGGACATGAGGGGAGATCTTCGGAACCTTGAAATCCTTGTAACCAAGGAGGAACAGGCACAGAGAAATATTGGAGATCCATCATTGTTACTTGGTCAGTTTGAAATCGAAGGAGAAGAATTGATCATTGCAGGCGCAATGGAAAATGATACCAGTGAGGAAGCATTTTCTGAAATGCTTAATGCAGATAAGGAAGAGGCGTTCAATCCTCTAGAGGCTCTTCTTGCTCAGGCAAAACCAGCTGAGAAATCAACAGAAGAAATTCAGGTTAATACAACTGAAGATGAAACCTTATTCAAAGATATAGATTATTTGTACATGGCACTTTCTTACCTTGGACAGAAGACAAAACAACCAGTAGAAAAGCTTAAAACTGTGTCAGGTCTTGATATCGGAATCACTGATGATATGAGAAAAAGATTAAATGCTTTGATTCCAGAAGAGGCGATGCCGACAGGAGATCACCTTCTTGTTAGCGATAATAAGCAGTACTGCATGAATGAAATGAAGAACAGTATGCAGAAAAACATGGAGGAGACAGCATGGCCGACAACGCAATATTTATGGAAGCAACATCCTCTATTTACGTGGATAAACGATAAGGCTGGACTGCTTTTCAAGAGAGATGAGGTTCCAGTGCTTGGAATTCAGAATCAGATGCAGAAGGGTGAAGTGGTATTTATAACAAACGGAAGCTTCCCTAATAAGAAATCTACGTCGTTGATCGATGACTGGTTTGGCGTTTGCTATAAGAATGGACAATTTACAGGAATTGTTTCAATGGAAGAATTGGTGCAGATAACTGGGCTGGCTCATACTGATCTGGTCAATGCAGGGACAATTTCAGATGATAATATGTCTGATACTGCAGCATTTCTTGAAGATGCCGTTAGCAAAGCAAAGACTTACCTTTCGGAAGATTTAAAGAAATATAGAGCGAAGCTAGATCCGCTTCTCAGTGAAGAAATCAATAAACTCGCATCACTCGAAGAGAAGCATAAATATTACCAAATGTCACTTTTTGAGAGTGAGAGAAAAAAGAGCGAGCAGGAACGAAAAGTTGATGAGCTCTTTGATAAGTTTGAAAAATGGGTAACAGAAAGTCTATCTATTGAAGACAGACCTTACATAAGGTTTGTTGCAGTACTTATGGGAGTGTAAGAGACAGATATGAGCATAGATTTAAAAGGAATTAACAATCAGAACGAATATTATACCAATCATTACTTTGCTACAGTTTTCGAAGAAAACGAAGCAGATACTATTTCCAAATGGCGTAATGAGGCTCATGAAGATGAAGGAGTACGTACTCCGTGGTCATATTTGAGAGATGCGGCAAGGAGCTATGGCGTTGCACATGAGAGATACTTACGCTCCGGATTTGATATGCAGACACTTGCCAATATCAGGGACCTAGCAGATAAATATATGCTGGCACTTGGATATCCGGAAGCTCATCCCGAGAAAATTCAGATAGACGATGAGACAACTGTTCCTGTTTATCTGGAAGTAAAGAAGTCTAATGGTGCACCGCTTCTTTGGATATTACTTGGTGCATCAGAAGATAAAGATGCCGGAATCCTTGAAAGAAGTACTTTTGATACTGAAGCGGTGGTTGATGGTAGCACTATGTCTGTCCCTGATGAGATACTGACTACCGGTGCAAATGAAGATCTTGCAACAAAGATACTTTTCGCACTTGATGAACCTCCGAGATTTCTTATTTTCATTGGAATGAATCAGATTGCATTGATTGACCGTAACAAATGGAACGAGAAGAGATATCTGCAGTTTGATCTGGATGATATCTTTGGTCGTAGAGAAGAGACAACTCTTCAGGCAATGGCAGTGCTTCTTCATAAGGACAGTTTGTGCCCTGATGAAGGAAAAGTTCTGTTGGATGAGTTTGATGAAGAGTCGCAGAGGAATGCGTCCGGAGTATCAAAAGATTTGAAATATGCATTGAGAGAAAGCATAGAACTTTTGGGAAATGAAGTCCTTTATGACATGAAAAATCGTCGTGGATTGGATTTGAATGCCAATCCGGTAGATGCATCTGAGCTTACAATTCAGTGTCTTAGGTATATGTATAGAATGCTTTTTGTACTTTTCATAGAGTCGAGATCTGACCTTGGGTATGCTCCTATGAAATCTCCGGTATATTTTTCTGCTTATTCATTGGAGTCACTTCGAGATATAGCTGAGTCAGTTCGTGACGATATTGAAGAAGTCGGGGAGAGCTTTTATCTCTTTGATACACTTGAAAAACTATATGACTTAATATATAGCGGATATCCGGATTCTGATGAAAAGCAAAAGGAACTGGAAGCATTAGAAAGTAAGCATGATGTATTCCAGGTAGCACCTCTTAAGGCACATATTTTTGATCCTGAGAGAACTGCTTTAATTTCAAATTCGAAGGTTAGAAACAGTGTAATGCTGAAAATTATTGATCTTATGAGCATTACCAAGGGCACTGGTAAGAAAGGTAGCAGAGGAAGAATCTCCTACTCAAATCTTGGAATCAACCAGATGGGTGCTGTTTATGAGGCACTGCTTTCTTATCGTGGATTTATTGCAGAAAGAGATCTGTATGAAGTAAAGGCTGCAGGTGCAAACTTTGATGAATTGGACGTTGGATATTTCGTTCTAGAAGAGGATCTTGATCAGTATACAGAGGAAGAACGCGTTTATACGACTGATGGCAATGGTAGAAAAGTTCTTCGTATGTACGAGAAAGGCAAATTTATATACAGACTTGCAGGAAGAGAGCGAGAAAAATCTGCATCATACTATACACCGGAAGTCCTTACCAGGTGTTTGGTAAAGTATGCTCTTAAAGAACTGCTAAAAGATAAGTCTGCTGATGAGATTCTTCAGCTTAATATATGTGAGCCAGCTATGGGAAGTGCAGCGTTTTTAAATGAGGCTATTAATCAGTTGGCGGAAGCATATCTTGAGAAAAAAGAGAAAGAGCTTGGTAAGCCAATTTCTTATGATAAGCGACAGAACGAGCTACAAAAGGTGAAGATGTATATTGCTGACCGCAATGTATACGGAATTGATCTAAATCCTACTGCAGTAGAGCTTGCTGAGGTATCTCTTTGGCTTAACACAATTTATGAAGGTGGATTTGTTCCATGGTTTGGGACACAGCTTGTTAATGGTAACTCTCTTATTGGGGCCAGAAAGCAATGCTATACAGTATCACAAATACAGACATCAGCCAAAGGCATGAGATGGTATGAGTCTGCGCCAGAAAGAGTACCTTTTGGAACTACACGTAAACCAAGAACTCAGGTTTACCATTTTCTTCTTGGTGATCCGGGAATGTCAGCATATAGTGATAAGGTTATTAAGAAATTGGAACCTGACAATATCAAGAAGATTGATAATTGGCGTAAAGAGTTTACAAAACCCTTTGATGATAACGATGTAAAATCTTTACTTGATCTATCCAAAGCTATAGATGACCTTTGGAATCAACAGGTGGCGCTTAGAAAAGAGGTTGATGAGAAAACTCAGGATAATCTTTCTGTATATGGACATGAAGATACTGGGAAGGATTCTCATACAACTATAAGAGAAAAAGACAGGATCTTTAGTGAACTATATAAATCGGAACATATGAAAAATGCAGGACCATATGCAAGATTAAAATTTGCTATGGATTATTGGTGTGCCCTCTGGTTTTGGCCAATTGATCAGGCGGACTTACTTCCTTCAAGAAGTGAGTTCTTATTTGAGATGTCTATTGTTCTGATAGGTACCCAAAATGCTGTTCATTTTACTTCAAAGCAAGAACAATATGGTCAGATGAGTCTGTTTCCGACCGAGTATGATCAGCTTGCTTTTGATTTTGCAGGAATGAATAACAATTCTGTTGTTGATTTGCCCTGGATTATGGAGCATTATCCGAGATTGAAACTCGCTCATGAGATAGCTGAACAACAAAAATTTATGCATTGGGAGCTAGAGTTTGCTGATTTGTTTGCAGAAAAAGGTGGATTCGATTTGGTGATTGGTAATCCACCGTGGATTTGTTTGCGTTGGAATGAGCAAGATGTTCTTTCTGACAGGAATCCTTTGTTTGCAGTGAAAAAAATGACAGCTACTGAAATTACTACTCATAGACAATCTGCTTTATGTGATGAAGTTACTAGAAAAATGTATTTTTCGGAATATGAGGAGTTGTCTGGTCAGCAAGATTTCTTAAATGCCGTGCAAAACTATGCCGTTTTGAGTGGCATGAAAGCAGATTTGTATAAGTGCTTTTTGCCAATGGCTTGGGATATTAACCGCGTAAGTGGATGTTCCGCATTTGTTCATCCTGAGGGTGTATTTGATGATCCTAAAGGAGGCGCTCTTAGAGAAAAATTGTATTCGAGATTGCGCAAACACTATATGTTTGCAAACGAATTAAGGCTTTTTTCTGAAGTAGATCATCATACACAATTTAGCCTAAATGTTTATGGTTGCGTGCAAGATGTTTCTTTTGAAACAATAAGCAATTTGTATGATGCAAGAACTATTGAAGAGTGCTATGAAAGAGACAGAAGAGGTGCAGTTCCAGGAATTAAAGATGAAAATAATAACTGGAATGTTAATGGACATCCTGAACGAATAATATCAGTCGGTAAGAATGAGTTAAGATTATTTGCTAATTTATTTGATGACTCAGACAATTACAGGGTGGCTAGACTTCCACGAATTCATGCCCAGTCGTTAATAGATGTTCTTGAAATTATTAACGATTATCCTAATAGCTTAAGAAATGATGACCTTGTAGATATGTCTACAGTAATGTGGGATGAAACAAAGTCATTGAAGGAACACATTACTGCAAAATTTGAGGATTTTCCCCTAGACAATATCGCTACTATATATTCAGGCCCTAATATAGGGTTGGCGAACCCGATGTTTAAGAGTTGCAGGAAGCCGTGTAATTTAAATAGTGATTATGATATCGTGGATCTTACAACGATAAACGAAGATAGTATACAGAGATTAAAGTATACCGTAGGTTGTGATGTTAATGAATATATAAATAAGAGTCCAGAAAGAGGAAGATATTTATCTGATTATCGAGTTATTATGCGAGAAATGGTCGGGGTTTCGGCTGAAAGATGTCTTTTGGCTACAATCATTCCTCCTAAATGTGGCCATATCCTAACTGTTTTTGGAATAAAACTTAAAAAGGATATTTATAATGTGGCGGGTGTTTTTGAGTCTATAGTATCCGACTATTATATAAAAGCGGTTGGAAGAAATCATATGCAGTTACCGATTTTATCGAGTCTGCCACATCTAAAAGGTGAAATTGCAAAAAAAGTAAGCGTAAGAGCAGCAATGCTTAATTCTCTTAATGCACGATATGAAGATTTGTGGAGTAGAGAATTTGATGAAGATTGGAAAAACGATGGATGGTCTAAGGAAGATGATAGACTTCGTACAGGTATTTTTTCTGATTTGACAAGGAAATGGAGCTTAAATTATGCGCTCAGAACAGATTATGAGCGTCGTTATGCGTTGATTGAAATTGATGTTTTGACAGCTATGGCAATTGGTATGACATTAGATCAATTAAAAACAATTTATCAGATTCAATTTCCTGTTTTACAGTCATATGAGGCAGATACTTGGTATGATCAAAATGGACGTATTGTTTTTACAAATAATCGTTCTTTGAATGGTGTTGGATTGGATAGGAAAGATTGGATTAATGTTCAAAACATGCGAACGGGAACTATTTTAAAGAACGTTGTGGATAATACTCTTATGGGAAGTCCTGTAGAAAGAAAAATTGAGTATGTTGCACCATTTGATAGGTGTGATCGTGAGCAGGATTATGAAATTGCTTGGAAATTTTTTGAAGAGAAGTATAAAGGATGATTAAAGTAGGAGATTAGTTATGTTTCCATCAATATTGGCAAAGCAATTACAAAAGGGTATCGGAGATTATATTGAAACTACTTTCCCGATGACCAATGAACCTTTTAAGGGATCTGTTGAGCATATGGTTGAGGAGACGAAAGAGGCTGTCTACAGAGAACCATATGTAGCTGTGCGCCTCCCATTTCGTGTTGCACAGTCAATGCCGTCATGCTTTCAATCTATACATATGCAGTTCAAACCTTATGTTCATCAAGAGAAAGCATTTGAAAGACTTACAGGTAATGATGGTAGGTCAACTCTTATTGCTACAGGAACTGGATCAGGTAAAACAGAGTGCTTCCTTTATCCTATCCTTGAGTATTGCTATAGGCATCGTGGTGAGCCTGGCATTAAGGCACTGATTATTTATCCTATGAATGCTCTTGCATCAGATCAGGCAAGACGTATAGCTGAACTGATAAATGAAAGTCCGGAACTCAAGGGTAATATAACCGCCGGAATGTACGTGGGTGGTGAGAAACCTGGTGCAGGCAGCCGCATGATGACGGAGCATGGTGTCATTACAGATCATGAGACCATGCTTAATAGTGCTCCGGATATCTTGATGACGAACTATAAGATGCTTGACTACCTTTTGGTGAGACCTAAAGACGCATCATTATGGAGAGATAATACTAATGAAACTCTTAAGTACATTGCTGTCGATGAATTGCATACGTTTGACGGAGCTCAGGGAACAGATCTTGCATGTCTTCTTAGAAGATTAAAAGCCCGTCTCGGAATCATGGGAGGTTATCTTACCTGCGTGGGCACGTCTGCAACCATGGGTGGTAGCAGTTCTTCTACTAGAATTAGGGAATACGCTGAGAGTATATTTGGAGAACCCTTTGAAAACGATTCGGTAGTCACAGAGGACCGCTTATCAGCAGATGAATTCTTTGATGGATGTGAGAAGACCGACTTTGCATTTCCTACAGTAGAACAGGTTGAAAAACTGGAAATTGATATTACTAGTGATGATGCGGATGATTTTATTAGGGATGCTGTTAGTTGCTGGATTACTGACGATATAGCAGATCCGCTGTCAGATGAGGGGCGCATCTTACTTCATGAGAAACTGCTCCATAATAATTTCTTTCAGAATATGATTACGCTGATGGGAGGCAATTACTATCAAGTCTCTTATATAGCCAATGAGTTGAAAAACAGATTTCCAGACATTACCAATTTAGGTGCTCTCAATGATACAGCAATAAATGCACTCTTTGCTCTTACATCTCATGCACGTGTAGGTACAGTGGGACATCTTCGCCCATTTTTAAATGTTCAGGTACAGCTTTGGCTTCGTGAACTTAGAAGAATGGTTGCCAGTGTTGATGCTGATTCGGTCAATTATTCAATTGCGTATGACCTTAATAAGCAGCAATCAGCCCATTATCTTCCTGTTGTTAACTGCAGAGACTGCGGGGCTACAGGCTGGGTTTCTTATGCTAATGAACAGCAGAATGTGACAATGCATGATTTGTCAGCGTTTTATCCCAAGTTTTTTGATGCGGATGATCATGTTGTGATGATGTATCCGTATAAAGAAGAACAGGAAATACCGCAGGGAGTGAACAGGGGATTTTTATGTCCTGAATGCATGAAAGTTAAATTTGCTAATGATGACCAGCATGATGCAGTTTGTGATGCCTGCGGAACGGATATGGTTCCAGTTTTAATCCCTAACCTTGGTGATGCTAGATTCAAAGCGGGTTCTAAGAAGCATAAGCAGTATGTGTGTCCTTTCTGTGGGAGCAGACGTGGTATTGCTCTGATGGGTGTCAGAGCTGCCACTGAAATTAGTGCGGAGGTTACGCAGCTGTTTTCTTCAAGATTTAATGATGATAAGAAAACACTTGCATTCTCTGATAATGTTCAAGATGCAGCTCATAGGGCTGGATTTTTTAATGCTCGTACTTGGAGATTTGGTTTAAGAAGTGCTATCCAGAAATATGTTCAGGATGGTGGGGCAGATCTGTCTTTGGCAGATTTTACCACAGGTTTCATAAAGTATTGGAGAGAGACACAGGGACTTTCGAAAGAAGATTTTGTTAGTATGTTCATTGCTCCTAATATGACATGGATGCATTCGTATGAAGATATGATTGCGGACAGAAAGCTTAAGAATGACAGGCTTGCTACAAAGCTCATTGCCGACATTGAAAGCAGGCTTTCATATGAAATTATGCTTGAATATGGTCTTGCTGCAAGTGTTGGTCGCACTTTGGAAAAATCAGGATGTTCAACTATTTATTTTCCTGCAGAAGATATAGAAAAAATAGCGGATCAAGTTCAGGAAAGAGTTGTAAATGAACTTGGTGAGATGACATCTGTAGATATTAAGGCATTCAGACGCATGGTTGTCGGATTCCTTAATACGATGAGAAGAAATGGCGCTTTTGATGACGAGGCTTTTTATCAGATGGTCCAGAACGACTTTAAGTTTTATCTTCTGTCAGCTGATTATCTAAGGTGGATGCCGGGACTCCAGTCTGGAAGAAATACGCCAAGATTTCTTGTTGAGTATAGAGGATCAGGAAGAGGAAAGAAGAATTCTTATGATTCGTATAAAGATCGTAAATATACTGATTGGATAGCACATTGCTCTAATATTGTTCTTCCAAATACAGAAAATGTTTATGAAATGGTTGCCAAGATTATTCTTGAGGAATCCGTCAGAAATGGAATTGTATCTAAGCTTCCTTCAACACCTGAATATGATGTGTATGGATTAAATAAAGAGCATGTGTTTATTTCTCAAAATGTAGTACAGATGCGCTGCAGTGATTGTGGAAGTGTGCATTCTGTCCCGGAGGAAAATAAAGTATTATGGGATGGGGCACATTGTTTAAGAACAATCTGCCAGGGTGATTTGGAGGAGGATCCTGATGCCGGCCTGGATTATTATGGAAAATTATTTTCTGATGGCGACACCGAGAGGGTTAATGCCAGAGAACATACCGGGCTTTTGGAACGTCCTGATAGGGAAAGCCTTGAAGATGATTTCAAGCGTGGTGCAGATACCCGAAGATTATGGGATCCAAATGTTTTATCCTGCACACCTACACTTGAGATGGGTATCGATATTGGCGATCTTTCATCTGTAATCCTTTGCAATATGCCTCCTGCTCAGGCTCAGTTTCTACAGAGAGCTGGACGTGCAGGCAGAAAAGATGGCAATGCATTGACACTTATAGTTGCAAATGCAAGACCACATGATTTGTATTTCTACGCTGATCCTATGGATATGATTTCCGGTGACGTTGAACCACCTAAGATTTTTTTGAATGCGTCTGCTGTACTTGAACGACAGTTTGTTGCTTTCTGTATGGATTCATGGGTAAGAAAGGGCATTCCGGAAGAAGCAATACCTAAGAAGGTTGGGAACTGCTTGAATAAGCTAGAATCACATCCGAATGATGTATTCCCTTTCAATTTTCTTGATTATGTACAGAATAATACAACGAACAGGCTGAATTCTTTTATACAGCTTTTTCCTGAACTGGAGACGGCTACGAAGGATGAGCTTCATGATTTTGCACAGGGCAAGGGTATGGAAGACAGCCCTATGTATGTACGTGTACTTGATAAGTTCAATGCATTAAAAGGACAGAGGGATTCAGTAAGTAAGAATATTGATGAAATTGATGACATGATCAAGGTCCTCAAAGCAAAGCCTAAGGATAGTTCAATTGATGATGAAATAGCAGAGCTGAACTCTGAAAAGAAGGCACTGCAAGAAGTAAAGCGCGTTATGGGAGAAAAGGATGTATTCAATTTCCTTTCCGATGAGGGGCTTCTCCCTAATTATGCATTTCCTGAAGCTGGTATTGTATTGAAGACTATTCTTTACAGGAAAGAGGATCAAGAAGATCAGACTTCCCAGAAAAAGAATTATCAGAAGATGGTTTATGAATATCATAGATCAGCATCAGCTGCTATCAGCGAATTTGCACCTGGAAATACTTTTTATGCTGATGGTAGAAAGATGGAAATTGATCAGATTGATGTATCAACAGCTCAGCCTGCCAAGTGGAGATTGTGTCCGAATTGCGCGTATGCCGAAGAGGAGGCAGAGGCAAAACTTCATCATATTGCTGAGTGTCCAAGATGCCATTGCACTGCTTGGGCAGATTCCGGTCAGGTAAGAAATATGCTTAAGGTTCAGATGGTCTATTCCAATATGGATTATACCAAAGATCTTATATCAGATGAGAGCGATGACAGAACTGTTGCATATTATAATAAGCAGCTGCTTGTAGATGTAGATGAGGATCTGGAAAATAATGTTCCTGTAGCTTATGAGATGGATAATGATGAATTCCCGTTTGGCTATGAGTATGTCAATAAGGCTACACTACGGGAAATTAATTTCGGTGCGAATGATATGGTAGGCGATAAGCTGACTGTTTCCGGACGAGAGGGTGTTGCTAAGGGCTTCAGAATCTGTAAGTATTGCGGAAAGATCATACCTGATGGTGCAAATGGATACAATTCTAAGCATCATAGCCGATTCTGTAAATCACAGAAGATGTCTCCTATAGAGCAGGAAAATTCTGTAGAGGAGTGTTTGTTCCTGTATCGTCAGTTTGAGACAGAAGCACTACGTATTCTGGTTCCAGCTACGACACTGGATGTTTTGTCTACTGAGTCATTTGTGGCAGCGTTTATGTTGGGACTGAAAGAAAAATTCGGAAATATCGATCATCTTAGAGCTACTGTTAGTGAGATGCCAGTACCGGAAAAGGATGAACGCAAGCAGTATCTTGTCATATATGACTCGGTTCCAGGTGGCACTGGTTATCTGAAACAGTTCATAGCAAATGATTCGGATGATCCAGAACAGAATCTTATGGTGCAGATTCTTGAGAACGCCCTGAAGGTGATGGAGAATTGTTCATGCAAGGATGATGAACAGAAGGATGGTTGCTATCATTGCTTGTATGCATATAGACAAAGCAATAATATCGGCAATATATCAAGGCGTTCTGCAATGAAGTTACTGAGAAGTATTCTAAGTGGTAAGAAGAGATTAACCAAGATTAAGAATATCAGTAATATCGATCCTAATCCTCTGTTCGGCAGTGAACTTGAGAGAAGGTTTATTGCTGCTTTTGAGCAGAGTAGTTCAGGACAGCATGTGATTACTACTACACCTTCAATTGTTAATGGCAAGGAAGGATATATATTAAAGGTAAATGGTGTCACATGGGAAATTGAACCACAGGTTAGATTGGATGCTGAACAGGGAGTTGTTTTTGACGGTTTGCATGGTGGAGAGGGATATTGTGTTCCTGACTTCGTTATCTGGCCAGTAACACAGAAAGATAAGCTCCCAGTTGCAGTATTTACTGATGGTTATGATGTTCATAAGAACGAAGTGGATGATGATACTCTTAAACGTGAAGCAATCAGAAGGAGTGGTCACTTTATAGTATGGGGGCTGACCTACAAGGATGTCCAGAATGTATTTAAGGAAGCAGGAGATTATTATACAAATGCGCTTATGGCTGAGAAAATGCCTTCAGGACCAAATGTATATCAAAGAATGATTACGGATGGTAAGGCGGATCTAATCAGGCCAGATAAAATGTCTACATTTGATTTGCTGCTTAGGTATCTTGAAATTGATAATGCAATAGATCTTTTTGCAACGCATGCAAAGGCATATTCACTGTCATTATTAAGACCTGCAGATCTTGCAAATAAAATTGCATTTATGGGTTGGAATTCTGAGGTGTCAAAAGTTATTAATAGTGCTAATTTCAAAGACTCTGACTATCAGGAAATGGACACTTTATTTGGAACCTGGGCGCCAAGATCGACGCTTCCTCTTATAAAAATCTACGCTGGAGTAAGTGTCTCTGAAATGAAGCAGAATCCAACTATGGCTGCAGATGTAATTATCGTACTTGATGATAGAGAAAGTGTCAGAACAGATAAGTATATAGAGGAGTGGAACGGATTCTGGAAATTCTATAATGTGATGCAGTTTTTACCTCATTTTATAGGGGTAAGTACTGTGGGTATAGAAGAAAATATTTATTCAAGAATGCCTATTGAGAATATTATTCCCTCGGCAACTCCCGTTGGAGATGAACATAGTATTTCTGAAATACATGTTGATCCTGCATGGAAAGAAATCTTTGAGGAAGAGCTTGAATACTCTCCGGATGAAGCAAAGGAGTTTGCTAAGAAACTTATGGAGCTTGGCATCTCTGCTCCGGATTCTATAGGCTATGAGACAGGAGATTTAGATGATGCTGTATCAGAGACTGTAGAGATGGCATGGACTGATTTGAAGATTGGATATTTAACAGAAGATCAGCTGAGTTCAAAGGCTGTTTTGGAAAAAGCAGGATGGAAGATCTTTGATAAGAATTCTGAAATAGATGCATCAGCATTTGGAGGTGAGAACTAATGGGAGAAGTTAAGGTTGCGATTGCATCGAGTTTTCTTGACGCTTTTGTGAAATTAAAAAATAGACAGATACAAGGGAAAACCACTGAGTTTGTTAATAAATTCAGGAATGATCCTAAGGCACCAGGAATAAATTACGAAAAAATACACAACGCGCTGGATGATAAGTTTTGTTCTGTGAGAATAGATGACACATATAGAGGAATAGTCGTTAGAGAAGATGATACATATGTCTTGCTTTGGGTTGATCATCATGATGAGGCCTATGACTGGGCAAGCAGAAAAAGATGTGAGGTTAATAAACTGACTGGTGTACTTCAGATTTTTGATGTGCAGGTGTCAGAAGATAAAACTGAGGCAACGGGAATTTTCAGCGTTATAGATGATCAGAGCCTTCTTAAGTTGGGAGTTCCTGAAAGTATTATTGCTTATGTTAAGGACATACCTTCTAAGGAAATCTTTTATCAGAGCAAAGGAACACTTCCACAGGATGCTTTTGAGAACCTTTCATGGTATCTGGAAGGAATACCTATAAATGAAATTATTGATATGGTTGAGTCCAACCGAGATTCTGCTAAAACGGCAGGGACCATTTCTGAGGCATTGGAGCAGCCTGAAACACTGAAATCCTTTGTAGTAGTTGAAGGAGAAGAAGAACTTAAACAGATAATGGCTGCTCCTCTTGAAAAATGGCGTGTATTTCTTCATCCAACCCAGAGAAGAATTGTAAAGAAAGACTTCAGTGGACCTGCGAGAGTCTTGGGAGGAGCTGGAACCGGAAAAACTGTTGTTGCAATGCACAGAGCCAAATATTTGGCTTCTCTATGCGAGGGAAGAGAACGGATACTATTTACAACATATACAGCTAATCTTGCACAAGATATCAAAGAAAACCTGAGAAAGATCTGTTCTGTTGATGAAATGCGTCATATTGAGGTTATTAATTTTGATGCTTGGGTAAAGTCATTTCTTAATGAGAATGGCTATACATCAGATATCAAGTATGGAGACGATATAAAGAAGTTATGGGATGAAGCTGTTCAGTCAGCAGATCCATCTCTTGATTTTGATGAAGATTTTTATATTGAAGAGTGGAATAGAATAGTTGAAGCTCAGGAGACATTCACACTTCCTGATTATATCAGAGCTCCCCGTAATGGTCGTGGTACAAGGCTGGACCGTAAAAAGAGAATACAGATATGGAAAGTATTTGAATCATATATGAATTTGATGAAGGAAAATCAGGTTCATGATGTGAACTATGCCATGTATGAATGTGGAAAGCTGGTTGATAAGATGACTAAAGATGCCAGATATAAGCATATTATTGTTGATGAGGGTCAGGATCTTAGTCCTAATGCATTACGTTTAATGAGAACAATGATGGGTGAAGAACACCAGAATGATATTTTTATTGTCGGTGATGCACACCAACGTATTTATGAAAATCATGCAACGCTTTCTGCCTGCGGAATCAATATTCGTGGACGCAGTAGCATATTGAAGATTAACTATAGAACTACGGATGAAATCAGGAAGTATGCATTTGCCCTACTTAATGGCATTTCGTTTGATGATCTTGATGATTCGACGGATGACAGCGGGAGATGTCAGTCTCTGACACATGGAGATAAACCTGAAATTCATGAATTCAAGGATGCTAGTGAGGAACTTGCATTTATTGATTGTGAAATCAAGAGGCTGAAGGAGTCAGGTGTTAGTCTGAAAGATATCTGTATTACAGCAAGAACAAATACTCTTGTTAACTCATACCAAGCAGAATTAACAAATCTAGGATACAGAGTTTTCGAAATCAAAAGAAACAAAATCGATGATAGAATCCAGGACGGACTCCGTGTAGCAACTATGCATCGTGTAAAGGGCCTTGAATTTCAATATGTTTTTGTTGTTGCAGTCAATGACAGAACTGTTCCGCTTAAGTCTGCAATTCGTCATACAGACAAGGTATCTGAACAAGAAAGTATTACATCCGAGAAGTGCTTGCTGTATGTGGCATTGACTAGGGCACAGAAAGGGGCTTATATATGTAGCTATGGCCACAAGTCAGAGTTTTTGAAGTGATTATCGAGACCCAGTTAAAAAAGTTGGGGAATAGCATTTACCATCTAAGGCATAATAAATCAGAAAAGGATTATGGGGAAAAGTGTATATATCAAAGGTTTCAATAAAAAATTATAGAAATTATAAAGACTTTAACATTGAACTTAAGCCTTTTACCATACTTATTGGTGAGAATAATATTGGAAAAAGTAATCTGCTGGAAGCAATGTTTCTGGTATTATCGCATGATATATCAGTTTATAGAAAGCGAAAGCTAGATATAGAGGATATAAATTACGATGCTATTAAAGAGTTTAAGAAAAAAATAGCTTCTGGAGATGAAGAAATTGTATTCCCAGAAGTAAGAGTGGATTTATATTTTACAGATCCAGATCCTGACCAAGAGTCTATAATTAATGATTGCTGGTTTGACTTTTCGGAGAAAATTGCCAGATTAAGCTATGTGTATAGTATAAAACAACATAATATTGAAAGAATATTAGACAGCTATAAGGTCATTGTAGATCAGAAGCGAGAAGAAGGAAAAACCGATGATGAAATCCTTCAATTTATTGATTTTCCTATAAATGAATACGACTATTCAATTGTGGGAGGCGTTGATGATAAACAAATAGATACTTATTGGCTGAAATTCATGAAAATGGAATACTTGGATGCTCTCCGTGATGCGAAAACGGAATTGAATGCAAGTACAGGAAATAAGTTACTTTACAGAATATTAGCAGATAGAAATGATGAGTCTGACTATGGTGACATTAAAGATGAAATGCTCAAAATAGATCAACTCATTAAAAGTGACAAGTCATTTTTGAAAAACTTAAGAGATGATATATCTGAATATCTTAATAGGTTGTCGTTAGAGACGGAAACCAGTTCAAACAGAGTGGATTTCGAGTTTGGATCAGTTGAATTAAGTGAGATATTAAAGAAAATTGGAATTCAATATGGTGATGATGCAGTTTCTATAGATCGCAATGGACTTGGTAGAAACAATTTGCTTTATATTGCTGTCGTGATGGCTCATTTGTATGAAAAACAAGCAAATTATTATAGGCTTATTGCAATAGAAGAACCTGAGGCCCATCTTTGCCCAATTCTTCAAAGACATTTGGCAGATAACCTTTATGATGGGAACAAAGATAATAAGAAACAGGTTATAATTACCACTCATTCCACACATATAGCAAGTTATCTTGATTTAGAAAACACGGTTATCTTGTATAAGAATAAAGGAGTGGTACAGAAACATTACATACTGGATGGCTTTTCAGCAAAAAAAGAAGATAAAGATACTATTAACTTCCTGAAAAAATGGCTTAATGCTACGAATTCAACTATGTTCTATTCTCGGAAACTGATATTTGTCGAGGGTATTGCAGAGCAGATTTTGATTCCTGTTTTTTATGAATGGAAGTATGGAAAGAAAATAAACAAGGCCAATTGTCAGGTGATCAATGTAAATGGCGTGGCATTTGAACATTTTTTGAAAATTGTTAAAAACGGGTATTTTTTAAAAACAGCAGTCCTGACTGATAGCGATACTGAAACAAAGACAGAGCATCGGGCATCTGACTTAAAGACTAAGTTTGATAGTGATATTACGCATGTGTTTATTACAAGTAATACTACATTTGAAAAAGATATTTTTGATGCTAATTCTTCTAAGGCTGCTAATCGAGAACTGATGGTAGGTGTATTACATTCTATCAGGCCCCAAAAATGTGATGATGCTTGGTGCACTGAGCAAAAGATAAGATTGGATACTCAGAAAGCGTTTGCATGTATGGAAGAATATAAGTCGGATTTTGCTTTTGAATTGGCGGATAGGTTAGCTGAAAAGATGAACAATAAGACAAAAACAATGTTTTCAATACCAAAGTATATTGAAGAAGCATTTAAATTTATTGAGGGAGTATAAAATTGATAGTTACACTTGCAGGCCCAGGAGCAGGAAAGACTACAGATCTAATTAGACAAATTATTGCTGCAATACCAGAGCTCAAAACAAATCGGGAAGCGGCAGTTATTACTTATACAAATGCATCTGCAGATGATTTAAAAAAGAAACTGAAACGAGAGATAAACTTGCCGCATAATTTGTTTATTGGTACAATTCATAGTTTTCTTTTCAGATATTATATTCAGCCTTTCGCTCAAGAGAAGGGATATAGAACAGGCAATACAGTAATAGTGGAAAAATTAAGCGATGACGGAGTTGATTGGGTAGACAAATGGGCGTCAGAAAAAATCACAGATACTTTCAAAAGAAAGATCTTTATTAACAGTAAAAAAGGGGCTATAAGGAATAGGCAGATAGAAGCTGCCGCCAAAAAAGGCATCTACACTTATGATGCGATTATTAAAATCTCAAAAATTTTAAGTGAAGATTCAGAAATATCCAAGGCTATTTCAAATAGACTTCAGTTTTTATTTGTTGATGAATATCAGGATATAGATAAGTATGGTCATAATATAGTGATGAGTCTCCTCAAGAAAAAAAATACTGAGATTTCCTTGGTAGGAGATCCGGATCAAAGTATATATAGATTTCGATACGGTCAGTCTCAGATTGGAGAGCTGGCTCCCAAAGATGGGAAGCAGCCGTTGCGTGAAATGATTGCTTTATGTGAGAGCAATAAAGCGGAAAAGAGGGAATTGCTTGTAAATCACAGGTCTTCCAAAGAAATAGTGAATTTTGCTAATCGTTATGGAACTTTAACGAATCAGACAGCAGAAAAGGGCAATTTGTGCCCGGTAATGATGATAACTGATATCTCACCAGCTGATATTTATAGAAAGTTCAGTGACATTGGTAAAAAGTATGATTGCAAATCATATTATATTCTGGCTAAGAAAAATAAAACATTAGAAAGTTATTCAAAGTTTACACTTGAAACAAATATAACTGGGATAAAAGAATATGACTTAAACCAGATTATCGATTCTTTTGTAGCAGTATCTGGATTATCGAGGCGGGAATTTATAGATGCATATGAATTCAGTAGATTGCAATTGCGAAGAGTTGCTGTTGGAACAAGGATTGCGCTTGAAAAGAAAGATATAAGTTATGAGGATTCTGCACGATTTTGCAAAGATTTGGCTAGAGATTTGTATGGGAAGAATATTATTTTCAAACGAGATACAACACCAGATGAGAAAGGTAAAAATATTGTTTATGGATTCGAGTCATCTGATGGAAATGATGAAATAATAAAAGATTATGGTATACACTGCTTGAGCATTCATAAGTCTAAGGGGCTTGAAGCAGATGCAGTCCTTGTTATAGCTCAGAATGAGAAAGAGTTTATGAAATGGCTCAATATGACTAAGAGTAACATGAAGTCCGATGCAGATGAGGATTATAGACTTGGTTATGTTGCATTTACACGTGCCCGAAAGGTCTTGATTATTGCATGTTCTGACAAGGTAGATATTAGTAATATTAAGAAATCGGTGAAAATAGAAGCAGTGTAATGGATGAAGGCACTTTATCCAAAATCAAATAGATGCGTGCTGATGCGCATAAATGCAAGATAGACATGTGTAATTTTTTTTATGAAATAGTAGGAGGAACTTTATGGCAGTTATGGAAGCTCCGTCTTCGCTGGATACGGATTTAAGAACATTGCTTCAGGAAGTAGATAAGTGCGAGATGCAACTCCCTGAATTTCAGCGTGATTGGACCTGGGATGATAACAGGATACAGGGTATTCTGGCAAGTTTATCACAAGGATATCCTATGGGCGCTATCATGCGTCTGGAATATGGTAACAACGATGTGTTGTTTAAGTATAGACCAATTGAAGGAGTAGCGAAGAAGGATGTTGAACCAAAGCATCTTATACTTGATGGTCAGCAGAGAATGACATCGATGTACAGAGCAGTTTTTTCAAAAGCACCAGTAGAAACCAAAAATGATCAAAAAAAGAAATTATCAAGATTCTATTATATAGATATGGTGTTAGTGTGAAAATGGGTCGGTAGTGCATTATTTTGCACGAGGCATTTGAGATAATGGTCATATCAAAGGAAAGGCGGATATGACTATGAAAGATATCAAAAAAGCCATCGACATTCTGAGGGATTTCTCCAAAGAGGAAATCCTTATCATTTTCAATACTATTATGGAGAGCGTACACTCGGATAAAAAGAAAACCGAGTTGTATGACTGTCCATATTGCTCTGGTAAAAAGGTTATCCGTTATGGCAAGAAGCACGGTAAACAGCGTTTCCTCTGTAAGGAATGCCATAAAACCTACATAACTACAACCAATACA
>NZ_AUJX01000020.1 GCF_000424445.1 Oribacterium sp. NK2B42
CATCCATTTCCCCACAGGGTGGATACGCAACCTAGCGGCTTATACAGGTATAGCCTGAGGCTCCCAACCAGCCAAAACATAAATCACCACCGAATGGACTGACAGACTTTGTTCGAGGTATCACCAACCGAAGTTGGCTCCCAAGGAGGAACCGTCAATGATCCTGCCTCGATGATTATATACCTTTTGATCTGTCTGGAGTATATGGGAGCTACAGACATGTATAACTGTTAGTTAAGCTCCTTGATGATATCTGATGAGAGGGGAATCCTCCCTTCAATCATTACTTAGATTTGGAAATTGAAACTATTAACTGTAGTCCTTAATGACTACATCATTACTATACTAGGAGGTACGATATGCCAATTCATATTATAGTAGCTTGTGTAGTGGCTTCAGCAACTTATTGGATGTTAAGCTGTAGAAGAAGTGAATAAAATAAAGAGAACCGGAGGTTATTAAACCTCCGGTTTTTTGATGCCTCAATTCAAAACAATTGTTCTTGAAAAGTCAAGAAATCACGCTATAATAATAAAAAAGAACAATAGTTTGCATAAGAGAGGCGTAATTACAATGAATAAGAGATTTCCGGTGGATGTAATACTGCAACACAACGTAGATAGTACAATTATCCCATATAGAATCAGATTCACTTCAGAAGAAGGGGAGAAACAAGAGTACACAATAAAAGGCTATACCGATCTTACAGGAACTCAAGAAGGTACGATGCCAGATGGTGTATTTATAGGGTTTAAGGATTATGTCTTTAGATGTAAGCTGCACGTTGGTAACAAAGAAAGGATTATCAATCTGTATTGTAAACCAGATAGATCATCCTGGTTTATGACAGTGGTTCGGTGAGATGTGTATATGAAGACTAAAATCTTACATATTATGAATGTAACGAGTTGTGCGGGAACAAAACTGTACCTTCGAACCATGGTATAATTGCCCTCACAATCAGACAGTTATGCTAGAAAAAACAGTTTGGAAAATGTGAGTTAAAATCGCTCCATATTCCAAACCACATTAAGTGCTCAAAAAGTTTATGAGAGATGAAGTAACATTTGATCAGTTATGCACAGCGATCGGTGAGGTAACAGAAAACAAAAGCAGCGTATATTGCTTCATGGCTGCACCTGGGGGCTCAACATTTGAATTTGAAAATACAAAGTATGAACTCGACCGTGAGCACACAGCGTTAATATTAGGAAACGACATGTGTGATGTGGTTCTGGAAATGGATGATGTGAATGACATTACGGCTGAATACGACGAAATGACTCAGAACATTAATTATTGGTTTAACTTTAATGGAGTCGGAAGAGAAGAATACTGATACCGGGAATCATGATACTGATAAAAAGGGCTCTGATACAGACAACTCAGAATCTGTAAACTAAGACGCAGATAAGGATTCAACTGATGATACGGAACAGATTGAAGAAGGTAAAGCAGCTGCTTCGGAAGATGGATCAGATTCAGAAAATAAAGACAAGGATGATTCAGATAAAGAAACCGATGGTGAAACAGATGAATCCAGCGAAGTTCCTGAGTCCGAAGAAACTGTAGCATCAACAGAAGACCTTGAAGAGACTACAGCAGAGGAAACATTGGCTGAGACAGAAGCTCTGATAGAAGAAACTGTTCCTGCAGAGACGACGGCACCGGCGGAGACATTGGCAGAAAAGAAAAAGGAGTACCTTACCATGGAGGACATGGAAGGGCTCTGGAGCATCGATGACATCACTTCCTACCGCTTCACAAAGAGCGGATCAGGGGCTCTGGTACTTCCGGAGCACAGCTACAGCTTCGACTATGAGCTAGAAGAAGATACTCTCAAGGTAGATTTCGAGAAGAGTAACCTCAGGGACTCAACCTTCAAGGTATCCATCGTGGACGGAGTCATGAACCTTCAGTGTCTGGATGAGTATTTCGAGAATGAGTATGAGCTTCACAAGGCTGAGGATTGATTCAAAAAATGGTATATGATGTCATTCACACCATAACAATGGATGATTAAAAACAAAGACAGCTATGTTTTATCTGCATTTTGGCAGGAAACATAGCTGTCTTTTTTTGATCTTTTTAAAGGTTTTGCTTAATTTGAAATAAACCATTTATCTACCACTTATCTGTCACATCTTCTGGGAAATCTCTGAACGCGGTACGTGCAGGATATGCTTAGGCAATATGCAGTCATTTGATTGCAACATTCAATCATTTGATGTATATTTTAGATAGTTGTATTGTTTTTGATTTGGAGGATAGATATTATGGCTGCAATTACTCTTCGCATAGATGATAAAGAAAAGAAAGAACTTGATAAGGCTCTTGAAGCAATCGGTATGAATGTGACTACTTTTTACTCAATATACACCAAGAAATTCCTAAGAGAAAAGCGTATTCCTTTTGATATAACAGTTCCTGACGAAGATCCTTTTTATTCAGAAGCTAATCAAAAGCACCTAAAAAAAGCTATCAAAAGACTTGAAGGAGGTAAAGGTCAGGAGCACGACCTTATTGAAGACTGATGAAACTCATATGGGATGAAGAAGCGTGGGACGATTATGGGATCACCAACCACTTTCTCTATCTACAATTCAACATTAATTTATAATTCAATTTGGTCTCATTTTTGGTCACCAATGCCGAAAACCTTAGGAAATCCAATGGTAAGATATCGGTCTCCAAAACCGCTCATGGGGGTTCAAATCCCTCAACCCCTGCTCCATAGTGCAGAAGAAAGGATTTCCTGATAAGGAAATCTTTTTTTGTTTTCTTTTGCATCTAAGAAACCATCTAAATCATACACGATTCCCAGTTTCTGGCGTATAATCATTGTATACTTGAAGAACCGGAAAATACTCCGGACTTTACAGGAGGTTTTAATGAATTACGATTTTGTTTCCATTATGGACAGGAAAGGCAGAGATTCTATTGCCGTTGACGGTCTCGGCACTATGCCGGGATTTACTCCTGAACTGCCAAAAGAGGGTTTTGATATCATTCCGATGTGGGTTGCGGATATGAATTTCCCTGCTGTGCCCACAATACAGGAAGCCATCATTGAGAGAGCAAAGCATCCTGCATTTGGTTACTTCAATGCAACAGATGAATACTTTAACTCAATTATCAAATGGCATGAAACAAGAAATTCTGTTTCCGGACTTACAAAAGATGCTATAGGCTATGAAAACGGAGTTTTAGGAGGAGTGATAAGTGCGCTGAACGTATTCTGTTCCAAGGGTGATAATGTTCTCGTGAACAGTCCCACATACATCGGTTTCACCATGTCACTAAAAAACAACGGATACAATATCGTGCATAGTCCGCTTTACATTGATGATCAAAACATATGGCGAATGGATTTCGATGATATGGAAAAGAAGATCATCGAGAATAAGATTCATGCCGCTATTTTCTGTTCTCCCCATAACCCTTGCGGGCGTGTTTGGGAGAAGTGGGAAATAGAAAAGGCCATGGAGCTTTTCAAAAAACATGATGTCTTCGTAATCTCTGATGAAATATGGTCAGATATCATTCTGAATAATCACAAGCATATTCCTACTCAGTCAGTCTCGGAAGAAGCGAGAATGCGTACGGTAGCATTGTATGCCCCCTCTAAAACCTTCAATCTTGCAGGACTTGTGGGCAGCTATCACATAATTTACAACAAATGGATAAGAGACCGTGTCGAGAAGGAATCCTCATTATCTCACTACAATGAGATGAATGTATTATCAATGCACGCCCTCATCGGAGCTTACAAGCCAGAGGGATACGAATGGGTAGATGAATTAAAAGCGGTACTCAGCGAAAACATTAATTATGCGTGCGGTTATATAAAGGATCACTTCGAGGGCGTGGAGGTTTGTAAACCACAGGGTACATATATGCTTTTTGTCAACTGCACAAAGTGGTGTGAAAAGCACGGAAAAACCATTGACGACATTGAACATGCGGCATGGGACGTTGGAGTAGCCATTCAGGACGGAAGAATGTTCCACGGCAATTGTCACCTCAGAATGAATCTTGCACTTCCACTGTCAAGGGTTCAAGAGGCATTGAAAAGATTAGACAACTATGTGTTTAATGCCTGACTTTGAGAGATTTTACCAATGGAAACCATATACGATTTCATAGTATAATAGGGTTACTTTTGTTTTAATAAACTAAAAATGGAGCCAATTAGATCTGTCTCTGTATGAGGAAAATAATCGGCAAAAACCTTTAGTTTATAGAGGAGAATTATGAAAGCAGATTATATAAGTGAAACAACAGACCCTTCAGATTTTGTGCTTCTTTCAGATTATGTTCCCGGTGTCATACAGGAGATCAGATATTTTTCTACCTACAATTTCGTTGGAGACCGTATAAACGGTTATGAAGAGCCCTGCGCCATCATAACGAAAGAAGCCGCAAGGGCAATGAAGAATGCCGCTGATGAACTAATGGTCAAGGGCTACCGCATCAAAGTCTTTGATGCCTACCGTCCGACAACAGCAGTTAAGCATTTTATTTTGTGGGGAATAGAAGATACAGATATCCGCATGAAACCTTATTTTTATCCGGATCTTGAAAAGCAGGAGCTTTTCTCCACGGGCTACATAGCAAAGCAATCTAGCCACAGCAGGGGCAGTACAGTAGACATTACCCTTTTTGATATGAAAACCGGAAAGGAAGTTGATATGGGCGGACCCTTTGACTTCTTCGGAGAGTTGTCACACCCGGATTTCAAAGGAATAACAGAAGAGCAGTTTGAAAACAGAATGCTCCTTCAGGATGTCATGGTCAGAAACGGCTTCAATACTTTCCCATATGAATGGTGGCACTTTACATTGAGGGATGAACCCTACCCGGAGACCTATTTTGAATTTCCGGTATCATCAGAGTATCTGAAAAAGTAATCAAAAAAGAATGCGGACAGTCGCCCGCATTCTTTTTTAATTCCAGATAATCCTATCAATTCTGTGTAGCAACATTCTTTCCTGCGATACGTCCGTAGGTGAAGATATCAGCTGCATGAGAACACCCTTTAAAATTATTTGATTATAGCATATTTTAAACGCTTACACAGAGGAAATCGGTTTTCTATACACGAAAAAAGAACCCTGAATCGATGAAGCACACGCCATCTCATCTAAGGTTCTTTTCTCATCACGAATCGTTTCAGATCTGTGAAGCACTCGCCACATCTCTTTAACTTGTTATTATTGTATCGTTTTTCATACAATCAGTCAACATGAAAATAATTTTTATTTTAATTGGGATTTAAACCCTTGTAACAGTTCAGCCGGTGGACCACTAACTCCGTCCCCATGGTCCACCGGCTGAACTGTTATAATCCTTTTTTTCAAAAAAACTTCACTCTTTTTATATTTCCATCGTTCAATGTCGAAGTATACAGGTAGTGATATGTGTAGGCATTATTCTGACACATAAAAAAATACTTACAGGAGATTTAATGTAATGAATGAAAACCAGGAACTGAATATCGCTGTAAATCCCACCTCCAACACAGCCATTACAACACTTATCATGCTGGCAAATGCTCACTATGATAAAGCATTGGAAATACTTGAAAAAATGGGTATCGAAAAGGAGAAGATTTTTCATGGTGTTGATAGTTCTGACATGATAAACAGACCTTCTGACATCGTCAGAGAACTTCGATATGTTGCGCTAAACAGAACTATAGAGGAAAGTGGGTTCAAAACTCTCATGGATCTTCCCTGCGGCTATACACCTAAGGTTTTTGATTTCACAGAGAAAGGAATGCAATATATAGGCTGTGATCTTCCTGCTGTTATAAATGAATTTTCCCCAATCATTGCTTCAATGACAGATGATGAGCAGAAAAAGAAGATCAATTTCCGGGTTGTTGATGTAACCAATTATGAAAGCATGAAGGCTGCCGCAGATATGGTGGACGGTCCTGTCTGCATTGCAACCGAAGGACTTACGGTTTATCTTACAGCGGACGAGACCCATCAGCTTGGTGTAAACATCAGACGCATCCTCAGCGAAAAAGGCGGATGCTGGCTCAATGCCGACGTCGAAACCTTAGAATATTATATGGCTGTATACAGAGCTGTGGCAGGTGATAAGGCGATGGAGCTCCTGCTTGCATCAAGAAAAGGATTTAGTGGGCAGGCAGATACCGATCTTCATAAAAACAATTCAAATGTAGTAAAAGAATCCGCCGGAAAACTCACTCCGGATTACAAAAAGATAGAAGCCTTGTATAAATCAAGAGGTCTTTTGGTAGAAAAAGTGCCTTATTATCGAGATGATTTAAAGCTTCAGCTTTTCGATGCCATGACTGATGAGGAAATAGAAAAGCTGAAGGAAAATACCAAGCATGTAAACATCTGGAAAATCACCGTAGACCCTGATTTCAGGGAGTCTGCGCCTGTTGCCGGCGCCGATGCTCCTTCGGAAATACTCATGGATCCAGATCTTCCTTTTGATGTACAATGCTCTGTCAGTGACGGTTTACTTGATGTAAGCGTTCAGGGGCGTATGGATACCCTGACAGCTCCGGAGCTTTTAAAAAAATTCCAGGAAGCCGGAAGTGCCATAACCGGAATACATATCGATGTCAGCAAGATGGCCTACGTTTCTTCAGCAGGGCTTCGTGTACTCCTTATTATGTACAAGTCCCTGAAGGATAAGGATAGTTTTGAACTGACAGGCGCCAATGCTACAGTCAGGGAAATCATGGAAACAACAGGTTTTGACCAGTTTTTTTTGAAATAATACTCAGCCAAACAACAACACAGCTTATCATAGAAAGGATACCCATGATCATGGAGCATTCACTCAATACATCAAACCTCGGAAACGCAAGAGAACTTGGCGGTTTTTTGATCGGCAGCAAAAAAATAAGGCACGGGTGTTTGCTCCGTACCGCCTCTCTTTCAGGTCTTACACCTGAAGATATGAAGGTTCTGACTGATGATTACAAGCTCTCCTGCATAGTGGATCTTCGCATGAAAGATGAAAGAGACAGTCAGCCAGACCCGGTAATTCATGATGTCAAAAATCACTTTCTTCCGGTAATGGATCTTCAGGATTATCCGACATTGGGAGCGGAATTTATCAGGATCATATCCGATCCAAATGCAGACAGGATTAAACTCATGAATATGGCCTACGATACCGGATATTTTAATGATGATTTCTATGTGAAACTTATTCTTTCTGAACGGGGAAAGAATGCATTCTGCGGTTTTTTTGAATGCCTTTTGAATCTTCCGGAGGATCGTTCCATACTATGGCACTGTACTGATGGAAAAGACAGAACCGGTTTGGCCTCTATGCTGATACTCACTGCATTGGGAGCTGACAGAAAAACCGTAATGGAAGATTACATGCTGACTAATCTTTATAATAAAGAAAAACTTGATAAGGCAAGGGCTGGGTTGGCAAAAATGTCTGTTTCAGATGATTTCCGTGATGTTGCACTTTTTGGCTGTGGAGCGGTTTATGAGTATTACATGTTGAATGCTCTTAAAGCAATGGACGAAAACTACGGTTCTCCTTCCGAATATCTCAAAGAGGAACTTGGTGTAGGAAAATCAGAATGTAAAGAATTACAGAATAAATTTCTGGAATGATCTTTTACAGTAAGTAACAGTTCAGCCGGTGGACCATGGGGACAGAATGATGTACCCCTTCGATCGATTGACCTAAGGGGTATTAATGTTCTCAAACCTTAAGCATATCTCTCTGCCAAAGCATCCTGCAAAAACCGGGATACATTAAGATGTTCCTGCTCAGCACGCCGATTCATCCAGTTAGGAAGAGTTACATTACGTCTTACCATTTTGTTGTCATTCTTTCTGCGATACTCGTCAAAATCAATATCTACAAGAGTCTTGATTCCTTTACCAACATCAGCAAATGTTCCCTTCGAAACATCTATATCGTCAATATCAGACGGTTCAGGAACCGAGTCTCCATTATCTTGCATTGAAATCCCGGTTAAACCTATAGCATCTCTTGCCATAACGATGGCTTCCTGAATATTTTTAGCCTCAGTTAATATCTCAAGATCAGGTACTTCAATAAGAATATCATCTTTGTCTTTTGTTAAAATCACCGGATATACTGTAGTCATTTCACGCCCTCCATTTTCAATATTATACACATTTCATACACACTGGTCAAATCGCAAAAATTCATTTTCTGTACATCAAATGTCTGCTATAATCCTTTGAAAGCAAAATACAATCAGGTGATAAAATGGAACAACTTGAATTTTCAAAAGAAATATTACCGGGAATTTACAGAGTCACCCTGACAGACAGAACCATTGAGCAGGGTGTCAGCGAAATACAGATCTTCATCATAAAAGGGAAGGAATCCGTGCATGACGGAAGAAGTATCATGATCGATACCGGATTTAACAATGATGCCTGCATGGAAAAGCTTACCTATGCACTTTTGGAGCTTGATATTTCCCCTGAAAAGCTCGATGTCTTTCTCACCCACAGACACCATGACCATTGCGGTCTGGCAGGCAGGTTCGCCAAGAATGGAGCACGCCTCTTTATGAACCGGATGGAAGAGCGCCATCCTTATGACTGTCTCGCCTACAAAGTAAGTGATGAGTCAGTGGAGGCTCAGAAAAAAGTTTTATATTCCTGCGGCATCACCCCTGACAAGACTCCGGAAGTATGGCAAGCTTTCAGAAATGTTTCCGACCGGGTACAGAAGCACGGTCAGTGGGTTCTTGCCATCTGGGGTTTTCCCTACAATGATGTGGAACCGGGAGATGTGTTCCGGTACGGAGACTACGAGTTCGAAGCCTTCCCGCTGAAGGGTCACACCTACGGACAGATGGGCCTTAAGGACTATAAGCATAAACTGTTCTTCACAGCGGATCAGCTGATTCATAAAGTTTCCCCCATCGTTGCCACCACCTATCCCGACGAACACCTTTTGCAGGGATTCTTTGATTCACTAAAGCATATAAAAGAAGAATGTCACGACTGGACCATCATCCCTTCCCACGGCGAGATAATCGAGGATATAAGCGGAGACGTGGATAAGACTGTATTCAGCTATCTCAGCAAGGCAACCGATGTGAGAGACCTTTTGAAAAGCATTAGCCAAACAGAAACGGGTTCCTCAAATGATGCAATGAATCATCGCCGGGACGAATCTGTTCACACAGCAAAAAATCACAGTCTAACCACCCATGAAATCTCGGAGAAGATATACAAATTCACCCGCCCTCCCGAGAACGACGACGAGTTCTTCCTATATAAAATGACTGTGACCAAAACCTACAGTCTGCTGGAATATCTATACGGAATCGGCTTTATAGAAAGAGAGCTGAAGGACGGTATTTTTTATTGGAGTCTTAAATAAAACATGGCACAAAACAACATCATCACTATAGAACATTTATCCAAAGTATATACAGAAAGAAAGATCTTTGAGGATACCGACTTTTCCATGCTGGAGGGTGAAAAGGTGGCCCTCATAGGCATTAACGGAACCGGAAAATCAACGCTTTTGAAGATTGCTGCGGGAATAGAGGAGCCTGACGAGGGTAATATAGCAAAGCGGAGAAACCTCTCTGTCCGCTACCTTCCTCAAACTCCGGAATTCGATCCGGAGGACACCATACTTGAAGCCATTCTCCATGACAATGAGGGCAAGGAGCATGTCTGGAATCTGGAAACTGAAGCGAAAAAGTTCCTGTCTAAGCTTGGGGAGAATGATTACGAAAAGAAGATAGGCACCCTTTCGGGAGGTCAGAAAAAACGCGTTGCACTGGCAAGCACTCTTTTGTCAACGGCAGATCTTCTGATCCTTGACGAGCCCACAAACCATCTTGACGGAGCCATGTCCGAGTGGCTGGAGGGTTACCTGAAAGGCTTCAGGGGTTCCCTCCTTATGGTAACCCACGACAGATATTTTCTTGATGAGATCTGTGACCGTATCGTGGAGCTTGATCAGGGAAAGCTCTACAGTTATAAGGCCAATTATCAGGGATACCTGGAGCTTAAGGCAGAGCGAATGGATATAGCCCGGGCACAGGAACGCACCCGGCAAAACATCCTCCGTAACGAGCTTAAATGGGTAATGCGCGGCGCTAAGGCGAGAACCACGAAGCAAAAAGGTCGTCTGCAGCGTTACGAAAAGCTGTCCCAGATGCATGGTCCAACGGAAGAGGAAGAGATCAAGCTAAGCTCCATTAAGACCCGTCTCGGTAAATCCACCATCGAGATTGATGATGTTACAAAGGGCTTTGACGGACAGACCCTTATCGATCATTTCACCTACAACTTCCTCCGGAATGACCGCATCGGCATCATCGGTCCCAACGGCGCCGGAAAATCAACTCTTATAAAAATGATCACCGGCTGGGAGACTCCGGATTCCGGAGAAATCCGTATCGGCCAGACCGTAAGGATAGGATATTTTTCTCAGGAAAATGAAGAGCTAGATGGTAATCAGCGTGTAATCGATGCCATGACCTCCATCGCAGAGTACGTCCATACCACCGATGGTCTCGTCAGCGCCAGCAACATGCTGGATAAATTCCTTTTCCCACCTTCACAGCAATACATGAAGGTTGAAAAGCTGAGCGGAGGCGAGAAGCGCCGCCTGTACCTTCTGAGGGTTTTAATGTCTGCACCGAATGTCCTGATCCTGGACGAGCCTACCAATGACCTTGACATCCGCACCATGACCATCCTGGAAGACTATCTCGACCACTTTGACGGAATAGTCATCACAGTATCACATGACAGATTTTTCCTTGACCGTGTTGTGAACCGGATATTCTCCTTTGAAGGAAACGGTCATATATCTCAATACGAAGGTGGCTATACCGATTATCAGGTAGAGTACCTCCGGAGAAATCCCGATGCTGAAAGCGTATTTGCAAGCGCCGGTTCTATTTCAGGTGTCGGTAAATCCGTAAAAAATTCCGGTGATGAATCAGATAACCCCGATACAGCTAAGGGCAATGGTAAACAGAAGCGTTTTGTCGGCGAGCGAAAGCTTAAGATGACATATAAAGAACAAAGAGAATGGGAGACCATTGAAGCCGACATCGAAGCCGCCGAAGAAAAGGTTGCGGAACTGGACGAAGAAATCCTTAAATATGCCAAGGATTTCATCAAGTTAAATGAACTGACTCAGGAAAAAGAAAGGCTTGAAAACCTTCTGGCAGAAAAGATGGACCGATGGGAATATCTGTCTGATCTTAATGAGAGAATACAGTCACAGTGAAAATGCTTTTATTAAAAAGGCGCAGGCTTAGTTGTGGCTCCTCGAAAATCGTAGTGCCGGGGTCCGATCTGCGTCAAATTAAATATCGGGCATATTTTTACAAATAATTATTAATTTTTAATTATTTTCTCCCAATCTATTGACACACCACTATTCTTAAGATTACAATGGCATTAGTCACAAAAGTTGACTTTTTTAACAAATCAGAACAGTGGGGAAACCTATTTTAGTTCTATTTCTTTTTTTCCTTTCTTTTCAAGAAGACAGCCCCTCGGGGCTGTCTTCCTGTTTCTAAAACTTTTTGAGGTATCCCGTTTGAAAATGGATATTCCCCGATACCGGCTTATGTGTACCTGATGATTCAAAAAACATCTTGACGAACCTTTCCAGCTTTGCTATTATGATGGAGCAATTTTGACGAGGTGTGATAATTGGTAGTCGGCCAGCCTGGAAAGTTGGTGCCCGTTTTACGGGTTGTGAGTTCGAGTCTCATCCTCGTCGCTTAAAGAAACCGGTTCAAAAGAACCGGTTTTTTTGTTATAATCATTTAAAAATTTGTATAGATAAAAGGCATAAAGAGACAGGTTCAAATCCATCGACCCATTTCCGGGTCTCAGACTTTCCATTCATGGTTTTGGGCTAAAGCATTATGCCGTAAAAGCAGGAGAATCTTACGTGATTATTTTAGTTGATTTTGAAAACACCCATGTATCCGGGCTTGAAGGATACGAGTACCTTGACGACAATGATACTTTGGTAATGTACTACAGTGATGACAACAGTGCCGTAACAAAGGGCATGGTAAATGACCTGAAGAAACGAAATGTTCATGTCAGCCTTGTAAAGCTCTTGAAGCAGCACAGTAATGCTCTCGACATGTACATTGCCTCAACCACCGGAATGTTCCTTGAATCCGGTGAGAAGATCTGCATAGTTTCAAAAGACAAGGGTTATGCAGCTGTACGTGATTTCTGGCACAGCCTGAGAGGAGCAGAGATACTTCTGGGAGAAACCATCAAGGAATGTCTCCTGAGTTCAGAGAAGAATGATGACGAGCGTATCCGCCTTTGTAAGGAAAGATCCCAGAAAACAAATCTTGTGGATGCATTCGCAACCATGAATACCATACCCACAAGACCTACCCTCAGTAAGGCAAACCGTAGAAGACGAGGACAGAGCATTAACTTTACAGAGGTTACAGAACCTGCTTCTCTTATTCCGAATCCGCTTATGATGGAAACACCGGCTGACCAGCTTGCCAAACAGATGAAGGATCAGGCCGCAGAACTTGCTCAGGAAAGCAAGTCTTCCGGGAACAAAAATCCCGATAACAATTCAAATAAAGAAGCTGCCGGAGAATCAGCAGGAGGATCAGATAAAAAAAATCGTGTCAGATCCGAGAAAAACTCAAAGAATTCAGACAAGACCGGTATTAAGGATGCCTCAGACAAGGCCAACGCTTCAAACTCCGGTGATAACCTGAAAAAAGAATCAGCTCAGGAAAAGCCAAAAGCTCTGATCAAATCTGCGCCCGAGAAAACGGCTATTATACCGAGACCCGAACAGAGAACCGCTCTCGCAAAAACAGAACCGAAATTCGATCCGAACCGTGTTCAGTTCGTTTATGATCCGGCTTCCCATTCCATGAAGAGGGTGGAAAGCGTTTTTGATAAAAAGGAGCAGGAAACCGAAGCTCAGACCACTGATGTAAAAGCAGAGGCACAGGCAACTGCCGGGGATAGCTCAATCCCCCTTGCAGAAACCTCACCGGAGGCCGATACACCGGTTACCATTGCAGCAACTGATGAGTCCCCATCTGCTAATGCAAAGTCCGGGAAACCTGATGAAGAAAAAATAACGATTGAAACCACCGATGATACAACCAATGCAATTATGGCATCCGGTGCTGCTACCGAAGAAAATACATTTCAGGTTCAGACTGAAGATTCTTCGAAACCAGAGAAGAAGTCCTCCAAAAAATCTTCATCAGCAAAAACAAAAAAGTCCGAGAACAAAAAAACCGGCAGAAAAACTTCCAAGAAAACAGAAGCTGAAGCTGCTGTAAAGTCAGAGCCTGTTTCCAATGAAGCCTCAAAGGACTCCGGTGAAAATCCAGAACCAGCTGCTCCCGTTTTAAAAGATGAAACTGAAAAGAAGGAAAAGCAGCAGCCCGTTAAGAACACTAAAAAGACCGCCGACAAGTCAAAACCGGCCAAGAGTAAAACCAGGGAAACAACAGATTCCGCTGCAGCTTCCGAAAAGGAAAAGAGTGACGGAAAAGCAGCTGAAAGCAAAGACTCATCCAGCTCTTCAAAAAACAGATCTTCTTCAAAAAAAGAATCAAAGGAGAAGGAAGTAATTGCGGTTTCCCCTGATATGGAGGCCTTACAGACAGAAGCCCTGACAAAATATGGTCTTACTGCCAATACACTTCATACCTACTATGTTCGTCTCATGAAAGCCTATGGCAGGGAGCAGGGCCGCGAACTTTATGATGTCAGTAAAAAAGCCGTTCAGGAAGACATCAAAAAGAGGAAGGCCAGTAATGACTAATCACCTGATAAACTATTTGATCTTTAATTAATATGCTTATGTAACAGTACCGCCATGGATAGTTAAAACAAAATTTTTTATTTTTCCACTTGCCAAACCTGAATCTCTGTGCTAGTATACTTTTTGTTGCGCGGAGGTGCTGAAATTGGCAGACAGGCAAGACTAAGGATCTTGTGTCCGGTAGGACGTGTGGGTTCAAGTCCCATCCTCCGCAGATTAAAAAAACGGAAGTCAGATGACTTCCGTTTTTTTCGTTATACGGTAAAATAATATATACATCATAAATTCATCCGTAATGGGTAAATTCAGGCAGATTCTCGAAGAACCATTCCGGGATCTCTTTTCAGAGCAGTCCTGTAACCCGATAACGCAAAGGGAGAAACCATCATGAATGTTGCAATCATTACCGGTGCCAGTTCCGGCATGGGACATCGCATGGCAATAGAAATAAGAAACCAGATACCAAACGTTCAGGAATACTGGCTTTTCGGCCGCCGTAAGAACAGGCTTAAGGCTTTAAAAAAGACTCTTCGTAAGCCCTGCCGGCTTTTTGACGAGGACCTCACAAGCAGTGACTTTCTTTCAAAATATAAACGGCTTTTATCTGATGAAAAGCCCAATATCGTATTTCTTGTCAATGCCGCCGGCTTCGGCAAGATTGGAAATATCCGTGATCTAAGCCTCAAGGATCAGCTTTCCATGATCGACCTCAATGTCCGTGCTCTTACAGGCATCTGCAAGCTGAGCCTCCCTTCTATGTCGGAGAATTCCAGGATCATAAACTTTGCCTCCAGCGCCGCCTTTCTCCCTCAGCCTGCATTTGCAGTGTACGCTGCCGGAAAAAGCTATGTGCTCAGTTTCTCAAGAAGTCTTAATGAAGAACTAAGGGGCACAGGCTGTCATGTAACTGCCGTTTGTCCGGGGCCCGTAAAAACTGAATTTTTCGACATTGCCGAAACCACCGGAAAAATTCCGTTTTATAAGTATATATTCATGGCAGACCCGAAAAAAGTTTGCAGGAAAGCCCTTATTGACAGCATAAACAAAGCAGATATTTCAGTATATGGTATGGGCATGAAGCTGGTCATGATCCTCTCCAAGATCACACCGGTGCCACTCATATTTCTGGCCCTAAGGGTTATGAATTTTCTCGCCAAAGCAAAAAAGAAGCATTAGCTGCTTATTTTTAATGTCTCCGCCTCTAAAAATCAGAGCTAATCACCTATGCAGATGCCGAACATATACATCATAAGGAGTTATCTTTGAAAGAATTACATATATCCCTAAACGAATCCGGACAGCGTCTCGATAAGCTTTTACATAAATATCTGTCCAAGGCAAATACCGGCTTCATATACAAGATGCTAAGAAAAAAGAATATCGTTTTAAATGACAAAAAGGCAGAAGGAAAAGAAATCCTGAAGGAGGGGGACTCTGTAAAGATCTATTTTTCAGATGAAACCCTGGCTCTTATGACCGGAGGAAAGCAGGGCACCTATGAAGCCGGAAACCGGAAAGCAGGTATCCGGGAAAAGTCTGAATCCGGAACCCGAGAAGAACCTAGGGGAAAGTACGAAGCCGGAAACCGGGAGGCAAGACTCCAAAGAAAGTCTGTTTCCAAAAAGGAGGCCAAAAACACTGCTTCCAAAAAAGAATTCCTTGAATTCTCCAAGGCAACAGGCTCTCAGCTTGATATCCTGAAAAAACGTATAGTATATGAGGATATGCATCTCCTGGTCATCGATAAACCCCCAGGCTGGATAAGTCAAAGTGATGATTCCGGCGCCCGGTCTGTCAATGAGATCTGCCTTATGTATCTTATGGATAAAGGTGAGCTTACCGAAAAGCAGCTTGAGACCTTTAAACCGGGTATCGCCAATCGTCTCGACAGAAACACCTCCGGACTTATTCTTTTCGGAAAAACCCTGCCGGCACTCCAAAGTCTTTCGGAGCTTCTGAGAAAACGTACGGCAGAAAAATATTATCTTGCCATTGTGAACGGGAGGCTGGAGGAACCCAAAACCATAAAGGGTTATCTCTCAAAAAATGAAAAGCTCAACAAGGTCACCATAAGGAGGGAGCCTTTTGATGGTTCGTCAGAGATAAACACAGCCTATGAACCCCTGAAGGTTTCAGACAGTTACACGGTTTTAAAGGTTCACCTTATAACCGGGAAAACCCACCAGATCCGTGCGCATCTTTCCTCCATAGGACATTGCATAATCGGAGATCCGAAATACGGTGACCCGAAGGTGAATAGTTTCTACAAAAAGAATCTTTCTTTGGATCATCAGCTGCTGCATTCCTGGCAGCTGGCATTTCCCGGGAATCTCAGCGGCGTTCTGGAACCCCTGGCCGGCAAAACCCTGACGGCTGACCCGCCTGCAGAATTTAAATCATTTTTGTAAAGCCCTGACACAAAACATATAGTCTTCAAGTGGAATGATCAATTCCGCATATGTTTTGTATAAGGACTTTTCTAGTCTGTTTTCAGACCTTACGCTTTTTGCGATTATGTGCTATTTTCTTTTTGGTTATAAACACATCCCTCGGAAAGAGGTTAAATGTTAGCAAAAATAAACAGTGCCGGCTTATCCGGCATGGATGGCTTTCTTGTTTCTGTCGAGGTGGACGAAAGTGACGGCCTTCCTAAATCCATAATCGTCGGCAATGTTTCCGCCTCGGTGAGAGAGGCTCTGGACCGTTGTCAGGTAGCCCTCCGAAATGCGGGCATAAATATTCCTCCCAAAAGACTTACCATAAATCTGGCACCTGCCGACAGGCGGAAAGACGGAACCCATTTTGATCTGGCCATAGCCGCCGGCATTCTTAAATCAATCTTTCTGGATAATGATTTCTCCCTGGAGGATTATGGCTTTGTGGGAGAACTGGGGCTTGACGGCAGGATACGACATGTGAACGGAATCCTGCCTATTGTTACAGAAATGAAAAAGGCCGGATTAAAAGGTGCAGTTGTCCCTAAGACCGATGTCCAGGAGGCCCTGGTAGTCTCAAGGATGGATATCCTGGGTGTGGAGGATCTCATCGATCTCTGCACCATCATCGCAAGCAGAGAAAGCTTTTCCGGTCATCCCAGGGAAACACCCATGATACAAAAATCAGAGGAGTCCTATGATGTGGATTTTTCAGATATCCACGGCCAGTCATTCTCGGTGAGAGCAGCACTTATCGCCGCTTCAGGCGGACATAACCTGCTTCTTTCCGGTGTAGCCGGCTCCGGCAAAACCATGATCGCGAGAAGGATCCCCACCATACTTCCCGAACTCACAAGAGAAGAGAATATCGAGATCACCAAAGTCTATTCCATAGCAGGACTCCTTCCCGAAGGTTCGGCTCTTATGAACCGTCGTCCCTTCAGAACCCCTCATCACACCATTACCACACCGTCTCTCGTTGGCGGATCCTCGCCCTCAGGTGTTGTGCCCGGGGAGATAGCATTGGCATCAAAGGGTGTGCTTTTTCTGGACGAACTTCCTCTTTTTTCAAAATCTTCCATAGAAGCCCTGAGGCAGCCTCTGGAAGAAAAAAAGGTGGTCATCAATCGTCTGAACGGCAGCTTTCTGTATCCCGCAGACTGTATGCTGGTGGCAGCCATGAATCCGTGTCCCTGCGGTTATTACCCGGACAGAAACAAATGCCACTGCACCGAAAGCCAGATCCGTCACTATCAGAGAGGCATATCCAAACCCATTCTGGAACGAATCGATCTTTGCGTTGAAGCATCCCCTGTAAGCTTCGAGGAAGCCACCAGCAGTAAAGCCTCTGTAAGCTCTGCGGAGCTCCGGAATAAGGTTCAGAAAGCCCGCGCTATCCAAAAAATACGTTTTGAAAACTGTAGTCATCTGCATGTTAACGCTGACATGAGTGCAAAGGATATAGAAAAATTCTGTCCGCTGAATGATGAAAGTAAAAGCTTCATAGGAAAGATATTTGAACTTAAATCCCTGTCCATGAGAACCTATCACAAGGTTCTGAAGGTAGCCAGAACCATAGCGGATCTTGAGGGAGTAGCAGACATAAGCATTAGCCACCTGAGCGAAGCAGTGAGCTACAGAGGACTGGAGGATCACTTGTATGGTGCAGTAGAAACAGGAGTACTGTCTTCAGGTTTTTCGGGAACCTACGGAAAAGTCTTTACTAAGGTGACCGTAAGAAACACCCAAAAAACCGATTCAAAAGTCAGGCAGAATAAGCGATCTGTTTCCGGAATCACAGATTTATCGGAAGAGAGGTGCAGCCTATGACAGCCCGGGACATTAATTTCAAAAACGAGATACGGGAGCTGACACCACTGGACAGAGAATACCCTGAACGTTTACGCATGATACCAAATCCTCCCTCAACTCTTTATGTAAAAGGCAAGCTGCCTCCCGATGACCAGCCGACAGTTGCCATCATCGGTTCCAGAACAGCAACGGAATACGGACTTGATGTAGCGAGAACCTTTGGCAGAGTACTGGCATCCCGGGGTGTAGGCATCGTCAGCGGCATGGCTCTGGGAGCCGACAGTGCAGGACAGTGGGGCGCCCTTGACGGAAAAGGCAGTACATATGCAGTTCTCGGAAGCGGCATAAACATCTGTTATCCCGCAAGAAACTACAGGCTTTATGATGAAATACTGAAAAACGACGGAGGGATAATGTCGGAAGTCCCTTTGGACTCACCGCCTCTTCCAAAACAATTCGCCTCCAGAAACAGGATCATCTCGGCACTATCCGATATCGTGGTAGTAATAGAAGCGAGAGAACGCTCCGGCACCTCCATTACCGTCAACAACGCTCTCGAACAGGGTAAACAAATCTTCGCCCTTCCCGGGCGCATCACGGACCCCATGTCAAAGGGCTGTCTCCAACTCATCAAAGAAGGTGCCGAAATCCTGACCTCACCTGAAGACCTTCTGGAATACCTTCACCTGAAAACCCGGGGCGAGCAGCTGATCCTGGAAAAAGACACCTCGGTTCTGAACCCAAAACAGAAAGCCGTCTACGATATCCTTGAAACTGACGCTGCCCACCTCGACACCCTCGTCCCGAAATGCGGCATGCCGGTTCCCGAACTAACCGCAATTTTACTGGAGTTGGAGATTCTCGGTTTTTCCGAATGCACAAAAACAGGATTCTACAGAAGAAAAATCTCGTTATAAATGAAAATTATTGACAAGACTCTTTCAGAGCAATAGAATAATGCCGTCTTTAAATTTTAACTTCCGAACCGGAAGTGCCTTAAATCGTTGACGAGGACAGTAGCTTTTTCAGCCTGCTTCAGAGAGGAGCCGTTTGGTGCGAGGCTTCGCAGAAGAAAATGCGAAAACCACCTCCGAGAGGTCTTTAATCAGACCCGTTGATCACGTTATAATCAGTAAAAGTGGTTGTTGCATAACGCAGCAGCAATTTGGGTGGAACCGCGAACTTATCGTCCCAATCTATGACTACAGTCATGGGTTGGGACGTTTCATTATAAAAAAGCTTCCCCAAAGGGCTTTTCTATCTAAACAAAGGAGAACCAAAATGGAAAAAGAAGAGATTTTAAAGGTGTATCGTCATTCTCTTGCACACATCCTTGCAAAAGCTGTCATCGAAATCTACGGCAAAGAAGTACAGTACGCTATCGGACCCGAGATCGAGGACGGAGCTTACTATGACTTTGCATTACCCGAGGGCAAGACAATAACCGACAAGGATTTCAAGCAGATTGAGAGCAAGATGCGCGAGATCATAAAGAGAAGAGAAGACTGGACCCGTAAGGAAGTATCCAAGGCTGAAGCTCTTGATATATTCAAGGATCAGAAGTTCAAAACCGAGCTTATCAATGATCTTCCTGAGGACGAGATCATTACCATCTACTATACAGGCGAAGATTATGTTGACCTCTGCCGCGGACCTCACGTAGACAATTCACAGGAGCTTATGAGCGCAGCCTTCGAGCTTCACGCAGCTTCCATGGCTTACTGGAGAGGCGACGAGAAGAGAGACAAGCTTCAGAGAGTTTACTTCTATGCATTCCCAAACAAGGATGAGCTCAAGCAGCACATCAAGCTCATCGAGGAAGCAAGAGAGCGTGACCACAAGAAGATCGGTGCTCAGCTCGAGCTTTTCATGTTTGACGAGACGGCTCCAGGTATGCCATACTGGCTCCCGCGCGGATGGGTGATGTATCAGACTCTCCTTAAGTACAGCCGCGAACTTCAGAAGGCTCACGGATACACAGAGATTTCAGCTCCGCTTATCAATAACAAGAAGCTCTGGCTCATCAGCGGACACTGGGCACATTATCTCAACAATATGTTCATTGTTCCCGGTATCGAAGGCCACCTCGCAGCAGACGCTGACATAAACGGCGTCATCGAGAACCTTAAGAACCAGGAAGAGGCACCTAAGGCTGTAAAGATCATGGCAGGTTCCGTTGTTTACAACCGTGAGAACCTTGACACCATGGCAGCAAAGCCTATGAACTGTCCCAATGCCATGATGACCTTCAAGCGCAAGAATCGTTCCTACAAGGAGCTTCCTATCCGTTACAGCGAGTATGACGTTCTTCACCGTAAGGAGAAGTCCGGTCAGATGAACGGCCTTTTCCGTGTTCAGGAGTTCCGTCAGGATGATGACCATACATTCGTAATGGAATCTCAGATCAAGGATGAGATCAAGGATATCATCTCAATCGCAGATGAAATCTACACAACCTTTGGTGTCACATACCGTGCAGAGCTTTCAACCCGTCCTGATGATTTCATGGGCGATATCGAGGTTTGGAACCAGGCAGAAGCTGATCTCAAGGAAATCCTCACAGAGCAGTACGGTGAAGACGGTTTCGAGATCAACGAGGGTGACGGAGCTTTCTACGGTCCGAAGATCGACCTTCAGATCAAGGATGCTCTCGGAAGAGAATGGCAGTGCGGAACTATCCAGCTTGACTTCCAGCTTCCTCACAACTTCGGTCTCACCTACATCAATGACCAGGGTGAGTCAGTTATGCCTGTAGTTATCCATCGCGCTATCTACGGTTCACTTGAGCGATTCATCGGTATTGTCATCGAGAACTTCAAGGGAATGTTCCCATTCTGGCTGAACCCGTATCAGGTGGGTATCGTTCCTATCCGTGAGAGCCACAATGAATACGCAAAGAAGGTTGAAGAAGCTCTTACAGCAGCAGGTGTTCGTGTTGAGGCTGATTACTCAGACAACAACATGAAGACCAAGATCAAAGGCTTCAAGAACTTCAAGGATCCTTATATCCTTGTTCTCGGTGATAAGGAGGCAGAGGAGAATACTGTTTCCATCAATATCCGCGGAACCAACAAGCAGGTTCAGAATGTTCCTCTTGATAAGTTCGTTGAGATCTGTAAGAAGCTTAATGCAGAACATACTCTTGAGCTTCCGGAGAACTTCGACTGATACCTTAAGTAAATTTAGATATTTAATCCTGTATGGGCAAAATGATTTTCTGCCCATATAGGATTTATACATAATACCGTAACACTAATAGATATAAAGGTAATTCATAGATGTCAAATAGCTTAATCATTGTTGAGTCTCCTGCAAAGGTTAAGACCATAAAAAAATTTCTTGGAAAAACTTATACTGTGGATGCCACCATGGGTCATCTCATAGATATGCCGAAGAGTTCTCTCGGTGTAGATTTAGATAATGATTACGAACCGAAGTACATAACCATCCGCGGTAAAGGTGAGCTTCTTTCCAAGTTGAAAAAAGAAGCCAAAAAAGCCGATAAGATATATCTCGCAACCGACCCGGATCGCGAGGGAGAGGCCATAAGCTGGCATCTCAAAAACGAGCTTGATAAGGATGCCTCCAACAAAGACAAAATATCCCGTATAACCTTTAACGAGATCACAAAGAATGCTGTTAAGAACGCGATCAAGAGTCCCAGAGAGATTGACATGGATCTCGTTAATGCCCAGCAGGCCCGCAGAGTCATAGACCGACTGGTGGGCTACACCATAAGCCCTTTACTATGGAAGAAAATCCGCAAAGGACTTTCAGCAGGACGTGTACAGTCTGTAGCTCTTCGTATGATCTGCGACCGTGAAGCAGAAATTGCAGCCTTCACACCTGAAGAGTACTGGTCTCTTGATGCCCACCTTCTTCATGGCAAAAAGAAATTAACCGCTGCTTTTTACGGCAAAGATAAAAAAATGGCTCTGCCGGATGAAGCATCCGTTGACGATGTCATAAAGCATATCAGCAAAACAGATTTCACTATTTCCGATATCAAAAAATCCGAACGCCGAAAGAAAGCCCCTCTGCCTTTTACCACAAGTACCATGCAGCAGGAGGCTGCCAAGTCTCTCGGATTTGCAACAAGCAAAACCATGAAGCTTGCCCAGACTCTCTACGAGGATGGTTACATAACCTATCTTCGTACCGACAGTACCCGTATCTCGGTTGAAGCTGATGCAGCAGCAAAAATCTTCATATCCGATAAATACGGTGAAGAGTACGTAAACGGCGGTTCGCAGGATGCCAGCAAGCCTCAGGAACCGGAAGTAAAGATCCAGGATGCTCACGAAGCTATCCGTCCTACAGATCTTGACCTGACACCGGAAGAAGCTAAATCAAAACTCCAGAGAGATGAAGCCCGTCTTTATACTCTTGTATACAAGCGTTTTCTCGCAAGTCGCATGACCTCTGCCGTATATGACACTGAATCCGTAAAGCTTGATGCCAAAGGCTATGTCTTTACATTAAACGGATCAAAACTTAAGTTTGACGGTTTCCTGTCTGTATATATGTCAGAAGAGGATAAGGCCGATAAGGATGTATCCCTTCCGGAAATGAAGGAAGGTGAAAAGCTCAGTTTCCAGAGTTTTGATAAGGAACAGCATTTCACCCAGCCTCCTGCCCACTACACAGAAGCTTCTCTTGTAAAGACACTGGAAGAAGACGGTATCGGCAGACCTTCTACTTATGCTCCTACCATCGGCACACTGCTGGCAAGAAGATATATCACGAAGGAAAAGAAGAATATCTTCGTCACAGAGCTTGGACAGGCTGTAGATGACATGATGCAAAAGAATTTTCCGACCATTGTGGATACAGCTTTCACTGCCAACATGGAATCACTTCTGGATACTGTTGCAAACGGCAACATCAGCTGGAAGACCCTGGTTGAGAATTTCTATCCGGATCTGTCACAGGCAGTTGAAAAGGCTCATCAGGAGGTTGAAAAGATCACCATCCGTGATGAAGAAACAGATATTGAATGTGATAAATGCGGACGAAAGATGGTTATAAAATACGGACCTCACGGCAAGTTCCTGGCTTGTCCCGGGTTCCCTGACTGCATGAACACCAAGCCATATGTGGAATACGCAGGTTTTGTATGTCCTGATTGCGGATCCGAATGTGTAAAACGTCGTTCAAAGAAGGGTCGTATTTTCTACAGCTGTTCAAATTATCCGGAGTGCAATTACATGACCTGGAACAAACCTAAAGATGCAACAGCAGGGGAGAAGAAGGACGGCGAGATCATGTGCTGATGAGGAAAGCTCCGTTTTAACCACTTATAATCCTTCAGCCGGGATCAATGCCGAAGCGTCCAGGTTTTAAATGGATGCTCTCCGGGCTCCGGCGCACTCATGTCACGGCTGAACAGTGACCTTGAATTTACGGCTGAACGATGACCTGAAATTTAAGTTGACACAAAATTAAATACTATGTTATATTACAAGTCGCGTTTAAAAGGCGCGACTTTTGTGTATCTGCAAAAGTAACATTATAAAGCACATCTGAACGAAAACCGGAATGGTACCTGAGAGTACAGGCGACGACGGTGAGCACACACGTTCGGATGGAAGATTTTAACCAGGAGGTATTTAAAATGAGTGCAATTGGAATGAAGCAGCTCCTTGAGGCTGGCGTACACTTTGGTCATCAGACAAGAAGATGGAACCCTAAGATGGCTCCTTACATCTACACAGAGCGTAATGGTATCCACATCATCGATCTTCAGCAGACTGTAAAGATGGTTGACGATGCATACAACGCTATGGTTAAGCTTGTACAGGACGGTGGTACTGTTCTTTTCGTTGGTACAAAGAAGCAGGCACAGGATGCAGTTAAGTCAGAGGCTCTTCGTTGCGGTGAGTTCTATGTAAACGAGAGATGGCTTGGCGGTATGCTTACAAACTTCAAGACAATCCAGACTCGTATCGATCGTCTTAAGGAGATCGAGAAGATGGCTGAGGACGGTACATTCGATGTTCTTCCCAAGAAGGAAGTAGCTCTTATCAAGAAGGAGTGGGACAAGCTTGAGGCTAACATCGGTGGTATCAAGGATATGAAGCAGATTCCTGATGCAATCTTCGTAGTTGATCCTAAGAAGGAGAAGATCTGCGTTAAGGAAGCTCGCACACTTGGAATCACACTTTTCGGTATCGCTGATACAAATGCTGATCCTGAGGAGCTTGATTATGTTATCCCGGGAAATGATGACGCTATCCGCGCTATCAAGCTTATCGTAGGCAAGATGGCTGATGCTGTTATCGAGGCTAAGCAGGGCGAGATGACTGAGGAAGAGGCAGCAGCTGCTACAGCTGGTGACGATTCTGTAGTTCCAGAGGCTTAATTAAGAAAACACATAAACCCAGCATTAGACAATTTAATAGATTGCTAAATGCCGGGTTTATTTAATTACAAAACAATAGGTGAAGATAATTCTTCCATAATAAAATAAATCCAGGAGGATACAACAATGGCAATTACAGCAGCTCAGGTTAAAGAGTTACGTGACATGACAGGTGCAGGTATGATGGCTTGTAAGAAGGCTCTCGCTGCAACTGACGGAGATATGGACAAGGCAGTAGACTTCCTCAGAGAGCAGGGTCTTGCAGGTGCAGAGAAGAAGGCCGGCAGAATCGCAGCTGAGGGTGTTTCTTTCACAAAGCTTTCCGATGACAAGCACTCAGGTGTTGTTGTAGAGGTTAATGCTGAGACAGATTTCGTTGCTAAGAACGAGAAGTTCCAGACATATGTTACTGAGGTAGCAGCTCAGGCTCTTCATTCAGAAGCAGCTGATATCGACGCTTTCCTTGCTGAGAAGTGGGATCTTGACAACTCAAGAACAGTTGCAGAGCAGCTTTCAGAGGAGATTTCAATCATCGGTGAGAACATGCACATCCGTCGTTTCCAGAAGCTTACAGAGAACGATGGTTTCGTACAGGATTACGTACACGGCGGCGGACGTATCGGTGTTCTTCTTCAGGTTAAGTCAACAGTAGTTAATGACGCTGTTACAGAGATGGCAAAGAACATTGCTATGCAGGTTGCTGCTCTTAAGCCTAAGTTCACATCACGTAAGGAAGTTGACCAGGCTTATCTTGCAAGCGAGACTGAAATCCTTACAGCTGCAGCTAAGAACGAGAAGCCAAACGCTCCTGAGAAGGTTATCGCAGGTATGGTTCAGGGACGTATCAACAAGGAGCTTAAGGAGATCTGTCTCCTTGACCAGACATACGTTAAGGCTGAGGATGGCAAGCAGTCAGTTCAGCAGTATGTTGATTCTGTTGCTAAGGCAGAGAATGCTACAATCGAGATCGTTACATTCATTCGTTTCGAGACAGGTGAAGGTCTCGAGAAGAAGAACGAGGATTTCGCTGCAGAGGTTGCTGCTCAGCAGGCTGCTGCAAAGAAGGCTTAATTATAAAGTCTTTAATATAGCTTGAATTTTATAATCTTACGTTTAGGGCAGGAAGTTTTCTTCCTGCTCTTTTGTTGTCCAAAAAATTCCGTTAAACAATTTTCATAATTCCCACATATTACAGTTATTTTTTCTGTTTAATATTTATGCTACAATAAAAATCATGTAAAACATGAGGTCATAAATATGCTTTTTGATTTCCTTAAAAAATACTCTGATCAGCTTGATAACTCTTCCTCAAAGGAAGCCCCGGCACCTGATGCCGGAAATACCATACGTAAGCACATTGTATTTTACGGTACCGTTCAGGGAGTAGGGTTCAGATATACCGCATATCATCTTGCCACTACCCTGGGGATTACCGGATGGGCAAGAAACGAAGATGATGGATCGGTAACCTGTGAGCTTCAGGGTTCCCGTGATGCCATACAGGAATTCATGAACAGAATAGGAAATCAGCGTTTTATAGAGATTACAGATAAAGAGGAGCGCAATATTAAGGTTATCAATGAAGAACGTTCCTTTAGGGTACTCTACTGAAAGGATCAGATCTTTAACAGTAATGAAGCAAAATTACAAAATCACACTTAGCTATGATGGTTCCCGCTATTACGGCTGGGAACATCAGCCAAATACAGAATTAACCATACAAGGAAAGCTTGAACAGGTGCTGACCCGTATGATATACGGAGAAGATTATACTGTTAAGGATTTTGCCTCTTTCCCAATTACCGTAATAGGGGCCGGGCGAACAGATGCGGGTGTTCACGCCAGAGCCATGACCGCCAATGTGATCCTTGATCTCAAAAATGAAGTGACAGAAGCAGAGATCAGGGCTTATATGAACAGATATCTTCCCGATGATATAAGTATTAACGAAGTCAGGACTTGCGGGGAACGGTTTCACAGCCGGTTTAAGGCCACCGGAAAGACTTACAGGTATACCTGCTGGTGCGATGAACAAAAGCCGGTGTTTGAAAGAAAATATGTAACAGTCCTTGAGAATAAACCTGATATAGAGGCAATGCGCAAAGCTGCAGGATATCTCCTTGGAGAGCACGACTTTAAATGCTTTTGCGGAAACTCACATTTTAAAAAATCCACGGTCAGAGTGATAGACCATGTAGAAATCACAGAAAACGGTCCTTACATCCGGTTTTACTTTCACGGGACAGGCTTTTTGCAAAATCAGGTGCGTATCATGACAGGCACGCTTCTGGAAATAGGTTTTGGAAAGAGAACACCGGATTCAATGTCAGACATACTCAACAGTAAAGACCGTCAAAAAGCTGGATATACAGCAGAAGCCAGAGGATTATGTCTCATGAAGGTGGATTATGACTGATGGTCATCTATCATATATCTTTTAATAAATAATGCATTTCAGTTTTATATACATGACTCATAAATAAAATTTCACTAAGCTTTAGGGAGGGGATTAGTTTTGAAAGATAAAAGTATTGGCATCATTTTAGGAGTTACAACCGGACTTCTGGCCGGATATCTGGCAAGTACTCTGTACATGTCCGGCAAGATCATGCCCGGCACCGTAATTAATGGTGCAGATTTTTCCATGGTTCCGAGGTCTGAGCTGAACGACCGGCTTTCAGCAATGGAAAGAGATGCCTATGCCATCACCGTAAGAGACATTCACAAAAACGAATTAACAATCAACGGAGCAGACATTGATCTCAATGCAGAGTTCCCTGTGGAGAAGATCCGCGTGCAGAATCCTCTGATCTATCCATACTATATGCTGAATCCTGGAAACTACTTTTTAGAGCCAGATTCGGTTTCCTTTGATGAAGAAAAGCTAAAGTCTATCATAAACCATGATCTTTTACCTGCGGAGGGAAGCACAGACGCTCCTGTCGATGCCTTTCTGACAGCCTATATTCCCGGAGCCGGCTATACCATTGCAGCGGAAGAGGACGGCGACACACCTGATCCCGATAAGGTTACAGCTGTTATTGAGGATGCCATAACCGAGAGAGCGGTTTTTGTGGATCTTAACGAAGAAGACTGCTACCTGACAGCAGACATCCGTTCAAATGATACCCTCCTTAACCAGAGAGCAGCAACCCTGAACGAAGCTCTCTCTGCCTCCATAACCTATGATTTCGGAAACCAGAAGATAATACTGAATTCAGACACCTATTATCCATGGCTTGACAAGCAGGAGGACGGTACCGTTACTTTAAATGATGAAAAGGTAGATGAATATGTTACCGAACTTAAATCCTCCACGGATACCGCTTATACCACAAGAAGCTTCAAAACTGTTTCAGGACGTATAATCAATGTCAAGGGTCCTTACGGTTACAACATTTCAAAGAAAAAGGAAATCGAACAGCTTAAAGAGGATATCCTTTCAGGCTTGCCGGTAGAACGCGAGCCTGTATACACAACCTCCGGCTGTCAGCGTTCGGGAAACGAATACGGCAATACTTATCTGGAAGTTGATATGTCTAACCAGAAGGTTTATTTCATCCAGGATGGAAATATTGTTTTCACTTCCGATTGTGTGACCGGAAATACAAGTCGCGGAAGAGGAACCCCCACGGGTATCTTCAGTATCATGTATAAAGCAAAAAATGTGGTATTACGCGGACGTGACTATGCTTCTCCCGTTACTTACTGGATGCCGTTCTATAATGGCTGCGGATTCCACGATGCCTCCTGGCGCGGAAGCTTCGGCGGTTCCATCTACCGTTACAGCGGATCCCACGGCTGTGTAAACATGCCTATTCCTAAAGCAAAGGAGCTTTACTCACTGGTAGAAGCAGGCATGCCTGTAATCACATACTATTAAAGCTTCCATCGTACTTAACCCTGATTTAAATTTAATCTGTGGACTCTGTTTTCAGGCGTCCACAGATTATGCAATAAAGAGGAGATTTATGAAAAAGTTTAAATTGAAATTTATTTCTGCAGTTCTCACACTGACTGTAGTATCATGCACAGCCTTTACTTCGTTCGCGGAATTCGGTCCCGGAATACCGGAATCGGAGCTTACCTCCTATACCGGTGCCGCAAATGCTTCCGACGGTGCTTCTGCCACTGAAACCGCCGCTTCCTCAACTGCCGGGACGATCATCAGCAATGAAATCCCCACAGAAGATACCTATGCTTTATACGAGAAGCTTAAATCAAGTCTTACCGCCCAGATAACAGACCAGATCATCCTTGTTGTTGACCACAACCTCACCTTATGGAACAAACAGTCTGACGGAAACTGGATTAAAGATATGGACGTTTACTGTGGTTACGGAAGAAACGGTCTCAAGCCTTTTAACGAAAGACATGAAGGAGATCAGACAACTCCCATAGGCTCCTTCCCCATACTTCATGCCTTCGGATTCGGTTCAAATCCGGGAACTGCCATGACCTGGAGAGAGATAACAGAAAACTCTTACTGGTCAGGAGAGAAAGCCACCTACAACACCTGGGTAGAGAGCGCAACCCACGTCGGAGGCGAGCATCTCATCGAATATGACATCTGCTATAAATACGCCATGGCTATCGGCTTCAATATAAATCCTACTGTTTACAAGCGTGGTTCCGCAATTTTCCTTCATTGCAAAAACCCTGCCGAGTGGGGTTCTGCCGGCTGTGTATCAGTGCTCGAAGAAGATATGCTTAAGCTCTTACAAAAATGTCATGACGGCTGCTATATCATGATAGTTCCGGATACTGACGCCATTTCAAACTTTTAATACTTACATCATCATATGAAATTTTATTTTGCACCTATGGAAGGCATTACAGGATACCCTTTTCGTAATGCCTTCCAACAGTGTTTTCCGGGGACAGATCGTTTTTACACGCCATTTCTCTCGGCAAACGATACATTTTCCTTTACAACAAGAGAGAAGAGAGATACTGACCCTGCACTCAACAAGGTACCCGACCTGGTCCCCCAGATCATCACAAACAACGCCGAAATGTTCGTGTGGGCCATAGAAAGAATGACCGAACTGGGATATAAGGAAATGAACCTGAACCTTGGCTGCCCCTCGGGTACAGTTGTGGCAAAGGGCAAGGGTTCAGGAATGCTGCGTTACCCTGACAGGCTTGACGCTTTTCTGGAAGAGACCTTTGAACTCCTGGATAAAAAAAATATATCCTATGATTCTTCGGTTAATGCTTCCACTTCAAGCGAAAAGCAGATCTCTGTTTCCGTAAAGACCAGGCTTGGCATACATGACCCTTCGGAATCCGACCGGCTCATGGCTATTTACAACAGATATCCGTTAAGTGATGTTATAGTTCACAGCCGTGTGCAAAAGGAGTTCTATAAAGGCGAGATACACTATGATCACTTCAGAAAATTCATTGAAGGTTCAAAGCATCACCTTGTATATAACGGAGACATCGTTACAAAAAAAGACTATGAAAAAGTAAAAGCACTGTTTCCCGAGATAGATACCGTAATGATAGGCAGAGGTTTACTCATAAATCCTTCACTGATAAGGGAGCTTAACGGTGGAGACCCCTGCACCCTTGAGGAAATAAAAGCCTTCCACGAAGCATTGATAGAATCCTATATACCCGAAATGGGCAGCGACGCAAATCTTTTATACAAAGTAAAAGAGTACTGGAGCTGGCTTAGCAGATCCTTTACGGGCTCAGAAAGATACATGAAGGATATAAGAAAAGCAAAAAGCCTGCCGGAATATAAAGCCGCCGTGCGAAACCTCATGGCAAACTGTAAACTTGAACACAGACAAAATTTCTGAGTATGACAGAGATAAGCGGCATAAGCAGCGTATTTACATCCCTGAATAGATTTTCATCTGCATTAAAGATTCAAGTGTCAAGATCGGCACTTACAGAGGAGGAGTTTAAATCCTTATGATACTGGAATATCCTGAATATTATGAACGTTTTCGTTGTATAGGCGGCGACTGTCCGGATACCTGCTGCGCAGGCTGGGAGGTGGATGTAGACAGGGAGTCTTCACAATACTATAAAAGTGTTGACGGTGAATTTGGAAAAAGACTCAAAGAGCATATTTGTGAAGATGGCGAGGGATGCTATTTCCCGCTCACAAAGGATAAGCGGTGTCCCTTTTTAAATAAAGCGAATCTATGCGATATATACACTAACCTGGGGGAAGAAAGTCTTTGCCAGACTTGTACCGAATATCCAAGATATTTTATGGACATCGGTAATTATGAACAGACCGACATGAGCCTGAGCTGTATGGAACTTGGAAGGATATTCTACACAGAAACCCCTGTAATAGAATATGTCCGGTCCGAGAATCCGGTGGAAGGAGAGACTCTGACCGAAGATGATCGGGATACTCTGGTTGAGATCCTGTCACTTAGAAACAAATGTATTTCGCTTTTGCAGGATACCGTCCACTCCTTTAACGATAAGTTCCGGGATGTAAGGGCTTTGGTTTCCTATGCCGAAGGCGAAGATCCAGTGGAAAAGGATGAATCCCGGGGTTTCCTTAAGGAAAGCTGCAAAGATCTTATCCTTCTTTATGAATCTCTGGATTCCATTAACGAAAAATGGTCTGAAAAGCTTTCTTACTATAAGGAATTATCCGAAAGTCCATCAGAGCTTGACAGGATACCTGAATTCACCTCTCTATATTCCGAAAAGCTTGATGAATGGTTGCCCAAAACCGGAGTATATTTTGTTTTCAGATATTTTATCGATACAATAACTGACGGAGACATAGAATATGAATTATGTTTCATTCATCGAAGTCTTAAGCTTATATTTTTCATGCTTTTTGCTGAATGGGTAAATAAAGGAAATATCGATGTGTCAGATATGATTTATGCGGCCCATCTTTATTCAAAGGAAGTAGAGCATGACGACGACAATGTAGACAGGATAAAGAAATCCGGAAACGAGGATAGAATATGATCAAAAAATTCAGAAAAACTATATATACCGGTTTGGTACTTTTATCTCTTATTACTATCTGTTCCTGCGGAAAACGCAAGGAGCCTTATGAGTCTGTATCATCCGAGGATTTGACACAGGAGATCATATCCGGAATAGCCGAAGGTTTCAAAAACGGCGAGATCAATGTTACCGAAAGAGAAAAGAGGATTTTATCCAACCTTGTAAATTACGTGGTTGATAATCCCGAGACCTCCATCCAGATTCTTTCCGACGCAGCAAAACAGGCCGGCTTCGAGGGTGTATTCCCTGAGGATATTTCAGGTGTGGAGCCCTATTACAAGGCCATTGCAGGCACCCTTCTCGAAGCGGATTACATTACCACCGACGGAAATGATATCATTATCCGAAAGGGTACTGACAGCAAAACTCTGTCCGACCTTCTTTCAGAAGCGACTTCCGAAACTGATACTACCAGTACAACAAAAACCATCGATGGTAAGAAAGTAAACCTCAGCCTTAAAGATGACGTAATATATGATGCGCTTTGGAAAGAGGCCGGAAATGCTTATTCCATTTATTCCAAAAGCGGAATCGATGAAAAGACTCTTAAAGAACTTATCAAACAGGTAAAATGAAATCCAACGATAAAACCATTTCCAACAACGATAGTCTTTCATATAATGCCATTACTCAGGGTGTGATATGGAAGACTCTCATTCTTTATGTGCTGCCTCTTATCATGGGCACATTTTTTCAGCAGCTCTACAACACGGTGGATGCCGTTGTGGTAGGAAGATTTGTAGGTAAGGAAGCCTTATCCGCAGTAGGCGGAAGCTCTGCCATGCTGGTGAATGTTTTCGTGGGGTTCTTTGTTGGCGTAGCATCAGGGGCAGGTGTGGTAACCGCCCAGTATTATGGCGCAAATAAGGAGACCTCGGTCAGAAAAGCTGTCCACACCGCTATGCTGCTTTCCATAATCAGCGGAGCACTTCTCACACTGATAGGCTACTTCATGATGCCTGTTTTCAGTGTATGGATGAAGACCCCTCCTGAAGTTCTGAATCTAACCATCACATATCTTCGCGTATATTCCCTGGGAATGATACCAAACCTCATCTATAACATGGGCGCCGGTATTCTGAGAGCAGTGGGAGATTCCAAACGGCCTCTAATATTCCTTGTTGTATCCTGCATTTCCAATATAATACTTGACTATTTCTTTGTTCTTAAGATGGGACTCGGAGTTATGGGAGCCGCGCTTGCCACGATTCTTTGCCAGCTCATCAGTGCCGTGATGGTTCTATACACATTAAGCAAGTCGAGCAGCAGCTACCGCCTGACCGGAGGAGAACTGACACTCCACAAAAAGCAGCTTCTTCGTATCATTGCCATAGGACTGCCGGCGGGAATCCAGTCCCTCATGTATTCCCTGTCCAATGTCTTTATCCAGACAGCCATAAACGAATTCGGGACTGACGCAGTGGCGGCATGGGCTGCCTACTCCAAGATAGACTCGGTATACTGGATGATCTCAAGTTCGTTCGGCATAGGAGTAACAACCTTCGTAGGGCAGAATTACGGAGCCGGGCTGTATAAAAGAGTACGGCAATGCATAAGACAAAGTGCTGTAATCATGGCTCTCATTACCGTTTTCATGACCTTTATTCTCTACAAATGGGGATTCCTTGCTTTCAACCTTTTTGCCACAGACGAAAGTGTCATAAATACCGGAACCGCTATGATACGGTATCTATCGCCTTTCTACATTACTTATACGACCATCGAGCTGTTATCCGGTTCTCTCAGGGGGATGGGCAGCAGCCTGAAACCAATGATCATTTCAGTATTTGGAATCTGTATACTGAGAGTTTTATGGATATTCCTGGCCGTACCCGTATGGCACAGGATAGAAACCATTGAATTCAGTTATCCTCTGACCTGGGTGACAACATCGATCCTGTATCTGCTTTATTATTTCAGATTCGTAAGTAAACGAAAGATACGTTGACATCTTATTTAAGTAAATTTATACTTTCTTAGGTTATTTTTCGTTCAATTATTTTCAGGGAGCACAAATATGTTTAAAAAAGGTTTTGACAATGACAAGTATATAAAGATGCAGTCCGAGCATATCAGAGAGCGTATTTCCAAATTCGGAGGTAAGCTGTATCTCGAGTTCGGAGGCAAGCTTTTCGATGATTATCACGCCTCCAGGGTCCTTCCCGGATTCCAGCCTGACAGTAAGATCCGTATGCTTACCCAGTTAAAAGAAGACGTTGAAATAGTTGTTGTTATCAATGCCGGAGACATTGAAAAAAATAAGGTGAGAGGCGACCTCGGCATAACCTATGACATGGATGTACTCCGTCTTATCGATGCCTTCAGAAGCTACGGTCTTTTCGTGGGTTCTGTAGTACTCACCAGATTTGACGGTCAGGAAAGTGCCGTTGCCTACCAGAAGAAGCTCGAAAGCCTTGGTGTCAAGGTATACAGACATTATCCTATACAGGGGTATCCCGGAAACCTTCCGCTTATCATTTCCGATGACGGTTTCGGAAAGAATGAGTACATTCACACAACCCACTCCCTGGTTGTTGTTACAGCTCCCGGTCCCGGTTCAGGAAAGATGGCAGTTTGTCTTTCACAGCTTTATCAGGAGAACAAGCATGGTGTCAAGGCAGGCTATGCCAAGTTCGAGACCTTCCCGATCTGGAACATTCCGCTTAAGCATCCTGTAAACCTTGCTTATGAGGCAGCAACTGCGGATCTGAATGATGTCAACATGATCGATCCTTACCATCTTGAGGCCTACGGCAAGACCACGGTAAACTATAACCGTGACGTCGAGGTTTTTCCTGTTCTGAATGCCATGTTCCAGCGCATTTACGGCGAATCTCCTTACAAGTCTCCGACAGACATGGGTGTAAATATGGCAGGCTATGGCATCGTTGATGATGAAAACTGCAGCTATGCATCACGTCAGGAGATCATCCGTCGTTACTACACTGCATTATGTGACCTCCGTAAGGGTGACGGTACACAGCAGGTAGTCGACAAGCTTCAGCTTCTCATGGAGCAGGCCAATATTTCCAGCGATGACAGACCTGCCGTTGCCGCAGCAAAACAGAAGGCGGAGCTGACAGGAGAGCCCGCAGCGGCCATCGAGCTCTCAGACGGAACCATCGTAACCGGAAAGACATCAACCTTACTTGGTGCCTGCTCAGCCATGCTTCTGAATGCACTTAAGGTAATGGGCGGTATCGATGACTCTGTAAACCTTATTTCAAGAGAGATCATCGAGCCTATCCAGCATTTAAAAACCGAGCATTTGGGTAACCGTAACCCGAGACTCCATACCGATGAGATCCTCATTGCGCTTACCATCTGTGCAACCACAGACAATAATGCGGAGATTGCCATGCAGCAGCTGGAAAAGCTTAAAGGCTGCGAAGTACACAGCTCGGTTATCCTTTCCGAAGTAGATGCCCGTACCTTCAAGAAGCTTGGTGTCAATGTTACCTGCGAACCGCAGTACCAGACTTCAAAGCTGTTCCATAACTGATGATACAAGGACGCATCTTTCCCTTGACATACGCAGGTATCGATTTAAATATTTGACCCGGTTTCAACCGAAGCTTTGCATGACTGCATGACAAAGCTTCGGTTTTTGTTTTCAGGCAAAATAGTAGAAAAATCGATAATACTTGGCTATTACTATAAATACTTATCATTTTGATATTCGTGCTTATCATATCAAAGCCGTTTATTATACTGTTTTCTCATACCTTGCCTCCAAAGCTTCTGTTTTTTAGTGTACACGCACAATGGACAAATGTTTGTCCGTTGTGAACAAACATATTTAGCGATTTAAACATCATATACTTTAAACCATTAAATTTTGTCCTTGAAATAGAGATAACTATAATGTATATTTCTCATTATGTCTGATTATCAAGGAGGTTTTTTATTATGCCAAAATACATAGCGAAAAGAGTAATTATGGCTGTGGTCACGGCATTCCTTGTCGCAACTCTGACTTTCTGTATCATGAATCTGGTTCCCGGCGGACCTTTCCTGGCAGAAAAGGCGGTCACACCGCAGGCTCAGGCTGCGATGGAAGCCAAGTACGGTCTCGACAAGCCGCTGCCGCAGCAATATTTAACATATCTCAGTGGTCTTCTTCACGGCGATTTCGGTTTATCACTGAAAAAGAGAGGACGTACTGTAGCTGAGATCATCTCAACCAAATTCCCTGTATCCGCACGCCTTGGTGCCTGTGCGCTTATTGTTGCAGTCTGCATCGGAGTTCCTCTGGGATCCGTTGCAGCCTTTAATCGTGGAAAGCTTGTAGACAATATTCTGGTGGTATTGTCAACGGCAGGAATAGCCATACCATCGTTCCTTTCATCAACACTTTTGATGTACGTATTTACAACGAAGCTCCAGTTGCTTCCATCTTTGGGACTCACAACTCCCGAAAGCTATATCATGCCGGTAACGGCACTTGCTCTTTATCCTACATTTTACATAGCTCGTCTCATGCGTTCTTCCATGCTTGATGTCATCGGACAGGACTACATGAAAACAGCAAGAGCGAAGGGCGTAAGTACATTCCTTATCATTTTCAAGCATGCCATGCGTAATGCCATTCTGCCGGTAGTCACCTACCTTGGACCATTACTTGCATCACTTATGACTGGATCCTTCATTATTGAAAAGATCTTCAACATCCCGGGACTTGGTTCTGAATTCGTAGGAGCCATCACCTCCCGTGACTATCCAATGATCATGGGAACCACCATATTCCTGGCGGTTTTCGTTATCTGTATGAATGTGATCGTAGATATACTTTACGCAGTAATCGATCCACGTATCAAGCTTAAGTGATCATCAAAGTCCTTTCCCCGGAATGATTCCTGATGCTTTGGGGATAGGATAAACCACCGAAAGGAAAAGTTCTCATATGTCTGAAAATAAAACTAAAAACCCATTGAGCCTTCAGCTCAATGTTGACGACTTTGCTCCTGCCTCTACAGAGGAGAAGCAGTCATTAAATGTGATGCGTGAATCTGTAAGCTTCTTTAAAGACGGTATACAGCGTTTCCGCAGAAATAAGATCGCCATGACAGCGCTTACCATAGTGCTCATCATCATGTTTTTCTGTTACATAGTTCCCATGTTCTATCCTTATGGATATGAGGAACAGATCAAGGGTTCCGAAAGACTTGCTCCCATGGCATTTTCAAAGATGGAGCAGCAGAGGATAGCTGCCGGCGAAAACATTTTCCCGCATCTTCTGGGAACAGACCAGAACGGACGTGACTATATGATCCGAGTTCTCGTTGGCGGAAGAGTATCCATGACCGTCGGAATCGTAGCCTCCGTCCTTATCCTCTTTATAGGTTCTATATATGGTGCCATAGCAGGTTACTTTGGCGGTATGGTGGACATGATCATGATGCGTATAGTCGATATCATCTATACCGTGCCTGATGTCCTTATCATCATCCTTCTTGCCCAGACCCTTAAGTTCCCTTTGGAAAAGCTTGGTGCAGCTCCGGGTTTTGGATGGATAGAGAAGCTTGGACCAAATATGATTTCCATGTTCATAGTGTTTGCCCTCCTTTACTGGGTTGGTATGGCACGTATAGTCCGTTCACAGATCATGGTTCTCAAGCAGTCTGAGTATGTAACAGCAGCAAAGGCTCTCGGTGCAGATGACAAGCGCATCATAGGAAAGCACCTCATCACAAACTGTCTGGGAACACTTATCGTTACCACAACACTTCAGATACCAAGCTCTATCTTTACTGAGTCTTTCCTCAGTTTCCTTGGTCTCGGTGTTCAGGCTCCCATGCCTTCACTGGGTTCCCTTGCAAGTGCTGCGCTCAACGGCTTCCAGACCTATCCGGAAAAGCTTTTCGCACCTGCTGCACTTATCTTTATCATTATCCTGAGCTTCAATCTTTTAGGTGACGGTCTTCGTGATGCCTTCGATCCTAAGATGAAGCAGAAGTAAGGAGATCAACATGGCAGAATCAGAATACTTAGTTAATATACAGCATGAACGTCTTTCCTTTTTCACTCCGGCCGGAGAGGTCAAGACCTTAAATGATGTAACCATACAGATGAAGGAGGGTGAAGTCCTCGGCATCGTTGGAGAGTCAGGTTCAGGTAAATCCGTTACAGCCTATTCCATCATGGGTCTTACTGCAGAAAACGGAAGGATCATGGGCGGTTCTATTGAGTTTAACGGTCATCGTATCGACCAAATGACAGAAAAGGAGCTTAGGCAGATCCGTGGAAAGGAGGTTTCCATCATTTTCCAGGATCCCATGACCTCCCTTAATCCTGTATGGACCATAGGAAACCAGCTGGAGGAAGCCATCAAGCTCCATACCGATAAAAAGGGAAAGGAAGCTACCGGAAGAGCAAGGGAGCTTCTTGAACTGGTAGGAATCAATGAGCCCGATAAGCGTTTAAAGCAGTTCCCTCATGAGCTTTCAGGTGGTATGCGTCAGCGTGTCATGATTGCCATGGCTCTTGCCTGTGAGCCAAAGCTTCTTATCGCCGATGAGCCTACAACAGCACTTGATGTTACCATCCAGGCTCAGATCCTTGAACTCATGCAGGAGCTGAAAGATAAGCTCGGCATGGGAATCATCATGATCACCCATGATCTCGGTGTTGTTGCAAGCATGTGCGACCATATCGCCGTTATGTATGCCGGAGAGATCGTTGAGTACGGAACCACCGACGACATTTTCTACAATCCAAAGCACGAATATACAAAGGGACTTCTTAAGTCCATCCCGAACCTTGCAGAAAAGGATTACGAAAGACTGGTACCTATCGAAGGTCAGCCCGTGGATCTCCTTAACCCTCCAAAGGGCTGCGGCTTTGCTCCGAGATGTAAGAACTGCATGAAGATCTGTATTGATAAAAAGCCACTTAGAAACAACTATGATGGAATCCACTATTCCAGATGCTGGCTTCAGCAGAAGGAAGATTTTGAAAAGGGGAAGACCACCGTTTCCACAGATGACCGAGGCATCGTCATAAGGGAGACATTAAACGCAGGAGGTGAAAACTAATGAATAAAGAAGATATCTTACTTGAAGTATCCCACCTCAAGCAGCATTTCCCTGTGGCAGGCTCAAACAAATTTGTAAAGGCCGTTGACGATGTCAGCTTCTTTATAAAGAAAGGCGAAACCTTTGGCCTGGTTGGTGAGTCCGGATGCGGAAAGACAACCACCGGTCGTTCTATCTTGAGACTAACAGAGCCCACATCCGGAAAGATAGTTTATGACGGAAAAGTGATCTTCGATTCAGAAAACAATATAAAGGCAGACATGCTCCCATACCGCCGTAAGATGCAGATCGTATTCCAGGATCCTTATGCATCCCTTGATCCCCGTATGACAGTAGGAGATATCGTTGGAGAGGCCTTGGATATACATAAACTTTACAAGACAAAAGCAGAACGCAGAGACAGAATACTTGAACTCCTTTCAACAGTAGGTCTCAACAGTGAGCACGCAAACCGTTATCCTCACGAGTTCTCCGGCGGACAGCGTCAGCGTATAGGCATTGCCAGGGCCCTGGCTGTTGATCCCCAGTTCATAGTTTGTGACGAGCCGGTTTCTGCACTTGACGTTTCCATTCAGGCGCAGGTTGTAAATATGTTCGAGGATCTGCAGAAGAAGATGGGTCTCACCTATCTTTTCATTGCTCATGACCTTTCTATCGTGAATCATATTTCCAACAGAATCGGTGTTATGTATCTGGGACATATGGTAGAGCTTGCAGACTCCGATGAGCTTATTTTCCACCCTATACACCCGTATACGAGATCACTTATTTCTGCCATACCTATAGCAGATCCAAAGACTGCCAGAGCCTCCAAGCGTATCATCCTGAACGGAGATGTACCTTCTCCGGTAAGCCCTCCTTCAGGATGCCCGTTCCGCACGAGATGCCCTTATGCTGATGAGCTCTGTTCACAGGAAAAACCGGAATTCAAAGAAGTTAAACCAGGTCACTATGCAGCATGTCATCACCTGGATCTAACAAGTAATTTATCTAAAGGAGGAATATTATGAGAAAAAAAATCACAACCCTCGTTGCAGCAGCTGTATCTGCAACACTTTTACTTTCAGCCTGTGGTTCCAGCACCACTCCTGAGGCAACTGCACCAGCCGGTTCTTCAGAGTCAACAGGTACCGAAAACGTACTTAATGTACAGAGAGGTCCTTCACCTGAGACCATCGACCCTGCACTTAACTCTGCATCTGATGGTGCAAACATGATTCTTCATGCTTTTGAAGGTCTTCTCAAGTTCGATCAGAACAACGATATCGTAGGAGGTCTTGCAGAAAGCTGGGAACAATCAGAGGACGGTCTTACATGGACTTTCCATCTGAGACCTGATCTTAAATGGTCAGACGGAAGCGCTCTTACAGCCAATGACTTTGTTTATTCCTGGAAGAGAGTTGCAGACCCTAATACTGCTGCACCTTACGGCTATGACCTTCTTAATGTTGTTGCCGGTTATGAAGAAGCTTCAAAGGGAGACATTGACGCCCTTCAGGTAGAAGCTACCGATGACAACACCTTTGTTGTTCATCTTTCAAATCCCTGTGTTTACTTTGACAAGATTGCTGCATTTACAGTTATGGTTCCTGTACAGCAGGCAACCATCGAAGCTGCCGGAGATAGCTGGGCAACCGATCCTGCAACTTATATCACAGACGGTCCTTATTATATGACTGAGTTCACAGACGGTTCTCAGATCGTATTTGAGAAGAATCCGTACTACTGGGATGCAGAAAACATCACTTTCGACAAGATTGTATGGCATCTTATCGAGGATTCCAATACTTCATACACCGCATACAACCAGGGCGAGCTTGATATGATTAAGGATGTTCCTACTGAAGAGATCCCTACTCTTGATGGTAACGAAGAGTTCCATGTAGAGCCTCTTATGGGAACTTACTATGTAACCTTCAATACACAGAAGGAGCCTTTCAATGACGCCAAGGTGCGTGAGGCACTTTCACTTGCCATCGACCGTAAGTATGTTGCAGATACCATCATGCAGGGTACATATTCACCTGCTACAAACTTTGTAGGTGCCGGCGTATCTGATGCAGCTGAAGGTTCTTCTTTTGTAGATGTAACAAAGGAAAAGTACGGCGATCACTTTGATATCGAGAACTACGACGCCAACCTTGAAAAGGCAAAGGAGCTTCTTGCAGAGGCAGGCTATCCAAATGGTGAAGGTTTCCCTGCATTTGACTACCTTACAAATGATGCCGGATACCACAAGGCAGTTGCCGAGTATCTCCAGTCTGCATGGGCTGAGCTTGGATTAACCATGAATGTAAACATCCAGGAGTGGAAGACTGTTACAGCTGACCGTCGTTCAGGCAACTTCGACGTTGCACGTAACGGTTGGGTATATGACTGGGATGATCCTTCAAACATGATCAACCTTCTTGAGACCACCAACGGAAACAACGATGGTAAGTACTCATCAGCAGAGTTTGATAAGCTTGTAGATGAAGCAAGAAGCACAACTGACATTGACAAGCATTACGATCTTCTTCATCAGGCAGAGCAGGTTCTTCTTAAGGACGCTGCTATGGCTCCTATCGCATACTACAATGAGTTCTGGCTCCAGAAGCCAAACCTCAAGGGAACATGGCATTCACCTTACGGTTACTGGTACTTCATGTACGGTTCACTTGAGTAAAATCTGATATTTTATATTTTCCCCTGCGGCAAAAACCGCAGGGTTTTTTTCTTTCAGAATTGTATGAATCGGCTGAACTGTTACTGCTTCTGATATCATTATAGGAGTTGTATGATTCAGTTCTGTTGCCCATGACATTGTAATATGCTAGAATAAAATCTAATGCAGACGCTATTAAAGCTGTCTCATTTTATCTAAAATCACTTATACAGGTATGAAGGAGCCCCTTCATAACCATATGCCTGAGAATCGGCAGAATGGAGATTATTTTTATGTCAGATAAACGCAGAGTTATGCTGAAGCTTTCCGGCGAAGCACTTGCCGGTGAAAAACATTTCGGTTTTGATGATGATACCATCAGGGAAGTTGCCAGAGAAGTTAAGTCAGCAGTAGACGAAGGTGTACAGATCGCCATAGTTATCGGCGGCGGAAATTTCTGGAGAGGCCGCCAGTCCGAGGCTGTAGACCGCTATAAAGCCGATCAGGTGGGAATACTTGCCACAGTCATGAACTGTATATATGTATCTGAAATATTCCGAACACAGGGTATGAAAACCATGGTCATGTCCTCGATACAGATTGGGGATATGGCAGATCTTTTCAATAAAGACAAAGCTCTCAATGCCATGGCAGAGGGAACAGTTGTATTCTGCGCAGGCGGAACTGGTCACCCTTACTTTTCAACAGATACCGGCGTAGTGCTCCGTGCAGTTGAGCTTGAATGTGACGAGATACTTCTTGCCAAGGCCATCGACGGTGTCTATGACTCAGATCCAAAGATAAACCCTGACGCAAAGAAGTTTGATGAGCTTTCCATACAGGAAGTGGTAGACAAGCGTTTAGGTGTTATAGACCTGGCTGCATCAGTTATCTGCATGGAAAACCATATGCCGCTGGCTATCTTTTCTCTTAACGAGGAAAATGGTATCGCCAATGCTCTTAAGGGTCAGATAAACGGCACCAGAGTTACTACATAAATTTATACATTATCCCGAAAAATCGGGTTTAAACAGGAGGATTTAATTATGGATGATCAATTTACCATTTATATCGAGAAGATGCACAAAACACATGATAACCTCATGTCAGAGCTTGCAACTATCCGTGCAGGACGTGCAAACCCTCATGTTCTGGACCGTATCATGGTAGATTACTACGGCACACCTACACCTATTCAGCAGGTAGGTAACATTTCCGTTCCCGAGGCTCGTCTTATCCAGATCCAGCCGTGGGACAAGAGCTTACTTAAAGAGATCGAGAAGGCTATAAATATGTCTGATCTTGGTATCAACCCGACAAACGACGGAACTGTTGTCCGTCTCGTTTTCCCTGAGCTTACAGAGGAGCGACGTAAGGAACTCACAAAGGATGTTAAGAAGAAAGGCGAAGAGGCGAAGATCGCCATCAGAAATATCCGTCGTGATGCCATGGATCTTGCAAAGAAGCTTGAGAAGTCATCTGAGATGACAGAGGATGACCTTACCCGTGCCACAAAGGACATTCAGGAGCTTACAGACCACATGTGCGAGAAGATCGACAAGTCTGTTGAAGCAAAGAACAAGGAACTCTTAACAGTTTAATATGGAAAACAATAACGATATCATTAACAACGAAGGCCGCAATATACCTGCCCATATCGCCATCATACTGGACGGAAACGGAAGATGGGCCGAAAGGCGGGGACTTCCCAGAGCCATGGGGCACAAGCAGGGCTGCGAAACTCTTGAAACCATCGTTGCGGACTGCGCAAGACTGGGAGTAAAGTATCTGACCGTCTATGGCTTCTCCACTGAAAACTGGAAACGTTCGGAGGAGGAAGTGGGCGCCCTGATGAAGCTTTTCCGCCTGTATATGGTGAAGCTCATAAAGGTTGCCAACGAGCACAATGTCAAGGCCCGTATGATAGGCGAAAGAAGCCGCTTTGCCCCCGACATCCGGGAAGGCATAGAAAAGCTTGAGCAGGAAACCGCTCAAAACACCGGAATGACATTTGTCTTTGCGGTAAACTACGGTTCCAGGGATGAAATTGTCCGTGCAGTAAGAAAGTATACCCTTCAGGCTATAAGAGAAGGTAAATCCGAAGAGGAGATCGAAGCTCTGACAGAACAGGCATTTTCCGGTTATCTCGATACAAGCGGGATGCCTGATCCGGATCTCGTCATAAGGACTTCAGGTGAATTCAGGATTTCAAACTACCTTCTTTGGCAGAGTGCCTATGCGGAATATTATATAACTCCGGTTCTCTGGCCCGACTTCAACAAAGAAGAGTTATTGAAGGCCATCGATAACTTCAACAGCCGCGAACGTCGTTTTGGCGGCAGATTAAAAAAATAAATTTTGACTCAGGCTTCTTTTACCAATCGGGTTCGGGCAATGATATCCCTTTACCTGCCCGCGATGTGTCGACAGCTTATTTCGACGCACCTGCGATAGAAAAGAAGCCTGTCTTTGTTGTATAAAGTTCTGCCGTTCTGCATATTGCAGCCTGCGGAACCTTATATGATCAATGGGAATACATATGTCAGCTACAGATAATTTAAAAAAAGATCATAATGAAAAGAAACCCGGTTCCTTCATCACGAGACTTATAAGCGGTATAATTCTGGTTATTCTCGCGGCAATAATAGTGCCCATGGGAGGTCTGCCCCTGTTTCTTCTGACCTTCCTCATTTCCATGATAGGTCTTTTTGAACTGTACAGGGTTTTCGGAATAGAAAAAAATTCACTGGGACTTGTGGGATACCTCACTACCATAGCCTATTATGTTATTGTCTGGTTCAATCTGGATAAATACTTTACGCTTATGGTTGTGCTGAGCCTTATGGCCCTCATGTCTTTCTATGTCATTACTTATCCGACCTATAAGATCACAGCAGTGGCAAAAGCCTTTATGTGCGTCTGCTATGCCGGTATCATGATGAGTTATCTGTATCAGACCCGTGCCATGCCTGACGGAGTGTATCTTGTATGGCTCATTTTTATTGCCAGCTGGGGTTCCGACACCTTTGCTTATTGCACGGGGATGCTCATAGGAAAGCACAAAATGACTCCTATACTGAGTCCCAAAAAAACCGTGGAAGGAGCAGTCGGAGGTGTCATAGGAGCTGCGCTCCTTGGTTTTGTTTATGCCACGATCCTTCAGAGCCGTTTCACCTATATCCTTAATCCGGGAGCAACATGTGCCATTGCCTGCGCGATCGGAGCACTCATCTCCATGGTGGGAGACCTCACCGCTTCCGGCATCAAAAGAGATTATGAGGTAAAGGATTACGGCACCCTGATCCCCGGTCACGGCGGTATCATGGACAGATTTGACTCACTGATTTTCACTGCACCTGCAGTTTATTTTGCCTTAACATTTTTAAATATCTGAAAGAGGATTAATGTTTATGAGAAGATTGGTAATACTTGGTTCCACAGGTTCCATAGGAACCCAGACTATCGATGTCATAAATGGTGACCCGGAGATAGTAGTCACAGGTCTCGCTGTTTACGGTTCCATTGATAAATTAAAAGAGCAGGTAGAGACACTTCATCCCGAAGTAGTCTGCATATATGACGAGAAAAAAGCTGAGACCTTCAAAGGCTTCGGCTTACCTGTGAAGGTTCTTTCCGGAATGGAAGGACTTATCGGGATTGCAACCATGGAAAACTGTGATGAGGTTGTTGTTTCCGTTGTGGGAATGATAGGAATCCAGCCTACCATCGCAGCCCTTAAAGCCCATAAACAGGTGGCTCTCGCCAATAAGGAAACTCTTGTATGCGCAGGACATATCATCATGCCCCTGGCAGCAGAGTGCGGTATAGACATTAAGCCTATAGACTCGGAGCACAGTGCCATATGGCAGTCCCTCACCGGAGAACCTCATGAACGTATAGAGCAGATCCTTCTGACAGCGTCAGGCGGTCCTTTCAGAGGCAAAAAGCGTGAGGAACTCAGAGGGAAGACGAAAGAGGATGCCCTTAAGCATCCTAACTGGGCTATGGGAAGAAAGATCACCATAGATTCCTCCACCATGGTAAACAAAGGTCTGGAGGTACTGGAAGCCCACTGGCTCTTTGATGTTCCTGTGGATATGATAAAGGTTGTTGTACAGCCTCAGTCCATCGTCCATTCAGCTGTTCAGTATGTGGACGGTTCTGTTAAGGCACAGCTTGGTCTTCCGGACATGAGGATCCCGATTGAATATGCCCTTTATGCACCTGACCGCCGTGCACTTCCGGAGGATCAGCGGCTGGATCTGGCAAAACTAGGTCAGCTCACCTTCGAGGATCCGGACATGGATACCTTTAAGGGTCTCGCCCTTGGCTTCCGTGCCGGAAGAACAGGCGGATCCATGCCGACTGTTTACAACGCAGCCAACGAGGAAGCGGTGGCCATGTTCCTTGAGGACCGAATAGATTTCCTCGAAATAGCCGATGTTATCGAAGAGGCCATGAATGCTCACGAAGCACACGTAGTGGCTTCTCCCTCTGTGGAAGAGATCCTTTCCATCGAAAAATGGGCAAGAGATTATGTAAAGAATAATTCAAAAATAGTACGCTGACAGGAGATATAAACTTGGGAATAATTGTCGCCCTTCTGGGCTTGAGTTTTTTAATATTTTTCCATGAACTCGGACACTTTCTGGCTGCCAAGCTCTGCCATGTGGGTGTCCTGGAGTTTTCCATAGGCATGGGGCCGAGACTTATAAGCCGGGTAAAAAACAATACCCGATATTCACTGAAGCTTTTGCCCCTCGGCGGAAGCTGTGCCATGCTGGGGGAAGACTCAGCCGGTTCCGGTGATTTTTCTACAGCATATGGGGAAGAACTGCCGGACCGTGAAAATACCGGTGATCCATGGATCGACTATGACGGTGTCCGTTTCAGAAAATCCGAAATCGTTAAATACAGTTTCCAGCAGAAGCCTGCCATACAGCGATTTTTCATTTGTATCGCAGGAGTAATGAACAACTTTATACTGGCTGCAGTTTTTGCAGCTGTGCTGGTTTTTTTCTGCGGTTTTGATCCTCTGTATATAACCGATACAGTTGAAAATGTTCCTGCTGCAGAAGCAGGTTTCCAACAGGATGACAATCTCATATATCTCGGTCTTCATGATAAACACTTATCCAGGATGCCCGGATACAGGGATCTTTTCATGTGGATGTATATCAATGCTGAGGACTTTGATGAAAACACCTTGCTTGACGTTGTGGTTCTCCGTAATGGCAGAAAAGAAACTATCACCTTTAAGCCCTACTACAATGAAGAGCAGCAAGCTTACAAGCTTGGGCTTGCATTTTACGGTGGTCGGATGCTTGCATCAACCCCCATGGAGTTCATAAAGTATTCCTACTATGAATTCCGGTATGATCTCACCATCGTGATCCAGAGCCTGAAACTCATTGCCAAAGGAAAAGTACACAGAAATGAAGTCATGGGACCCGTTGGTACCGTCAGCGTCATGAGTACTACTGTTGAGAAGTCCTCTAAATACGGTATTTTCAATGCCTTCCTGGTTTTCCTGGAGCTTTTAAGCATGCTGTCCTCGAATCTCGGCATCATGAACCTTTTGCCCATACCTGCCCTTGACGGAGGAAGACTGCTATTTATACTTTTCGAGATGATCTCGAGGCGCAGGCTTCCTTTTTCCATCGAGGAACGCATCAACCAGATCGGCATGGCAGCCCTGCTTATGCTGATGCTTGTCATATTGTCAAACGATATCTGGAATATCATTTCCGGAGCCTATGCTTCTATACTTGGAGGTTAATGAAAATGTTACCAAGAGAGAACACTAAAGTTGTAAACATTGGAAACGTAAAGATCGGCGGGAACAATCCCGTTGCGATCCAGTCCATGTGCAATACCAAAACAGAAGATGTAAAAGCAACTGTTGATCAGATTCTGAGACTTGAAAAAGCAGGATGCGAGATAATCAGATGTACTGTCCCGACAAATGAGGCAGCATTGGCCCTTAAGGAGATAAAGCAGCAGGTGCATATCCCCATTGTGGCGGATATCCATTTTGATTACAAGATGGCCATAGCCGCCATTGAAAACGGTGCCGACAAAATCCGTATTAATCCAGGAAATATCGGCTCAAACGAAAAGATACAGGCTGTTGTTGACTGTGCTAAATCCCACAACGTTCCCATCCGTGTGGGAGTGAATTCCGGATCTCTTGAAAAGGACCTCATCGAAAAGTACGGCGGTCATGTGACGGCAGAGGGCATTGTGGAGTCAGCTCTTCAGAAGGTAAAGCTCATCGAAGATATGGGCTATGACAATCTGGTGATTTCCATTAAGTCCTCGGATGTTCTCATGTGTGCAAGGGCTCACGAGCTTATCGCTGACAAGACCCGCCATCCTCTTCATGTAGGAATCACAGAGGCCGGTACCGTGTGGTCCGGAAACATTAAATCTTCAATAGGTCTCGGCTTGATCCTGGGCCGGGGCATCGGCAACACCATCCGTGTTTCATTGAGCGCGGATCCTGTGGAAGAGATCAAATCAGCAAAGCTTATTTTAAGGACCCTCGGTTTAAGAACCGGAGGCATAGAAGTTGTTTCCTGCCCGACCTGCGGAAGAACCAACATTGACCTTATAAGCCTTGCAAATGAAGTACAGACTCTTGTGGAGGAGTATGACTATAAAAATCTGAAGGTTGCTGTTATGGGCTGTGTTGTAAACGGTCCCGGAGAAGCGAAGGAAGCAGATATCGGAATCGCGGGAGGAAAAGGCGAAGGTCTCCTTATAAAGAAGGGTGAGATCATCCGTAAAGTCACGGAGGCAGAGCTTCTGTCTACCCTTAAGGCTGAGATCGAGAAGATGTGACAGAATCCGAGATGATATGACAAAATTCAAGAAGATGTGACAGAATTCGAGAAGATGTAACAGAATCCAAGAAGATGTGACAGAATTTTCCTGAATGAAACAGTTATCTATCCATTAATCTTCAGGGAATGCCGATAGTATCGGTGTTTCCCTTTGAACTTTTATATCAGAGAGGGGGTTGTGCCGCAGATACCGTGGAATGCGAGGGCGGTGCACCAAAAATGAAGAAATTTTTTGAAGTTTTTGAAACTCTGGAGGTCAGCGATGACCTCGAGGGATTATTTCGTGACACCTTTGTAACCCGTGTCACCATCACAAAAGATCATACACAGATACGAATCTACCTCTCAAGTCCTCATCTTATTGATAAGAGGACTGTTTTTCGTATGGAAAAACTCATCAAAGACCAGCTTTTCGGCAAAAAGAAGGTAGCTGTAAGTATCAAAGAGAATTTCCGTCTCAGCGCACAGTACAACGCCAGAACTCTGTTTGACATGTACCGTGACAGTATCCTGATAGAGCTCAGGAACTTCAACATCATCCTCTATAACATGATGACTACCGGTCAGATTTCATGGCAGGACGATGACACCATGGATCTCAAGGTACCAAATACCCACTTATACAAAGAGGCAAGCAGGGAACTTCTTCATGCCCTTAAACGCCTTTTTGAAGATCGTTGTTCCATAGCCTTTAATCTCAACATGCTTTATGAAGAAAAGCAGACTCCCGCATCAAAGGATCCCGGCTATAACTACATTCCTCCGGAGCTCAGGGGAGACACCGACGAGTCAAGACGCCGGAGAGCAGAGCTGCAGAAATCAGAAGGCTTCATGAAGGGTGACCACAGCTTCGCAATTCCCGACAGGGATAGTTCTGCCAATGCCAACGACCGTGACGCAGCCGCTGCAGCTTTAGAAGCACAAAATGCCCGCATGAGTGCCGACCTCAATATGGCTAACCAGAGTTCGGGATCCTACAGAGGAAACCAGGCTCAAAACCAGGGATCTCAGAATGGCAGCAGTCGTTTCGGAGTAGGCAATACCCAGTTCCAGCGTAAAAAGCGCGCCTTCAAAATGTCTGAAAATGCCGAAGTCCTTTACGGAAGATACTTTGAGGGAGAACCTGTCTCTCTAAAGGATGTGGACGCCGGATCCGGAAACATCATCATGGCAGGAACCATCTTCCTGGTACATGATCCGGTTCATACCAAAACCGGCAAAAATATACTTAAGTTTGATATAACAGATTACACTGATTCCATAACCTGCAAGATATTCGTAGATGACGAAGATATGGAGCTTGCAGCCTCATTTATAAAGCCCGGAACAGACCTTCTCATAAAGGGATCGGTGTCCTTTGACTCCTTTGACAAGCAGGTGGAAATGAGCTTTATCGACGGTATCCTGAAACATCAGATAAGCCGCGCCAAAAGGACCGACAGCCATCCGGAAAAGCGAGTGGAGCTCCATCTCCATACAAAAATGTCAGATATGGACGCAGTTTCAGATGTCTGCGATTATATCGACACCGCCATTTCCTTCGGAATGAATGCCATGGCCATCACAGATCACGGTGTGGTCCAGGCCTTCCCGGATGCAAGCATTTATCTGAAAAAACTGGGCCGTGATAAAGATTTCAAGATAATTTACGGCTGCGAAGGATACCTGGTGGATGATCAGGAGACCATAGTTGTCAATGATAAAGGTCAGGAGCTTTTCCATGACACCGTGGTTTTCGATATCGAGACCACAGGCTTCAATGCCGAGACAGACCATATCATCGAGATCGGTGCTATAAAGCTTCACAACAACGAGATCGTGGACCGCATGGACGTTTTCATAAATCCCGGTGTTCCTATTCCGTTCCGTATCACACAGCTCACCTCCATCGACGATTCCATGGTCATGGATGCGGATCCCATAGAAGTGGTGCTGCCGAAATTTCTGGAGTGGTGCGGAGACGCAGTGATAGTCGCTCACAATGCCTCCTTCGATACCGGCTTTATAAGCAAAAATGCAAAACGTCTCGGGCTTTCCTATGACCCTACCATCATCGATACGGTAAGCCTCAGCCGACTGCTGCTTCCTAAGCTCAACAGATTCAAGCTTGATACCGTTGCGAAGGAGCTTAATGTCTCCCTCGAGCATCATCACCGCGCTGTGGATGATGCGGGATGTACTGCCGAAATCTATATCAAAGAGATGGACATGGTAAAGCAGCGTGGCTGCACAAGGCTTTCAGACATCGACAAGCTGGAATTTGACCATGCCGCCAATGTAATGAAGCTTCCCACCTACCATATCATCCTTTTGGCAAAGAATGACATCGGACGCATAAACCTGTATCGACTGGTATCCGAAAGTCATCTTAACTACTTTAAGTCAAGGCCCCGTATTCCCAAGTCCTTACTAAGGAAATACCGAGAGGGACTTATCATCGGAAGCGCCTGTGTCATGGGAGAGGTGTTCCAGAGCATGATACGAGGTGTGGACGATGCGCAGCTTCTGGATGTTGCTTCATTTTACGATTACCTTGAGATCCAGCCTCTCGGAAACAACAGCTTTATGCTGGGAAATGAAAAGTATACTGCAACCACAGAGCAGGATCTCATAGATTACAACAATAAGATCATATCCATTGCGGACCAGCTGGGAAAACCGGTATGTGCAACCTGTGACTGTCATTACATTAACCCTGAGGATGATATATACAGAGCCATCATACAGGCAGGACGTGGCTTTGACGAAGAAGAGAGCGATGCCAAGCTTTACTTCCGTTCAACCGATGAAATGCTTCGGGAATTCTCATACCTTGAGCCGCAGAAAGCAAAGGAAATAGTTATTGACAATCCGAATCTCATAGCGGATATGTGTGACATGATAAAGCCGGTGCGTCCCGACAAGTGCCCGCCGGTTATCGAAAACTCTGATGAAACTCTGAGAGAGATCTGTTATGAAACCGCCCATAAAATGTATGGACCGGACCTCCCTCAGATTGTTTCAGACAGACTGGAAAAGGAGCTTAATTCAATCATTTCAAACGGTTACTCCGTTATGTACATTATCGCCCAGAAGCTTGTTGACAAATCAAACGAGGATGGCTATCTGGTTGGTTCCCGTGGTTCCGTAGGTTCTTCCTTCGCAGCCACCATGTCACATATCACGGAGGTTAACCCTCTGAGTCCGCACTATGTCTGCCCGGAATGCTTCTGGTATGATTTTGATTCACCTGAGGTAAAGCAGTTCTCAGGTATGGCAGGCTGTGACATGCCACCGAAAAAGTGTCCGAAGTGCGGAGCCGAGTTAAATCGCTGGGGCTATGATATACCATTCGAGACTTTCCTTGGATTCAAAGGTGACAAGGAGCCGGATATCGACCTTAACTTTTCGGGAGAATACCAGGCAAAAGCTCATGCCTACACCGGAGTCATTTTCGGAGAGGGCCACACCTTTAAGGCAGGAACCATAGGTACCCTTGCAGATAAAACAGCCTACGGAATGGTCAAAAAATACTATGAAGAAAAGGGAATTGAAAAACGAACCGCAGAAATAGACCGTCTGGTTCAGGGGTGCGTGGGAGTGCGCCGTACCACCGGTCAGCACCCCGGAGGAATCGTAGTACTTCCTCACGGTGAGGAGATCAATACATTTACACCGGTACAGCATCCGGCTAATGATATGCAATCCCCCATCATCACCACCCATTTCGATTATCATAAAATCGACCATAACCTTTTGAAGCTGGATATCCTGGGACACGACGATCCCACCATGATACGTCGCCTCCAGGATCTTATCGGCATAGACCCTGTAAAGGATATCCCTCTTGACTGTAAAGAGGTAATGAGCCTGTTCCAGTCAACGGAAGTCCTCGGCATTAAGCCGGAAGATATTCACGGAGTGAAGCTGGGCTGTCTCGGAATCCCTGAGTTCGGTACCTCATTTGCCATGCAGATGGTTGAGGATACAAAACCGAAGTATTTTTCCGATCTCATCAGGATTTCAGGCCTGTCCCACGGAACTGACGTATACCTCAACAACGCCCAGGATCTCATTAAGGATGGCATAACCACTCTGCAGCAGGCGATCTGCTGTCGAGACGATATCATGGTTTACCTTATGCATAAGGGCATGGATCCGGGAGAATCCTTCAGCATCATGGAGGCCACCCGTAAGCATAAGCCTCTTAAGGACGAATGGTGTCAGGACATGCTGGATCACGATGTGCCTCAGTGGTACATTGACGCCTGCAAAAAAATAAAGTACATGTTCCCGAAGGCTCATGCCGCAGCCTACGTTATGATGGCCTGGCGTGTTGCCTGGTGTAAGGTATTCCACCCTATTGAGTACTATACCGCCTACTTCAGTATCCGTGCAGACGGCTTCGACTATGACAAGATGTGCGGAGGAATAGATAAGCTAAGATATCATATGGATGAATATCTGAAGATCCCGAAGCCTACCAACACGGAAGCCGTGTGTCTCCGGGACATGCGTATCTGCGAGGAAATGTATGCCCGAGGCATAGAGTTCGCGCCTCTTGACATTTATAAAGCAAAGGCGAAGGACTTCACCATCACTCCTGACAAAAAGATCATGCCTAGCTTCACCTCCATGGCAGGTCTCGGTGAAGCCGTTGCCCAGGGCATCGAGGACGGCGGTAAGAGCGGAGTCAGATATCTCAGTAAGGACGACTTCATTAACAGGACACACTGCCCGAAGGGCTTCGTAGAGAAGTTCAGCGAGCTTGGACTTCTGGGAGATATACCGGAGTCGAACCAGATGAGTATTTTCGATTTCATGAACTAAGAGAACTTCTAGACTCGTAAACGCTATATACTGCCGTTTCTAAATATGTTCAGCGTGCGTTTACTCGTTATACAATAAATGTGACGGAGAGTTTTTCCTTAACGAGTATATATTCAGACATTGACTTTTGCACTTAAACGCGTTAAAGTGTGTGAGTGTTTTAAATTATTATGAGAAGAGGAAGATGATTATGAAAACAGCAGCATTTATAGGATTTGGCCTCATCGGAGGCTCGATAGCAAAGGGACTCAAGAAAAAGGATCCAACCATGCGTATCATGGCTTACGCAAGGAACAAGTCCAATCTTGAAGTAGCCCAGGAGGAAGGAATCGTAAATGTGGTTCTGGATGCTCCCGACAGCGAGAGACTTTCCGAGGCCGACATAGTATTCCTTTGCGCACCTGTAGAGACCAACATTTCCTACATGGAAAACATCGGTAAGCTTCTGAAGGACGGAGCGGTCCTTACAGACGTTGGCTCCACAAAAACAGCGGTTTGCAATAAAGCTCTCGAGCTTGGTCTCGAAGACAAGTTCATCGGCGGACATCCCATGGCAGGCTCAGAACAGACCGGCTATAAAGCTGCTACAGATTATCTTTTCTCCAATGCTTACTATATCATCACACCGATATCCGACCGTAATCCGAGACTGGTGGACAGCCTCAGAGAGGTGGCAACATCTCTCGGAGCCATCCCCATCATAGTTCCTGCGGAGCGTCACGACAGGGCAGTGGCTGCGGTTTCACACCTGCCGCACATCATCGCAAGCTCACTGGTAAATATCGTAAAGGATTCCGATGACGAATCCCATCTTATGAAGACCATCGCAGCCGGCGGCTTCAGAGACATTACCCGTATCGCAAGCTCAAGCCCCGAGATGTGGGAACAGATCTGTGATACAAACTCAGTTCCACTTGTGACACTTCTGGACAGCTACATTGAGTCCCTGCAGGACATTTCGACTTCACTCAAAAAAGAGGTTTCCGACCAGAAGATCCTCCATATGTTCGAGAGCTCCCGTGCCTACAGGAATTCCATTGACTCAAAGAATAAGGGTGCCCTTACACCGGATTACAGCTTCTCAGTTGATATCGCGGATGAGGTAGGTGCCATCTCCACCATATCAGTCATCCTTGCTTCGAAAGGCATATCCATTAAGAACATCGGCATCAACAATGCCCGTGACCATGGCGAGGGCGCTCTCCGCATTTCCTTCTATGAGGAAGAGGCAAAGGAAAAAGCCCTTACCACACTGAAGAGATATATGTATGACATAAGATGATAAAAACCTATTACAACCGGGAGGGACAGTTCCCGCCGTCGAGAACCGTCCCTCCCGGTTTCCGTTCATGATGTGATTGTGCCATTGGCTTTATTCATTCATGATTTCATCATCAACCTTCGGGCACTTCGCCCGAAGGTTTTTCATTTCTACCCGCGATTTCCGATCATGAAAGCCATGCAGCTTTGAACTCTTCAAAATAATCAGTAAGGATTATTACTTCATTTTCTTTTTATATTCTTTATACATATTTTCCAATTTTCTTGTATTGTGAGCTCTTTTTTAGTAAAATATCTACATATCACATACTTCGTATGCATACAGCGGATCCGGGAAACGTGAAAACGGATTGCAGCGCCTGATCACTTGCCTAAGGCAAAATAAATAAGTGACCGGCGTTTGAGAAGACAGGAGGTAAGACTTATGAAGGTATTTGACACCGGCAACATACGTAATGTTGTTCTCTTGGGACATGGCGGCGCAGGAAAGACAACCGTAGCCGAGGCACTTGCTTACGTAACCGGCACAACAAGCCGTATGGGCAGCATCCCTGAGGGCAACACAGTTTCAGATTTTGACAAAGAGGAAATAAAGAGAAAGTTTTCAATCTCCACATCAACAATTCCTGTAGAATACAAGGGCGAGAGCGGAGATTTAAAGATCAATATACTTGACACTCCGGGCTACTTCGATTTCGTGGGCGAAATAGAGGAGGCTATCTCAGTTGCCGACGCAGCTATCATAGTTGTTAACTGTAAAGCAGGTATCGAACCCGGTACAGTAAAGGCTTGGGATATATGCGAGAAGTTCCACGTTCCACGTCTTTTCTTCGTAACCAACATGGACGATGATCATGCTTCATTCCGTCAGCTGGTTCTCGATCTTGAGAAGCGTTTCGGCAGATCTGTCGCACCTTTCCAGATTCCGATCAGAGAAAATGAAAAATTCGTAGGTTTCGTAAACGTAGTCAAGATGGAAGGACGTAAGTTCACCAAGCTTAACCAGTATGAAGCTGCAGAGATTCCTGACTATGTTCAGAAGAACCTCGGTATCGCAAGAAATGCTCTTCTTGAGGCGGTTGCAGAAACCTCTGACGAGTTTATGGAGAAGTATTTCGGCGGAGAAGAGTTTACCGTAGAAGAGATTCAGGCAGCCCTCAGAAAGAGTGTCAGAACCTGTGAGATGGTTCCTGTTCTTATGGGTTCAGGCATCAATATCCAGGGCTTCAATGTCCTTCTTCAGGTTATCGACAAGTACTTCCCGGCTCCTGACGAGTTCGAAACAGTCGGTATAGACGCATCAAACGGCGAGCGTTTCACAGCAAAATACAATTCCGATGCAACACTTACCGCTAAGGTTTGGAAGACCATCGCAGATCCTTTCATGGGCAAATATTCACTCCTTAAGGTATGCACCGGAACCCTTAAACCCAACACAGAAGTTTACAATGTAAATAAAGAGCAGATGGAGAAGATCGGAAAGATCTATATCCTCCGCGGAAAAGAGAATATCGAAGTTGATGAGCTCAAGGCCGGAGACATCGGCGCAGTAGCAAAGCTTACAGTTACCGGAACCGGTGATACCATGGCTGACAGAAACGCGCCTATCATCTATCACGGTCCTCAGATCTCCAAGCCATATACCTATAAGGCATACCGTGCAGAGAACAAGACTGACGAAGATAAGCTTTCAACAGCTCTTTCACGTATGATGGATGAAGACAAGACCCTTAAGGTTGTTGCGGATCCGGGCAACCGTCAGTCACTGCTTTACGGTATCGGCGATCAGCAGCTTGAGGTTGTTGCTTCCATGATCAAGGAGCGTTTCAATGTAAACATTATCCTTGAAAAGCCAAGATTTGCTTATAAGGAGACCATCAAGAAGGTTGCCAAGGTTCAGGGCAGATATAAGAAGCAGTCCGGCGGACACGGTCAGTTCGGTGATGTTATCATGCAGTTCGAGCCGTCAGGCGATCTTGAGACGCCTTACATCTTCGAAGAGAAGGTATTCGGAGGAGCAGTTCCAAAGAACTATTTCCCTGCCGTTGAAAAGGGTATTCAGGAAGGAACCGAGAAGGGACCTCTTGCAGGCTATCCTGTAGTTGGTATCAAGGCAACTCTTCTGGACGGTTCATACCATCCTGTTGATTCTTCCGATATGGCTTTCAAGACAGCTGCCAATATGGCATTTAAGGATGCCTTCATGAAGTGTCAGCCTGTAATTCTTGAGCCTATCGCAGCAGTAAAGATCACTGTTCCCGATGCCAATACCGGTGACATCATGGGCGATATGACAAAGCGCCGCGGAAGAGTACTCGGTATGGAGTCCATCGGACAGGGCAAGCAGGTCATCCAGGCTGAAGCTCCTATGTCAAGTCTCTATGGCTACAGCACAGATCTTCGTTCCATGACCGGCGGTGCCGGCGATTACGAATATGAGTTCGTAAGATACGAGCAGGCTCCGGGCGATGTTCAGAAGCAGATTGTTGACGAGAATGCAGCTGAAGCTGAAAAGTAAAATATAGTATGATTCAGAGCCGGAGGGCATCCATTATAATCAGGGCGCCCTCCGGCTCTTGCCTGCCTATACACTTGACTCGAATCATCACGCATATTAGAATATGCTAGTGTTCGGCTAATTCTGTTTTTATCAGAATTTCCTTCAGAATGCATTATTATGAAAGGATTCATTTAAGTAATATAATGGTTAAGATTGCAATAGATTGTATGGGCGGAGACAACGCGCCTTCTGCCATTGTCAAGGGTGCTCTTAAGTCTTTAAGTGTCACTCCGGATACAAAGCTTTTTCTTTTCGGTCCGGAGGCTGCAGTAAAGTCTGAGCTTTCCCACGCAAAGGAATGGGGTATCAGTGAGTCAGACCTTAAAGAGAGGGTGGAGATAGTCGATGCTCCGGATGTCATCTCTCTTCACGAGGCTCCGGTCATCGCCATACGAAGAAAAAAAGAGTCCAGTATCGTTAAGGCTCTTCATTTTGTAAAAGAGGGTAATGCTGATGCCTTTATATCAGCCGGCTCCAGCGGAGCAGTGCTTGCCGGAGGTCAGCTTATAGTAGGCCGCGCAAAGGGTGTTCCGCGTCCTCCTTTCGGAGCCCTCATTCCGACAAAGAACGGTGTGAGCCTGCTTCTGGACAGCGGTGCCAATATTGACGCCAAGCCCGAATGGCTTGTCCAGTATGCAAAGATGGGCACCATATATATGAAGGAAGTTGTGGGTATAAAGAATCCCTCTGTCGGTCTTGTAAATGTCGGTGCAGAAGAAGAAAAGGGAAACCAGCTGGTTAAAGAGACCATGCCGCTTCTTAAGGCTGTAAAGGATATAAACTTTATAGGCTCCTGTGAAGCAAGGGAAGTTCCTTTCGGAGCCTGTGATGTAATAATTTGCGATGCATTTGTAGGTAACTGTATCCTTAAAACCTATGAGGGTTCCGGTAAAATGCTTCTCGGAGAAATAAAGACTGCCCTAAAGTCAAGCTTTATCTCAATGATCGGAGGGCTCCTCATTAAAAAAGCCCTCAAGGGAACGATGCAAAGATTTGACGCAAAACAGTACGGTGGAGCACCGGTTCTCGGATTAAAGGGACTGGTTGTAAAGGTTCATGGCAATACAGACGGTGTCGAGATCACACATGCCATCCAGCAGTGCTATGATTTCGTAAAATCCGATGCTGTAAATAAGATTGCTGAAAGTATTGAATCCGGTGATACTGAGCCGGTTAAGCAGGAGGTATAAATATGGAGTTTGAGAAATTAAAAGAGATCATTATAAAGGAAGTATCTCACGTTAAGGCTGAAAAGATCACCCCGGAGGCAAGGTTTGTGGATGATCTTGAAATGGATTCCCTCGATGTTGTTCAGGTAGTTATGGCAATCGAGGAAGCATTCGGCATCGAGGTTCCGGATGATGCGGCTGAACAGCTCACAACAGTACAGGAGGCTGTAACAGCTATTCATGAGGCAGTTGCAGCAAGAGGATGATAAAAGGGGAGAATCAGCTTCTCCCTTAACTGACTGTAAGGCGGAGGCGATCCGCAGGCGTTACCACAGCTTTGCCTCCAGCCTTGACTAATAAGCATACCAACCGGCAAATTGTCGATAAAACAACAAAAAAACATGCGTTTATAAAGGAGTATAAATGTCAGACGATTTAGAAAAGCTACAGGAAGCTTTAGGATATCACTTTAATGATGTGGACCTTTTAAAACACGCCCTTACACATCCTTCCTTCAGTAATGAAAACGGCGAACCAAAAGAGGCTTCCAATCAAAGACTTGAATTTTTGGGAGATGCGGTACTCGAACTTATTTCAAGCGTATTTCTCTTTAACAGAAAACCCGTATTACAGGAGGGTGTCATGACCAAGGTCCGTGCATCACTGGTATGTGAACCTACGCTGGCAGAAGCCGCCCGAAAGGTGAATCTTGGTGATTACATCATCCTGGGAAAAGGAGAGGCAAGAGAACGCATCAATAACCGTGATTCTGTCATATCAGATGCATTTGAAGCCGTAATAGGCGCCATGTATCTGGACGGTGGTTTCGAACAGGCGCAGAATTTCGTAAATAAGCTTGTGCTTACCGATATTGAAAGCGCAGGTCTCTTCAGAGACGCAAAAACCGTTCTCCAGGAATATGTTTCCCAGAACAAAATGGAGCTCGAGTACAGAGTCATTGAGGAATCAGGTCCCTGCCATGACAGATTCTACCGTGTTCAGGCCATCCTGAACAACAGAGAATACGGCATCGGCGAAGGTTCCAGTAAGAAAAAGGGTGAGCAGGGAGCAGCTTACCAGACATTAAAGCAGATTAAGGCGGAAACCGGATATGTATTTAAAATCTATTGAGGTTCAGGGCTTCAAGTCCTTTGCAAATAAGACAGTCCTTGATTTCAGTAAAGGAGTCACAGGCATAGTAGGTCCTAATGGCTCCGGAAAATCCAATATTTCCGATGCCGTTCGCTGGGTTCTCGGTGAGCAGAAGGTAAAACAGCTGCGTGGTTCTTCCATGCAGGACGTTATATTTGCCGGAACTCAGCTGAGACGTCCCCAGAGTTCAGCCTTTGTCGCCATAACTCTGGATAATTCAGACCGTCTTTTAAATATCGATTATGATGTGGTAACCGTATCAAGACGTCTTTATCGTTCAGGCGAATCAGAATATATGCTGAATGGCACAGAATGCCGACTAAAAGACATTAACGAGCTGTTCTATGATACCGGTATCGGTAAGGATGGTTACAGTATCATAGGACAGGGCCAGGTAGAAAAGATCCTTTCCGGTAAGCCCGAAGAAAGAAGAGATCTTTTTGACGAAGCTGTAGGTATCGTCAAATTCAAAAGAAGAAAAGCTCTGGCTGAGAAAAAGCTTACGGACGAGCAGGCAAATCTTACCCGTGTAACAGATATTCTTAACGAGCTGGAACGCCAGGTGGGGCCTTTGAAAAAGCAGTCCGATGAGGCAAGACAATATCTTTCAATTCGTGACGAGCTTGTCAATGCGGATTCCAACCTCTTCATCAGAGATATGGATGACACCTTAAAGGGTCTTGATTCCATTAATGAAAATGCCAGCACGGTTAATGACGAACTGGCTGCCGTTAAAAAGGAATCGGAAGAGTTAAACAGCAAGTATAGCGAAATAGAAGAAAAGATCCGGACTCTCGAAAGCGAAATCAGCAAAACAAAGGATGATATAAACAAGTCAGACCTTCTGAAAACAAACCTTCGCGGACAGATTGACGTTTTAAACGAGCAGATCAATACAGAAAAGAACAATGCCCTTCATTATACACAGCGCATCAATGCCCTGAAGAAGGACATGTTCGACCGTATTTCTCAGATTGAGGATAATCTGAGCCTGTTAAAGTGGATCAGGGAACAGATTACTTTCATCAAAGATAACAAAGCCGGAACAGATGAAATGATGGAAAATATAGATCTGGATCTGGAAATGATCCAGTCTACCATGGACGAGACTTCGCTTACCATCACTTCCTGTATGGGACCGGATTTTGAGCTTGAGGAACGCCCTTTAAAGGAAACCGAGAAAGCCTCAAGCCTTAAAAGCGATGATTTCCTGGGAAACATTGAAGAACAGCGTAAAATCCTGGAAAAACTGAACCTGCGTCTCGAAGAGGTTAAAAATCTCATTTCCTCAGACTCCGAGCTGGTTATGAAGCTCGGTGAAGCAAACCAGCAATTAAGAGATCAGATCAATCACAAGACCCGGGAGCACGATAATCTCAAAAACCGTCTTGAAACCCTGCGAAATCTTGCAGAACGCTACGAAGGCTATGGCAATGCAGTAAAGATGGTCATGGATCGTCGTGATCAGGAGCATGGTATCCTTGGTGTAGTTGCAGATCTCATCGAAGTTCCCAAGGAATATGAAACTGCCATAGAAACAGCCCTTGGCGGTTCTATACAGAACGTAGTAACAGAAGACGAAAACACTGCCAAGAACATGGTGCAGTACTTAAAACAGCACCGTTACGGACGTGCGACCTTCCTTCCTCTTTCAAACATCAAAGGAAGAAGGGATGACAATTGCGAGCGTGCCTGCTCTGAAAACGGAGCTATCGGACTTGGCTGTGATCTCATTAAGTTTGACGCTAAATATAAGGGTCTTTCCGAGTTCCTGCTGGGACGAGTCCTGGTGGTCAACAACATTGACACCGCTCTCGGTATACAGAGAAAATATCGCCAGAGTCTCAGGATAGTAACCCTGGAAGGAGATCTTTTAAACCCGGGCGGTTCCATTTCCGGTGGTTCCTTCAGAAACAACTCGAACCTCATGGGTCGAAAGCGAGAGCTGGAGGAGATTGAAGAGCAGATCCTTAAAGCCAGAAATGCCGTTGAAGATCTGAAGCATAAGCTTGCGGAGTCCGAAAGCAGAAGAGATCTCGCAAAAGCTTCCGTAGAGTCCCACCGACAGGAGATCGAGAAGCTCACTCTGGAGCAGAATACCCAGACCATGGCAATCGCTTCCCAGATCAATGTTGAGTACTCATCTCTTTCGACACGTACCGACTTCGTTACAGAAAATCTTCACAGACTGAACTCAGAGCTTGAAGAGATCACTACCGAAAAGGGATCCATGGAGGATTCACAGCAGAATTCGGATAATGTTCTCCGGGATAAGACTGATAAGATATCCGAACTAGAAGAACTGATCACCAATGCTGAGGCCGCTGCTCAGTCACTGAACGATAAAATGACGCAGGACGAAGAACAGAAAACAGATCTTTTGGAAGAGCGAAAATCCTTCTTCCAGAAGAAAGACGAGATATCCGTACGACTTCTTGATATGGAGAAGGAATCCATGCGTGTTCAGAACAAGAGAGAAAAGCTGGACGAAAAGATAGACAAGCTCACAAATTATATGTTTGACGAGTACGGTATCACATACGAAGAGGCAAAGAAGCGTTATTCTGACGAATACAAAAATACAAACGAGGTACGTGCTCTTGTTAACCAGTTAAAGGGCAAATTAAAGGCTCTCGGTCCTGTTAACCTGGATGCCATCGAGCAGTACAAAGAAGTGTCTGAACGTTATGAATTTTTGAACAATCAGTACCTGGATCTCACGGAATCCGAGAAGTCTCTTAATGAGATCATCGCGGAACTGGATCAGGGCATGCGCAGGCAGTTCAATGAAAACTTTAAGCTCATTCAGGAACAGTTCAACAAAACCTTTAAGATACTTTTCGGCGGCGGACAGGGCAGACTCGAGCTGGACACAGAGGATCCGGATGTTCTTACCGCATCGATTTCCATCATTGCGGAACCGCCCGGAAAGAAGCTGCAAAACATGATGCAGCTTTCCGGAGGAGAAAAGGCGCTTACGGCCATTGCATTACTTTTTGCAATTCAGAATCTGAAGCCGTCACCCTTCTGTCTGCTGGATGAGATCGAGGCTGCGCTTGATGACTCCAATGTCACACGTTTTGCGGAGTACCTCCACACACTTATACAGACACAGTTCATAGTTATCACCCACAGAAGAGGAACTATGGAAAATGCTGACCGCCTGTTCGGTATCACTATGCAGGAAAAGGGTGTGTCAACACTGGTATCCGTTGATCTGGTACAGGATCAGCTAGAGGCATAATCAAAAAATATTTAATCACCAATTGTCTAAAGTCCGACGGTCTACTTGCAGAGTAACGTCAGGGCTTTAGACATATTATTTAGAAGCCGGTCTTATTCACATCTTAGCAATGATTAAAGGAACACCGGCTTTTATCAAGGAGAAAGTGACATTATGGCTAATTTCTTTTCCAAACTTATAAATAACATCTTTCAGACAAATGAAATCGCCGATGACGACTTTTACGAAGGTCTCGAAGATGCCATGATCATGTCAGATGTAGGTGTCACCACAACACTGAAGGTCATAGACGCGATCAAGACAGAGGCCTCACGCCAGGGCGTCAATACTACCCGTGAAATAAAGAAAATACTTCGTGATTATCTTTACGAGTTAATGAGAGTTGACGATTCCTACTACGATTTCGAAAAGCAGAAAAGTATCATTTCAGTAATCGGTGTTAACGGCGTAGGAAAAACCACTTCCATCGGAAAGATGGCCGGCAACTTCAAAAACAAAGGTAAGCGAGTGATCCTTGCCGCCGCAGACACCTTCAGAGCCGGTGCCATCGAGCAGCTCAAGGAATGGGGTCACCGCATTGACGTTGATGTCATTGCCCAGAAGGAAGGTTCCGATCCTGCAGCTGTAGTTTTTGATGCACTTCAGTCCTTCAAATCAAAAAATGCCGATCTCCTCATCATCGATACTGCCGGACGTCTTCATAATAAGAAGAATCTCATGCAGGAGCTCGGAAAGATCAACAGGATCATCGACAAGGAATTTGCGGAGGGCTACAGAGAAACCCTTGTAGTCCTTGATGCCACAACGGGACAGAATGCCATGTCCCAGGCCGAAATCTTCAAGGATGCCTGCCAGGTTACCGGCATTATCCTTACAAAGATGGATGGTACCGCAAAAGGCGGCATCGCACTTGCAGTCCAGTCCGAGCTCGGTATCCCCGTAAAATACATCGGCGTAGGTGAAAAGGTTTCCGACCTTCGACGCTTCGACGCCAAGGAATATGTAGATTCCATATTCGAAGCTTGATACTATCGGAAGCGCCGGAGGGCATCCATTTAAAACCGTTAAGCTGAGTCGAGAAAAATCAAAATCGGACCCCTTAGAAACCACTTGGTTCCCTTTTCCTTAGCCCCCTCGCCAAGTCAGATGTTGTCATAAAGAGAACTCTGACATTGGCGAGGGCCTAGTGGTTCTTAGGGGTCCGATTTTAGATTTTTCCGACGAAGCGCCTCGGTTTTAAATGGATGCCCTCCGGCGCTGTCAACAAAAAGTGTTGACAGCATATTTTTTTATGCTATACTAGCAAAGGTTTGAGGAGATTATGGATGGATGACTTTGTTTTGAGAGGCAATCTTTTTGAGTTATATGGCGGATTGCTCAATGAGAACCAGAGGAAAGTTTATGAATACCATATCGTTGACGATATGAGCTTCACTGAAATCGGTGAAGAAATGGGCACAACGAGACAGGCTGCACAGGAACTTTTCAGACGGGCAGACAGGAAACTTCAGGAAACCGAAAAAACTCTGGGACTTCAATCCAAACTCACAAATATACGTGAGCGCGCCCTTGCAATCCTAAATCATGCAGAAGATAACGAGATACAAAAACTTGCAGGAGAGATCATAGATGGCATTTGAAAATCTGACAGACAGATTATCCAATATATTTTCGAACCTCGGACATAAAGGCAAGCTGACCGAGGATGATGTAAACCAGGCTCTAAGAGAAGTACGCATGGCGCTTCTGGAGGCCGATGTCAACTTCAAGCTGGTTAAAGATTTTATAGCCAAAGTAAAGGAAAAGGCTATCGGTGAGGAAGTCCTCAGCAGTCTTACTCCCGCACAGACAGTAGTAAAGATTGTAAACGAAGAGCTCACCTCCATGATGGGTTCCGAAACCACAGAAATAGTGCTGAAACCGGCAGGCGACATTACTGTTATCATGATGGCAGGTCTTCAGGGTGCAGGTAAAACAACCACTGCCGCAAAGCTGGCAGGAAAGTTCAAGTCCAACGGTCGTACTCCGGTGCTCGTTGCCTGCGATATTTACAGACCGGCTGCCATTGACCAGTTAAGAGTCAATGCCGAGAAAGTAAAGATTCCTTTCTTCTCACTGGGAGACAAGGTGAACCCGGTTGAAATAGCAAGAAAAGCTGTTCAGGAAGCCAAAGAAAAGCATTACAATGTTGTAATCCTGGATACAGCCGGACGTCTTCAGATAGACGAGAAGCTCATGGATGAGCTTCAGAACATCAAAAAAGCAGTTGACGTACAGTGGACCATCCTTACTGTAGATGCCATGACAGGTCAGGAAGCCGTTAATGTGGCTGAGACCTTTTCTGATAAAGTAGGCATCGACGGTGTCATCCTCACAAAGTGTGACGGTGATACACGAGGCGGTGCCGCATTATCCATAAAAGCCATGACCGGCAAACCTATCCTTTACTTAGGTATGGGTGAAAAGCTGGATGATCTGGAGCAGTTCTATCCGGATCGTATGGCCGGCCGTATCCTCGGCATGGGAGATGTTCTTTCCCTTATTGAAAAAGCCGAGAAAAACCTTGATGCGGAGAAAAGCCGTGAATCCATCGGAAAGCTTACAAGAGGCAAGTTTGACTACAACGATTTCATGGTTCAGATGGATCAGATGTCCAAACTCGGCGGCATAAGCGGAATCCTTAAGATGCTTCCCGGAGCATCAGGTCTCGGAGACATTGACATGGATGACACTGAAAAGCAGCTTGGCAAGGTTCGGGCCATCATTCAGTCCATGACCGCAAAAGAGCGTTCCAATCCGGATCTTATCAATCCTTCCAGAAAGCGCCGTATCGCAAATGGTGCCGGAGTTGACATAGCTGAAGTAAACCGGCTGGTAAAGCAGTTTGAGCAGATGCGAAAGATGATGAAGCAGTTCGGCGGCGCCATGAGAAGCAAACATGGTCGCGGAGGTCTGGGAGGCTTTGGAGGCTTAGGTAACCTCGGAGGTCTGGGAGGCTTTGGAAAGGGCGGAAGATTTCCGTTCTGATGAAGTCAAAAGCTTTCAGATAAAAAAATCATAAAAACCGTAGACAAACTTACTAAGCCGGCAGCCTGTCAGAATTTCTCCGGAATTCTTCTGAACCGCTCAAAGCTGCATGGCTCCCCGGATTATAAATCGGGACAGATCAACCACAGATTTAACAGTAATAAGACTGTTGATCATATATCATTTATTTAGAAAATAGGAGAAAAATCATGTTAAAGATCAGATTAAGAAGAATGGGTCAGATTCACGCACCATATTACAGAGTAATCGTTGCTGATTCAAGATCACCAAGAAACGGAAAGTTCATCGAGGAGATCGGAACTTACGATCCTACTAAGGAGCCATCAGAGATCAAGATCGATGCCGAAAAGGCTAAGCAGTGGATCTCAAACGGTGCACAGCCAACAGAGTCAGTAGCTAAGCTTCTTAAGAGAGCCGGAATCAACTAATCCGCCGAGAGGAGACCTAATGAAGGAATTACTCGAAACAATTGCCAAGGCACTTGTTCAGAATCCTGATGATGTTAATGTCGTTGAGGAGAACAAGGATGGCGAGATCGTCCTGACCCTTTCTGTGAATGAGCAGGATATGGGTAAGGTTATCGGACGTTCAGGTCGTATCGCAAAGGCAATCCGTTCTGTTATGTCTGCAGCGGCAAGCAAAGCAGATGTAAAGGTATCCATAGATATTAAGTGATATTCAGGCCGGTGAGCCATAAGGGCGGAATCAGCGGCTCGTTTTAATCGTAAAATGAGCTGCCGGTTCCGTCCCTATGACTCACCGGCCGAACTGTTACGTAAATTTCAGTCAAAAGGAAAAATATGCAGGAAAAACTGAGAGTCGGTACTATAGTTACCACCCATGGTCTTAAGGGCGAAGTTAAGGTATATCCCACAACCGATGAACCCGAGAGATTTTATGACCTTAAAAAGGTTTGGCTGGATCGTTCAGGTAAAATGGAAAACATGATCCGGCTTGAAGTAGAGAATGTAAGATTTTCCAAAAATCTTGCACTGGTAAAGTTTAAAGAATACGACAGTATTGATGATGTAATGGCGATCCGTAAGGGAGAGCTTTATGTAGACAGAGCCGATGCCATCCCTCTCGAGGAAGGCGAATATTTCGTCGGAGACATCATCGGCTGCAGAGTTCTGGATGAAAATGATGCCGAACTCGGCACAGTTAAAGAGTTCATCGAAACCGGAGCCCACGATGTCATGCTCGTAAAGACCGAAGGCAAAGACCTTATGATACCGTATTGCGACCCGTTCATCATTGAGAAAGCACCGGAAGAGGGCTATATCAGAGTTCATCTTATACCGGGTCTTCTGGATCTATGAAGAATTATTATGTTATGACACTGTTTCCGGAGCTGATAGACAATGTTGTCCGCGAGAGTATCAGCGGCAGAGCCATTCAGTCCGGATTCATGAGTGTTCAGGCTTTTAATATAAGAGATTACACAAAGGATTCCCACAATCACGTGGATGACTATCCCTATGGCGGAGGTGCCGGCATGCTTATGCAGGTACAGCCGGTGGTGGACTGCTACAGGCATATAGTCAACACCATAGGACATCGCCCCGGAAGAGTCCTTTTCATGTCCCCACAGGGAAAAACCTTCGACCAGAAAATGGCAGAGGAGCTTTCCAAAGAAGAGGATATCCTCTTTTTATGCGGACATTACGAAGGCATCGATGAACGTGCCCTTGAGATCCTTGAGGTCGAGCACGTCTCCATAGGTGATTATATACTCACGGGAGGCGAGCTGCCTGCCCTTAGTATGATAGACTCCATATCCAGACTTGTGCATGGAGTCCTCAATAAAGACGAGTCCCATGAAATAGAAAGCTTTTCCGACGGCCTTCTGGAATATCCCCAGTACACCCGTCCGGAAAATTTTGAAGATCATACGGTTCCGAAAATCTTATTGTCCGGAGACCATAAAAAGGTGGATGAATGGCGTCATCAGATGAGCCTTGAGCGCACAAAGGAACGCCGCCCGGATCTGTATGAAAAATATGTTGCCGAAAATCCCGAGGAATTTGCACCTAAAAAGTCTAAGCGGAAGCGGCATCGTAAACCGGCAGACCAGTCGGAGCTTCCCTCTGGAAATCCGGAAATCTGACCGGGTAACAGTTCAGCCGATGGACCGCCACCCCCCGTCCCCCCCGATCCACTGACCGTACTGTTATCTGACCGGAAATAAAGCAATATTTGAATAATATGAATTTGCTTGCAATATAAGTGAATATATGTTAAATTACAAAAGTTGTGACTAAGAAGAGATATTCCGCTGACGGTTCCATAAGCTTGGAATAGAGGATTCCGGAGGATTTGACCGGACGAGAAATCCGTGAATGAATGTCAAATAGAATTAGGAGGTAACACAATGGCAAACAGCGATATTATCAAGAACATTGAACAGGGACAGCTTAAGGCTGAGGTTCCCAGCTTCAACACAGGTGACACAGTTAAGGTTTACAACAAGATCAAGGAGGGTAACCGCGAGAGATTACAGATCTTCGAGGGTACAGTTCTTAAGATCCAGGGTGGATCAAACAGATGCACATTCACAGTCAGAAAGTCATCTAACGGTGTAGGTGTTGAGAAGACATGGCCACTTCACAGCCCACTTGTTGAAAAGGTAGAAGTTGTTAGACAGGGTAAGGTTAGAAGAGCTAAGCTTACATATCTCAGACAGCGTACAGGTAAGGCTGCCAAGGTTAAGGCACTGTAATCTGTTATTGATTAAGATCTTTGGGGCGTTCCGTTTACGGGATGCCCTTTTCCTATATGATCACAAAAACTTAGAGGAGTAGTGTCAGATGCGTGAAAAAAACATTATTTACATAACCGTACATACTCTGACTAATATTGCAGTCATTATTGCCCTTGCCTGGTTTCTGGTTCACAGCTTCCTTACAACCGTGGAAATATCCGGTCACAGTATGGAACCGGTATTATCCTCCGGAGATCTGGTGCTTGTGGATTCTTTAAGCTATAAATTCTTCCATCCCGGTCGGATGGATATCGTAATATTCCAAAAAAATGACTCCACCAACAATGTAAAACGTATCGTTGGACTTCCCGGAGAAACCATAACTATCCAGAATGGCCGCATTTATATCGACGGTACACTTATGGAAAATGACAAAATATCCAGCATTTCCCTGGCAGGTGTGGCGGAAAAGCCGATAAAGCTCATGGAAGACGAGTATTTTCTCATAGGCGACAATGCTGACTCATCTGAGGACAGCCGTTTCAGCAATGTGGGAAATATTCATCGTTCCCAAATCTTTGGCAAAATATGGTTTCGCCTGTTGCCCACCCTGAAAATAGGCGTCATCAGCTGACATTTATATCCACCGGAGGCTTTTTTGCCTCTCTCACGATTACCCGGCCGGTTTATCCCTTACACTTACCGGTGCATAGAGAAAGGAGAACCTAATGAACATCCAATGGTATCCCGGCCATATGGCCAAAGCCAAAAGAAATATACGGGAAGACCTTAAACTGGTTGACCTTGTGATCGAAGTAGTTGATGCCCGTTGTCCGGAGTCCTCCAGAAACCCGGATGTAGACAGTTTTGCAAAGGAAAAGGCACGTATACTTCTTCTTAACAAGGCTGATCTTGCAGATAAAAATGAGACCCGGAAATTTGCATCCTATTATTCAAAAAAAGGATTTTATACCCTTGAAATAGATGCCAGAAATAAAGCCTCCCTAAAAAAGCTTAACAGCCTGATAGACGAAGCCTGCAAGCCCATTATGGAGAAAAATTTGAAAAAGGGCATCAAAACACCTACCATCCGTGCCATGGTACTGGGAATTCCAAATGTCGGAAAGTCCACCTTTATCAATTCCTATGTGGGAAAATCCATGGCCAAAACCGGAAACAAACCGGGTGTCACCAGAGGAAACCAGTGGATCAATGTAAACAAAAAGCTCCAGCTTCTTGATACTCCGGGTATAACCTGGCCTAAATTTGAACGCGAAATAGTCGGACTGAATCTTGCACTTATCGGTTCCATAAATGACCAGATCATAAACATTGATGAGCTGGTTTTCTATCTGCTCAAATACCTCGTCAGATATTATCCTGACGCGCTTATAAACAGGTATGGCGTTACTTTTGAAGAGGATGAAGAAGCCATAAAGGTTTTCGATGCCATAGGAACAAAGAGAGGCTGCATCATGAAGGGCGGAAATGTTGACTACACAAAGACCGCCAAAATCATTCTTGATGATTTCAGAAACGGCCGCCTCGGAAACATTACCCTGGAACATACTCCAGGGGCAGATGAGGAAGATAAATCATGAGAGAATTAAAGGGTGAACGTCTCGAGAAAGAGCTTGCAAGACTCAAGCTGATGCGGGAGTTTGAAAACTCATACCCGGAATACACTTTGATAGCAGGTCTGGACGAAGCCGGAAGAGGACCTCTTGCAGGTCCTGTAGTGGCTGCCTGCTGCATTCTTCCCAGGGATGCGGTGATACTTTATTTAAATGACTCAAAGAAGCTCAGTGAGAAAAGACGTGAGGAGCTGCTGCCGGAGGTAAAGGAAAAGGCATTAGCCTATGGATATGGCATCGTTGATGAGAAAAGAATTGATGAAATAAATATCCTTCAGGCAGATTATGAGGCTATGCGTATAGCTATTGCCAATGCCTCCAAAATGCTCAAAGAGAAAGGGCTTGGAGATGCACCACAGCTTCTTTTAAATGATGCGGTAATTGTACCTGAAATCAACATACCCCAGGTTTCCATCATTAAAGGTGATGCGAAGTCTGTTTCCATAGCTGCGGCCAGTGTCATAGCAAAAGTCACAAGGGATCATCTCATGGCCGAATATGACGAGCTGTATCCGGGCTACGGCTTTGCAAAGCATAAAGGCTACGGCACGGCTGCTCATATTGCAGCCCTTAAGGAACTGGGACCATGTCCCATACACAGAAGATCCTTCATAAAGAAGTTTGTTTGAGGTCAAATATTGAACACTCCCTCACAAGACAATAAAAAAACCTTACCCGGAATTTTCAATGCTCCTGCCACGGAAAATACATTGCGGCAGGAGCTTCGTAACCTTCGAAGCGACCAGAGAAAGGCTAATCACGAAAAGGGTTCGGTATCCGAGAAAAAAGCCGCCGAGTATCTGAAGAGTAACGGATATACTATTCTGACTCAGAATTTCAGATTCCACAAAAATGAGATAGATATTATTGCAAAAGACGGAAAGTATCTGGTCTTTGTAGAAGTAAAAGCGCGAAAAAATTCTCTGCACGGATACGGCTTTCAAGCAGTGAACCTTCATAAGCAGTCACTCATCAGAAAGGTAGCTCAGGCTTACCTGATAAATAACCGCCTGAGTCTTACGGACACTTCCTGCAGATTTGATGGTTACTGTTCACACCCCTACTATTTCATATTGTTAAAAACGCTGAATTTAAAAATATATTTTTCAAAGGATCCGAGACGCTGTTGTGGACAGCCTCTCGGATTTTTTAAATTAACTCCTATATCATCTGTGTAATCCACAATTCGCGGTTTATTCTGGTACATATGTCAGAAAATGTGGAAATCCATGTCCGATTTTTTTCGGTTTCTGACGAATCATAAGCTTATACACATGTCATTTTGACGGAATGTCAAATCCTTGAAATTCGCGTAAAATCGAGCTTTTTGCTATACTTTTTTCAGGAGAAACAGTCATGGGAAAACAGGAAG
>NZ_AUJX01000021.1 GCF_000424445.1 Oribacterium sp. NK2B42
CATTCGTCAAAATGACGGTGGATAAGGAGATTAAAATCCGTCCGAAAAAAGTAGACCATCCACAAAAACACCGGTTTATGATGCATAAAAAGAAAAAAAGTACTGTGAAATAGCGAGAATTATCCACAACTGTATTTTTATGACTGCATTCATAAAATGAGAATTCAGATATCCACAGATGCCGTATGAAAAGTCAGCTGAAATTTCGGCATCTTTTTTTGCAGAGGGTGGGGGTCAAAGAATTAAGCCTAATGAAATCGTTGATGGGGTGGGCAAAAAAAGTGCCGACCAAGGAATTTATAATCCAGGGTCGGCTGAACTGTTACCCACACCAAGCGTCATCCAGGTCCACACCAAACGCCCTTCAGGTTTCATTATCTTCTGGCCAGTGCCAGCAAAACTTCTTTTTCATTTCTCGACGGCACCTTCAGCACCTCGTCCAGGAGCATGTTGAGGATCATGCCAACCTCAGGTCCCTTGGGGATTCCCATTTCCATGAGGTCTGTGCCTGTGACCTTCAGATCCGAGAGGCTAATGCAGTCGCCCGCATCTCTGACGGCTTCCACGTGGTTTCTCGTAACCCTGATCCTTTCGAGACGCTTTGCCGACTCTTCTCCTGTTATCTGGAGGTTCAGACACTCGTCTGCATCCAAAAAGGCGAGATAAGTTTCAAAGCCTATAACCGACAAAGTCTTCCTCACTTCGTAAATGCTTTCCGGAAGATCCTCATCGAAAAGTCCTGCTATGATACGGGCTTTGTCAATGGTGTCATTGTCCATCTTCAGTTCCTTAAGGATGATCTTTGCCTCCTCCGGAACCGCTCTCAGGAAGGTGCCCCATCTCACATACTTTTCGGTAGGGATACCGTCGGGGATCCACTGGCGGATGTCGGGATAAGGCGCACCCTGCTCATTGGTAACATCAAAAGCATCATCAAAATGATCGGAAATATATCCGGAAAGTCCGCTCTCCGACACAAGAGCTATATGGTTCGGATGATCTGACATGAGAAGCTTTGTGAGCTCAACATTAATCCTCTCCTTTGACACGTTAATGAGGTTCGGGGCCAGCTCCTTTATGGCCTCGTAGGTCTCCGGATCTATCTCAAACCCGAGCTGGGCCGAAAATCTCAGGGCTCTCAGCATCCTGAGGGCATCCTCTGTGAATCTCTGCTTCGCATCACCAACGGCTCTTATAACGTGCGCCTCCATGTCCTTCATACCGCCGAAGTCATCAACCAGGCCGGAGTCAGCATTAACCGCCATGGCATTGATGGTGAAATCTCTTCTTGCGAGATCCTCGTGGAGTGAGGGTGTAAATGTCACTGTGCTGGGGTGGCGGCCATCCAGATACTCGCCGTCGATGCGGTAGGTGGTTACCTCATAGCCGATGAAGCCCTTGCCTGTACGAACGCTGGACTGCATATCGGCAGCGCCGGGAGCATAATCCACTCCCTCCTGAGCCTCCGCTTCCTTTGACTCATCCTCTCCTTTGTGAGCCTTCAGGAGAACCGTGACCGTACCGTGCTGAATGCCTGTGTCGATGGTTCTTTTGAAGACCTTCTTGATCTCCTCAGGCTTTGCGCTGGTGGTTATATCCCAGTCCTCCGGGAGACGCCCCAGAAGGCAGTCTCTCACGCAGCCCCCCACCGCATAGGCCTCGTACCCTGCGTCCTCAAGCTTCTTTATTATATGTTTTACGTTTTCCGGTAATGTTATCTTTTCCATCTGTCGTCCTTCCGGTTCATACAAATCTCATGTTTAGCAATATACTAACTTATTATAACACAAATTCTAAGGGGTTCATTCCCCTTTGCGATAATCTTACAGAGGTGTGGACCAGGGGGACGGGGTTCGTGGGCCATTTTGAAAAAATGGCCCACGAACCCCGTCCCCCTGGTCCACATGCCCCCCTTCAACACACAGGAGCTGTCTCTTCTGTTATGATAAAACCTGCTTTTATATGTCTGTTATTATTGTAACAAACACTTGATATGTGTTAGAATATGGAGAAGTTTAAACATTATTCCAAAGGAGAGTCACGCCCGGAGAGTTCGGACGTTGTGAGAGGCAGATCATGAAAGACAAATACATGGCGTACATCGGTTCATACAGCTATACCGGAAACGCAAAGGGAATCACCATATGCGACGTTGATGTGGAGAAAGGTGTCCTCATCAAGAGAACAGAGATCGAGGTCAACAATTCTTCATATCTTGTAGCGTCAAGAAACCAGAAAACCTTATATTCCATTTCTGACGAGGGTATCGTTTCCTTCCGTATCATGGAGAACGGATCCCTCAGCAAGCTCAATACAAGAAACATCCGTGGTATGCGTGGATGCCACCTTGCCGTTGACCAGTATGATGAGTACATCATGGTTTCAGGCTATCATGACGGAAAGGCAACACTTCTTAAGCTTGAGAAGGACGGCTCTGTAGGACCTATCGTCGACGGTGTTTATGACAAAGGCATCGGCTCCGTTGCGGAAAGAACCTTCCGCCCGCATGTATCCTGCGCGAGAATGACAGACGACCAGAAGTACATCATGGTTGCCGATCTCGGAATCGATCAGGTGCGTGTTTTCAGATTTGACAAGGAAGACGGAAAGATGCGTCAGATCGATACCATTAGATGTGAGCTTAAGTCAGCCCCACGTCATTTCCGTTTCTCTCCTGACAGAAAATACCTTTATCTTATGTATGAGATCAAGAATGTTATCGGCGTTTACCGCATGGAAGAGGGCGCGGGCTATAACGACGTTAATTTCGAAAAGATCCAGGAAATTCCGACTCATACCGAAAAGGGCGACACCAATCTTATTGCGGCGGCACAGATGAGATTCTCTCCTGACAAGGAAGCAAAGCATGTTTTCTGTTCCAATGCAGGAAACGATACAGTTTCCATATACGATCGTGACGTGGAGACCGGTCTCCTTACCATGAAGGGAAGCCTTCCTATCGCAGGCGTTTATCCTAAGGATTTCTGCATCTTCCCTGATGAGAAGCATATCGCAGTGGCTAACCACGAGTCAGGTACAGTGACATTCTTCAGCATTGACTATGACAACGGCCTGCTGGTAATGAGCGCAAGAGAAATCAGAGTGGATGAGCCGAACTGCATCTGCATGGTGAAGCTTCCGCAGAAGAATAAGTGATTAATAAGCCAAGTTTTCAAGTTAATGTTCAAAGGAGAACTTATCGTAAAATAACTGATGATATAAACTAAGTCTCAGTAATTATTTGGAATATCAGATATTACAGGTCGAGTAGAAGGGGATGCCTTTCTACTCGATTTTATGTTATTATCACAACGAAGAGGGGTAGGGATTTCAGGGCTAATGTCTAACCCCCGGGCAGAGAGGCATCTCTGCTGTATATTGAAAAAATGTTTGCTTGAAAGGATATAGATATATATGGCCGGTAATACTTTTGGAAAACTTTTCAGGATAACAACTTTCGGCGAGTCCCACGGACCTGCACTTGGTGTAGTCATTGACGGATGTCCCGCGGGGCTGGAGCTATCGGAAGATGACATTCAGCCATACATGGACAGGAGGAAGCCGGGTCAGAACCTGAAGACCACTGCCAGAAAGGAAGACGACAAGATCGAGATTCTGTCGGGAGTTTTTGAGGGTGTGACCACCGGAACTCCTATCGCGATCATTGTGAGAAATACCAATCAGCACAGTAAGGATTACTCGGATATCGCCCATGTTTTCCGCCCGGGACATGCGGATTACGGCTTCTTCCAGAAGTACGGGATCAGGGACTATCGCGGAGGCGGAAGGTCCAGCGGCCGTGAGACTCTGGCGCGGGTTGCCGGCGGCGCGGTGGCAGCCAAGGTCCTTGCTGATATCGGAATCACGGTGGATGCCGAGGTTACAGAGCTTGCGGGAATTGATGTGACAACACCTCAGGGCAGAGAAGCGGCGGACGCAAAAATCCTGGAGCTTAAGAGCGAGATGGATAGCGCCGGCGGAGTGGTAACCTGCTTTGTCAACAACATGCCCACCGGAATCGGAGAGCCTGTTTTCGACAAGCTGGACGCAAACCTCGCCAAGGCCATCATGTCCATAGGCGCCGTCAAGGCCGTGGAGATCGGCGACGGCACAAAGGTTGCCCGCATGCGGGGCTCTGAAAACAATGACGGTTTTGAGGCGGTTTCCGTCCCCATCGCCCCCCTAGAGGATATGGAGGACAATGACGACATCGAGCACGAGCCTTCACTTGATGAGATAAACCACTTCCGTATGTCTCACGGTCAGGAGCCTCTTTCTTCTGAAGAATATGAGGAGATGGTGGAGAACGGCGAGTTCAGCGGGATGGAGGAGATCTTCCAGGTCACCAGCAACCACGCAGGAGGCATTCTCGGAGGCATGTCAGACGGTGCCGAGATCGTCATCAGGGCCTACTTCAAGCCCACCCCTTCCATCGGTCAGCCTCAGCACACCGCCAACGAAGATGGCGAGAACGTCACCATCGAGATCAAGGGCCGTCATGACCCCACCGTTGTCGAGCGTGCCAATGTTGTCGTCGAGTGCATGGTGGCTGCCACCATACTTGACCTGCTCCTTGAAAACATGGGGTGCAAGATGGATAACCTAAGAGATATTTACCCGGAAGATTGAGCCTCATATTCATATTCTTCATGATGAGTCAATAATCCATAAGTGCCTATATGACTCATATTGATTATTATTCAGAATTGAGTCAATTATTGCAGGATGCTTCTATGACTTAAAATCTATTATCTTGAAATTGGGTCATGTATATAGATGTAATATATTGACTTCAAATCCGTTATTGTTCCATTTGAGTCATTTCTCAAGCTCGGTATTGTTGACTTCAATTCCAGAAATACCTGATTTGAGTCATTTCCCAGGCTTGCTACTGTTGACTTCAATCCCAGTAATACATGATTTAAGTCACTCCACAGGCTTGCTACTGTTGACTTCATATCTAATTTAAGTCATTTCACGGGCTGTTATTGACTATCCATCATGTAAAGGAGCAGAGCTCTTGCAAAAGCTCCCCCTCGTTGTTACAATTAACGGGCAAACACCCTCGCGGCTTCAATCGTCGCGGGAAAACCTGCAGCGGCAAGGCACAACGGAAGTGCGCTGATGCCCCTGCAAATATATTTTAAGAAAGGCTATTATCATGGCAGACAAGAAACTTGTTGAGCAGATAACTCCTATGGAGGAGGATTTTGCCCAGTGGTACACAGACGTTGTTAAGAAGGCAGAGCTTTGCGATTACAGCTCAGTAAAGGGCTTCATGGTCATCCGCCCGGCGGGCTACGCTCTTTGGGAGAACTACATGAACGTTCTCGATAAGATGTTCAAGGACACAGGCGTTCAGAACGTGGCTATGCCGATGCTTATCCCGGAGTCACTTCTTCAGAAGGAAAAGGATCACGTCGAAGGATTTGCTCCCGAGGTTGCATGGGTTACAGAAGGCGGACAGAAGAAGCTTGAAGAAAGGATGTGTGTACGTCCTACGTCAGAGACACTATTCTGCGACTACTTTGCAAAGGTAGTTAAGTCCTACAGAGACCTTCCACAGGTTCTTAACCAGTGGGTATCTGTTGTACGTTGGGAGAAGACCACCAGACCGTTCCTGAGAACCAGAGAGTTCTTATGGCAGGAGGGTCACACTGTTCACGCTACCGCTGAAGAGGCTGAGGAGCGTACAGTACAGATGCTTAACATTTACGCCGACTTCACCGAGCAGTATCTCGCTATCCCGGTTGTTAAGGGAAAGAAGACTGACAAGGAGAAGTTCGCAGGTGCCGTAGCTACATATACAATCGAGGCTCTCATGCATGACGGCCAGGCACTTCAATGCGGAACTTCACACAATTTCGGCTCAGATTTTGCCAAGGCATATAATGTTCAGTTCCTCGACAAGGACAACCAGCTTAAGCCTGTTCACGAGACCTCATGGGGTTATACAACACGTATGATCGGAGCTCTCATCATGGTTCACGGTGATGACTCCGGACTTAAGATCCCGCCTCGTATCGCTCCTATCCAGATCTGCGTGGTTCCTATCCAGCAGAAAAAGGAAGGCGTTCTTGACAAGGCTTACGCTCTCAAGGATCAGCTTATCAATGCCGGCTTCAGAGTAAAGGTTGATGACAGTGACAAGTCTCCGGGATTCAAGTTCGCCGATTGCGAAGTAAGAGGAATTCCGTTAAGAGTTGAGATCGGACCTAAGGATATCGAGGCAGGACATGCTGTTCTCGTTCGCCGTGACACCCGTGAGAAAATCCAGGTGGCATTCGAGAATCTTGAGGAAGAGGTTGCAAAGGTTCTTGAGCAGATCCAGAAGGATATGTTCGAGGCTGCAAAGAAGTTCCTTGAGGATCACACCTCCAGTGCGACCAACATGGATGAGCTTGTTGAAATCGTTAACACAAAGAAGGGCTTTGTAAAGGCTATGTGGTGCGGATGCCGTGAGTGTGAGGACAAACTCAAGGATATGTCCGGTATCACTTCAAGATGTATTCCATTCGAGCAGGAGAAGATCAGCGACAACTGCGTTGTCTGTGGAAAGCCTGCAACAAAGATGCTTTACTGGGGCAGAGCATATTAATTAATAAGAAAAAAATCAGGAGCATCACCGTCCTTTCAGAGGTGATGCTCCTTTTTTCCTTTCTTTCCTTTCTCTGTGGTTGATGATTGTGAGAGTTACAGAAGTTGCTTCTCCGTCTGCCTTGATGTTCTGAGTTGCCCCGGAAGCATCCTTAAGCTGGAATTCCTGATTAGCGTTTGCGCCTGTACCTGCCTTAGGTCTGATAGAGATCTTGAATGTAAATTCCTTTGCAAGTTCTCCGGCATTTCCGGTAACTGACTTTGTGATTGTAAGATCGTGTGTTGAATCAATGTTTCTATCTGCGCCAAAGTCATTAGTAATGTCAGCTATCTTTGTGCCGTCGTCCTTTGCAAGAACTACATTGTCAACCTTTACTCCGCCTTCCTTGTTTATAACACTTACATACATGTAGTAGGTTGTGTCATCATAGGTGATTCCGCTGTAGCCGTCGTTCTTCTCGTTTACTGTGTAGGAGTAAACTCCGGGAACTGAATAAATGCTGTCGGGAACCGTGATTCTGAAGTTTGCCTGATATACTCCATCTGCCGGATATTCGGTGATGTCTGCGAATGCTGCACCGGTGATGGTCATCTGGGCGATCTGCGCTGCTGTACCGGGTGTAAGTTGGTAAGTATGAGTCTCATCATAACTTGCCGGAGCGGTTGTACCATCATCATTCACCTTATAAAGATACAATTCAAATGCTGTTGTATGTGGTTCAGCCATGTTACCGGTATGATTGTGCCATATTCGTTGTAGGTTTCGTAATTATTATTCAGAATTACAGGATTTCCACTCTCATCCACATAATGAACTCTGACATTTGCCTTTAATTAGGTGTAATTACTTTTTGTCCAGGTTATTGCGAAAAGTGAAAAGCTCTCAACCTCAAACTCAGCAACTGCGCTTGCGACTTCGACTTCAGCATCCATGCCTGATGCTATTGCTTCTGCATGAGCCTCAAGATCCGAATCACTGATCTGTACGTCGTTTCCGTCAAGTATCTTTACCTCTTCCTTTTCTGCTACCTTTTCTGTTGTTAATGTGCTGTTTTTGTCTTTGATGTGATGAACCTCCAGTGAAGATGCATTTATCTTCTTCATAAGCTCTTCGTCATTTAAGGTTATTCTTACATTTACGTTTCCGTTTGGTTCCACTTCCTCACCGATGTCATTCTTAAAGCTGATGTCAAGTAAGAGTGAGTTGTCGTAAATTCCGTTAGCCTTAAGCTCTGCGATCTGTGCGTCTGTAGGAGCTTCTCCATTTCCTTCAGCCTCTTCCGGCTTGTAAAGTCTCTTAACTTCAAGTGTCGGTTTGAAACCTCCGAATGCGTCCTGTGCTGCGAAAACTTCTACTGTATATCCATCTATCTCTGTTAAGTAATGTATCTTTCCGAGTGAACCGATGGAGTGCTGTACTATCTTCGCTACTTTAATCTGTTCCTTTGCTGCATCCTTATCTTCCAGAACGGCCTGCTTAACTTCCTCTATGAGGCTCTTAGCAAATTCATCATACTCACCATTTGTCTCCTCGACCTCAGATGGTGAAGCAACCGGCATTTTAACTGTTGTTTCCGGTTTCTGAATCTCTGCCGCTGCTGTGGTTTCAGGTTCAGCCATCATTCCTGTAAGATCCTGTCCTTCAGGAATCGTTCCCTCGATGGCTGTTTCCGGTACATCCCCTGTGGATATTTCTGTTGAAGTAGTATCGTTCTGAACCCCTTCTTGCTGATCATCTTCCGTTGAAATATTTACTATGGATACTTCTGATGGAAGTCCGGTTCCGCCTTCATTCTGACCGGTTATTTCCGCTCCGGTTCCCGCTTCACCCTGTCCTGCTATCTCCGCTCCGGTTCCCGCTTCACCCTGTCCTGCTATCTCCGCTCCGGTTCCCGCTTCATCCTGTCCTGCTATCTCCGCTCCGGTTCCCGCTTCATCCTGTCCTGCTGATGTTGATTCAAATCCGTCTTCCTGCTGGCCTTCTTCCTGTCCGTATTCCTGTCCGCCCTGCTGTCCTCCTTCCGCTGCTCCATTGTTGTCGTCTAAGTCAGCCTGTATTTCCTGTTTGTCTGCTGCATCGTTGTCATTTCCTTCTGTGTTTCCCGCTTCTGCAGCTATATCTTCATTTTTTTCCTCTTCTTCTGTTTCGGGATCCTGCTTCTCATCTTCGAAAACGTAACCCTCGCCTGTGATCTCATCCGCGTAAGCAACCATTCTTCCGAGTATTGCATCGCCTGCATTTTCGATTGCTTCCTGAACTGCTTCTGCTATCTGGTCTCCGATGGAAGCATTATCTTCTGTGTCATCCTTCTCTGCCGGTGCTCCATCTTCATTTCCGATGTTGGCATTATCTTCTGTATCGTTGTTCCCTGCTGTATCGTTATCTGTCAGCTCTGCTGCGTTATCGTTTGCTTGTTCACCTGCGTCTTTGTTTGTCTGCTCTGCTGTGCCGTTATCTGTCACCAATGCTGCGTCATCGTTTGTCTGCACTGTTGTATCGTTATCTGTCAGCCCCTGCTGTGATGTGTTTGTGTCGCCTGCAATGTAACCCTGGTTGTTGTCTCCTGTATCAGCACCGCTCTCTATTTCTGCAGCTCCCTGTTCAGCTGTAACAGGATTTGCCACTTCAGTGCTGTCATTTTCATTATCTGCCGGTGCCATAGGTTCGGGCTCTGCAGCTTCCTGACCTTCCGGTACCATCGTTCCGATCATTTCTGAAGGATCATTAGCTGTGCCTTCAGGGATAATGTTTTCGCCGTTCTGTATTACTTCCTCTGTTCCTAATGCTGCTCCTATGTTTGTTAACTGCGCCGGTACTGTAGCTTCAACCGGTGCTGCTGTAGTTTCAACTGCCGCTGCTGTGGTCTCTTCTGTCTTCTTGATGCCTGCCTGTGAAAGTACATGCTTGAGAGCTGCTGTCCTTCCGCAAACCTCTACAGAATCATACTTGACACCGTCAACCTTCAGTGTGTATCTGACCGCTCCGTCGCAAGCATTGACAAACATGAAGGTGATCTTTTCTTTTCCGGTAAGCTGGTAATCGGAATTGTCTGCTGTGTCCTGTTCCGGATCCCTGTAGTAAGCATCCTCTCCGCCGTTTACCAGAGTGTCGATCTGAGATGAGGGCTCGTAAAGGATGATGTCATCTTCTGTTCCGTAACGGAAGGTTACGTTTCTTGAAAAAACCGATTCATCATTTACTGCTTCTTCCAGATCAACCTTGGCTTTCTTTTCGTCCTTCTGTACGAAAATCCTAAACTCTGAATCTGCTTCGCTTGAAAGGATATCTCTGATGGAATCTGGAACCTCTACTACGTACAGTCCCGGATTCCTGTTGAAGAATGCCTCATATTCTTTTATTGCCTTAGCGCTGTCTGAAGTCGCCCCCAGATAGTACTCTGCCTCAAACAGCCGGTTCTCACGGATTGCTGTGAGTGCTGCTTCCCTCAGATCGTCACTTAAAAGATCAAGTACAACCTTTTTATTAACGAGACCTGATACTGTTGCAGTGGACTCTGTCGGGATTGAGGCTTCTGCTGCATATACAGGTGTCTGTACTCCTGATACTATGAGACATACCGATAAGAGTGTTGATAACCCCTTTTTTATTAAATTCTTGATGGAATATTTAACTCGTTTCATAATCTCTATCCTCTGTAAAATCCAACCGCTAACCTAACTGCTTTGTAGCCTTAACATAGCAAGGTGAGTGTTACAAAAAAGATTAATTTTTAAGTATTTTTTGCACGATACTTCTTTTTTATCATATTTTTAGAAAGTAATTTCTTTTCTTTATAAAGTTATACAGAAAATTTAGAAACCAAAGATGATTGATAAATTTAAGCCAATGGTTTGCTTTTTATTATAGAAGAAATAAGTTTTGGGAGGGGCTGTTGAGAAAGGGTGAGAGAGAGGGTATGAATAATTATTCATGCAGTGTAGAAAGATAAAATGAGGCTTTGTAAGACAAAAAACAGTTATGTTTGCATGTCCAAAAGTTGTGTGATAAACTCAAATTAAATAGAGTATATATTGTCGGAGGAAAGGAGTTGGATATTAATGACTACACGAAATAAGGTATTAGTTGATTCTTTTGTTCAGTCAATGACAGAAAGTATTCGTTTATATTCCAACGGAAATCTTTCTGAATCAGAGATAAAATTTCTTGCAGAATATGAAGTTAATCGACTAGATTTTGAAAACGAATGGCAAATGCATAAAGGTTTAGGGTATTTTGCTAAAAAAGCTGTTGAAAGCTATTTACAAAAACAAAGTGCTTGATATACATCATATCCAATATCAAAAAATCTCCGGAAGGTACCGGAGATTTTTTATATTTATGCATCATTTTGTCAGTCGTCCGATGACCAGGGCGCGGCCGTTGGTGGCGGCGTCGACGCAGGTCGACAGAGCGATGAGGAAAAAGCGTATAAAGAAACAAATCCTTGAAGATATAATTCCATTTTCAATAGCAAAAGAGATTAAAGATTTCTAGAGTTTAATTAACTTGTAGCAAACCACGGGGTGCCTTGCCGGCGATGAACAGCCCACCGTGGATATTAATTACCACAACTCCTGCTCTTCCACATCGTTTTCATAATATCCCGGATAATCATTGTTGCTGGTGATCAATGCTTCCATCTCCTTCCAAGCATCATACCAGGCATCCGGAACTGCATCATCAAGTCTGATCTCGCCTACAGATTCACAGATTACCCCTTCATTCTTGAAATATTGTTTAAGCAAAATATTGGCTTTCTGCTTCTTGCCATCCTTAAGCAGATTCAATATCTCATCTGCCTCATCTGCCGTCAGGGCAGACTTATACAAGGAATACCATTCATCATACTCTTCATCAGGATCGTCTTCCCATTCCCGAAGAAATACCAACGGATAACTTTCTGTACCTAACCTGGCAATAATAAATCGGCAATGCTTATTGTTTGTCACAATTATTCCATAGCGAACAGTATTTTTTTCTTTTTTGCGATTCTTCTTCATTGATTTTTCTCCACCTCCTTTGTGGCTAAATTATAATCCAAATACATACAAATGATAATATCTTTTATCATTCATTAATTTATTGTTGACTTTTGCTTTTTTGCCCAGTATTATAAGCAAGTCGATAAAGTACATGTATAATATTTCGATATTTCTATTCAGATAGAATCCTCCTTCTCCGGTTCCGGAGATATGAAATCCAATATTTTATCAAATTCATTGTCGATCATTAGCAACGGGCAAGCTGTCTTTAATTTTCTCTTTTTTTAGTAATTCATTACCGGCTTCGATGTTATAATGAGATTGACAGCAAAGGAAAGACTAATCTATGAGTAAAGAATTTAAAAAGAAACCTTTTGACGAGTTATCCATAACAGACAAATCCATTTGAAACTTTATGCAGTTGGGATGGTAGCATCCGGATGAATGACTCAGCAAAAAGAATTGTTTTAAATACCAAGGGATTCCTTGATAAAAAAGGAAATGAAGTAAACGAAGATCTAAAAGAAATGCTGTCCTATATGGATGGCAAACCTCCTAAATCCGAGTATTCCAGGATGATAGATGAAGCAGTTAAAAAGGTAAAACAAAATGAGGAAAGGAGAACTGAGTACATGAGTATAAACACATTTGAAATGGATGCGCAAGAGATAGGCGAATATAAGAAAACTGTAAACTTGATTCGTATAAATGACGGAAAATTTACAGATACTGACATTTTATCAATTTTTAACATCACACCTACTGTACTTTACTGTGTCCGCAAAGCCCTAAGCGAACATCCTGATTGGGACGATGAAGACATCGCCGAGGAAGTTCTCGCCATGCCTGAGATGGATGATAACTGACATCTAATCCATCGGGGACGGTTCTCGCCGGCGAGAACCGTCCCCGGTGGATTTCTTTTGCGCATCAAAAAATCTCCGGAAGGTTCCGGAGATTTTTCATATTTATGCATCATTTTGTCAGTCGTCCGATGATCAGAGCGCGGCCGTTGGTGGCGGCGTCGACGCAGGTCGACAAAGCGATGAGCTTGTCGGAGGGCTGGATGTTCAGGTCGTCACGGATGTTGGTGGCGTTCTTCTCGACGTAGCTTATGAAGTGAGCCATGTCGTCTTCTGTTTTCTTGGTGAGGACGTTGTAGACTTCGTCATCGTAGGCGTCAGTCTCGATGCAGGCCCATATCTCGATACTACAAGTGACATGGTCTGAAAACAGACAATATGAAACTCGATTGCTATATGATATGATGCTGATGTCTATTAGACATGTAACGATTATAATCTTTAAAATTCATTCAGAATCGTGAAGGCGGTAACAGTTCAACCGATGGACCACTAACCCCGTCCCCATGGTCCACCGGCTGAACTGTCACTGAAAGTGCTAAGCTCAAAACGATTCTATATCGACTTTTACACCCACATCATAATACAAATTTCATTATTGGTTTTGCGCAGAACTGATATATAATCAAAGCGGGAGGTTCATATCTTTCTCGCTTTAATTTAGGAGCAGATATGGAACAATTAACTGGATTGGGGAAAGCCATAGTGGCCGCAGACCCCGATAAGATCCGGCTGGATATGACTGTGAAAAACATCCTTGCGTATAAGCCTTTGCTTGCAAGGATTTTCAAAGAGGTTGTATCAGAGTGCCGGGAAATGAATTATGACGAGATCGAAGCCTGTATAGAAGGTGATGTTCTTGTCAGTAAGGTTTACGTAGACAGCGGACTTACAAATGCAGGTGAACGGATTGACGGACTAAACACCGAATCTTATTTGAACGAAGAAGGTCTGGACAGATACGATATTCGTACGTATCTCAGATTGCCTGGCAAAGGTGATTCGGAGTATATTAAACTTATCATAAATCTTGAGGCTCAAAATGAAGATAAGCCGGGTTATGATTTACCGCTGAGGGCATTATTCTATTGTTGCCGCATGATATCGGCACAACAGGGAGTTGAATTTACGACGGACAGTGTTGACCCTGTGAAGTATGGAAACATCAAGAAGGTTTACTCTATCTGGCTTTGCACCGAAGCGGCGCAGACCAGAGCAAATTCAATCGAGATTTACGACATAGACAGAAAATTCCTACACGGAAGTAATGCGGATGATCCGAGATATGACATCCTGAATGCTATCATCATCTATATCAGTGAAAAGCATGATACAGAGAATACCGAAAGCAAAATGATCCGGATGCTTACAGATCTGTTTGATGAACGGATCAACGGAGCAGAAAAAATCAAAAAATTAAAATCCGAATATGAACTTAATATTACAAGAGAAGTTGAAATGGAGGTGACAAGTTTGTGTACATATGCAGATGCTATTGAGAATAAGGGGATAGCGAAAGGCATTGAGAAAGGCGTAACCACAGAAAAAGAACGTGGGCTTGAGGCACTGGTTAAGAGTTTAAAAATCTATATTCATGACTTTGAAGAGCTCTATAAAGCAGTTATTAAAAATGAAACTTATGAAAAGGTTTCAAAAGACGATGTCATGAAGTATTTTCACGAGCCTCTACAATCAAATTAACAAACGGCCAATCATCATTCTCCAAAAAAATCTCCGGTAAATCCGGAGATTTTTATATTTATGCATCATTTTGTCAGTCGTCCGATGACCAGGGCGCGACCGTTGGTGGCGGCGTCGACGCAGGTCGACAAAGCGATGAGCTTGTCGGAGGGCTGGATGTTCAGGTCGTCACGGATGTTGGTGGCGTTCTTCTCGACGTAGCTTATGAAGTGAGCCATGTCGTCTTCTGTTTTCTTGGTGAGGACGTTGTAGACTTCGTCATCATAGGCGTCAGTCTCGATGCAGGCCCAGATCTCGATGTTGTAGGTGGTGTCCGGAGTATAAAGTATTCCGGTCTTTCGTTTATCGAAGTATTTCTTGTCGATAAACTCCATAACATCACCGAACATACCGCCGTTGTCCATGTGATGACCGTACATCAGGTTGTATCTGTCGCTCAGATCGTGGGCATTGGCCATGGTGAGGAAGATGGCACCGGACAGGGAGAAGTTCCCGTAGATGTCCTTGTTGACATACTCCATATCATCCTTACCCACCACGAACGGATAGTCAATGTGGGTGTCATCCACCTGGATCCACCCAAGCACATCCTTATTGATGAGCATCAGCTCTTCCAATGTCGGGTTACTTTCTCCTACTCCTCCCGAGGGCTTGTACTTCAGAAGGTCGTCATTCAGGAACGCGCCCCTGTATACATTATAGGTGTCCCACAGTGCATAGCTGCTGTAGCTGATGGCCACCACAACAAACATCGACACGAGTAAGTTCAATATTCTGTTTCCTATTCTCGCTGCAAATGAAATTGTATCCAAATATCTCTCTCCCCGTGTTTTGTAAAAAGGGGCATCGACATTCTACCCGAATGACAACGCCCCCTATTTAATCTGATTTAATATTTTATCTTGATCTCTTGATGAATGTTGTGATCCATCCTACGAGAACTGCCATTGCTGCAAGGAAGCAAAGACCTGAAATCATCATGAAACTGTTGTCTCCGGTTCTGGTAGCTCCTCTTACTGCGCCGAGAACCTGACCTACAGGGCTGTCCTCAACAAGATCACGGGCTGCTCCAAGTACCTGACCTACAGGACCATCCTCAATAGCATCTCTTACTGCACCGAGTACACTGCCTGCCGGATCATTGTACTCTTCACTGTCATTCCAGTCTGATCTGTGTACACCATCGCTGCTTGTTGAGCTGCTTGAACTGCTTGAATTACTTGCGCTGCTGCCACTGTTATAGTGGTTTGTAAATGTAGCTATATCAGCAACTAAATCACCATAAGTAATGGTTCTGTTAGCAACAAGCTTTCCATCTGCGTTCTTCTCAACTACTACCTTTACGGAATACATTGTTCCATCATAGGTAAAGTGGGGAGTTCCATCATTTTCCTCGACAACCTTGTATGTATATGTACCTTCCTTCTTATAGTACATATTGCCGAACTCATATTCACCAACACCTGTTGTGATGGTCTTAACTCCATCTACACTTCCTTCCGGCATCGGATATGACTTATCATCTGCTTTCATTGAAAAACGAAACTTCACATCATCAGGTGCTTTTCCGTTATCATTAACTACAACCTTCTTTACAGGAGGGTCTGAATAACAGGTGTAATTAACAAATTCAATTTTGTCCTGCTTAGGTGCATTTTCTGCATAAAAATCTTCAACATCTGTAATATCTTCCTCTTTACAAGCAACAACTGAAGATACAAGGTCATTATACTGATTATAACGTACAGATACTAAAACACGATATACCGTCTCATCAATTAAATATTCATCTAATCCATCACCGGTTACTTTAGTCTGTATGATTTCATATTCATAATCTCCGACATCTGTAAATCCGCTTACATACCCTGATGCTTGTGACGGATCAATTGAAGAATCACTTTTTTTAGTAAACGTAACCGTTTCTGTTTTGCCTTCCTCGACTTCTTTTGTGAGTTCATCCTGATAAAATGCAGGTGCTCCGTCAAGTGGATTTATTCTTACGGTGGCAGTCATCTTTTTAACAGAATCCTTTTCACCGTCTTCTTCCATTTTTATACTTACAGGAATCTTTGCGTCTACCTCATATTTTCCTGTTTCTGCAAACGCACTAATGTTAAGGAGCAACGCAAACAGCATTACCATGAATGCTCCTATATAGTTTTTTCTTAATACTCTACTCATCCTTTGCGAGCCTCCTCTAACCAGTTTGCTCAGTCGGTACCATTCGTCCCAATACTACTGCTCTTCCATTAGTCTGAGCATCAACACATGTCGACAAGCTGATGATCTGATCATCAGCCGTGACATTTATATCCCTATAATGTGTAGCTGTTTCCTTTACATAAGCCTGGAACCCTTCCATATCTTCTATCGCATTTTCTACATGATAGATGTACTTATCATATGCATCACATTCTATCAATGCATATAACTCTAAATCATAAGTCCTGTCAGGCAGGAAAAGCTTACCTGTTCGGTGTCTGTTGAAGTAACCTTCATCTATGAACTCCATGACGTCACCAAACATACCGCCATTGTCCATGTGATGTCCGTACAAAAGATTGTAGGGATCACTGAAATCTTCTTTGTTTCGAACTGATATAAATATCGCCCCGGAAAGTGAAAACTCCCCGTATACATCTTTGTTTACATACTCCATATCATCGATACCCTGAAGTACAGGATAGTCGATATGGGTATCATCAACGGTTAACCAGGCTTTAACGTCCTTATTGATTCTTCTTAACTCTTCAAATGTAGGAGCATTACTGCCCTGAGTACCCGGCTTTAACTTCATAAGGTCACTGGACATGAATGCACCGCTGTAGGTTACGTACACATCCCAAAGAGAATAACCACCGTAGGCAAGCATCGTGATGATCATGACCGTAGCCATAAATCCAAGTATCTGATTACCGATTCTTGCAAGACTTGCCACTCTCTCCATCGGACCTCCATTTAAACTTACCATTCAGAAATTTTTATATCGGTGAAGCACCAAATATGTATTATAAGGTGCTTCACCAAATTTATCTAATTAAATTTCTGTAAAAGGGTTAATTACAGATTAGTCCTCGAAAGACTCTTTCTTGCGAAGGAATGTAGCAGCTGCGCCACCTGCAAGAGCTACCATAAGAGCGTAAGGAGCAACATCCATAGCTACGCCTGTAGGAATTGTGTTCTCACGTGTATTAGTGATTCCAAGTGTTGCTTCATCAGCAGAAACTGTTACTACTACATTATCATCAGTAGTTGCTTCATTTGTCTTATCAAGACTTCCTGTTACAGAGGTAGCATTTTTACCATTTTTATAATCATAGTCTGTTTTATATCCGTCTTTACCTGCCTCTACCTCATATACTGTAACTTCATAAGCATCTGTAAGACCATTGATCTTGGCAAACTCACCATTCTTAATAGTGATCTCATGAGTTCCTCCATTTGCCTTAATTTTTTCTGATGTTACAGTTGTTTCATCAACAGTTTTTGGCTCAGCATATGTAAGAGTAAATTCCTGATTTTCACTAGCTACAGTTTTATCTACATCCGTACCATCTACTGTAATACCAGTCTTAGGCTTTACAGAAACAACGAATGTGAACTTGTCACTTAAGTTAGCTGTATTACCAGCAACTTTCTTACCGATAGTAATATCATGTGTTGTATCACCATCTGGAATAGGATCCTCTTCAGTTCCTTCATAACCAAAGTTATTTTTGATTCCTGTTGCTGTATCATTTGTTAATTTTCCACCACCTATTTTAACTCCATCAGAATTTGCTACTATTACACTTGCAATCTGAAGGTGATCCAGTGTGCCATCCTGTTTGAACACATTTTCAACAAATACAAACATGTCATAGGTTGATTCATCATAAATCACACCAGAATAGCTACCTTTAACTTCCTTCAATGTAAATGCATATACACCGGCATTCTTAAACTCTGTTATAGGAACTGATACGGTGAAATGATCTTTATAAATACCATTTGCAAAAGAATCATATCCATTTCTAAAATCAGCAGCACTAACTCTAATTGTGGCAAGCTGCTCATCTGTTCCAGCATATACCTCAAAAGCATCTCCATCTTTTGTTACTTTATCAGTCTTCAAAATCTGCTTAGCCTTAGCGACTGATCCTTTACCAACTGTAAGGTTAAATGCTGTATATGGAGCTGAAGTTGGATTATTTATATCTGTTGTAACAGATTTCGGAATCTGAATCTCTTTTCCATATTCACCTACTGAATAATCCTGTGTAGTCTCCTGTGCTGGCTGACCTTCAGTTGATTCACCAGTAGCACCAGTAGCGGGTACTTCCACAGCGAAAGCTCCGAAGCTCATTGATGCAGCAAGTGCGCTTGTCATTACGAGTGTTGCAAGTTTGTTAATGTTCTTTCTCATGATAATTAACCCTCTCTTAAATAAAATTATAATCCTACGTTTTTTATTCAAATAAGTACCGCCGTACTTGTTTGATCGTTTAATATTTTGGGTAAGCCGTTACAGGTTGGATCTTCTTTTAACTTTGATCACCTTACCCAAGATTTTGTTTTTCTTCACAGCTACGAGGTAACGGCTATTTTAAGCTGCGATTTTTTATACCATATTCAGTTTTTCTTTTAATTTCTTTATCTCGAGATCCCGTTCCTCGAGGAGTGTCCGGTATTTTGTTTCCTGTTCATCGAATACTGATTTGTATTCATTGTTCAGGTCCTCAATTTTTTTCCAGACACTCTGCTCATCCACCCCTCCGATGAGGGATTTCCGGAACTTCATCTTATCGATAAACTCTGCAATATCTTCAAGTGATCTTGATGCCATTTGCTTTTGCCTTATTAACTGTGTGATCAGTCTTCAAACAGACGACGTTTCTGGAAGTCGTATGCAAGGAATACCATTGATGCTAAACCTGTAAGTGCAAGTGCTACAAACGGGATAGTATTATCGCCGATACCGGTTGGTGCTACATAATTCTTTGTATTTACAAAATCAACCTTATTGACTTCGCTGAGCTTAAGTGGATCTTCACCGGTTGTATCTGTACCCTCTCCACTAAAAGGTGTCACTACTTCAGCACCATTCTCTCCGGAATTTGTAGTTCTCTTACCGGTCCAAGATGATGTTGGTATATAGTCTGCATAACTTGTGCCAGTCCTTACTTCATTAATGATGTAAGACACATCACCAGGTAACATGATATCTACCGGCTGTTCAGAGCCTAAGGCTGATGGAGTAATTGTAAATCTGTAAGCTCCATCATTCTGCTTTTCCATAAGAAGACCTGTCTTGTTTTTTGAATCATAGTTCAGATCTTCAATATACTTCTCTTCTTCATAGGTAGCAGGAGTTCCGTCAGCCTTGTAAAGATACAAGTCAAATGTCGTTGGCTGACATTTAGCCATGGTTCCAACATATTTCTTTGTGACTGTAAGTTTTGCAAGGTTGATAATGTTTACAGCTGTGATTGTTTCAAGTCTAACATCAGGTATATCAGTATCTGTGGTTGTGGTTGTGGTTGAATTTGTATCATCACCTTCAGTTGTGTCTGCATCAGCTGTTGTAGTAGCTTCAGTAACAATTTCAAATTCTGTCATGTCACTATTGAACTCAACATCCTGAAGATGTCCATCTACAACCATCGGATGATATACTTTGTTTTCAAGCTCGAATCCAACTACACCTTTTGTCTCTTTGAACGTGTAATTATGTCCTTTTTCAACCAGGTAAAACTCCTCATTGGTTCCCTTTTTCTTGATCAGTGGACGTTCATTAGTAGGTTTGAATCCACGAGCATCACCTTTAGCTTTTGAAACAAGTATTCCCGGTGCAATGTGTTTCTGCTGATTTGCACCAGCTCTCCAAATAACCTCTATCTTGCCATCACCGGTTGGTATATAATCGTCATCTCCTTCAGGAGAAGTGAGAGACAAACCTTCTATGTATTTATCGTCTCCTTTATATAGGTCAAGTGTGATAGTTTTATCTTCGATAAACTTTCTCTGATCTTCGCTATCCATGATCCACTTCTTTTGGTATGAAAGCTTGGTATCATTCATCTCCATATAAGGGTAAACATCGATCGAACCTCCATCTTTAAAATCATCATCATATACAGGTTCATTATCAACGAAGTCGACATTCTTATATTTTACCGTTGCACCATCATTTGTCTGATATACATACTTACCTGTTCCATCACCATTGGCATCTAATAACTCAACAAATCCTTTAGGAATTTCATCCTCTCTACCTTCATACTTTCCGTTTTCTATATCAGCAAGTATGTCATAGGCTTCCTGTTTCGGCCATACTACAAAACTTACTTTATATGTTTTTCCGCTTTCAAGTATAAAAGCACCATTCTCTTGAGTACAATCACCTAACTGCCAGGTTACTTTTCCATTATTGAAACTTGCCGTCCTGATTTTACTCAGATTATCATCTTTTAATATGTCCTCATCAGTGTAAACAGTTTCTTCTACTGTTACGTCTTTCTCTTCTCCGTCTACAATTTCCTTTCTCGATACCATCTGGGTAACTTCATATGTATACTTATCTGTATCTACTGCACCCAATACATCCATTGTTGCTGTGTAATGAGAAATAGTATCCACGATGTTTACATCTGTATACCTAAGATCATGCTGGATTTCTTTTAAGATTGTACTAAGTGCTGAATTCAGTTCTTTTTGACTTATTGCATTAAAAGTGTATTTATCCGCAAGTGCAGTATCTGTTCCATACAAAGCTCTCATGTTTGCCTGTGCACTATTTGCTGTACTTCCACTAAATGCATTTACTGCATAAAGCTTTTTATTTGAATTTAAAATAGCACCAGAAACTAATTTTGCTGCCTCTAAACATCTTGAAATATTTCCAGGAGTTTCTTCATATCCATCACCATAAAGGCGGTCTCCTTCTTTATGATCATTATAACTATTTTGACTTACTCTGTAAGTGGGATTTCCATCTGAAACAAATATGATATATACTGGGTCTTCATCATCGAATCCAAATGAATATCCATTCGCATCAGCTAATCCACCTTCCCAGTTTGTACCTCCCTCAGCACTTAATCCGTCAATAATAGAATTGAATTCATCCGCATTTGTTTTAGCTTTATATACTTTTGTTCGATCAGCGAACGTGACTAATCCCAACTCAACTACGTCCGAATCAGCCGCTGTATTATTTGCAAGTAATGTACTTGAAAGAGACTGAATTGCGGATTTTGCTATCTCCAAACGAGTACCGGCTTTAAAATATGCATACCTTGTACCATCGTACGGTTGTCCATCCGGCAAATATACTGTGTCATAAGTATTTACATCAGGAACATCTACAAGTTCAGAGTGGTATATCTTACGATAGTCAAGTTTAACGTAACGACGCCCCCACCTATCATACTCATAATGCCATCCGATAACTTCGTCGGAATATGTGTACCACTCACGTTTATACTTCAACTTTGCATTAGCATTTTGCTCATAATAGCTTCCATATTCATCAGGTTCATATGAACCTTCTGCGCTAGCCACTTCCAACATACTTCCGGATAAATCAAGTACAACAACAACATTAGCATGAGTCTTTGATGTCTGGGCCTGTGAGGCTCCTGTAACACTTAGCGTCAATGTATATGTTCCATCTTTATTATCACTAACGCTCTTACTTGTTGTCGGTGCACCCAAATCTTTAACCTGTGTTTTGGGCGGAACTACGGTTCCATTAGGTGTATAGTCATATATTAAATATATGTCATGCTCTAAAGAATCAGTTTCAGAAGTGTATTCATATCTTGTACCGGTGTACAGAATATAATCATCATCTAATTCACCATTTCCCTTATCATATATAACTCTAGAGTATACTGATCCATAATAATATGAAGATGTTATTACATTCTTACGCCAATCGTATAACCTATTTCCATAACTATCATAACGACCATATGTACTGGGTTCTAATTTATTCTTAATAGTATTGCTTGCAACAAGTATTTTTTTATTTTGAGCATTGGTATAGAAATAATCAATGTTATAGTCTATATCGTTTGTTCTATCAACGTTGGTTCTTTCCGCTTTCTTTAAAGATGTAATTATCTGACCATCCTTACTTCCTAATCTTGCCTCCTTAAATGTATGTTGACTTACTGTTCCTGCAAATTGAGCATCAAGTTTAATTTCTGTTGTAGTCTCTAGTTCCTTATTTGACTCATGTCTATTGTCAAATATCTCTTTTCCTGTTGTATCAATATAATGAACTATTACTTTAGCTATTTTTTTACTGTAATTATTTTGAGTCCAAACAATTGCATAAACCGAGAAGTCGTCAACCTCAAACTCTGCAACTGCACTTGCAACTTCTACCTCAACTTCTTCGCCTGCTGCAGCTGCTTCTGCATTAGCCTCAAAATCGGAATCCTTAATCTCCTCGTCGTTCTTGTCGAGAAGCTTTACATCCTCTGTTGCAGCAACCTTTTCAGTTTTGAAAGTATCATCTGTTTCTTTTATGTGGTGCACTTCAAGTGAAGATGCATCGATAGAGTTAAGCAGGTTTTCATCACTTATTGTGATCTTTACCTTAACTGCCTTTGTTGGCTCTACTTCTTTATCTCCATCAAGGAAATGGATATCTAAAGGAAGTGAATTGTCATAGATTCCGTTATCCTTAAGCTCTTCAACCTGATCGTCTGAAAGTGTATCTTCGGATGCTTCAGCTTCTTCAGGCTTAGCAAGCTTCTTAGCTTCAAGTGTCGGTGTGATGTCTCCGAAAGCATCCTTTGCTGCGAAGACTTCTACATTAAATCCATCGACCTCTGTCTCGTAGTGGATCTTTCCGAGCTCATTGATGGTGTACTGAGCGATTCTTGCAACCTTGATGTTTTCCTTGGCTGCTGCCTTGTCCTGAAGAACTTCTTCCTTAACCTCTGCGATGAGCTCAAGTGCGACGTCGTCATACTCAGCTATCTCAGATGCAGTTGCTACCTTAGCGGCCTTGGTCTCATCATCCTTTGCGATGGTTTCCTTTACAGCCTGTGTTTCTGCAACTGTCTCAGGCTCAGTTTCTACCACTGTAACTTCCTGAGCCACAGTCTCTTCAACCTGGTTCTCAGCTTTGTCCTCTGAAAGACCTTCTGAAACTTCAATCTGAAGTGCTGTTGTGTCAGCTGCTAATGCTGCGTTATCGTCTGCTGCTGCCTCAACTGCTGCGGTTGTTTCTTCATTAACCTCATCAGCTTCAGTAGCTGTATCTTCTCCGGCTGCTGCTTCAACTGCCTGAGCAGCAACTTCGTTTGTATCCTTATCTTCTTCCTCTTCGGAATCTTCTGCTGCAGGAGCGTTCTCTTCAACTTCGAACTGAGCTCCCTCGCCTACGATTGTGTCAGCGTATACTGTCATTCTTCCGAGAACCGCATCGCTTGCTCCGCCGAATACTTCGCTTATTGCTTCAGCGATCTTCTCAGGAATGGTTGCCTCTGTTTCAGGCTCTTCGGTAACCTCTGTAGGTGCTTCTTCCTTTACTTCAGCATCTGTATCAGCTGCGGGAGCTTCTGTCTCAGCGGCTGTCTCTTCAACAGCGGCTGTAGTTTCCTCAGTTTCAGCAGAAACGTTATCGTCGTCTGCATTGGCAATCTCTGTACCTTCAGCAGTTGTCTCTTCTGCAGGAGCTTCTGTCTCAACCTCCTGAACCTCTGCTGCGGTTGTCTCATCAGCTACTGTTGTTTCTTCTGTAACTGCTGTAACGGCTGCTGTGGTTTCTGCTGCGGTTGTTTCTTCTGTAGACTTCTTGGTGCCTGCCTCAGCAATGATCTTCTTGAGAGCGGCTTCTCTTCCGCCAACCTCTACCTTGTCGTAGGTTACGCCGTCAACCTTCAGGGTGAACCTTACGGTACCTTCGGAAGAATTCACAAACATGAATGTGATCTTCTCGTTTCCTGTAAGCTCGTAATCTGAGTTGTCGCCGATTTCCTGCTCAGGCTCGATGTAGTAAGCATCCTCGCCACCGTTTACAAGTGTGTCAACATTGGATGCCGGCTCGTAAAGGATGATGTCCTTATCTGTACCATAGCGGAACTCTACATTCTTTGACTCTGTGGAATCTTCTCTTGTGATCTCACTTGGAGATGCTGTAAGGTCTACCTTTGCCATCTTGGCATCTTTCTGAACGAAGATGCGGAGCTCGGCGTCCTCACCGGAAAGTGTGTCCACAACTGACTCAGGAACGTCTACTACGTAAAGGCCCGGATTCTCGTTGAAGAATGCCTCATATTCTCTTAATGCTTTCTGATTGTCTCCGGTTGCTGCCAGATAATCCTCAGCGTCGAAAAGACGGTTCTCGCGGATCGCTGTAAGAGCAGCTTCCTTCAGCTCATCACTCACAAGCTCAAGAGTGATCTTTTTATGTACAAGTCCGGTAACGGAAGCACTTGATTCTGTAACTTCCTCATCGACATTGTCAGCAAAGGCCGGAGCCTGTACTGCTGTGACTACCATGCTGGCAGTAAGCAATGTCGCGATTCCCCTCTTGAATAATTTTTTTATTGAGTAATTGGTTTTCTTCATAAATACACCCTCTATGTTTAAGCCAAACTTGGTTTAATCATTTCATGGTGTGAGTTTAGCAAATCGCATATTAACATTTCACTTAAAAATGAAGCGATTTTTTCGTAAAAAGTTATTTTTTATTAATAATTGGTGGCTAGGATTTAATTTTTAATAGCTTAAAAACGTGTATTTTTTGCTGATTTTTAATAAATTCTGATAAATAGTGAAGTAATTGAGGGATAAAACTGGTTTACTTTTGGTTTACTATGTAAGGAAAGTGTAGATTAGGATGATAAAAAGAATATAAATTTTATGAATTTGGATTTTATGAAAATTATATTTAATATTTGGATTTGGGGGTGGATTTAAGAATCTGGAAGGGATGGACTGGAACGAAACTTAAAAATTGATGGTTTTCTTCTTATAATAATAAAGTGCCACCGGGGACGGTTCTCGCCGGCGAGAACCGTCCCCGATGGTTATATTCCGTATACGTTTGATTGCTATTGTAATACGATAGTGATATAATCGAAAATGATTAAAGGAGGTATAATTATGGCACTGTCTACTCTGACCGCTCGTGTCGATGAACGCGATAAAGCTGATTTTGATTCCTTTTGTTCTTCTGTTGGTCTTACTTCGTCAGCAGCTATTAATATCTATGTAAAAGCCGTTTTAAGGGAAAAGCGTATTCCCTTTGACATTAAACAAGGTGACCCCTTCTATGACCCGGTTAATCAGGCATACATTTTAAAGTCTGTAAAGGAGTTACGTGAAGGCAAAGGTACTGTACATGAACTGATTGAGGATGACAATGAGTGAAAAGATATGGTCTGATGATGCGTGGAATGACTACCTTTATTGGCAGACACAAGATAAGAAGACCTTAAAACGTATCAATCAACTTATTAAAGATATAGAACGAAACGGAGCTATGCATGGCATAGGAGATCCGGAACCGTTAAAGGGCGATTTACAGGGTGAGTTTAGCAGACGAATAAACGAAAAAGATCGTCTGGTTTATCATCTCGAGGATGGACGCATATATATTTCCCATTGTAAGGGGCATTACGGAGATAAATAAGGTATTTTCGACTTCCTGCCAAATTGACAGGAAGTTTTTTTGACACCATATCCACTGGGGACGGTTCTCGCCGGCGATAACCGTCCCCGATGGTCATGTTAGATAGCGACCATATCTTATAGATTTGATCTTCTTATGATCGTGATAACCTTACCCATTATTTCATTTTTCTTCACTGCGCCAAAATACCGGCTGTCCTTTGCTCCGTTTCTGTAGTCGCATAAGATGAAGTACTCATCCTCCGCAAGTTGGAGTGGATACTGAACGTATTCCTCATACTTTGGTGTGCTGTAGAATATATCGCTTTCGATCATCGTACTGTCGTTGATCTTAAGTGTTGAATCGTCAGTAACTTCAACCTTATCTCCGCCCTTTGCCACGATCCTTCCCGTGTAGGTCTTTCCGTCTTTATGGATAACCACCACATCATCGGAATTGATTCGTGTCTCAAGCCGGTAGAAAAGCATCAGGTCTCCGGCACTTATTCTTGGTTTCATATCATCATTTGCCATAGGCTGCAATCCGAAGATGATCCAGAACATGATATATATCATGATGATCATCACGAGAAGTCTTGAGAAAAATGACTTTATATCACTTATCTGGCTAAGCCTTCTCCGCCTCTTTCTTATCGCCTGATCCACTGGACCTCCTTTGGCTTGTGAACTTTTTCCCGGAGAACCTTTTTTCTGGCTCATATTGTTCCTCCTCTATAAACGTATATTTTTGCCGTTAATCTCTGACATACAGATGCAGATCTGATCGGCTTCCTCTTAGATTTGTATTTAATATATATGATAACAATTAATGCTCAGATTGTATATCATCTAAAAACGCAGTGTCAATGACACTATCTTAGCACAAACTGTGTAACAGTTCAGCCGGTGGACCAAGGGGACGGAGTTAGTGGTCCATTATAAAATCCCCCGGAGGAGCATCACTGATGCCCCGTCGGGGGATTTTACTTTTTTAGTTCGATCTTTACTGATTATCTTATCTTCTCGATCTTGCTGTTTTTCTTCTTAGCTGAATTATATTTTCTCAGCTTGATTTTACGATTTTCCAACGGTTGTTATAAAGTGAATCGCCTGCAGGTCCCAGGTAGTGGTAGAACTCGGAGGTTTTCAGGAGTTCTGAGGTGTCGGGGAAGACTGCTTCGTTTTCCAGGTACTCTTCGTCAAGGAGGTCCATGGCGCCGACATTGGGAGTTGAGTAGGTGATGTACTCAAAGTTCTGAGCTGCCACGTCAGGTCTGCAGAGGAAGTCTATCCACTTTTCGGCATACTCTTTGTTGCGGGCATTCTTTGGGATAACCCAGGCGTCGATCCAGAGGTTGGTTCCCTCCTCAGGGATACAGTACTCAACATCGATTCCGGAGCCGTCAAGCTCGTCCTGAATGTAGAGAATCTCTCCGGAGTAGATAACTCCGACGGCCGCTTCTTCGCCGATCATCTTGTCTCTGACCTGATCGATTACATAGGCCTGCACGATGGGCTTCTGCTCAATGAGGTCCTGCATTGCCTTGTCAAGCTCCTCGGAATTCTCGGTATTGCAGCTGTAGCCGTTCTTCTTGAGGGCTACCATAAAAGCATCCCGGACTGAATCCTGCATGAGAATCTCGTTCTTAAGGGCCGGGTTCCAGAGATCCGACCACTTTGTGGGGTAAGGAACTCCAAGCTCGTCAAGCATTCTTGTGTTATAAAGGATTCCGACGGTTCCCCAGGTGTAGGGCACCGCATATTTGTTTCCCGGGTCGAACTGGGAAGCCATCTTCATGTAGTCTTCGCCGATGTACTGAAGGTTCGGTATCTTTTCAGGATCAAACTCCTGAAGAAGGTTGTTCTCGATCATCTTCTCGATCATGTAATCCGAAGGGCAGACACAATCGTAGATAACTCCGCCTGCCTCGATGACCGGATACATTTCCTCCAGGGTCTCGAACACATCGTAGACAACATTGATACCGGTCTCTGCCTCGAACTGATCGATGAGCTCGGGATCGATATACTCTCCGGCATTATAAACATATAAGGTTTTTGATGCCGGTGTCGGTATCTCTTCTATATCTTTTTCGGTGCTGCCGCAGCCTGCAGTAACAGCGGAAATCCCCGCAGACATAAGAAGAACTGCTGCACCTGCGGCAAAACGCCGCCTGTACTGTTTTAAAACTTTTTTCATTTAGCTTTTCTCCCTGAATTCCCGGAAGTCACTCTCCTGTGTTTCGATTTTCAAAATGCAGCACTGCATCTCTTTATGAAGCGCTCTGAAAGCTTTTTTCTTATTTAAACCGGTCACGTGACTTAAATTCATCCGGGATCCCCTTAAATCCATCAAGGATCTCAATTTTCCTTGCTCTTTTTCTTCTCCAGCCACTCCGGCGCATAATTTCCCATGATGAGGATGATGAACACCGTCACAAAGATGACCGTGGACAGCGCATACATGGTGGGGCTGATGCCCTTTCGTACCTGGCTGTAAACCAGCGTCGAGATGGTGTCGATTCCCGCACCTCTCGTGAAGTGGGTAATGATAAAGTCATCAAGACTCATGGTGAAGGCCAGCATAAATCCGGAGGTGACACCCGGCATAAGCTCCGGCAGCACCACCTTGAAAAAGGCCTGCGTGGGTGTTGCACCGAGGTCAAGCGCCGCCTCATAGGTATCCTTGCTGGACTGTCTGACCTTAGGCATTACACTGAGAATTACGTAAGGCAGGTTGAAGGTAATGTGGGCGATCAGTATGGTGTGGAAGCCCAGGGATATCCTGAAGGCTATGAAGCACAGCATCAGAGAGATACCCGTAACGATGTCGGCATTGAGCATAGGGATATTGGTAATGCTCATGATTGTGTTCCTGGACCAGGACTTCATGTTGTTAATGCCTATGGCCGCGATGGTGCCAAGCACTGTTGCGATAAGTGCCGACAGGAACGCAATGATGATAGTGTTTCTGAGGGCAGCCATAATGGTCTCGTCCGACCACATTTCCATGTACCAGTCGGTGGTGAAGCCGGACCACTTGGCGCGTGAACGACCGCTGTTAAAGGAAAGAACAATCAGGGTCGCGATGGGGGCGTACATAAAAAGCACGATGATTGCGAGGTAGCAGTCAGAGGCAAATTTCTTTAACTTGTCCATCACATGATACCTCCTCTTTCCGAATCTTTATGGTCATCGAAGTGGTTAACGATAAGCATTGACACGATGACGAATATCATGAGCACGAGACTCAGTCCCGAGCCCTGATGCCAGTCGGAGTCCTGCATGAACTCCTGCTCGATGACATTACCGATGAGGTAAATCTTGCCGCCGCCAAGCATGTTGGAGATGGCGAAGGTTGTGAGAGCCGGTACAAATACCATGGTGACTCCGGAAACAATGCCCGGGACAGACAGCGGAAGTATGATTTTCGTGAGGGTCTGCCAGAAGCTTGCTCCAAGGTCATAGGCCGCGTTGATGGTATTGTCATCGATTTTCATGAGTGCGTTGTAAAGCGGCAATATCATGAAAGGAAGGAAGTCGTAAACCATTCCGATCATGACTGCTGCTGTTGTGTTGATGAGGTGCTGCTCCGGGAGGTGAAGGGTTGTCAGTATTCCGTTGATAACGCCTTTTCTCTCGAGGAGCGTCTGCCATGCCAGGATTCTGAGAAGTGAGTTCATCCACATGGGGAGGATGAATATGAACACAATGAAGGAGCCCCGGCTGAACTTGTTTTCACGAAGGATCATGGCCAGGGGGAATGCTATCAGGAAGCAAACTATCGTGCTGGCTGCAGAAAGCATCAGCGCCCTGTACAGTGGCCTGTAGTTTTCCCAGCGGCAGATCTCCATGAGATTGCTCAGGGTGAAAACATTAACATCATTTGTAAAACCGTAATACAGGATGGTGAGCAGCGGGATCACGATGAATCCGACGATCCACACTACATAGGGTCCCGCAAGATATCTGGAGGCTTTGTTATTCAATGTCCATCGCCTCCTCATCCTCAGATTCCGGCTTGTTCATGATCTGAATGTTTGAGGGCTTCACGTAGAGGCCGACTTTGGTGCCGGGCTCGCGAAGCTCGGTGGAGTGGATGAGCCACTCGTAGCCGTCAGGTGTGGTGCACTCCATCTCGTACATTTCGCCCTTGAAGATGACGTGGGTCATTTCGCCGTGAAGGATCGCCTTAGGATCATCATCGTCCAGAAGCTCCACATCCTCAGGTCGGATAACAACGTCGACCGGCTTGTTGGTTCCGAAGCCGGCGTCGATACATTTGAAAACTGCCCCGAGGATACGAACGGAATAATCTTCGATCATTATTCCGGGAAGGATGTTGGAATCACCGATGAAGTCGGCAACAAAGGCATTCTCAGGCTCATTGTAGATCTGCTCCGGGCTGCCGGCCTGCTGGATGTAGCCCTGGTTCATGACTACCACGTAGTCTGACATGGTAAGGGCTTCTTCCTGGTCGTGAGTTACATATATGAAGGTGATTCCCAGCTCGTTCTTGAGTCTTATGAGCTCGTACTGCATTTCCTGGCGGAGCTTTAAGTCAAGGGCGCCCAGGGGCTCGTCCAGAAGGAGGAGTCGCGGCTCATTTACGATGGCGCGGGCGATGGCGATTCGCTGCTGCTGTCCGCCGGAAAGGGAGTCGATGCGGCGCTTCTCGAAGCCGTCAAGGTTTACGAGCTTCAGGGCATATTTGATCTTGTCTTTTATATAGGAATCGGATTTTTTCTTTATACGGAGTCCGAAGGCAATGTTTTCTTCGATGCTCATGTGCGGGAAGAGGGCATACTTCTGGAAAACCGTGTTGAGCTGACGCTGGTTGGCGGGAAGGTTTGTGATGTCCTGACCATCGAAAAGGACGCTGCCCTTGTCGGGCTTCTCGAATCCTCCGATGATACGGAGTGTTGTGGTCTTTCCGCAGCCTGAGGGGCCCAGCAGCGTTACGAAGCTGTTCTCATGTATGTCCAAGGACAGGTCATCCAGGATGATCGTTCCGTCGTAGGCTTTAGTAATGTTTTTTAATTCCAAAAGATTTCTGCTCAATTTTCCCCTCCTTATCAATAAGCGCATGTTTTTTCCGTTTATATCTGCCATACAGATGCAGACTATCTGGCTCCGCTGACACCGAACCTGTGCATCAAAAAAGGCCGGAGTCCGAAAAGACTCCAGCCTGTATTACGATCGATTCCGAAAATGATCACCTGCACCCCACAGGTTCTTTTGTGTAGAAGAGTCTCATCAAACCACTATTCTTATAGGTTTAATATCGTTTCAAATGCAAAAATGTATAATATGCATTTTCACTTCTCTTCAGTATTTTGTTTCCGTTTCGTCTACTCAGAGTGCTTACAAAGGCAACCCTATTGATCGTTTCACAAGATGGAGCATTTACTCCGTTCAGCAGTTAATCTCAACACCCGCACTCTCGTCATATTAAGTGCCGGGCATCCTGATTATCGGCAACGCCTTATAAGATACCGCTAAATACTTATAAAATTTGAGTCCTCCTGACCTTTCTAATCAGGGCCCATCTTTCATGTATCCAGTCCCCCCGGGAACCTTTGCATGCCACAGGCTACTCAATCAATAAAATCATTTGTAAAACATCTCTGTTTCACGCATTTTCAATCAGATACTATCAGCAAAAAGATATATCGTCAACGGGATTTTTAATCATCCCGGAATATAGTATATCTTACTTGTAAAAGTCCCCTTGGTCCACCGGCTGAACTGTTACTCTTACTTCACGACTTATAGTCGAAATTCAGACTATAGGATAATTCTGCATCCTATGCTACAATCCCAATCAGTGCTTGCCAAAGCGGTAGGCGGTTAGCCCTTTCATCACGAAGGGCATTTTGTAAGTCCCTTCAGAAAGGAGGGCTCCATGATAAGTTATTCTGATTTATTCCAATTTGGAATTTTGATCGTTGCTATCATCGGTCTCGTATATGAGATAACAAAAAAATAACCGCCCACAAGCCTAGAAAACTTGGGCGGTTATTTTTTAACAACCTAGTAAAGGGCTAACCGTCTATCGGCAAGCACTTTTTACATCTTTATAGTAAATCAATATTCAGTATATTTCAACAGGCATTTTCAGCAACAGTTCACCGTCTGAACTATTACCATTTTCATTTCTTATTATTCCTTGCATGCTTCGCCAATATGGCTTTCTGGACTTCATTGAGCTTCAATTTATCAAGCTCTGCCCGTCTTTCGTCAAGCTCCTTATGTCCTACGTGATCGCAGTGACCAAGCTGGGCTTCGGCACAGCCGGCACAGGTTCCGAATTTCCTGTAGTCTTTATAGAGCTTCCGGACAACAAAGAATGTTATGAGAACTAATATTGATATTACGACTAAATCTGCCATATATGACCTTTCTGTTTCAATTCTTTGTTGTAAGTCCAAGTATGCGGTATCCCTCAGGGTCTATGGTTTCATGCAGAACCCTCATGAGCTCACCCATACTTTCTGATCTGCTCAATGTGAAGTTTGCATTGCCGGATTCGTGAAATGCAGTCACATTCTTTGCATCCGGAATGGCTTTTCTGATGGCATCCTTTATGTGTATCTCACACATTCCGCACATCATGCCATCTATCGTAATGGTGATCCTGTCACCGGACTGACATATGCTGTCCATGTCCAGAACATCCTTCGGAGCTTCCTGCTTTTTGAAAAAGCTGATCAGTATCCTTACTCCTATTATAAACAAAATCCCCAATATTAAAAGGACGATCATATCTGTTTGATTCACAGGAACGTCTGCTGACATCTGTTTTCCTCCTCTATAAACACATGTTTTTATCCGTTTACCTCACATGTATATCCTGTTCCCATCTGTCAAAAGCAGGCCGAAGCCTACGCTCCGACCTGTTTTAATGTAGAAAAATCGCTTTTTACTGGACTAACTTAATACCGGGCATCTCCGACCTACGCTGCTGCTGCCGGTGATACACCTAAAGGCACCTTTCTGGCATTTGGATCCGGTCTGAAGAGCAGATACAGATAACCTGCAAGAACTACAACTGCTGCAATTGTGAATACGCTGAAAGGAACCTGTCCAACCACGAATCCGATGAGCTGGTAGATCATGAGTGATATAAGGTAAGCATTAACATTCTGGAAGGCGATGGCGAACCAGAACCACTTTTTGCTGTTCATTTCCTTTGCCATGGAAGCGATGGCTGCAAGGCAGGGTGAATCAAACAGGTTGAAGATAAGGAATGAAACTGCTGCCATGCTTGTTGGGAAGAATGCCTGGAATGCAGTGTTCATTGCCGCATCATACTCCTCAAGCTCCTCACCGAGACTTGATACAACTGAAAGTGTTGTTACCAGACCTTCCTTTGCAACGAAGCCTGAAAGTGATGCCGCAACTGCCTGCCAGCTGCCGAAACCTACAGGAACAAACAGCCATGCGAAGACATTACCGATGGAAGCAAGGAATGAACTCTCAACATCCTCTACAAGCATAAATGTGCCATCTACGATACCGAAGGCTCCGAGGAACCACATAACTGCACAGCAGAGGAAAAGGATGGTTCCGGCCTTCTTTAAGAATGCCCATACTCTCTCCCAGACATGAAGGAATACATTCTTTGCGGAAGGGATATGGTAAGCGGGAAGTTCCATTACAAATGGTGCCGGGTCGCCTGCGAACATGCTGGTCTTCTTCATGATGATGCACATGATGATGACCATTGCGATGCCGCCGAAGTAAACTGCAGGAGCGAACCACCATGCGCCGCCCATAAGGTAACCTGCGATTACTGCGATTACCGGAAGCTTGGCTCCGCAGGGGATGGAGGTTGTTGTGATCATAGTCATCCGGCGATCCTTCTCTTCCTCAATAGTACGGGTTGCCATGATTCCCGGAACGCCGCAGCCTGAAGAGATAAGGAACGGGATGAAGGACTTGCCTGAAAGACCGAATCTTCTGAAAAGTCTGTCCATGATGAATGCCACTCTCGCCATGTATCCGCAATCCTCAAGGATGGTGAGGAAGAAGAATACTATAGCCATCTGAGGCGCAAATCCGAGAGGAGCACCAAGTCCGCCGATGATTCCGTCAACCACAAGTGAGATAACCCAGTCAGAGGCACCGGCATTGGTAAGGATATTCTCAAAGAAGGGCTGAATCCATTCTCCCACCAGCACATCATTGGTCCAGTCAGTAACGATGGTTCCCAATGTTGTTACGGAAACATAGTAAACCAGGAACATAACAACCACGAAGATGGGAAGTGCCAGAATCCGGTTTGTAACGATCTGGTCAATCTTGTCTGAAACCGAAAGCTCTCCCGGCTTTCTCTTCTTGACCACTGCGTTGTCAACCAGCTTCTTGATGTAGGTATATCTCTGGTTTGTGATGATGGACTCAGCATCGTCATCAAGCTCCTTCTCGCAGTCTGCAATGTGTGCCTCGATGTCCTTCTTTGTATTATCATCAAGACTGAGCTGCTCAAGTGCCACAGAATCGCGCTCAAATACCTTTACCGCGAACCAGCGCAGGTTCTTCTCGTCAACCTTTCCCTCAAGGTGCTCCTCAATGTGAGCAAGAGTATGCTCAATGGAACCCTCAAATACCGAAGGAAGCGGCATCTTCTTTCCTTCCTTTGCCGCCTCAATGCAGAGCTTTGCGGCTTCATCTATGCCTTCGCCTCTCAGGGCAGAAATCTCGATGAACTTGCAGCCAAGCTCCTTGGAAAGCTTCTCGATATCTACCCTGTCACCGTTCTTACGGACAACATCCATCATATTTACAGCGATGACCATGGGAAGTCCGATTTCTGCAAGCTGAGTTGTGAGATAAAGATTTCTCTCGATATTTGTTCCATCAATGATATTGAGGATCACGTCCGGCTTGTCCTTGACCAGATAGTTACGTGATACAACCTCCTCGAGTGTATATGGTGAAAGGGAATAGATTCCCGGAAGGTCCTGGATGATGACCTCACGATTTCCCTTCAATCTTCCTTCCTTCTTTTCTACAGTAACTCCCGGCCAGTTTCCTACGTACTGATTGCTTCCTGTTAAAGCATTGAACAGTGTGGTCTTGCCGCAGTTAGGGTTACCGGCTAATGCAACCTTGATTTCCATATTTTTTCTCCTTTATGTCTGTCTCTTTCCGATGCTAATGTCTCGGTCCGACTTACGCCATCAGCGATACATAAAACATGATTAGCTGTGTCATCACCTACCGATTCCAATATCTCTATCCGAATCAAGCCATTTCGAGAATATCGGCGTCGTCCTTTCTGATCGAGAGCTCGTAGCCCCTCACAGTAATCTCGATAGGATCACCCAGCGGTGCAACCTTACGAACCTGGATCTCGGTCCCCTTTGTGATGCCCATGTCCATGATCCTTCTCTTGAGAGCTCCCTCTCCGTGGATCTTCAGGACTGTTGATGACTGTCCAACAGGAATGTCTCTTAGTGTTTTCATTAAACTTCCCCCTTTTGATTCTATGATAAAGTTAGTCGTGATTACCTTTTGTTAGTATCCGCTAACCTATATCGCTTAAAAAAAACGGTTGTCCAACCGCTTGATAAACCAAAGTCCTTGCTCATGACATCCTCACCGTGAGGACATCAGCTCTGCAGATCAATCAACCATGATTTTTGATGCCATCTGGCTTGTTATGCCGAGCCTGGTCTCTTTGATGTTGACGATAATGTTGCCGTCCCCGGTGTCCGAAATGACCTGAACCTCTTCCCCCGGTACAAATCCTAGATCCGCAAGATGCTGTTTCATGTCTTCCTTCCCCGTTACGCGTGAAATCAAATGTTTACCGCCTGCTCCGACCATAGATAATGGCAACATATAAACCTCCATTACACTTTACTTTGATAAAATACATGTTAAAATTAGCATTAACTAACTTCAAAGTCAATAGTTATGACTAACTAAAGTTAGTAAATACTAATTGTGAAATTTATGTATTTTATAAAATTTTTATAAATTGAAAGGTGGTAACTATGAAAGCTTATGAAACCCACGAATCTTCTGAGAATTATCTGGAGAGTATCCTGATGCTTTCCATGGATCATCAGGTGGTTCGTTCCATCGATATTGCTAACATGCTGAGCTTTTCAAAGCCTTCTGTATCTGTAGCTATGAAGCGTCTTCGCGAAGAGGGGATGATTGTTGTTGATGATAACGGCTACATTACCCTTACAGATGCCGGCATGACCATCGCCAAGGGAACCTACGAGAAGCATGTTGTCATTACAAATCTTCTTGTGGACATTGGTGTGAATGCCTACACCGCAGGTCAGGATGCCTGCCGGATAGAGCATGTCCTTAGCCCTGAGACCTTTGCCCGTGTCAAGGAATTTTATCTCAAATCTCACCCGGAAGGGGTTCCTGAGCTTGACACCATCATGGAGTATCAGCAGAGAAAACCGTTATTCAATAAATAAATAAAAGAGCCGGTGGCCATCCATTTATAACCGGGACGCTTCGAATGCCTCCGCTTAACGGTTATAAATGGATGCCCACCGGCTCTATGATTTATGTTTTCTGTCTTTTAAGTAATCTCATGGAGTTCAAAATGCAAATCACGGAAACTCCCACGTCTCCGAAGACAGCGGCCCACATGTTGGCGATGCCGAGGGCGCCGAGGATCAGAACCACCAGCTTTACGATGAGGGCAAAGGTGATATTCTGCATTGCGATGCTTACTGTGCGGCGTGCGATGCGGATGGTAACAGGTATCTTTCTCAGGTCATCATCCATGATGACAACGTCTGCAGCATCTATGGCTGCGTCGGAACCGATGGAACCCATGGCGATTCCGATGTCGGCTCTTGCAAGAACAGGAGCGTCATTGATCCCATCTCCTATAAAGGCAAGTTCCGCCTTTCCGTCCTTGTGTCCCTTCATGTCCAAAGCTCCGATGAGTTCTTCAACTTTCGAAACCTTATCCTGGGGAAGCAGCTCCGCAAAGATCCTGTCAACGCCCAGCTCTTTTCCGACGGCTTCTCCCACTTCTTTTCTGTCGCCGGTGAGCATGACAATGCTCTCAACTCCGGCATTTTTCATTTCGCGGATAGCTTCTTTTGCCTCCGGTTTTATTTCGTCTTTGATCAGAATGGCACCGAGATATCTGACTCCTTCGCCTTCCGATACAGCAACATAGGAAACGGTAGCTGACGGGTCGTTGACCCCGGCATAAGTGACCCCAATGGAGTCCATGAGCTTATCGTTTCCGATGTAGATCTTTTTCCCCTCGGCGGTGGTCACCAGACCCCGGCCGGTGACATTATCAACATCTGTCACGAGATTGGTGTTTAATGTTAACTCCGGCAATTCCTCGCTGAGCTCTTCACGAATGGACTTCGCGATGGGATGGTTGCTCATGCCTTCGGCAAGGGCTGCTGCCTTCAGAACCTCGGCGCGGTCAACACCTGCTGCCGTCTCGACGCCGGTAACCTTGAAGTTTCCTTTTGTGAGGGTTCCGGTTTTGTCGGAAACCACGGTGTTGAGCTTTGCGAGAAGCTCAAGGTAGTTGGAGCCCTTTATGAGGACTCCGCTTGCACTGGCGGCTCCGATTCCCCCGAAGAAGGAAAGCGGAATGGAGATCACGAGAGCGCAGGGACAGGACACAACCAGGAAGGTGCAGGCGCGGTAGAACCAGGTTGCGGGATCATGGGTAATCAGCGACGGCACTAGCGCAAGGGCGATGGCGGAATACACAACGATAGGGGTGTAAACCCGCGCGAATCTGGTGATGAAATTCTCGGTTTTTGACTTCTTTTCGGAAGCATTCTCAACCAGCTCCAGAATCTTCGTAACCGTAGAATCCTCGAAGGCTTTTGTCGCCTTTACCTTCAAAAGACCGTCACCGTTGATGCATCCGGAAATGATCTGGTCGCCCTTTCTGACGCTTCGTGGCACGGACTCTCCCGTCAAAGCCGCGGTATTCACAAGTGACTCTCCGCTCAGCACTTCGCCGTCCACCGGTATCTTGTCGCCGGCCCGGATGATGAGAACATCCCCGACTTCCACCTCGTCCGGGTCGATGGTCTCAACGGTTCCGTCCTCCCGTTCCACGTGAGCCTCCTCCGGAACTATCTCCATAAGATGGGAAATGCTTCTTCTGGACTTTCCGACTGCATACTTCTGGAACCACTCACCCACCTGATAGAAAACCATTACTGCTACGGCTTCGGAATTTTCCCCTGTGACAAATGCTCCCGCCGTGGCGATAGTCATAAGCAGGGACTCATCCATTGGCTGCCGGTTTTTGATTCCGAGGAGCGCTTTCTTCACAACCGGATATCCGCTCATGAGATATGGGATGAGGTAAAGAATAAAGCTGTACAGCTTATTCTCAAAAATAACCGGGCAAATGCCGGTCTTATCAACTATCAGCATCAGGAAAAACACCGCGATGCCCGCGAGGATTTTATTCAGTTCCTTTTTCAGTTTCTTTTCCATAGGTCAGTAATTCCTCTATACAACTACCGGAGACGGTTCTGAAAGAATCGTCTCCGGTGCTTTAGTAGTATTTTCTCAAATCTCAACAGAAAAATCCGGCTCGATCTTCTTTCCTGTCTCGATGGCAAGCTTCAGAATATCATCGAACTTCTCATCATCGGCATCGAGAGTGAACTTCTGCATGACGAAGTTAACCTTTGCATCATTAACACCCTCAAGCTTCTTTACAGCTTCCTCAACCTTTGCTGCACAGTTTGCACAATCGATTTCACACTTGAATTTCTTCTTCATATCTTTACTCCTCTTCTATATGCTCTTTACCCATGGCTATGATCACCTTCACGTGGTCATCCGCCAGGCTGTAATACATCGCTTTTCCGTCTCGTCTCGACTTTATAAGCTTACTGGTCTTCAGAATCTTCAGCTGATGAGATATGGCAGACTGATTCATTTCCAGATCATCGCAGATTTCCGTAACATTCTTCTCTCCCTGAAAAAGTTCGTAAAGAATCTTGATGCGGGTGGAATCCCCGAAGATCTTGAAAAGCTCCGCAAGGTCACTAAGCTCGTCTTCCGAAACATTCTGTATAAAATGATTTATATTGTCACAACTGTAATCCCCGGACATTTACACCTCTTTCTTTTACACGCTGCCTCAGTTACAAATGAGCAATCCTCAAATGAATTGTTATTCATATGAATATATTATCATATGTTTTGCTTTTGTCAATATATCTTTCGGCAACAAAAAAACTGCCACCGGATTTAATGATCTGATGGCAGTGACGTATTATTTATTTGTCTACTTAACGGGAAATAACTCCTAATTAACGAGGCACCTTCTGGCCGGATTAATTTGCTATCCAGCAATCCTCCTCCGCGTCATACCGGAGACTGCCGTATGAGACATTTTCACACGTGGTGCCGTCGGTGCCAATGCTGTATTCCGCGTGCTCATACTCTATACGGTTCTTGTTCGGAACCGAGAAGTTGTACCCCTCCTCCTCGAACAACATAACCTCGCCATCATCCTTTGAGAACCTGAAAATGATACCCGTGCTTTCGGTGCCGGTGGTGCGGCCTGTGGTGCCGAAGGCATCTATCATATACGGCGTGCGGCCATTGTTGACAACGGAACCCATCTGGTAGTCCGGCATAATGGTATCCCGCCAGTACATTGTGGCAGCCAGCTGGATGCCCCTGTCCGTTTCGATACGATAGAGCCTGAGCCCCGTCATGACCGGTGCCGAAAAATCATAAAACTTATAAGTCTCGTAGCCATCCGTGAACCACCACTCCGCGTGATAGTTGTAACCGTTATCAAAGAAAGCATCTGCTCCCTCCTCCTTATAGTCGGGAGCACTGGTCTTCCCTTCTTCCGCCTCAAAATGATCATATGACACGGTCATGACTACCATATCCTTGGAACCATCGCCATTGAAATCATCGTAAATGTAATCCATGACCGGATCAGAAGTGAATTCCTGTACGGCCTCCATCAGATCCCGGGGTGTGTACTCCTTCGCCTTATCGGGATAGTCCTGGGGATTCCTCTCAATGACATCATTCCGCTTGCCCGAATTGTTAGCCTCAAGCCTCATAGACTTTCTGGTCTCGTAAATCTCCCCGATCCTTCCATAGTAGTCCGTAAGCACCGTCATGGGATAGACGGTCTCGCCGTAGGAAATCCAGGCATCCGTGACTCTGGCAACCTCGGAATCATTGGCCGTCTTTCCGTCAATCTCCCGAAGTCCGATGTCCTTTAGCTTTCTGAATTCTCCATCGGCATCAAACCCGTAAACCCGGTGTTTGCTAATGCCATCGTGCACTACAACATACTCTTCGCCCCCATTCAGACTCTCCGTGGAAACTGAATAAATCATGGGGTTTCCGTTGCCGCCCATAAGGTCGTCAACATACTTGACTAATTTCTCGTTCCTGTAGCCGTACACCCTGAAGTGGTACTTGTCATCCTTAGTATCAAGATATCCCAACAGCATTTCATCCAGTCCGTCACGGTTAAAATCAATGAGCCTGATCAGTCCTATTCCCGTTATGTCATGATACTTGTCAGCGTCCTGAGCATTGACATCGGAACTCTTCACTCCGATCTTTCCCACTTTTTTCTCCAGCTTCAGGATCTCGTTGTAGTATGCGCCGTAGGCCTGACCGGTCATGCTGATGACTTCGCCGTTTTTGTCTACCCGTCTGCCGTCGGGAGTGACCGTATCCCTAAGCATTTTTCCGTTTTCGTCTACGTAGTAAATGTCATCGATCCACTGTTCTGTCAGCGGTTCATGATCCTCGTCAAGATAATACCATTCGCCTTCTCTCTGTACCCACCCGGTATCCTTTTCGGGATCGGTAGTTTCCTCCTGCTGCTCCGTTTCTTCTTCGATAAGCTGCTCAATGGAAGCCGGCAGCTTCAGCTCTTCCAATGGTTCTACGTCCTTCTGCTTTCGAAGATATTTTGTCAGCAACCGGGAATCATTCAGGTAGAAACCGGCGCCCACGATGATCAAAAGAAAAAAGACAATACCTGCAAGGACCTTGCCGCTCTTTCTCTTCTTCCGTGGATTTCCTTCTTTTGATTGTCTGTCGGTTTTTTTCCCGTACAGGTTTTGCTGCATCCCCTCATACTCCTCGTCTGTTAACGCTGAATTTTAAGCCTCAATATCTTACATACAGATCCTTATCTGATAGGCTCATAATACAGTCTGAAATCATTCTGCCGTTCCTTAAAATCAAACGGATTTATTCTGTCCCCAAAACAAGAAAAAAATGTTTCAGACTCTTATAACTGATTATCTCACAGCTTGCGGCTTTTTCCTAGAAAAACACTCGTCTTATATATGTTTCTGAAAAAATGAACTAAACAGTTTATCCGGTGGACCGGGGGGGACGGGGTTCATGGCCCATTTTGATAAAATGGGTCATGACCCCCGTCCCCCCGGTCCACCGGATAATGCGACTTATTTACCAGTGCAGGTGGTGGAGCTCCCCTTCTCTCTTCAGGTCCATGAAATTATTCTGCCTGTAGGCTTCATATAGTAGTATCGCCACAGAATTGCTGAGGTTCAGTGACCTCATCTCTCCCCACATGGGGATGCGAATGCAGGCCTTAGGATGCTTCACCAGAATCTCCTCCGGAATCCCCGCAGACTCCTTTCCGAACATAATGTAGTCATTGGGCCCGATCTTCGCATCGCTGTAGACAGTTCTGCCTTTGGTTGTTGCAAACCAAAGCTTCGGGGTTTCGATGACCTCTCTGCTCCAGCTGCTGTACTCGCAGGAGGCATTATCCTTTTCACAGCTGATGCACTCGCCGGAAGCATTACCCTCTTCACAGCTGATGCGCCAGCCGGAAGCATTACCCTTTTCACGGCAAAAATCATCGGCAAAACGAATCTCCGGATGCTTCTCCAGAAAATCTTCATAATCCAGATACTCCGAAAGCTTCAGCTTCTCCCAGTAGTCCATCCCGGCTCTCTTGATGTACTTGTCATTAAGTACAAATCCATAGGGTCTGATGAGATGGAGAGGCGTATTCGTCGCAACGCAAGTTCTCCCGATTGCTCCGGTATTAAACGGTATTTCGGGTTCATGTAAAACTATATTCAGCATATATTATTCCTTATCTAATATTTTATACTTATTTCTCAATAAGAGTTCAGTTACGTGAAGAAAGCCTGAGCCGGTGGCTCAGGCTTCGCCGTCTGAAAGTTCATCGTGAAGGTCATCTACGAAACGCCCGTCATCACTGTAACCGGGCAGATGACCGATGGACTGATGTTTAACAGTTCTGTACTCGTCATTGGTATGCCAGTAAGGACAATGCCTGTTCCTGCTGCCCCAGATGCGAGCCATGTCATCCTCATCCATATCCACATCGCAGACCCACTCATCATATTCATCATCATAAGTGTAGTTTGAACACATCTCACATTCTGACATAATAACTCAATCCTTCTTCTTTTTCTTTCCGCTTGTGACTCCCGCTCTGGTGGCCTCAAGGATATCCTTGTTTCCACAGCTGGGGCAAAGCTCTCTCGCGATGCAACCCTCACAGTCGGGGGATGCGGACCTACAGTAGTTTCTTCCAAGAGAGATGATGTGGGTGTTCCACCTTATCCAGTACTCCTCCGGAACGATTTCATTAAGCTGGTACTCCGTCTGTTCCGGATCCTTTGAATCCGCAAATCCCAGCCTGTTGGAAACTCTCTTCACATGAGTGTCCACAACGATGGCGGGCTTGTTATAAATGTGTCCGAGAATCAGATTCCCGGTCTTTCTTCCAACCCCCGGAAGGGTGATAAGGTCGTCAATGTTATCGGGCACCACTCCTCCGAAACGGCTCAGGAGTTCTCCCGCACAGGCCTTTATATTCTTTGCCTTGTTCTTGTAGAACCCCGTGGACTTTACATCCTGCTCCAGTTCCGAAAGGTCTGCTGCCGCAAATGCTTCCAGGTTCCGGTACTTCTTAAAAAGCTGCTCCGTCACCATATTGACTCTTTCATCGGTGCATTGGGCGCTGAGGATCGTGGCAAACAAAAGCTGCCAGGCATTATCACTCTTCAGAAATGCCGGCGGGTCGGAACCATAGGTGCTGTCCAGAATCTCCATCAGCTTCCGGACTCTCAAAACCCTCTCTTCGCTTTTTTCTCCCTTAACGAACATATTACCTCACTTAGCTCTAGACCACAGAATTGCATTAACTAATCGCATTTTTTCAGATTCTTCTGAACCGGCGCAAAATCACAGATCCAATGTCACCTTTCTTCCGGTTGGCTGATACTGATAATATCTCACTCCTGCTGCATCAAGCATTCTCTTGCTTGCTCTTGTGGCGTCAGTATCCGCATATTTGTCTGAATAGTAAATAAGAGTCCTTATGCCGGCCTGGATAAGAGCCTTGGCACACTCATTACAGGGGAATAATGTAACGTACATCTTAGTTCCATCCAGTGAGCCGCCGCGGTAGTTGAGGATAGCATTGAGCTCTGCATGTGTTGAGTAGAAATATTTTGCATTGTACGGATCATCCACCGCATGGATCTTGGTCCAGGGGAAATCGTCATCTGAACATCCCTTTGGGAAACCGTTGTAACCCATGGAAAGAATCTTGTTATCCTGACTTACTATGCAGGCTCCAACCTGGGTGTTGGGATCCTTTGAACGGCGGGCAGACATCTCTGCCACTCCCATAAAATATTCGTCCCAGGTGATGTAGTCTCTTCTCTTGCCGCTGTCTTCCATTTCTTTATTTCTCCTCCGCTAAAATCTCTGTCATCCCCGCCGCCTTCCGCATGCGGTTCATAAGTGCAAAGCCAACGCCTCTGTCGCTGTAGCTTTCCGCATAGATCCTTTCTGCCTTGTCGTCGTCAAACTCCCTCAGCACTCTGAAAAGCTCATGTGTCATGGTCAAAGGCTCGCTCCGGTGTCCCAGCACCTTGATATCAGCATTATCCCCGGAAACCTTCTCGTAGTATGCCAATGTCTCCTCACAGCATATTATCCCGACCTTAAGTCCCGCTTCCACGTCCTTTTTCACAAGCTCATTGATACAGCCCGACACCTGCCGGTCAGCGAGAGTTCGCTCCTCCTCTCTTACCTCATAGTCCTTTTCCTTCAAAAGACCTGTGGTAACCAGCGCCATCTTTGCATTGGGAGCATAATGTCTGTACTTCATGCCCGGAGCCTTCGGGTGAATGCCCTCCTGCACTCCGCCGGCCACAATTGCGGGATCCACCTCAACGGTTTTTCCCAGAACCTCGCTGAGATCCTCCACCGTAATTGCACCGGGTCTCAGAAGTGTGGGAACCTCTCCCGTGAGATCCACTATGGTTGACTCAACTCCGATACCCACCGGTCCGTCATCAAGGATCATATCTATGCGCCCATTCAGATCGTGGAGAACGTGCTCCGCTTCAGTAGGACTTGGTTTTCCGGAAGTATTGGCACTGGGTCCCGCTATGGGAAGTCCCGCAGCCTTTATAAAGGAAAGGGTCAGCTTGTTTTCGGGGCACCTGATAGCCACAGTGTTAAGCCCACCGGTTGTCTCCAGGGGCACGATGTCCGCCTTCGGCATGATGATGGTGAGGGGTCCCGGCCAGAAGCTGTCCATAAGCTTTCTTGCATCCTCCGGAAATGCCGACACCAGGGGCTCCACCTCTTCTATGCATGACACATGCACGATGAGGGGGTTGTCAGAAGGCCGCCCCTTCGCTTCATATATCTTACGGCTTGCCTCCGGATCCAGAGCATTACCCCCGAGTCCATATACGGTTTCCGTTGGGAATGCCACAAGCCCGCCTCGTTTTATGATGTCCGCGGCCTGCTGAACACCCTCCATTCCTTTGACTATTGTTTCCATTGTTTTCCTCTATTGATTTATATTTACGATCTCCCAGATATCGTTCGGCTCCTGGCCAAGCTTCCAGGCACCGACTCCGCCGCAGCCGGCTTCCTTTATGGCATCGATCTTCAGCTGCATTGACTGCCGATCCTCAAGCCATACCTTCTTGGTGATACCGTCCTCAACCACTTCTCCGTAATTCTGACCGATGTCATCCCCTATCCAGCTAAGCTGTACGCCATGGTTCTGAACCCAGTCGAGAGCATCCGACATTCCGAGAGCATCGGAACTTGTCTCGCCTGCTTCATTGGTCATCCATATTCTCGTATAGAACGGAACAGCAATGATCACTCTGTCAGCCGGAACCATCTTTGTAGTCTCGGAAATACCATGATTAAGGTAGCCTATGGAGGAAACACTTCCCTCCTCGCTTCCGGCATAGTGCTCATCATAGCACATGATGAGCACGTAATCGATATGTTTTCCCAGCTCCTCAAGGTCATAGTAGCTGTTGTAGTCATAAGGAACATAGCAGTCGGCAGAGAGAATGATTCCTGCCTTCCTGCATTCAACCGCAAGCTCCCTCATGAACTGAACATAATCCCTGCCCAGTCTCTCCGGGATAAGCTCGAAGTCAATGTTTAGTCCGTCAATGCCTCCGGCCACCGCAGCATTCACAAGGTTTGATATAAGCTTTGCCCTTAACTCTGTGCTCTTCAGGAATACGGATTCATCGATGTCGCCGCCGTCGAAGTTATTGACGGTAGCCCAGACCTGATAGCCACGGGCGTGAGCATTATCAACATATTCCTGAGTCCAGTAGTTATTGAAGTCACCCTCATCGGAAGTAAGGATAAACCAGGTGGGGGCAATGACATTCATGCCTGTGACACCCTTAACCATGTCGTCGATGTAGGCATTGGCCGCAGTGGAAGTGATCTGATGGAAACCAAGCACTACCTTTGAGCCGTCAATTCTTGTGATATGGGTGTAATCCGGAGCCTTGAACTCGGATTCCGGTGTCACCTCGGTTTTGTCTGAAAGATGTTTGTTCCTGAGCCAGCCGATGTAACCGTCTCCCGTCTGGACCTTGCTCCAGTTCTCCATAGCTTCAAGGAGCTTAACATTATCCCCTGACTTAAGGGTGGTGAGAACCTCGGACTTGATTCCGCCGAGAAGTCTCACGGATTCCTTGCCCTTTACCTTACAGGTTTCGTAGGGGCTCCAGTCATTGAAAATGAAGGCTCTCTTCGACTCGTCCTCGAGATGGGTACTGTAGCGGATATCCGTGTATTTCTGAACAAATTTAATGTTCAGGAACAGATCTTCGGTGGTGTCCCCTATACGGACAAAGGCCGTTGAGCCATCCTCCAGGGTGTCCCCGAGACCGTATCTCTCAGTCGTTTTGGGTAATGTATAAAGGATTTCATTAACATCCTTTGCCCAGTAGAAGCCTCTGTTGAGTTCAGACATGACCCACTCATAGGGCAGGAAAAGTCCGCCGTTAATGACTCTGCCGGTTACAGGCTTGTCCTCCTCCGTAAATAGCTGTTCGTCATTCAGGAACAATGCCACCTCATCGCCGCTGACCCCGAAGTACTCCGCCTTATCCGCAAGAACCTTTGTGGGCGCGAACTTTTTCTCGTAAAAATAGTAGCCAACCAGTCCGACGGCCAAAAGGATCAGTATAAGCACAACCATAAAGGGAGTGCCCTTTTTACTGCCCGTTTTTCTCTTTCTGGTCTCACGACGTTCCCTGAAACTTTTTAATTCTCTAGCCAAAATGCTGTTCTCCCATGTAAAAGATCATTTCTCCGATCCCCTGTCCGGAGTCATCCCCAAAAGTAAATTTACACTCGAAAATCCGTTTTCTGCTTTTATACCGGTCTCCGGCTTCAGATAACCTCATTATTCAGTTCCTGAAGCTTCGCTGCCTGATCCGCGGAAATGATAGGATCCAGAAGCTCATCCAGGTCTCCGTTAAGCACCTTATCAATTGAATAGAGTGTGAGACCTATACGATGATCCGTAACTCTTCCCTGAGGGAAATTGTAGGTTCTGATCTTCTCGGAGCGGTCTCCGGTACCGACCTGTGACCTCTTGGCCTCAGCCGCTTCGCTCTGCTTCTTATTATACTCTATTTCATATAATCTGGCTCTCAGAAGGCGCATTGCCTTTTCACGGTTCTGAACCTGTGAACGCTCCTCCTGACACTCTGCCACTATACCTGTGGGTTCATGAATGAGACGTACTGCGGATGAAGTTTTGTTGATGTGCTGTCCGCCCGCACCGGAGGATCTGAATACCTCCATCCTTACATCAGCAGGATTGATCTCAACATCCACATCCTCTGCCTCAGGCATAACGGAAACTGTGGCGGTGGAGGTGTGGATACGTCCGCCGGACTCAGTCACGGGAACACGCTGCACTCTGTGAACCCCGGCCTCATACTTGAGTCTTGAGTAAGCACCCTTTCCGGTGACGATAAATACAACCTCCTTCATACCGCCGATGCCGGTTTCATTGGCAGAAACAAGCTCTGTGCGGTAGCCTCTCCGCTCCGAGTAATTAAGGTACATGCGGTAAAGCTCATAGGCAAAAAGAGCAGCCTCATCGCCGCCGGCACCGCCGCGTATTTCCATAATTATATTTTTATCATCATTTTCATCCTTCGGAAGGAGCAGTATCTGTAGCTCCTTGATAAGCTCCGGCTGGTCTGCCTTGGCCTGGGCAAGCTCCTCCTTCGCCATATCCAGAAGATCCGGATCCTTCTCTGAAGAAAGCATCTCAAGAGCATCCTTCTCCGACTGCACCGCATCGCAGTACTTATGATAGGTTTTTACCAATGTCTCAAGATCTGAGCTCTCCTTCATAAGCTTTAAGTATTTCTCAGTATCATTTACTATGTCAGGCTCTGTCATAAAGCGCTGAATCTCTTCATAATGTCTCGATATGGACTCGAGACGGTCAAACATATCCATATTTTTTCCTCTTCTATTTCTAAGCTGCTGCCGGGGTTTTTAACCCTCATATATTCATCACCGCTGTCAAACTGCTTTGTACAGCTGTTAATCTGAGTTTCCGGGGATAGTCTCCGGATTTTCAGAGGTGACCTGTCACCACTCTGTCGTTTCCGCCGTAATCCTTTATGACTATAACATCGCGGAATCCGGCGTTTTTCAGAAGCTCTGCCACAGCTTCCCCCTGGTCATAGCCGATTTCAAATGCCACATGCCCGCCCGGGTTCAGGTACTTCGGCGATTCCTCTGTCAGTATCCGGTAGAACCTGAGTCCGTCCTCTGTACCGTCCAGGGCAATACGCGGCTCATATTCCTTTACCTCAGGTTCCAGAGTATCCACTACCTTCGACGGAATGTAAGGCGGATTTGAAACGATCACATCAAACCTGCCATATACCTCGCTGAACATATCCGACCTGTACAGTCTGAACCTGTTTTTTTCCTCTTCAGTCAGAAGGCTTTCTTTGTTATATGTTGCGATTTTTAATGCTTCTTCCGAGATATCCACAGCCTCGACCCTGCTGAAATGCCCCGTTTTACTTAGGGTTATGGCAATGCATCCCGTTCCGGTGCAGAGATCCAGCAGCGCAGCGTCCTCTTTTTCCACAATCTGACGCCCCGTTGTCAACCTGTCCACAAGGTCTTTTTTTCCCCGGAGTTCATGCCCGGTTGTCACTCCGTCCTCAAGATCTTTTTCATCCCGGAGTCCAACTCTGTCCACAAGATCTTTTCTTTTCCGGAGTTCTTCCGGAAGGTTGTCATATAATAGGTTTCCAAGCACCGTGTCTATCAGGGTTTCCGTATCGGCTCTCGGACAAAGCACATCCTTCGTGACCTTAAACTCAAAACCATAAAACCAGGCGAATCCAAGTATCTGCTGAAGCGGTTCCCTTCCCTCTCTTCTCGAGAGATTTTTCTCAAAGGTCTCTGCCGCCTTCCGAAGAGTTTCTTCATCCTCAAAATACCTTGGAATGAGATCCGAAGGCTTATCCTCAGAAACTGTCAGATAGTGTGATCCTTCCAGCTTAAAGGCATCCATAACAAGAGCCCGCGCATCAAAACGCGGGTCCGGAACATTTGCAGCCTTAAGTCTCTTTTCTGCCTCTGACAATATTTCTTTGAAAGTTTTATCAATCATATTTTTCTTCCTTATAACCTTGTATCCAACAGTTACAGGAAGAACTGCTAATTTTCAGTACCGGTAGCCGGAAGAGGCTCTGAGATCATCAGGTCGTCTGCATTTGCATTAACATTATCCGGCTCATCCGCCTTGATTTCCCTTGCACTCGTCACATTGTCATCTGAATTTACAGCATTCTCTGCATTATCCTCGGAAATTTCCGGTTCGAGGGTATCATTTGCAGAATCAGCTGCTTTATTTTCAGGAAATTCCAGTCCGAAGGTTTTCTTCTCGAATTCACGCCAGTCAAAAACCTTTTCAACTGCCGCAATGGCAACCTCGATCTCGCTGTTATCCGGCTCGAAGGTTGTGAGGCCCTGCATCCACATGCCGGGAATGAAAAGAATCCGGGTCAAAGCATTATCATGAGTTCCCACTATGCGAAGTACCTCATAGCTGATGCCGGCGATCACCGGGATAAGCACGAGACGGCTCGCAAGCTTTAACATGATATTGTCAAATCTTATGACCATGAAAAGCATGATGGAAATGAGCATTACATAAACAATAAAGCTGGTGCCGCATCTTTTATGCTCCTTGCTGGAGGCCGCAACATTTTCCACAGTCAGCGGAAGCCCGTGCTCCACACAGTTGATGCACTTGTGCTCTGCTCCATGATACTGGAAGGTTCTTCTGATATCCGGCATACGGGAAACCAGCTTAATGTATATAACGAACAATCCTACCCTTATGATACCTTCAATAAGCCCGAGAAGTGCTTCGCTGGGAAGCATTGGCTTAAGAAAGCTTGCTATAAAAGCAGGAAAAACCACGAAGAGACCTATGGCTACTACAAAAGAAAATACCATAACTATTCCGGAAAGCACCGGTTCCAGCTTCTCGCCGAAGGTGTCATCCAGCCACTTCTCAAATTTAGTTGGCTCCTGCTCTGCGTCTTCCGGATCATCCTCTATAAATGTAGCGCTGTAATTAAGGCACTTGGTTCCCAGCACCATTGAGTCGATAAAGGAAAAGATTCCTCTTATAAAAGGGGCTTTGCAGATTGCAAACCTGTCAGTCATGGAGATATATGTATCTTCCATAACCTCGATGCTTCCATCCGGCTTGCGCACTCCCACCGAGTACCTCTTTCCGTTTCTCATCATCATGCCTTCAAGAACAGCCTGACCGCCTATTCCGCTGTAAACCTGTCCCCGGGCTTTAGTCACAGCCTCGCAAGGTGTAGCTTCTGCAGTTTCTGTATGTGTAGAAAAAAATGTCATAATAGTAACCTTTATAAAAATATGTGTATCTTTAAGTGTATACGAAGTGAGCTATTTATTCAATGGTATCCACCAGGGACGATTCTCTCCGGTAGGGACGGTTCTCTCCGGAGAGAACCGTCCCCGGTGGAAAACTTCTTGAAAAAAAGAAAAGAGAACGCATGCCGTAGCAAGCGTCCTCTTGAATCCCGTTTCTGTCGACTTATTAAGAAAGACCGAACTTCTTGTTGAACTTATCGATCTGACCAGCAGCCATAGCTGACTTCTCCTTGCCTGTATAGAATGAATGGCAAGCAGAGCAAACTTCTACGTGGATTTCAGGCTTTGTTGAACCTGTTACGAATGTGTTACCGCAGTTGCAGGTAACTGTAGCCTGATAATACTTAGGATGAATTCCTTCTCTCATTTTGTACCTCTTTCTACATGGTTTCCAACCATATAAATTCGCACATGATGTAGAATCACGCGCTTAGTTAATTGTAAAGCTTTACCAAGATAACACAAATCATTTTTTATTGCAATAGATTTTCAATAATCCGCATCCTGAAATATGGTCGAAATTCAGACTATATGATAATTCTGCTCCTTATGCTACAATCCAGCCAGTGCTTGCCAATGCGGTAGGCGGTTAGCCCTTTCAATACGAAGGGCATTTTGTAAGTCCCTTCAGAAAGGAGGGCTCCATGGTTAGTTATTCTGATTTATTCCAGTTTGGAATTTTGATAGTTGCTATCATTGGTCTTGTTTATAAGATAACAAAAAAATAACCGCCCTCAGCCTGACAACTTGGACGATTATTTTAATCAAACCATAAAGGGCTAACCGTCTATCGGCAAGCACTTTTCACATCTTTATAGTAAATCAATCTTTAGTATATTTCAACATACATTTTCATCAGGAAATCACTTTATATCACTGTTGTCTGTTGATCTTTATTGCCAGTCTCGAATTCGGATTTGCTGCCGAGTTGGCAGTTGCATTGGAATTACGCATCACAGGCTTACCGTTCACGATAAACTGACATACCTCATCATTGTTAAAGGTCTTGTCGAAAAGACTGATAACCTCTTCAGCGGCACCGGCCTTCTCGTCATAGGTTCTCTTATGGATGATATCCACAGTCTTTCGCTCAAGCTCCGAAAGCAGAAGATCATCACGGCGTGTACCCGACTTAACGATATCGATAGCCGGGAATATTCTCCTCTCCTGAAGCTCTCTGTTAAGCACCAGCTCCATGTTACCGGTACCCTTGAACTCCTCGTAGATAACGTCATCCATACGTGAGCCGGTATCCACAAGCGCTGTTGCAAGAATGGTAAGGGAACCTCCCTCACGCATATTTCTTGCGGCACCGAAAAATCTCTTTGGCATATGAAGAGCCGCAGGATCAAGACCACCGGAAAGAGTTCTTCCCGAAGCGGGAACCACCAAATTGTAGGCTCTCGCAAGTCTTGTGATGGAGTCAAGAAGTATTGTAACATCCTCTCCCTGCTCAACAAGACGCTTTGCTCTCTCTATAGTCATTTCCGCAACCCTCTTATGGTGCTCCGGAAGCTCATCGAAAGTTGAGTAAATAACTGTAACCAGTCCGCCCTCTACCTCTTCCTTCATATCCGTAACTTCCTCGGGACGCTCATCGATAAGAAGGATAAGCAGATGCATCTTAGGCTCATTCTTAACTATAGCCTTGGCTACCTGCTTAAGAAGTGTGGTCTTACCTGCCTTAGGCGGTGATACGATCATTCCTCTCTGTCCCTTACCTATAGGAGCAAGGAGGTCAAGAATACGTAATGATGTAGGAGCCTTCTCCCCATCAACCTCAAGCTTTATACGCTGATTCGGAAATACCGGTGTTAGCTGGTCAAAGCTCTTTCTCTGGGAAATAGCACTGAGTGGCTTACCGTTAACTGTCTCTATATAGGAAAGAGCACCGAAACGCTCATTAGGATTCTTACTTCTGTAAAGACCCTTGATGACATCACCGGTCTTAAGTCTGTATCTCTTAATGATAGCCGGATTTACATAAACATCACTTTCACCCGGAAGGAAATTCTCGGATCTTGTAAATCCAAAGCCATCCGGCATTACCTCAAGGATTCCGCCGCAGGGATTACCTGTAGGAGTCTTCTGAGTCTCGTTATCAAGCTCATCGGTCTTTTCATTCTCGGCAGCTTTAGCGATAGCGGCATCTCGTGTTGCCATATCTTCTTCTGTACGATCGGCAGCATCCTTCTCGTTAAATTCAGATTCCTTGTAAGGATTTTCCTGCTTTGGAACACTTCCCGCATCTCTCACAGGCTCCGGCCTGTTAACATTATCGGTTCTCTGGGTATAATGTTCATTCCTCGAGTCCCGTCCCTGACTTCTGACAGGTTTGACACCGTGAATGCCCTTTCTGTTGACAACTATGGTCTTGTGATGAGCATTTGTCCTGTTCTCCTGAACCTTTGCGTCAGCATCATCGGAAGCCTCTGCTGCCAATGCTTTCGCCGGAGCTTCGTCATTACTGCTTTCTGCCGGAGCTGCGGATATATCGGACTGATTCTCCGTTACGCTGCCGCTGTCTGCAGAAACAGACTCAGAACTCTCAGCCTGAGCCTTTTCCTCATCACTCTTTTTAGACGCAGTTTTTCTGGTTGTGGTTCTCTTACGGACTGTCTTCTTCTCCTCTGCTGCAGCATCAGTAGCGCCTTCCGGCTCCTCAGCTTTTTTCGCAGTACGTCTGGTCACGCGCTTTTTCGGCTTTTCTTCACCTGAATCAGCCGCAGCTTCCCCTGCTGCCGTAACTTCCTTCTCAACAGCTTCCTGAGGTTCTGCCTTAGCCCTTGTCTTACGGACTGTTCGGGGTTTTTTCTCAGCAGTATCCTCGTTTTCTTCCTTAACAGCCTTGGTTCTGGTTCTTCTTGTAACCGGCTTGGACTCCGATGTCTTCTTCTCATCTTTTTCGTCTGCCATGTATCCTCCTTGATCGGTTGGCGCAAGATTTATATCACTGATTGATGGTTCTTGAGCATATATAGATTAAAAATTAATTCTGAAAAATTAAATGACTGTACTTAGACATTCACACTTATGATAAAAGTATCTTTTAACGAATAATTCCTGTCGATATATTAAATATCTTTAATTTGTTTTAGTTTTATAAGTTATTAAGGGAAAAATTATCGATATAAAGATTTAATTTTCTGAAAATTACAATTAAGTGTTGATTTAGTATAACAATAACTGTCTTGTAACGCAAGATTGATTTTGCTATACTAGACGCGACTTATTCACAGTTATCAATGTAAGAAAGGTTACTATGACAAGAACAAATACAGACAGACGCCCTTCCCGCTATGAGGCTCAGGGACGTCGTATAAAAGACGATTCTGCCAAGTCCGGAATCCTGAGATTTTTCCTCGGATTCCTTCTGCCGTATCTGGTTATAAACGGTCTCATCCTGTTTTTCGTTATACAGACACCGACCATAACCACAAATGAACCAGATACCAAGGACTATAAAAGTGCTGATGTTTCTTTCAAGGTTTCATCACTGATTCCGCTTAAATCAGTTACGGCTTCCATTGAGGGACAGGAAGTTCCTCTTGAGAAGGATGGCTCAACCTACAAGTGTACACTCACAAACAACGGTAATATGACAGTAAAGGCCGTAGCCATTAACCAGATGACAAAATCAACCTATATACAGGTAAATCTCCTGGATGAGGCCAATCCTGTCATAGATGAGGATTCCATCGTACTTGGTGCGGGTTACCTCGAGTTCGATGTTTCCGATACTCAGTCAGGAGTTAACTGGGATTCCATCTACGGTATCGACAATCTGGGCAACAATGTTAAGCCCACAGACGTCAACCAGACCACCGGAAGAGTTACCTTCTCCATGGCAGGCGATGCCATCACAGTCTACGTAAAGGATCTCGCCGGAAACGAAGCCCAGGCAAGCTTCTCAGTCAACTAAATAAAGACATCTGCGAAAAGCCCCGGTTCACAACAAACCGGGGCTTTTTTTCGTGAATCCATCGGGGACGGTTCTCTCCGGCGAGAACCGTCCCCGATGGATTATTTTTGATTAAAAACTTTCTTCTTCCAAAAGGCTTTCATCCTCCGGAGCAGTTTCTTCTTCCGGAGCTGCCTCTTCCTTTGCCTGATAATACCGTCCGTAAACTCCGACGATCTCAGACATCTTACGCTTTATCTCATCGGTAAAGGCACCCTTACTCATTCTCCACTGCCAGTTACCTCCGCTGGTTCCGGGGGTGTTTATCCTTCCCTCAGCTCCCAGACCGAGATAATCCGCCGCAGGTACTATGACCGTATCCGCCACGGTACCCATGGAAAGCCTGATAAGAAGCTCCGGCATGGCATTCCAGTCATTGTGGGACCTGCTCATGTACACATACATATAGTTCCTTATCCAATCCGGTAAAGCCTCGAACCAGTTTTTAAGGGTATCATTGTCATGTGTGCCGGTGTAGTAAATACAGTTAGGCGTTGTGAGACTGTGGGGCAGGTAAGCATTATCCGGACCGGAATCCCAGGCAAACTGAAGAATCTTCATACCCGGGAAGCCTGTTTTCTCCATAAGCTCCTTCACCTCATCTGTTATGATACCGAGATCCTCTGCGATGATGGGAAGATCCTTCCTGCCGTAATGCCCGGTCATGGCATCGAAAAGGTCCATTCCAGGTCCCGGCACCCACTCTCCGTTTTCAGCGGTTTCGTCGCCGTAAGGTATAGCGTAATATGCTTCAAAACCTCTGAAGTGGTCAACTCTCAGAGTGTCATACATATCCAGGCAGTAATCCATACGTGAAAGCCACCACTTATATCCTGCCTTTTTATGTACATCCCAGCTGTAAAGAGGATTTCCCCAAAGCTGCCCCGTTGCCGAAAATGCATCAGGGGGAACTCCCGCCACCTTCTTGGGTTCGCCCTCTACCGTGTACTGGAAAAGCTCGCGATGAGCCCAGACATCTGCGGAATCGGGAGCACAGTAGATAGGTATGTCGCCGATTATCTCGATACCCTTCTGCTTTGCATACTCATGAAGCTTATCCCATTGCTTATTGAAAAGATACTGTACAAAGGCGTAGAAATCTACCTCATCCTTATGACCGGCTTTAAATTCTTCAACTGCTGCTTTTTCGTAATCTCTCAGCTCTTCGGGCCATACATCCCAGCTTGCACCGAAGTAGCTGTTCTTTATCGCCATGAAAACGCAGTACTCTACGGTCTCCGGTCTCAGCTCCTTATAGATCTTATCGATCTTTCCTCCCTGCTTCCTGTAGTTATCAAAAGCAAGCTTCAGAGCTTTGAATTTACTTACATAGATTTTGCCGTAATTCACCTTGAAGGGGCTGTCTTCTTCCTCGTACTTATCATCACCCTGGTTCAGGGTGGACAGCAGATTCCTTGCCTTCTCGTCGCCCTCCCAGGCTTTTTTCTGCCAGAGAGTTTTAAGAAGCGCCATGGCTTCGCCGTCACCGAAGTCGAACTCCTCCGGATCCTCCAGATCTTCTTCAGTGAGAAGACCTTCCTCTATAAGAGCCTCCAGATCCACAAAGTAAGGATTTCCTGCGAATGCTGAGAACGACTGGTAGGGTGAATCCCCGAAACCGGTTGGTCCCATGGGAAGCACCTGCCAGATCTTATTTCCGGTATCCCTCAAAACATCGATAAAACTGTACGCTTCTTTCCCCAATGTTCCTATGCCGTATTTTCCGGGAAAGGAAAATACCGGCATCAACACGCCTGCTTTTTTCATTGACCATTCTCCTATTATCGAGTAAGTGCTTCTCTCCTGCCGTTATGACAGACCTTAGCCCGGTGAAACCGGGATATCTCCATACACAGGTATATTCTTCAAAGGCCCATAGGCTCCGGCTTTCCGGTGCCCATGGGTCTTTTATTCACAAGCTGTAAAACTTAGCTCACGCTTCCATACCCTTAAAGTATATTTCGGCACAAGTCCAAATCTTTATAAAGTGTTAATTATTACTTATCCCTTACGGCGTCTTGCTGCACCTGAGGCCTGCTTTGAAGCTTTGCTGGCCTCCGGCTTTTTTGCTGTCAGCTTGCTGTCAGTTTTTGCTTTGCCTGCTGTGGTTTTTGTCGTGCTTTTACTTTTTCCGGCAGTAGTTCTTTTTGCAGCCGGCTTCTTTGCGTCCGTAAGATTTACAACCTCAACATCGGCAGCTGCTGTCTTCTTTGCAGCCATCTTTTCTTCGGTATCCTCTTTCTTTGAAGACTTCTTTGAGGTGCTCTTCTTTTCTGCAGCCTTCTTTGCAGGAGCCTTTTCAGCTGCTTCCGCACAAGGAGTGAGCTGATAAATGGTTGTAGACATGGACGGGATGTCAATGTCTATGGCAAAGTCTCTGTCATCCCAGAGAATTCTCTTTGCCTTTATCTGTGTATGCTTAACCATACCGAAGCCGCCGTACTTCTCATCATCTGTTGAGATCAGGGCCTTGGCATTACACATAAAGGGCACACCCACTCTGAACTTCGGATGGGCAACATTATCAAAGTTGGTAACTACAAGGATGGTCTCCTCCGGCTTGTCAGTCTTTCTGATGAACATCACCATTGAAAGATCGCTGTAGCTGCAGTTGATCCACTCAAAACCATCCGGATAGTAGTCAAGCTGCCATAATGCAGGCTGTGTCTTGTAGATGGCATTGAGGTCCTTAACAAAGTCCTGGGTCTCCTTATGAACCGGATACTCAAGAAGGTTCCACTCCAGCTCCTGATTCTCGGACCACTCATCATACTGGCCGAAATCCTGTCCCATGAAGAGAAGCTTCTTTCCGGGATGTGTCCAGAAGTAGCCGTAAGCGGTACGGAGGTTTCTTGCCTTCTCTTCAAAGGTCTGTCCCGGCATCTTTCCGAGAAGTGAACGCTTTCCGTGAACAACCTCATCATGTGAGAACACAAGCATGAAGTCCTCTGAGTAGTTATAAAGCATTGAGAAGGTAAGCTGATTGTAGCTTCCCTTACGGAAGAACGGGTCTGTCTCCATGTATCCAAGGAAGTCATTCATCCAGCCCATATTCCACTTGAGGTCGAAGCCCAAACCTTCATCCTTAACAGAGCTTGTGATGTTAGGCCATGCAGTTGACTCCTCGGCGATGAGAAGTGTTCCCGGGAATCTCTTATGGAACTGAGAGTTCAGGTGCTTAAGGAACTCTACGGAATCAAGGTTCTCGTTTCCGCCGTAGATATTTCTCGGAGCTCCCTGTCCCTGACGTCCGTAATCAAGATAAAGCATTGACGCAACGGCATCCATACGAAGTCCGTCCACGTGATACTTGTCAGCCCAGTACATGGCACTTCCGATAAGGAAGTTTGAAACCTCATTCTTACGATAGTTAAATGTCAAAGTTCCCCAGTGAGGGTGGCTTGCAAGTACAGGATCCGGATTCTCATAGAGTCCTGTTCCGTCAAACTGGGCAAGTCCCCAGGTGTCTCTCAGGAAGTGAGCCGGAACCCAGTCCAGGATGACACCGATTCCCTCATTGTGAAGGTGGTTCACGAAGAACATGAAGTCTTCAGGTGTTCCGTAACGGCTTGTAGGTGCATAGTAGCCTGATACCTGATAGCCCCAGCTTGCATCCAGAGGATGCTCCATGATAGGCATCAGCTCCACATGTGTGTAGCCCTGCTTCTTTACATAAGAAGCAAGCTTCTTTGCAAGCTCTCTGTAGTTATAGAATTCTGAACCGGTAACCTCGGTTCCGTCTTCATTTATCATTATCTGCTTACGGGCGAAGGATCCGAGGTGAACCTCGTAAACGCTCATAGGCTGCTCTTTGATTCCGGAAGTCTTGAGCGAAAGCTTTCTATCCTCCCAGGCCTTATCTGTCCAGGTGAACTTTTCAAGATCGGCAACGACAGAAGCATTGTTGGGACGCATCTCCATTGCGTTAGCATAAGGGTCAGTCTTCAGGAAAGGCTCCTTATGGCGGCACTTGATCTCATACTTATAAACCGTTCCGGGTGTCAGCTGAGGGATAAAGGTCTCAAATACGCCTGAATTTCCCAGTCTCTGCATCATGTTGCGTCTTCCGTCCCAAAGGTTGAAGTCTCCGACAACCGATACGCGCTCTGCATTAGGCGCCCAAACTGAAAATACTACACCCTTTACTCCGTCGATGGTGATGGGGTGTGCTCCCATTTTGTTATAAATATCGTACCAGATTCCGGCCTGATACTTCTTGATATCCTCTTCGGTATAGATGGAAGCAAAGGAATAGGGATCCTCAGACTCGGTGGTGGTGTCATTATCATAGGTAATGATATAGGAGTACTTGGGAAGCTCCTTCTCCCACTTCTTTTTCATGGGAACCAGCAATGCGTAGAAGCCTTCCTCATCCGCAAGCTCCATCTGATAAACCCTGTCTCCCTGGATCTTTACTTCGATGTCTTTTGCCGTAGGAATAAAGGCCTGGATCAAAAGACCCTCAGGAACAACGTGCGCTCCAAGAATGTGTTTGGGATCTGATGTTTCCGCATAAGTTACATCTTCTACATCTGCCCAATTCATTACGTCATATAATTTTTCGGTCATGAGTTCCTCCTTAGCGTTCCTTCTCAGGAGCGCCTTCTATTGCTTCATTCTTTTTTCTTTATTGATTGTATCTTCTGAAGATGCTATGGCATCTTTATCAGCTTTTGATTTCTTCACCGGATTTTCGAGCATGCCCTCATTGCCTCCCGGCTTTTCAACCGTGTCCCTTTTCCTTCGGGCAGCTCTCTTCCTCTTTGGCTTATAGCTCTTATCCTTGACAGCTTTAAGGACAACTATGGCTCTGGGTTCCACGATGATATCCGAGGTATCCAGCTCCGGCTCCTCCCCCTCAGGGTAAATGCCATTAATGTCATCCTTTGAAGTATCTATGGCCACCGCCCACTTTTTACCTACCGGAGCATGTGGCGGCATGAAGTCATGTTTCTCCCAATGGAAATTGTAAAGCACCAGAAAGGTGTCATCCGAAGCATACTCTCCGGCATACATGGCGCCAAGCTGTCGCCTGAAGTTTTCCATCTCCGGCCTCCAAGCATTCTCGCCGTGGAAGCTGAGATCCGGAATGCCTACTGAACGGTAATCCAGCATCCTGAGGGCCTGGCTCTGATGGAACACCTTGTGCTTTTTCCTGAAACCGATCATATACTTCGCGAATTCGTAAAGCTCTTTGTTCTTCTCAAGGAGCCGCCAGTCAAACCAGTTAATGTTGTTGTCCTGGCAGTAGGCATTGTTATTGCCGAGTCTTGTCTGGCCGCACTCATCACCTGAGTTTATAAGGGGAGTTCCCTGGCTGAGCATGAGAAGGAGGTAAGCATTCCTCCACATCTTCCTTCGAAGCTGCTTTATGGATTTCTTCCGGGTCTGGCCTTCCTCTCCGCAGTTCCATGAGAAATTCATGTTGGTTCCGTCCCGGTTGTCCTCATGATTTCCTTCGTTATGCTTTCTGTCGTAGCTCAGGACATCATAGAGACTCATGCCGGAAACATTGGCCATATACTGGATGTTCGCCCGCTCCTCAGGATTGTACCTGATCCTGCCCATGAGGACCTGCAGCATGCTTTCGTCACCCTTAAGGATGCGGCGCATATCGTTCTGGAAGCCGTCATTGTAATCCGCAAGATACTTCGTTGACCCATGCCTGTACACTCCGTACCTATCGTTTCCCCGGCTCGGATCCTCCCAGCTGTCAGCCCAGATCTTGAACCTGCTGAGATAGGGATCCCGGGCGATGACACCGTAGGGGGCGGAGCCTATCATATGGATACCGTCCACATGATAGTTGATCCGCCAGTACCTCATGACAGTTGTTATATAGTCCGGTAATGTCTCGTAGGTGAAGTACAGGTCAACGATTACTTCTATATTGTTACGGTGCAGTTCATACACCATTTTTCGAAATTCGTTTCTTGGGTTTTTGTGATCGGAGGTAAAGCTCGATTTCGGCGCAAGCTGCATGGCATCTTTTGTGAAGCCCCAGTAATTAATGCGCCCTGTGGGCTTAACCTCTGTCTGATAGGGATTCTTGTTTCCGTAATCCGGAAGCATAACTTCATTAAACTCATAGGCAGGCATGAGCTCCACCGCGGTTATCCCCAGTGACTTAAGGTAGGGTATCTTTTCTATGATGCCCTGGAAGGTGCCCCGGACATCATTTTTTAGCCCCGAAGAGCTGTGCTCCGTAAAGCCTCTTACGTGAAGGCGGTAAACGATAGTTTCGTCATAGGGGTTTTCCAAAGGCCTGTCCTTTATCCACTCCTCGCTGAGCTCCGGCATGGCAACAGCCTCCCCCACAGGGGTTTTCAGAATCCTGGTGCCATCCTTCAGATAACCAAATTTCTTCCTTCCTTCAAATACAGTTCCGTTGGGATCGGTAAAAACATTTCCGTCCGCCTCATAGCAATAGCTGTAGCCTGAGATATCTTCCGAAATCTCAAGCTTCCACACATCACCTATACGCTGGTACGGATCAAAGGGTATCTGACGAACCTTTCTGTTACCGTCATATAGATTGAGATACAGCTGATCGGTATGAACAACTGCCTCAAATATATACAGATTATTTTCTTTTTTTAGTCCAAACATTTTTCCTTACTTTTGTTTCCCGGTGGTGCACATAATGGATAGGATAAATACTTTTATGTACAGTTGGAATAAGTATATCACAGAATTGTGTTGAATGGAATATTTTTCCTTTGGTACAACACATTGCATTCTATCCTATAGCCTCGCCTCTTCTCCATCCTGCTTCGGCAGCCTGAAGTACACTGTCACAAGCATGGTGGTGAAGGCTGCGGTGCCTCCGATTATGTTTGAGATGGGCTCAGCGGCAAAGACACCGTCAACACCCATGTAGAGAGGAAGGATCAGAGTCAATGGCAGGATAATGATGATCTTCCTGAGAGTTGAGAAGAAAATAGCCTTTTTTGACTGACCAAGTGCCGAGAATACCGACTGTCCGCAAAACTGCCCCATCTGAAAAATGAATGCCATAAGGTATAGCCGGAGGCAATGGGTTCCCACTGTGATGGTCTCCATGTCCGGAGTGAAGATACGGATAAAGAAATTAGGGAAGATCAGTATGAGTATCCAGATGATGCCAGCATAGCTGCTTGCGGCAGCAGATGCAAAAATGATGCCCTGTTTTAAACGCGTGTATTTCCTTGCTCCGTAATTATATCCAAGTACAGGCTGTGAAGCGTGGGTAATGGCAGTTCCCGGAAGGGAGATAAAGTCCCTTATGGAATTGATGATGGCAAAGATGCCAATGTATAAATCTCCTCCATAGTCGCGAAGCATGATGTTGCAGGCTGCCTGAGTCACGGTATTGGTGGATTTCATAAGGAAGTTTGCAAATCCAAGGGTGATGATCTCCCGGGCTATGCCCTTGTTAAAGCGTATCTCGGAGATCTTCAGCCTGAACAAGGCTTTATTTGAAAGCAGGAACCGAATGACCCATACAGCACTTACTGCCTGAGAAACAACAGTGGCGATGGCTGCTCCCACCACACCCCAGTTTAAAACAAACATTAAAATCGGATCCAGAATGATGTTCAATATGGCACCTATGGCGGTGGTTATCATGCCGATCCTTGGGAACCCTTGGGCACTTATGTAGTAATTAAGCCCGGAGCCGGTCATAAAAAATACTGTCCCCAGAATGTAGACAGTGAAGTAGCTTTTGGCGTAGGGATAGGTGGCATCACTGGCACCGAGGGCATAAAGCATTGGCTTCATAAAGATAAGAGTCAGTATAGTCATGACTATGGAGGTCACAATGAGGAGAAATGCGCTTTCACTCATTATGCTGTGAGCTCTGTTTTCATTGCCGCTGCCTCTTGCTATGGAAAAAAGAGGTGTTCCGCCGATGCCAAACCAGTCGGTGAAAGCGGTTATAAGTGTTATTATGGGAAAGCAGACACCGACCCCGGTCAGGGCGACGCCGTTTGAGCCCGGAAGGTGGCCGATGTATATACGATCCACTATGTTATATAGGAGCTGTATGATCTGAGCCACCAGAAGCGGGATGGACTGAGCCATGATGGCTTTCACAACAGACCCCTTTGAAAAATCCGTAGCGGTTGATGACAAGATGAAACCTCCTGAAACTTATTATAATTTTTCTAATGCCTTTAATAGCTCAGGAAGATTTTATGTCACTTGTTCATCGTATTTGTTGTTTATTCTTCCCATTGATTTGATTATAACATCCTTAAATAAAATGTGATATAAATACAATATGTGGTTCACGAAATGTGAATATATTGTTGATGGATTTAATGCTTAAGAAAAAATGTGAAGCAGTGCGGGTATGTCCCGCACGGATTGGAGTTTAAATGAAAAAAATGATTTCCTGGAATGTTAACGGTCTTCGTGCTGTTATGGGCAAGAACTTTATGGAGGATTTCCGGAAGCTGGATGCCGATATCTTTTGTCTTCAGGAAACGAAGCTTCAGGCAGGACAGATAGAACTGGAGCTTCCGGGGTATCATCAGTACTGGAACTATGCCGAGAAGAAGGGGTATTCCGGCACCGCGCTTTTCACTAAGGAAGAACCTCTGAATGTGACCTATGGTATGGGGATTCCGGAGCACGATACAGAAGGTCGTGTCATAACAGCTGAATTTCCGGACTACTATGTTCTTACAGTTTACGTGCCCAATTCTCAGGGTGAGCTTAAAAGGCTTCCCTACAGAATGGAGTGGGAGGATGCCTGGAGAAACTATATAAGTGAGCTTGATAAAAAGAAGCCGGTAATTTATTGCGGTGATCTCAATGTTGCCCATGAGGAGATAGATATAAAAAATCCGGCTACAAATCATCATAATGCAGGCTTCACGGATGAAGAACGTGCCAAGTTTTCAAGGCTTCTTGCTGCAGGCTTTGTTGACAGTTTCAGAATGCTCCATCCTGATGCGGCAGACGAATACAGCTGGTGGTCATACCGTATGAAAGCGAGAGAAAGAAATGTGGGTTGGCGTATAGACTACTTTGTGGTATCCGAAAAGTTGAAGGACAGGATTAAAGAAGCAAGCATTCATCAAGAAATTATGGGCTCCGATCATTGCCCGATTGAACTCTGTGTTGAGTGATGTATGATTGCATGGATAGTCAAAAGCCATAATATTAAAGCTCGCGTAGGAGATGATGAACCTACGCGAGCTTTTAATCTTATGAATTGATGATCACAACATCGCCAAAAATCGGGATGCTTACTTCTCCGCACATTTCCTTAAGTTCTTTCAGTGCAATCTTACGTGCCTTATCTAATGTGATAATCCTCACAACCATCTTGGATGAATGTAATTTCTTTAGATCTTCAGATGATTTTAATGGGTCACCTGCTTCAACAACTGAAATCTGAGATTTTAAGTCATTAACCATCTGATCAGTTATAGTTCTAGCATAATCGGATGAATCATCCCGGGCTATAAAAATGCGATCAATATTCTTTTGCTTACAGTACTCTGTTATCCTTGTTACGGTTACCGCCGCAGCCTCTTCATCCTGCTGCTCAGTAAGACCTCTTAATTTGATACTTTTTGCAATTCCCAGAAACAACTTATCTAATCCTTTAAAAGGTTTTTCTTTCCGGTAAATGCATCCGATCATCTTTATTCCGGTAAATCTTGAAATATCATCAACTGTCTTAAATTCGCCTGCAAACAAATACATGAGACATAAAATAACTGCTACAGCAAATGCTCCGGCAAATCCACCAACAGCAACATATTTCTTCCAGCTAAGTCTCTGTGTAACGAAATCATCATGATGGATCATGTATTCCAACAGCTTCTGCTCCTGACTGTTGAGTGAAGACTTATTATCCTGTTCAAATGCGTTATAGCTGGCAACAAGATCACTTCCCATAGCTATCCTTGATTGCTGCAGCTCCACAAGACCTGTGTCTACACTCTCTGTATAGTTCTCTCCTGACCTGATCAGCTTTACGGTCACTCCTATATCTGTTAACTCCCTTGCAGCTTTTATGAATGCCTCGTCAACGATATCGGCAATTTTTTCGCACTGATCCCTGTTGGTTGCTTTGATACTGAGCTCTAAAAGTCCGCGATATTTATTGGAGATATCTCCATTAACAACTATTTTATCCGGCATATCCGCATCAATGGTCTTATCATCAGCTGCTGCAGTACAACGGATATCCAGTACCTCGTAGGCAAACCTCGGATCCACATCTTCTCCCAGTATATGGGCGATTTCAGTATATTGATCAAGATCAAGGGAAAAAGAATTAAAGTAATCCACCGCTGTCCTCTGATCTGACTCAAACACATACTTAACAGAATAATTTGAAACATTGTTTGGATCCATCTTCATCAAGACAGAATGGTCCATGTAAAACTGGTTATTCATTATCCTTGTCCGGAATGTCTTATAACGGTTGTACAGCTCTCTGATCTTTTCTACCTCACCATTGGTCATTTCTTCCTGTATGGAATCTTTTGTTTCGTCGGCATACTTGCTCTCTATCTGCCTGTACTGTCTGTAGGTAAGCGGTACTCCTATCAAAAGGACACCCAAAACAAGACCTGCCAACAGATATTTCCATTTTTGGAAAAAATATGCCAGCATGTCCAGCAGATCGATCACATCCTCATCGTCGTCGTCATTTGTCCACATTATCCTATTCTCCTACTATACACTTTTGCTTTCGTCATTTATCTCAGACATACAGATGCAGATCTGATCGGCTCCTACTGTATACTCTTGCTTTTGCCATTTATCTCAGACATTCACATGCCACAAGTTCGGCTTTCTACATTCCGGTAAACCAAACACGATAATAAACGAATATGATATATATTTTACTGGATATTCCAGTAAAATCAACCACGGTTTTAAAATGTTTATATGATGTTCCGAGGAGAATTCCAGAAAACATATATGAAATATTATGAGAGAAACAGAGAACTCAAGGAGGAAAAAAATCTCCCGATGAAGGCTATAGCCCATGAGCTTGGCATCAGCCAACAAACCTACAATGAATATGAAAAAGACTATCGTTCCAGAATTCCGGTCGAGCGATTGATTCTGCTCGCCCTTTTTTATGATGTTTCCATGGACTACATTTCAGGTGTCAGTAATATTCGGAAGTCTTATCCGAAAGAATAAACCAGCCCGCGTGAGTGGATTTTAATCCATTTACGTGAGCTGGTTTTTTAATGTTTTTTGATTTGATAGATACAAATCTAATTGGCTATAAACGTAAGTTTTTCGCCACTGAGTTTACAGCCTCTGTCCCTTAAGCTGTTTCGGAATCCTTACCGTCAGATAGATATCCATAAAATCATGTCCGTATTTGATATCTGCAATTCCTTTCTCAGCCAGTGAAATCAGTGTTTCTTTGGAAAACGGGAACTCATCTGACATTACGCATTCCTTCTTGCTTATTATCTGGCGCATCCGCTTAATCAGGGCTATTTCTTCATCGGAAAGCAGTTCCTTTACCCTTGATGGCTTTTCTAAAAGTGCCTGTGACACCAGGGCAGCACTCTCTGATTTATTCTTTCCGGAAGAAACTCCCAGTTTCTTTGCCATTTCAGTCAGCTTCTCTTTGGTGCATTGTCCTAATGCTTTCGTCCAGTCCTCGCACCATTCCGCATCTATCATACCCGGCGCCAGATCATCGTCAAAGTCATCATCAAATCCATCTTCGTCCATATAGTCATCTTCGTAGTATTTTTCTGTGATTTCAAAGAACTCATTGATCAATTTGATTCTTTCCCGCATATTTTTAGGCTCCTGCCATACGAGTTCATAATCACCTTCATCATAATAATCATCAAAATCAGGCAGATCGTCATCTTCAGGATCACCCAGATACATGCCTCCGAAATCATTACCATATTCATTTCTTAAATTTTCACCCAGAATATCTACCAATTCTTCTTCCGTTTTCACGCCGGCCATTTTCATAAGTGCAGAAATTTCTTCATCCTTGAGGCCTATTGCTCTAAGCATACTTCCATTCGCCTCGGGACCCATTCTACCCATATCCCTCTGCAATCCCCTTTTGAAATCATTTATATGACTCTTTTTGGCGATTTCAACCGGTACTCCCACTGCACTCTCGAGAACAGACAGTAACTCTTCCATGATATCTCCGGTTACAAGAATCTTTTTAGGTATTCCGTGGTTACTCATCAAATTGGAAAGATACCTGCATACTGCTAAATTATCATCTGAGGGCTCAAGCATTTGCTGATAGATCACCATTCCGGTACTATGATCCAAAACAAATAAAAGGTGAGGGAATAAAGGTCTGTCGTATTTCTCATCCTCTACCATAGAATTCATGTGAGTAATATCCACTTCCCATAAACTATTAAGCTTCTTCCATTTTGCGGATTCATTCTTCAGAGCATCATTTTGTACAACAACAGGTAATTTACTAAGTTCATTCTGGTTCCACACAATCATATCAGTCTTCCATTCTGACTTTTCTGATTTATGCACAAATCCATGTCCCATCAAATGCATCCCCCGAGGTTTTAAAGCTTCAATCTGTGGTAATGCTTCGATCAGTTTTTCCAGATACCTGGTTGTATTTATAACATCCTGCTGATCAGGTATGTATGGGCAGTATCCTCTGGCGTGGTTCTCAAAATAAATCCATTTTCTTCCTTTACCATAATTTCGTCCAAGTTTTTTGATGACTTCCATTTGCTCCGGAGGAATAACTTCCTTACGATCCATGAACATCACAATGCAGTTTTGCATATACATCATGTAATCGTCTCCGTTATGACCATGTATCTGTAGTTGCATTTCCCTAAAGGCAATATCTCCGAAATAAAGTCCAAAACCATATTCCATCCCGCCGTTTCCCATAACGGTAAAATATCCGCGGTCTTCCTCGGAAAAGCTTACACACACCATTTCTTCATTATCCAGCACTTCCCATGGTTTCAGCTCGACATACTTTTCCGCAAGATCATACAGCTTCTTCCACTCTTTTATCGTAGCTTCTTTTCTCATTTTTTTACTATCCTTTCGAGTCCTCTTAGATTCTTTTATTTATTCCTTACTTCTCATCACACACCTGGAAGATGTAGAACTTAAGATAATAGCTGTTTTCGTCCTTTGCCCAGAGGATCGGGTGGTCTGAGCACTGGGTGCGATACTCCACCTGACGAAGGCGGCGGTGAACGGAGTTGGCTGCCTCGTCAATGGTCTTGGTGAAAAGCTCAGGAGTCATGAAGTGGCTGCAGCTGCATGTAGCAAGGTAACCACCGTCTTTAACAAGCTTGATGCCCTGCATGTTTATCTCGCGGTAGCCACGGATAGCTGCCTTTGTAGCTTCTCTTGATTTTGTAAATGCCGGCGGGTCGAGGATCACCACGTCGTACTTCTCCCCGGCTTTGTTAAGCTTCGGAAGTTCATCCAGCACGTCAGCCACGCGGAAGTGAACCGTATCGGAAAGACCGTTTCTCTCAGCATTGGCAGTAGCCTGCTGCACAGCAAGCTCGGAGATATCGAGTCCCTCAACGGAAGCCGCCCCCGCGATTCCGGCATTGAGCGCAAAGGTCCCCATGTGGGTGAAGCAGTCCAGCACCTTCTTGCCCTTGCAGAGCTTGTGGATAGAGAGACGGTTGTACTTCTGGTCGAGGAAAAATCCGGTTTTCTGACCGTTTACAACGTCCACCATATACTTAACGCCATTCTCTGTGATGAGAACATCAGTATCGAACTCAGGCCCGATGAACCCCTTGTGCGGCTCCATGCCCTCTTTCTTTCTGACCGGGGCATCTGACCTCTCATAGATTCCTCTTATGTTAATGCCGTCTTCCTTCAAAATCTCAACCAGATCCTCAAGTATCATCTCCTTAAGTCTATCGATTCCAAGTGCCAATGACTCAACCACCAGCACATCTTCGTATTTATCAACTGTGAGTCCCGGAAGCCAGTCAGCCTCTCCGAAGATGACTCTGCAGGAGCTTGTATCCACAACGGTCTTTCGATACTCCCAGGCATTCTTCACTCTCTCACGGAGAAATTCTCTGTCGATAGGTTCCTTTCTCCATCTTGAAAGCATTCGAACTCTTATTTTGGAATTGTGATTTATAAAACCATAGCCCATGAAGAAGCCGTCAAAGTAGGAAACGGTGATGATATCTCCGTTTTCATATTCACCTTCATACCGGTCGATTTCATTATCAAAGATCCAGGCTCCGCCCTCCTTGATGGTGCGGCCTTCACCCTTTTTTAAAACTATTTTTCCGTTTGAAACCAAAGATTCTGACATATTGATCTCCATTTCATATATTTTAACTTCCGGTTGCCCGAATTATCTCTTAGAAAACCATAATGATTTGGTCATTATGTGCCTTAAAAAAATATTATATCTGTGTTATGATTTCAAGCATATTCTACCAGTAATAAGCGGCTTTTGCCACAAAGTCAGAATAGTAACATAAAATCGGGCTGTTTTGCCGGTCCGTGTTATATGTTTGTTATATCTTTTGATTCAGGGGGTAAACTATGTACGATATAAAATGTGACACACATACACATACTTTATACAGCAGGCATGCCTACTCAACCATAAGGGAAAATGTTATCGAGGCCAAAGAAAACGGAATGGAGCTGCTGGCATCCACAGACCATTTTTCAGAAATGCTCTGGCCGGAATATACTAATCTCAAAAACTATCAGTACCTTGCAACTTCTCCAACCATCTGGCCAAAGGAATGGATGGGCGTGACACTTCTCTCAGGCTGCGAGGTAGATATAGTGAATCTTCAGGGAGGACTTTTCGGACAGGACATCAGCGTCGACAAAAATATCGTAGGCGACCCTATAAGACCCACAAATCTGTATGAGCTGGTTACCAGAAAAATGGATTATGTGATTGCAAGCATACACGGAAAGGCATTTACAAAAGGGGCAAGCAGAACCCAGCTTACGGACATGTATATAAAGGCGCTCCAGGATGAGAAGGTTTTCATCCTCGGACACATGGGAAGAAGCGGGCTGGATGTGGATTTCAGAGCTATCGTTGATGCCGCAAAGAGTCTCAACAAGCTTCTGGAGGTTAATGAACACAGCTTCGAGTTTGGAAGCGAGGCGGAGGACAGCATAACCAGAAGCCGCTGCAAGGAGCTTCTTGAAATCTGCGCCGAGAAAGGCTGCAAGGTTTCCATCGCAACCGATGCACATATATCAAACCTCATCGGACGCTTTGAGAAAACAAAGGTTCTTCTTGAGGAGGTTCATTTCCCGGAGGAACTCATCGCTGGACTGAACAAAGAGTCATTCCTGAAGGCATTGAAAGAGTCGGGGATTAAAGGGAGGACCGTATAAAAACAATGAGGACGTTTCCCGCAGGCAGGAAACGTCCTCATTGTTTTTTTATTAAACTCTTCTAAATTGTATACGTTTTCATGCGTTACATCTCCAGCTCAGAAAAGACCTCATCCACATCGAAAGAGTCATCTTCCATTGCCTGTTTAAGTCCGTTTGCCATCATCTAGTCAAACTCAGTTTTTGTCATTTCCTCTCTTGGCTTCATATTTCTAACCTCACCTTATGATAGATCCTGAACAGTCCCACGCGGCTTTTAGTTCCGGTTTTTTCGTAGATAGCTGCAACATGCCGCTGCAAAACCCGCCTTGAAATGAACAGTGCATCGGCAATCTCCTGCCCCGAATCCTCAGTGAAAATAAGCTTGTGAAGCCTCACACGACTAAAGTCGCGTGCTTCCAAATTTAACACAAAAGAGTTTCTGGATTTTCCCGAGGCTCTTTTATATTGTCTCCTTTAGAGAGACGGAATTCCTTTCTACTATACAGTCTAAACTCAGAGATTACGCGACACTCAGGTTGCATAATTCCGCATTAAGACTAATTAACGTAGATAAGGTGCATTGGCTTCTCTTGGCAGCCGCAGGGACTTTTGCCTGCAATGCCAACCCTTCGCTCACGGTTAGGGATTTTAAGATCTCACGGACAAAGTATCTTGATCCGATATTATATGTTGCGTTAAGGTCACAGTTATAATACTTGCCCGAACTGAATTTACACATGGAGTAGCTCTTAAGCATGGGATCGGTAGTCATCCTGTTACGTCGCTCTACATATCCGGAGCCATCGAATGCCAGTCGGGAAGTTCCCCAGGCATTTATGTGGCTGATCCTTATAAGAT
>NZ_KE384190.1:0-3012 GCF_000424445.1 Oribacterium sp. NK2B42
CGCTTTTATTATAAATACATACTAAAGGACGGTCGATACTTTCATATCTATTTGTGCCGCCGCTTGCCGGCGGCATGGAAATTAGTATGAAAAAACATTTTAGGGGTATCAGATGTTCCTTATCTGATGGTCATATAATATCACCGGATGCTGAAAGGAAACTGAATATCCAATATTTCTATATGGTCTAAAAACAGACCATATGCATTTTCCTTAGACCATGATATGATTCTCAAGTCAAAAGAAATAATAGTCTATTATTCAAAAAGAATTCCCACTTTATCAAAAAAATTAATAAAAGCAATTGACGATATGTGATAAAACACATACTATTGAAACTATAGAGGAAAATAATGAACGAATATAACACAATATCTATGAAACCGCTGATGGAAAAATCCCCGCAAAGGAATTCCTTCTTTCGTTAAACTACGATATATAAGAAATCGAATTAGCAAAGACATATAGGGCTGATTATTATGCCAGGAAGGAGAATAAATGACAACCTTAAATGACTTCATAGAAGAACAGCTTAAAGACCCTGTTTTTAAAGAGAAATATGATGCACTTGAACCTGAGTATTCTCTAATACAGGCATTAATTGATGCCAGAAAAGAAAATGGAATGACACAAAAACAATTGGCAGATGCCACAGGAATATCACAGGCTGATATCAGCAGATTGGAACATGGAACAGGAAATCCATCTGTAAAGACTTTACAAAGAATAGCTCAGGCATTACATATGGCCTTAAAAATAGAATTTGTTCCACAAAAAGAAACGAGTATAGGTTAAAACAATTGAACACCTTTGGCTAGACCACGTTGGAGACAGGCACCTATGGTTTCCTCCATCGGTAACATAAGCGGTGTACTTGTCTGCTTTTCCGTATGCTTTTTCTGCCGGATACTTTCTGTTGTTATCGGCAAGTTTGGCATTAATGATTTCCGGTATGTCGAGACCAAGGTCATTTCCCATCAGCAATGCATAAATCAATATATCTGCCAGTTCCTCCTTGACCTTGGAAAGCTTTTTCTCTGTATCAACCTCGGTGTCAGCCCCGGATCATTGGAATACTTCCAGTAGTTCTGCAGCTTCAAGAGAGATGGATATGGCCATATCCTTAGGTCTGTGAAATTGTTTCCAGTTCCTGGCATCTCTGAATTCAACGATTTTTTTCGTGAGGTCTTTTAATGAATCATTCATATATTTTCCTCTGATATTTAAAGACTAGGGGAAAGGAAATAATAAGGTTATTTCACAATCACCAAAGAAAAGTATCCTGCTTCATCCGGAATGGATTGCGAGTCAAAATAAACCTTTTCATCCGGCATTCCACAGTTTTCAACCAGATAGATAAGCTTATTATGGGCAAATGCTTTTCCCTTTATTTCCTTTAACTTTTTTCCGGCTTTCATTATCACAAGTGTGCCTTCAAATTCACAGTACATCCCTGATGTTATCATCAGGGATTCGTCGCCTAGGGAAAGTGGAAGGTTCAACTTTGCGGAGGCAGCGCTAAAGGAAGTAATACCGCTGATTATCTCGAATTCATATCCTTGTTCCTTTATCATACCTGCAATATGAAAAAATGTAGAATATATCCCTGGATCCCCCAATGTAAGAAAAGCTACATTCTTCCCGGATGAAAGATGGTATATGATCTGTTCAGCAGCTTTATTATGTGCATCAGACAGATCATCCTTATGCATGGGAAATTCTAAAAGTAACAGTTCTTTTGAAATAATTTCCGGAACAGCCTTTTTCGCTATCCCATATGCTACTCCCGGCTCACCATGACTTTCCGGACATGCTATACAATCGGCATTTTTAATTGTCTTAAGAGCTTTTAATGTCATCAGGTCCGGATCCCCGGGTCCTACTCCAACAGCGTATAGTTTTCCTGTCATAGTGCTCCCTTATCATTTCAGTATCTTATACATGTATCACATGGAATTATCATAATCATATTATCGTTCATGTAATGATTATTCAATACATCTCTATACATAAAAAAGAGGGTTTATCCGTTCACAGTGACAGGCACCTATGGTTTATACACTTTTCTAAGTTCATTATGAACATTCTGCTTGAAATTCTCTTTTCCATATTGTTTAGTAACAATCTTTGCTACTGAATTAATCGCTTCTTGTGCATACCCGTTTTCTGACATTGCTTTCTGGATTTGTTTATTTAATTCCGATTTGATTTCTGATTTACTAGGTGCTTTCTTTGGTTTACTATTATTGACCTGATTAGATTTCTTAGCTGTTTCCGTTTTCTTTCTAGAAGGCATTTCTAATCTTTGTACTCTTGAAACATTTGCATTTTCTGTTGTTTTCCAAAATTCTATGATATTGTCGTAATCCTTATCTTTGCTCACAACGATGATATTTGCATTTTTTCCCTTGTTTTTTCCTATTAGGTAACCCATATACGAAACAATATGCATATCAATCGACTGACTTTTAGCGGGAACTCTGACTGTTTTAAGTTCGGCTCCACCATGCTCGTTGATGATATTAAGATCTATCTTATTGGCGTTATTGGTATAGAAAATTATTATGTGGTCTGATTTACTAAGACCCTTACAATTAGATAAAGCGCCACAACCTACATTTTCAAAATCAATAAGAAAAAATCTATCCATAATAAACTCCGTAATACCTGCTTTAAAGGATCTCTCTTTCTAATAGATCTTTTAAATAAGAATTGCTCTGTACTCTTTTCGACAATATATATCATCTATATCAACCCAAGTTTCACGAATGCTTTGTAAGGCCTTTCGTCATTTATAGTGGGTAAACCCACCATTGATAATTGATTAAATTTAAAGTTCACAGTGACAGGTATCTATGGTCGTTAATACGAAGACCAGCCCATTAATAGGCTGGTCTTGATTATGTGTTCACAGTGACAGGCACCTATGGTTCTATAAGTTCTAGGCATTCTGCTCCATCTGTCCATTCTGTAAATCTACAACAGTAGAAATAATTTATAAGTTCTAGGCTT
>NZ_KE384190.1:3596-69794 GCF_000424445.1 Oribacterium sp. NK2B42
TGTCAAAATGCATGCATTTTGAAGATTCTACGGCGATATAATAGTGCATTTTAGCCAATTTCATCCTTAGTATATCATACATCCTAGAACCATTCTAAAATCAAGTAAGAGGTTTGCAATTAAGTTATCATAACCAAATCATGCTCCTCATTAATAGCATACCCAAATCTTATGGTTTTGCAACTACTTGACATCATAAAAATTATAACACTATCTTCTTGTGAGAAACGTTTTTCATATTCATTGATTATTTCTGCCACAATATTATTAAGTATTTTTTCACTATTATCAATTTCAAAAACTGAAAATTGTATTCTGTGTCCATACTTACCTAAATATTTAGAAAATTTGGTACGCAATTTATCATTTGATATGTCATAGCTGATTATAATCATACACTTACTCCTATGGAAGAGAAATAGACTTAGATTTCATATCAAATATCGGGAACTCACTAGCATTTTTTCCTTTCATAAAAGCTCTGTAATAACCCCGTAGATAAAGAAATATAGAATCTTTATTTTCAAGCAGATCTTCTAAAAAAATCATGGAATATAAATTTGCTTTTTTATATTCCAACTGCCATTGATGACCTATCAATGTAAAATCTTCTTTATTAAACTGTCCTAAATTTATCCCCTTTCTGACTCTCCAATCAATTATTGGTCTAAATGGTTCCATAAGGTCACACACTAATGATTTTCTCATATAAAAATCTGTATGTAAAACGCCTCTATATACATCGAAATCGTAAACACTTAGTATACAATCTATAAAATTAAACAATATTGTATATCCTATATCCAAAAGACTATTAATATAATCAAACTATCAAATTGTCATTTCTATAAGAAAGCTTATCTCCTCTAGCAGGCATAAAAACTATAATTTGTTTTTTTGAGAAATCATTAATATCCAACATAGACTATTCCTCTGAACTTACTTTATAAGCGTTCTATCACATGCTGGTTCATATATGCAATGAAGGCACTTAGCTTCATTAGTCTGAATAAATTCATGTATAGAAAAATGTTTAATTTCATCTATTACTTTTTCAAACTTGAATAGCATATCCGTGTTCGCATAAGGCAACGGTATATCATATTTTTTGTGATCATCTATACTATATATTTCTATTTTCTTAACATCATATCCCATCTCTACTAGAGAAAAATACTGTGCATATACTTGAAATACATATCCATCATAAATATTTTTAACTTTTTTCTTCCTTTCTCTGAGCGTTTTTTTAGCGATATCAAAAATATCTATTTTCCCAATAAGATTATATTTCTCACAATATACATCAATTCCCATAAGTATATCTTTACGTGTAGTGTATGTACTTTCATCTACACTTTTGTGTGCCGCGTTTCCATTTATTTGATCAGTATTTTGATATATCATCCTATCCATATCTTTATACATTTTGTGAAAATAAATGGAAACTGGGCAAAATATAAAATCATTTAATTCAGTAATTAATATAGCATCATCCATATGTCATGTATCAGCTCATAATAGGTTGCACTGAGCATATTCCAACCATTCAGAATTTGACATTGCCAAATTAATTTTTGTTCCTGATTTAGTTTCTCTAATTTGTTTAATTACCCAAAGACCCTTTCTGGCAATATTGTATGCACCATTTGCATCCGCATCTCTTGGAAAAGTATCGTCACTAAATTCTGAACAGAAAAATTCTTCACGATAATTTTTAACAGGTGAAATAATATAGTCTCTTTTACCATCTGATGAACTATTTCTCATCTGTAATGTAAGCTGAAATAGCTTGATCAAATTTTTATAAAAATCAGCACTATCAATTTGAAGAATTTGGTCTTTTAAATCATCTTCATCAATGTAATTTTGTAAGTACTTGTCAAATAGACTTCTATACTCATCTGTCAATATAACTGTTTTGTCATCAAATGAATTATTCTTATCAGAATTCCTGTATTTCACAATACGTTCTCCGTTTGTACATGCAATCCACTTACTTTTACAACCGCTTGCCCTCTCTGTAAAAGATTTATAATCAAATCCAAATTCAAAATAATTATCCATTTGATTGTATCTAATAAAATCAAACTTTGAAAAAAAATCACGTGCTTTATCAACACTTTCATATTTAATATAGAATAAATTGGCAAATCCCGTAGTAGGATCAATTTTACTTGTAAGATAAGCAGGTACGTAATATATTATACCTGTTTGTTTACCAAGTTCTTTAAAGCTTTTAAACGCTGATGTTAATTGCAGAGCATTTAAGGCTCCTCCTGGCTTTTGAGGCGATTCCTGTTTCCTGCTTTTATCCAATACTAAATAATTCATCTTATCAATGAGCATCTTTTCAAATTTTTGATAAACCTGTTTTTCAACTTTCTGACGTCCTCTTTTGAAACCGAAATTTAAATCTTCAAGACAAATAATTGCATCATACTTTAGAACCAATTTGGCAATGATGTTAACCACCTGACTCAGATATCCCTCTTTCAATTCTTTTATGTTTTCTATGGTATTCCAATCTTTACGCGCCTTATCTCTGCTTCCCTCCTTCTCATCTAATAACTGATGGTAATCGGTTTCGATGTCATATTCCTTATCAACTATTGTATTTAGCGATATCTGCTCTATTATCTTTCCGCATGGATCAACAACGACCACATAGAGCAAGTTACGTTCACCTCTGTCAATGCCAATAACATTTACATCTTTATCTGCACGTATTGCATTATTAACTAATTCATTGAACTTTCCTGACTCGTTAGTTCCAAAATTTACTGTTATAGGTAAGTGCAGCATAAATTTGTCCTTGCAGTATCTTCGATCTTTAACAATGTCATAATCAAAGGTACTGGTTTTTTTACAATTTGATCGTTTCTGATTTTTATTTTTTATATTTTGCCCGGATTTATGAATAATCTGTTCATCTGATTCTATTGATGCAGGACGATAAAATACTTCAGCTTCTCCATTTAACTTATATACAACATTATCCAGATTTCTTTGATCAAACAGCATCTTAAAATAAAGAGTATGCAAGTTCAGCTTTCCCTTACTATATGGTGAGAAATCCTTATTATAAATCTGAAACAAATATAACTCGTTATTGTCAACTAAGTCTTTTATGTAACAAGCATCTATATCTGTAAAGGAAAGCTTATATCCCTGTTTTTCAACTTCACGGTAGAAATCACTTATATCATTATAAGAATTCGTATCTGAAAAGTTAAATCCAAATGTTGACCAATCAGTGTTCTTGTTAATAGATGATTTGAAAAAATCTATCAGATTTCGGCAATCATCTATAGAAAATGAATCTCCTTTTTTATGTGTGCCTTTTCTATATTTTGAGAGAAGCTCCTCTGAAGGCGCATAGTAAGCTATATTTTTAGTTGCAAAAAACACCTTAGGCAACATCTTATTTGGTCCTGGCAAAAGTTTATAATCTACTTTTTTATATATATCATTGCTAATTGCCTTTGGCGGATTTACAAATGCTTTATTGGATGATGTATTCATAATTCCCAAATAATATCTGTTATCCTTGATTAACAGTATTCCCAAATTTGCTTCTTCTTTGTTCTTATCCCATCCGTCCAAGAACGTTGGCCTATTAAAATTTAATTTGATTTTTTCTGTTGAAAACGGCTTCTTTGTCAGATAATTTCTAGTCAAGTTATAAATATGATCAACTTGCCGGAGTATACCTGCTAAAGCTTCCTGTTCAGAATATACATTCAGATTCTTTTTAATTTCCTGACCACTACCGTTAATAAGCATAACATCATGTTCAAAATCTTTAATGGAATCTAACATATTCTTAATAGCCTGTACTGCATTAGTGTTTTTAGATAGTTTTTTACTACGATCATGTTTGGATAGGACTATATCTGAAAAAACATTGTTTGATGTATATATTTTTTCAATATCATCAACAAGCCTTCTTATATACTTTTCAAGTATGGTAGTATCTCTACATAATGCTGCGATCTTACTTAGTGAATAGCTCTTATTCTTCTTTAAGTCCTTCTGGCGCTTTTCAAAATATTTATCATCCTTCGTTTTCTTTACATTTTCAGGAGCAGAATCATACTCGTGATTTATCAAATCGTCTATTGTGCTCCAATTATCAAATAAAATGTTAGACATAGTTGTTTTTGAAACATCATTTTTTATAAAAACCTCCTTTCCATCTGACTTTCGGAGGGTATCAAAAAAAGATTCGACCTTATCAGAGTTCAGGTAATCTATTAAGTATGAAACATAATTATGTACACTTGTTATGAGTACTTCATCATCAGTGTATTCTTCAATAAATTCTTCCTCTCTTTCTGTTAATAATTGTTTATATAATTCCTTCATTTTTGGCAGTTTTTTGAAGCTGCCTGCTCCATGCATTTTTTGATTATACAAATTTATAGCAGAATTCAATTGACCGATCATATGATTGTATGTGTCTATACCATACTGTGTTAATGTATGATTAAATGTATCAACCTCAAACAATTCATCCTGCTCCACTATACTCATGTCGCCTGATATAACGCCTGCATTCCGTACAGTCCTATATGCTTTAATATTATCGAAAAATTTCGGCAGATTTTCATTTATCAAACGATATGCAACTGTAGATGACTTGTCTTCAGCAGAATATAAGTTACTCCTCACTTTGTTATAACTTGTAAAATATGTATAAAAATTGTCAAAGCTTTCAATTAAAATCCTGTCTTCTTCGGTAGATGCAGCCTTTAGTAAACCCAAAAAATCTTTATTGCCAACTTTACTATAGTCAGTATGTCCTTTTAGCTGTTCAACTATTTCTTTACGCAATTTATCTTGGATTTTCAAAAAAGCGTCAATATCTCTTTCATCATTCTGCTTATTAAAATAAATATCTGCAGCATCTTCTAAAACAGATAATTTAAAATTATCCAAAGCCTCATTGATTATTTTCTTGTGATACATATCCATGAGTTTTTTCACATGCTCATAGTCACTTTTTCTTTTGATATCAGCTTCAAGAATTCGGTTCTTTTTTATATTATCTAATGTCTTACCAATTGGAACGAGTTCATTTCTTATAGTTTTACTTAATGCATACTGTTTTGTTAATCCATCATAATACATATATTTACCCTCACGTTCAAAAAAATCATACTTAAGTATTTCTGTTTCCATCTATATGCTATTATATCTCTTCAAAACTGCAAAAAAATGTACATATCTCTAAATTATATTTAGTGTAAAGTTCACGGTGACAGGTACCTATGGTCGTTAATACGAAGACCAGCCCATTAATAGGCTGGTCTTGATTATGAAATTATATATGCTGCAAAATTAAACATTTAAAAAATCTGCTGATTCTATTTTCGTTAAATCAAACACTAAAAGGAAGATGGTTTGAAGTTGCAAAGTCATTGAGTGAAGCGACTATGTTGCCTACTTTATCCGGTACGATCTCTTTTGCAAGGCTCACAGTATTATCGGCCATTTCCTTAGCTTTGTCAGCCAGCTCATCAACATGGTCGGAACCAAATTCAACCGCTGAAGCATATGCCTCTGAAGCAACCGCACAACCAATCATTCCGCCTACCATACCAACACCAAAGCCAACTGCAGTTCCTGCAACTGGTACTACTGATCCAACAGCTGCACCTGCCAGAGCAGCGCCGGCTATGCCTCCACCCACTTGAGCTGCATTTTCACCTAAATCATAGGCAAGTTCATTTCCAGTTATTTGACCGGTTGCATAATCAATAACAGAGTCATAAGACTGAACTCCAAAAGATATTACAGCTGCAGGTACTCCGGATTTTCCAAGAGACTTAATAAGCTGATGACTGGACGCCGACATGGTCTGGGAAACAGCTGTACTTACAAATGCTGTCCCATAGGCAACACCTCCGGCAACTCCGGTATCCTTTGCTACATCAATAAAGGCTTCCTGTGGCGTGATTTCACCATCCATAACCTTCGCGACATTATCAACCGTAGACACTGCCGCTGTTATTGTTACTGCTATTGCCGCACTATCCATTCCGGCCTTATGGCTTTCTACAAAGGTGTCTTGTACGAAAAGTTTAGTTGTATATCTTTCTGGATGTTTAACAGCGTAAATTGCCTCATCAGAACTAACAGTGCTCTTTTCAACCATTTGATCGATCTTTTTATAACGCTCAATCTGATTTTCTAATTTCTGAGCTGCCTCTACGTTGCCATTGTCGCGTACACGTTGCAGCTGTTCTTCGAGATTACTAATCTTCTTCGGAATAAGAGTTTTCACATCATCATAATAATCTTTAGGAATCTCCATCTTATCGACTTTACCATCATTAAAATATTTGTCGTATTTTTTTGATGCAAGCTTGGAAAGGCATTCAGAGGCATCCTTTCCAACGAATTTTACCTGAATTCTCTCTATGCTCCCATTTCTGTCAATTCGGATTTTGTCAACATATGGATCATTCTTTTTATACTCATACGGATCGTACTTTTTATACTCATCCGGTAGGTCATCTGTACGAAAAGTTTTTACTCCCGTATCATTTTTTTCGGCAATAAGATTTTCTTTTGTTGTACTTATAACCTCAGCTGCATAACCAGCATGTTGTCTTATATTCTGGTTCTCATAATCTTTGTTTATTTTATATTCACTTATTTCCTTTAAACCTAATGATTTTTTTCCTTTATCAAGAGTTGTTCCATTATACATTTCTTTTGTCGAGGACATTACAGCTGTCATATCTGGGACATCAGTTCCAAGCCAGTTAGAAATATTCTTATCAATACTATCAGGAATATTCATGAATGCATCATATTTGGAACTAATACTGCTCTCAAAACCACTATGGAGAGCTGACATTTTACCGCCTAAATCAAATTTTCCTGTATCTAGGCCGCTTGATTCAAATGTATCGAAAGTCATGATAAGTGCACCTCATTCCTTTGATGTTAACACAAAGCAGATGTTCTTGATTTCTTCAGAAGAACACTGCTTCAGTCTGTTTTCAACAAATACCTGTAATTCCTTAGGGGTATTAAAATTCATAAAGTCCTTATTATCTATGCCTATTACTTCCTGGACCAGTTCCTGCAGTTTAGGGAGATCTGCAGTTTTCCAATTTAGAAGTCCATTGAAGAGTGTGTAGTCATCTATTAATGTGGAGATTACCTTTTTTGCTCCGCGTGATATTTCGAGTACTTTCAAAGAGTCTTTTAAGGATTGTTCATCTATCCTTCCCTTACCAATCCATGGTTGCATAAGCATCCTTAAGATCAATATTCTTGCGGAACTTACAGTTCGAATAACTGTCCTTCTATCCGGCACATAAGGCCGTTCTGTGACAGCTGCTTTATCAATCATGGTCAAAACCGGAGCGACCCAGTCATTTTGATAAACAACAGCTACACCACTTGGTAGTTTTGCTATTTCATTCACTTGATCCACGGTGAGACCTATCGAACGTCCGATAGCATCCCTGTCATTTGCTTCCGGAGTACGGAGAACGATCTTTGTATTAGTGTTCTTTATTGCCGCAATATCAACAGAAGATGGTGACTGATCAACTATAATAAATCCCTCACCATATGTTCGGATTTCTGCAATGGTCTGAGTGAGCATCTCAACGGATTTTCCCACTAACCCGGATTCTCCGCCACCTTTAGTGTTTTTGAGCAGATTATGAGCTTCTTCAAGAACAGTGACATGCTTTAATCCATTATTATTCTCTGTCTTTTGATCAACTCGGTACTCATTCAGGATATAAACCATAAGCCCCATAATGAGAGCTTTCGTCTCTGTAGACTTGACCCTGCTTATATCAATAATGCAGTTTTCATCGAAAAGCTTTTTATATGGTGTTTGTTCTGTCGTAAATATGAACTTATTGAGCCCGACGGTCAATGATTTAACACGGGTTATCAGTGCTCCACGATAATTTGATTTTATATCAGAAGCATAATCGGAGCTTTCTATCAATTTGTTTAGTTGATCGATAAGAATTTCAAAATCGGGGTATTCAGGTTCTGCTCCATCAAAGGTAGAAGAACCAAGATCCCAGCCCACCTCCTCATAGGATTGTAAGATGGCGTCCTTAAAAAAAGCCGGCATAGCGTCATACATTGGCCAGCAGACACTGAAGATTTCAACCAATCCGTCCACATGCTCCAGAACATGTATAGATTTAGGAAACCTGAAAGGATTGATATTAATAAGTTCTGCTACTCGTGGATTTGTAGAATATACATTAGTATCCGGCCAGTTTCCGAAAACATCCTTATACTCGCCTTTCGCCGGCTCAACAACAAGAAACGGAATTCTGTCCTGATGAAGCTCAGCCAGCATCTGATAAACGGTATTACTCTTACCTGATCCTGTTGATCCGGTAATAAATGTATGCATGTTCAGGCTCTTATTATCGAGTTCTACAATTTTGTTTGTAATCTTTCCAAGATCAAACACTCTGCCAAGTGTCATTCTGTCCTCCGGACGTGACACAGTGTTCTTTGAAAACAGGTGGTAGGCAGTAACTTCTTTGCCGAATTCAGCATGCTCAATGACCGGAAGTCCGGATACAGTGGCCCTGGGTAGCTCCATGTGTATTCCGAGTTCTTTACCGGTAATAGTTGTAGTAGCATTTGTCATTACACCGTATTGGTCATTATTACCGTAATAAAAGAGCGGATGAAGAAAACGGGAAAGATATGTGGTCAAATCATGATAATTACCAACTGTTCTCGGATTATTGCTTCTCCACGAATTTATTGATGAGACTTCTCTTCCGGAGTTCTCACCATTCATAAGAGAACGATAATTGCTGGCAGCAATCTCAGCCGCTGACATGTCATCAGAAAGAAAATATGCAGCAACATTCCACATGCCATAACTGTCAAATTCCCTCGTACGTTTCAAAGAATCATCCAGCATTTGAAGCATATCAGTTACTACTTTGTTTTCTGTTGTAGTTGATGTTGAAGTACTGAGGGATTCACTCTGCTGTTCAGTGGGAGCCAAAGTATTGATGAAACCGCTCAGCTGTCCTGCAATCTGACCACCAACCATTGCGCCACCGGTCATTCCGATTGAAGGACTTATTGCTCCTCCTGCAATGGCACCTCCGATTACACCGCCCAATGAAGTAAGTACTCCTCCCAAAAGTGCTGCTCGTTGCTTTCCATTCATCTCGGCAAATGACTTGCTTTTGGACGTAGTATTGGATGTACTCTCAGATAATTGTACTTTTTGAAGAGGAGAGAGCTTTGTATATAGATCCTGATATTCCTTCCGCAGCATCTGGATCATCTGTGAAGGTTGGTTTTCTGCCACAATAAGACCTATGAATTGGCGTCCATGCATCGCCAGAGCCAGCTTTTCTATCCCCTGAACAAACTGTTCATTAGTTTGTTCTGTTGAAGACTTACTGTTTCCGACAATGCTAACTGATGTAACGTTCTGTTGCTTTATGATCTTTTCAGACAGAGCAGCAATATGCTGTCTGTCCTTTCCTAAGATCTTCATTCCGGGGAAGTGACCAATGAATGTATTCTTCAGGGTGTCACCAAGGGTAACGGTTGAACGCTTCTGCAATTCATCCTTTTCCATATTTCGGACACCGATGTAAAAATCTGTCTTTTGACCGTCGGAATCCATGATTATGAATGCGGTAGCATTATATGTCGAAAGAGTATTAAATACAGTCGTGAACTTATCCGTAACAGGTTCACCTTTTTTATATACCATCTCGGTAACATGAAAAAGGCGGATATTCTGGATTAAATCCTCTTCCAACGGCAGAAGTTCACCGACAGGAACTATTTGCATTTCTGTCAATCTGGATAGATACTTTTTCCGGATACCATCCTCTATGATTGCAAGACGGTTCTCCATAGTCATATCCTGTGTGACTATTTCAGCGGACAGTTGCTCTTGTAATTCATTCATAATCAGGACCTCTCTATATCTCGGAGCTTATCACAGAAAGCGGTATGCCAGTCGTTATCTGCCTGTAGTAATTTCTCATCTTCCGTAAGTTGTGATGACACAAGTTCCTTTTCCTCAGTTACTTCCTGAATAAGAATAGCTATATGCTTCATGTAACAATCGGACAATTCAGAGAAATACTTTTGTAAGTTGTAATAGGCTTCATTAATCATGTCATCCGCTACCGGTCCAACAACATTTGCGGCATGTGAACGCCAGTTTTCATAGTAGTATATTGTTTCCAGAACCGGTTCTTGAATTGATGCCTCGGAAGTTTTAAATAATTTTCCGAAAAAATCATCTTTTGGTATGACATATTGTTCTTCTTTTATATCCATTAATTCGTCGGCTATTCGATGTATCGAGTGTTCAGATAGTTCAGAAGCTACTATCTCTTTAACGTTAAAATCTTCTTTATATTGAGCACCCTTGTACCATTCATCGCAAAGAGTCATGAGTGTGGCACATTGAATAAAATAGAATTGATTTACAGCATGCTTGAAATCATCAAAAAACCTAAAAACTTCTGATTCAAATTCATAAGCTAATGATCTGGCCTCTGCCACATCTGTGATTTTGGTTTTTTTAATTTTCCATTGATTTATATTGTCAATCAAATATGATTTGGCTCTTATAAGATCTAATGGAAGATCAAGATTCTCTCTATTGTAAAAATGGTCATTGGATATTTTTAAATTGGTCAGAATATTATCCAACTCTTTAATCTTTTCATGGATATCCCGGTTGGTTATTTCACTCTGTCTGTTTTCTTCTTTAAGAATGGCTCCTAACTCATCAGCCTGTTTTTGGAACACATTAATTGAATCATAAATATATTCTGATTCGGGAAAAAGTTCAAAATATCTAAAGATAAGAGGGTCATCAACAGATGTTACTACCTGTGGTTTTTTCACACCCAGATCTCGTATTTCTCTTTCAGCTTTTTCTCCAAGAGCAGGACTTATCATGAAGAAAAGCTGATCCTGTGTAATATCATCTCTCTTCAAAAGCTCTAACAGATTGTATTGCAATGTACTAGCTGTTTTGCGATCAATATAAAAGAGAACCGGGGTGCTATGAAGATCAGTTTTACGTAATTCATCTACCGATTCAACATTCTCCACGGATATGTCAATATCCGCAAATATCCTGTCAGGATTTACTGATCCCCCTATTACAACAAATGAATATGCACTATCAAATAATTCTTTGTTGTGGTCTCTGAATGAATGTAAATCAAACTTTCTGTTAGGGGTATCGTCAAGCCACTTCAATAATTCATCTATCGAATGTGATTTTTCTTGTCTGCTGTCGAGACTGCCCTTGTGGAAAAGCTGTACAAGGTCTTTTCCGACTCCGGCTTGTAAGAAAGATTTTTTTAACTCTTCATAGTCCATTTCTGTACCGGTAAAGTCCAGCTCAAAATTATATCCGTTCATTTCATCGTAGAATATGGAAGGAATCTTATTTACCCAGGTTTGAAGTTTTTCTTTTTGATATTTCTCTACAAGACTGTTTATTCTTGGGGGATTTCCATTGAATCGAACCTCTGTATCAAGAAGATATGGATTATAAATCAATTCAGCTTTTATCATGAAATAGTCCCTTTCCTAATGGATTCTTAAATCTTAAATACTATATTTCAATTGTATACATACTCTAAATGAGATATCGACTCAAACATACTAATCATCAGTTTACATAGATTTAAAAACCAATGATTTATTACGCAGTTGGAGTAAAATTTCTCCACCGGAATTCACCCATCTTTCCTCACAACCTTCTTATACCTCTCCACCGGCAGCACCAGCTCACTCTCGTACTTATCTGCAACCGCCACAACCTTAACCGGTGTCTCACCGTCATATCCATTGACTATGACTGTATCTCCAACCTTAACGGTCTTGTCATCGCATAGATAATCAAAGCATCGTGCCTTTCCTTCAAACACTACGGACACAACATGATATACTTCTCCACTCTCCTCCGCTTTCTTCTTCGCCAGTGCAGTGAAGATAAAGTATTCCGTACTTATCTCTCCTACCAAATCGTCATATAGGTAAAACCTTGTCTTCTTCTCACTCCAGTCATACTCTACGCTGTCAAAGACAATCTCCGACTCCCCATTAAAGACCTCATACATGGTTTCCGGAGTCGTCTTGATCCTTATACTCTTTCTAAGCTCACAGTAATCCGCCCGTGGCACTGTGATGAGCATCTGCGGCGCAGCATCTTCATCTCTTCTCTTAAGCGGCGTAGCATCCAGCGCCAAAACCCCATCATTGAGTTCCTTTATAGTAAGTCTGCATCTTCTGTGCTTTATAAGTGTCCACTTGGTCCAGCCGGGAGAAAAGAACTTTACAGTCCGTCCTTTATCGACAAACTCCTTCCGGGTCTCTTCCAGAGCCTTCTGGATTCCGGTAAAGACCACAGTATCCCCGTAATAGTTACTGTCAATCCTCTTCCTGATGGCGTAGTCTGCCTGCAGGTAGTAATAGTAAGCGGTCTCAGCATTAGCCTCAGCTCCGATGCCGTCTCTGTAGACATTACCCTTACGGAGGGCTGCATCGGCAAATTTACAGTCGTCACCCTTCATGAAGCGCTTGAGGTTCTGCTTGTAAACCTTCCAGTACAGATGATTTGCGGAATACTCGTCCTTGACCACTCCGTAGCCGTAAGCCAACATATCGGCAAGCTTGTAGGTGCTTTCAAAATATGAGTAGGCATGACCCACGCTGAAATACATGAAGGCCTTGTCGTACTCCGGCACGCCGCCGTTGCACCTACCGTAATAGTAGATGTAACCGAGGGTATTGGCGGCCGAAGCATCACCGGTCATCTGATAATATTCCTCGAAGGCATCCCTCGCCTTAAGCCAGTCATTAGGGTAGATCTTCGTTCCGCAATAATAGCAGTAGCCTCTCCGCTGTATTGAGCCGGGATCCTTCTTCACATCACACCAGTAATCGAGGCATTCCTTGAATAGCTTTTGAGTGGCCTCGGACATTTAATAATCACAAAAAAATACCGTCAGAACCGGAGAAATTCCGGCTCTGACGGCTAAAGTTAAACGTTCACGTTGATAGGCACCTATGGTCTTGTAATATGGTTGGCCATCGCCTTATTTGTCATATTAATTTTTCCCTGGAACCCGGTTACAGAATCCACTTATCTGTCGGAGTCAGACCGCCGAAGCCCCAGTCTTCATCGGAATTTTTTACTACCAGAGTAAAGCCGAGTTTTTCGAGAACACGGGCTGATCTGTTGTTTTCCGGAAGGGTGCTTGCCTGGATTATCTCGATGTTTGTTTGCGTCTCCAGATAGTCTATCATCGCTTTAACTGCCCTGGTACCGATTCCCCTGCTCCAATACTTCTCGGACAGTCTGAAACCGATACTTACCTTATGAATCCTGTCTGAAAATCCATAGAATTCTGCAATCCCTGCGAACTTATCGTCGACATATATTCCAAGTATCAGGGAGCTTTCCAGGCATTCATCATACAGATGATCTATAACATAAGTTACATCATCATATTTTTTCTCAAATAAAAACGTAGGTTCATATTCATACACAGCTGAAGATGAGACAAAGTCTTTGAGATCTTCGGCATCTTTCTGTGTTATCCTGTCAAGTACTATCCCGTCATTCTCGATTCTGGGAATTATCGGAAAAAGGTTTTTGATCAATTCACTGGTCCCCCTTAAACCATGGCTGTAATTTCAGCTTCATAGGTTTTAAAGGTCTGCTCGTCGAAGAGAATCCAGGTGATGCTTTCCAATGCTCCTGCATTTTCATCCACAAAATTTTTTGCTGTATTTATCGCAGTTTCAGATGCCAGATCCAAAGGAAAATGATAGACACCGGTACCAAGAGAAGGAAGCCCGATGTTTTTTGCTTTATTTTCGGCAGCTAATGTTAATATGCTTTTATAGCAGGAAGAAAGGAGTTTAACTTCATCATGCATACCGTCCTGCCATTTGGGTGCTGCAGTGTGAATGATAAAATCAGCATTGGCATTATAAGCACCGGTTATCCTGGCTTCACCGGTTTTACAACCCCCCAGTTTTTTGACTTCCTGAAGAAGTTCCGGTCCGGCAATGGAATGGATGGCTTTACAAACACCGCTATCCAGATACAGGCTCTCGTCAGCGCCTATAACCAATACATCCAAACCATCTGTTTTTGTTATATCACCCTGTACAGCACAGATTTTGGTACCTTTATATTCTTTTTCCATTATATCCTCCTCGGCTATAAACGCATGTTTCTCGCCGTTTGTCTCTGACATACAAAATTGCAGTGCTGACCTGCCCAGTCATTTTAGCGCTTTCAGACTTCTGCAGCTTTCTGAGCGTCTTTCTTCAAAGTAACAGCATCTACTTTTCCGTTGGCAAGAGTGGGCAGCTTGTCGTATATCATAAATCTTCTTGGAATCTGGTAATCGGGCAAACGGTTCTTTAAGAATGCAACAAGTTCTGCTTCATTGTATTCAGGCTGTTCCTGAGTGTTTTTCTTGAGGCTGATGCATGCCACGGCAACTTCCCCGTCCTTTTCATCGGCTATACCTACTACTTTGACATCAGAAACAGGTGCATATTCCGCAATCACACTACCTACAGCATTTGGTTCTATGGTTTTTCCGTTACAGTGGATCAGCTCTTTCATTCTGCCTGAGATATGAAGATATCCATCAGAATCGAAGAATCCGAAGTCACCGGTCCGTATGCGTCCTTTGTCATCCAGAGCCTGTGATTCAGCCGGCAATTTATAGTAGGCTGTCATTGCGCTGTCACCATGGACAACGATCTCACCGCGGTTATTTGCTCCTGGATGGAGAGGCATGCCTGTATGAAAATCCAGGATCTCGACTTTAACTCCATCAGCAACTTTTCCTACACTGCGGCAGATATGTTCAACACTGTCTCCGTAAAGAGTCGCAGTTATGGGTGACAGTTCGCTCATGCCGTAGGAAGAGATAAAATGATTTCCGGGCATTTTTTCCATAAGCATACGCATCTGTGTTTCCGTTGCCGGAGCACCTGTAAGAATAGAGCATCGAAGGCTTGCTAATTTGTCTTCCGAAAATGAAGGATCATTTACCATTGATATGATGGTTCCCGGTATCGCATTCATGATGGTACACTTTTGCTTTTCTATAAAAGAAAGAAGTGTTCCGGTTTCGAAATTTTCAGGGATATGAATGCTGGCTCCTGAATAAAGAGCAGCCAGGAAACCCCGGATCAAACCTGTTGTGTGGAAAAGGGGAACATTCATGCATATCCTGTCATTCTCGGACAAATGCATGAATTCAACATTACATTTTGCCGAATGAAGTATTCCTGCCGAAGACAAAAGTACAGCCTTTGGTTTACCGGTAGAACCTGAAGTGAACAGCATACAGCAGTTATCTTCTGCCTCCTGTTTACCTTTGAATTGATCCTGAAGAGGTTCAAACTCTGCGTCACGTAAGCTGAAGTCTACATTTTTACCTATCTCAAGTACCTGATGTATTTTGGAGTCATTAGCCATGACTGCTTTTTTGAATTCATCTATGGTTCCGGCGTTCTGTACATCACCTATAAGAAGATGGGTGATATCACCGATGCCGGAAAGCTGGATAAGGTCATCGATGGTATATTGAAAATTGAGGGGCATAGCTATGGCGCCCAGCATCTGTGCTGCGAGGAACGAGATCACCCAGTTAACACTGTTGCCACTGTATATGCCTATATGAGTTCCCTTGTGTACTCCGTTTCTAAATAAATCTGCCGCAAGTATATGGGTGTAATGATTTATGTCCTCATAGGTATATATCCGGTGGTCTGTAACTACAAATGGTTTCTGAGGAGCGGTACTGACTTTAAGCAGGAACAAGTCTTTAACCGAAAGGGTTTCCGGAGATTCTTCCAAAGAACCTTCCTGAATATTTACCATTTTGTCAAAACCGGTCTCTATGAATATTTCAAGAACATCCTCATTACATCCCACAATGGTAAGATCACTTCCGTCCTTCATATGTTTTTTCAGACGAAGTATTTCCCTTAGTCCAAAGGATGAAATATATGAGACTTTAGAAAAGTCCAATACTACCTTTTCTGTATCTTTCGGTATGCGGTCAATGACCTGGGACAGGTCGCCTACTGTTGTCGAGCTTAGTTTTCCTGTTATATACAGATATATAGTTCCTGAATCATATCTTGTCGTAATATCCATTTTGAAACCTTCCTTTTGTGTGAGTGCGGTATGTTGTTAATGGGCCATTGAAAGCTGTTTATCATGCTCATTCCTGCTTGATTTTTTGTCATTATACTTCTCCATGTCCAAAGCATCTTCCTGTTTTGCAACAATTGTGCTTACGGCCACATCTCCGAGACAGTTGGACATGGTCCTGAACATACCTACGAGAGAATCGATTCCCATAACAAGTCCTATGGCCTCAAGAGGAACTCCCATCTGCTCAAGAAGAACAGAAAGGCAGATCAGTCCTGCGCCTGCAACACCCGGAGCACCCATTGATAAAACTATAATGGAGATACTCATAGAAAAAAGAGTTGCGCCTGTAACAGGGATTCCATAGGTTTTTGCCAGGGCAAGTGCAAAAACTCCGAGATATATACAGGTTCCGTCCATATTAAGTGTTGCACCCAATGGGATAGAAAGGCTATAGATCTTCTTTGATATTCCAAGGTTTTCACAGGCATCCATATTAACAGGAATTGAAGCATTGCTGGATGCCATGGAAAATACCTGAAGCATCGTGGGTACATATTTCTGTACAAAATGAAGTGGATTTACCCTTCCTATAACAAGTATAAGAAGACAGTATATCGTCATCATGCATACCAGTCCAAACAGGAAGGTTCCAAGCATTCCAAGAACAGAAATTATAGTTTTAACACCTGTTGTGATCATCATGGATGTGATTGAACAAAATACCGCAAAAGGCATGAATCCGATGATGATAGTCGTTATCTTTAAGAAGAGGTCGTTACCTGCTTCAAAAAGATCCTTGACCATATCAGAATATTTCCCGATCATACCTGTTGCTATACCACAGACCACAGCAAGGAAAATGAGCTGAAGCATATTGGATTCAAGGAATGGCTTTACAAAGTTTGAAGGTACAATGCCTACAACTACATCCTTTATGGACACATCCATTGATTTTGAAGTAATGGAACTAACATCCACAATTCCCAATGCATTCATAGGATTTCCCGGCTGGAACAGATAAAAGACTGAAAAACCAACTGCAACTGCGATCAAAGTTGTGAAGAGATACATGAGTATGATACGTCCTCCGACTCTCCCCAGCTCTGAAAGGTCAGAAAAACGTACTATGCAGGAGACGATGGAGAAAAACACCACGGGGGCTACCACTGCTTTTAGTGCATTCATATACATGGTCTTGACCGGCACCAGAAGGTAGGTGTTCAGAAGGGAATTAAAGCCTTCCATATTGACAGACGACAGAAGCATTCCCACAAGAATCGCAAGAAACATAGCTCCGACAGTATGATACAAAAAAGATCTTTTAGAGCGTACTGCAACTAATTTTACAAAGTTGCATCCTCCTGTATGTTTATATTTTACTTCTTCCGCAAACGAGTAAGCAATGATACCGTGAAGGCGCTGCATCATATCCTCTTCCGTAGAACCTTCAGGATCGTAACCACTCCATGAAAAATCCGACTCGGCCGGTGCAAATCTGAATTCCTGACCGTTGCATCGTATTTCCATAGTAACTGTCTCAAGAAACATTCTGATGGAAAGTGTTATTTTAGCATCCTGATCCGCATGAGCAGCCATCTCTGACAATGTTTCTTCCGCAACCAGCTCAGCCTTGTTTATATCTGCGGGTTTTAACCCGCAACCATTTAACATTTCTCTGATTGCATCCATGCCTTCTGCTATAGCTTCAGGGGTCGTATCTATAACAGTTTTTTTCAAAACATACCAAGGGTTCATAATAGTTCCAATTACCTCCTGCTTTACTGATAAACACAATGTTTTAAAGCACTTAATATTGACGAAATAATCGCTTAATTTTACGATTGTAAGCGGTTACAGTTATGAGGATAACATATATATTTTGGCATTTCAATACATAATTATTTGCTATTAACCATTACTTTCTATTTGTCGTAGCAGTTCAGTAAGTGGACCGGGGGGACGGGGTTTGTGGTCCATTTTTCTAAAATGGACCACAAACCCCGTCCCCCCGGTCCACTTACTGAACTGTTACTCTTTGTCATTTTTTTACTGAACAGTGTTCCTAAAAATGACAGATAAATCTGTGTAGGAACCATAATAAAAGGAATGTGGTGCTTTACATATGCATTCCTGTTATTCTTTGTAAGAGTTTCAAACCAAAATGCGACCGGTATAACAGTCATCCGCGGGGATCTCAAACTATTCTGTTGTTGTAATTATTGTTTAGCTGTAACTTCTATTGGCACAAAAAAATATTGGAGGAGTTCTTGGCGTATTAGTATTTTTGGGTGAAAAATCTAAAACTTTTTTCAAAAAATATTGTGAGTACTGTCATTCCGACTACGTATTACAACTATAAAGCAGCACATAATGTGTCAGATACTTATTATTTGATGTAGTAGTCATCACTTAAGATATTGTCTCAACAATTACATTCTGATATATCTGTTTCTGTTACCTTGTCACATATGAGCTTTAGTGTCTTAGCTGAAAGCCCTGTTCCACAGCCTACATCAAGACCGTTTTTAAGTATATAATCCTTAGGAAGACTGCAATCTTTTTAGATGCTCTACTACTGACTTATGAAGCCAGGGTCGCTTGGCATAGCCTTGCGCTATCTTCTTTGAGTCAAATGCCTTATTATCCATCATGAATTATAACAAGTATTCCTTTATTTTCTTTTCTATCTGCTTAATGTCCAGCGGTATTTCATTGGATTCCATAGAAATAACTAACTCTTTTCCCACTTCAATTCCCATCTTATCAAACTGATTAATCTTTAACAATGCATGCCTGGCGTAATCTCCATCCGTTATTAGCCCAAAATGCTCCCAATAGATTGTTTTTCTTGTTCGCATATTCAGTAATGCAAAATCAGGATATAAGCATTTACCATTGGGAAGAACTATTTGGGACTCATAGACATAAGGAATGTCGAACTTTTCAAACATATCCGCCAATATCTTTTCTGATTTTGATCTGACAAGCTCACCCCTTGCAGTCAGATATTTCCCCTCCTCAGGAAAAGTATTAGTACCTCCAACGTGAAGTGCTCTCCACTCTGTAATATATGCTTCATCAGAAGGAATCAGTGGCGTTACCAGCGCTTTTCTGGCTTCACTCAAGTCATCATAAACCCTTGCAATAGAACCAATATCATATATTTTTGTAAACCTTTCAATACGGTATCGCATTGTCAGCAGATTATCCAATAGTGCATTGTAATAGTCTCTTTGAACTATACGCTTTACCTTATCAATATCCTTTTCTTTAACATATTCCAGCTTTCCATCAGTTTTCTGTAAATAGTATTGATATCCATTCTTTCTTTTTGAACTTCTGACCGGTCTGTCGTCACTTATTTTGATAGCATTTAGATATTTCCTTGTTGCGGTTATAAGCTGATCAAGCCATTTGATCTGCTGTCTTAATTCTTTTGAATAATCTTGTATTGTCTTTTTCCTCCCGTTGCCTTTATTATGGTTCTTATTTATTTTTATCCTTTCCTTAATAACACTCCAATTTACTTGTGATCGTGCCAGTAGTGTCTTTTGGGGCATCAAATAGCATCTTTCAACACTCGAATATTTCTCTAATACACGTACGAGTGTCTAAAAACACTTTTTCTACATATTTTTCAGCCAATTTAACACTCTATTCCACTCTATATTCTTCTACAAGTGTCAAGAACACCCAAAGAAAGCCCAAAGCATCTCAAAAACAACACTCCCAGTTTCATGACTGCATTTACCGAGTGTCATAGCATAATGGAATCTGTGTGACCAGATAAAAAATGCCACAAATAAGAAAAACTTAGAAATTAGAAACCTAAAAGACTATAACTCAAAAGAATCAAAAAAGCAAGAAAGAGCCCGGAAGCTGTAGTTTCAGTCCGGAAGCTGTAGTTTCAGAAAGAGCCCGGAAGCTGTAGTTTCAGCCCGGAAGCTATAGTTTCAGTAAACAGCCCGGAAACTGTAGTTTCAGAAAGAGCCCGGAAGCTGCAGTTTCATGCAGCTTCCGGGGCATAACATTCACTCAATATATCCGGAAATGCTATTCCAGCTCGATAATTTCAAAGTGGCACCATATGTATTATGTGCAATAGTGGTGGAATGTGCTGCTGAATTCACGTTCCTGGTCCCTCTGTTTATCAAGCCAGGCCTGCATACCCTGGATTGTCTCCTCAAAACGACTCCGTTCACCGGCTGCCTTACCTGAATTGTAAAACAGATGGAAGTTCATCCCTGTGCATTTATTTCAGTATAATATGCTTCAAGCTGAGCCTTGCAGCCTAAAAACGGAGCCTTCATATTGGGATCAAACTGGGTGCCCATGCCTTCGCACATGATCTGTGCAGCTTTTTCAAAACTGAAAGGTTCCTTATAAGCTCTCTTACTTACCAGCGCATCATACACATCAACCACTGCCATGACCCTGGCTTCAATTGGAGTCATGGACCCCACAAGTCCTTCCGGATAACCACGTCCGTCCCATCTCTCATGGTGGTATCTGGCTACATTATAGGCAACCTTAACGAAATGTTCTTCTTCCACACCATCCAGCAGTATCATAACCATCTCACCGCTTTTGGTGGAATGCATCTTCATGATCTCATACTCTTCATCCGTCAGCTTTCCCGGTTTATTGAGTATGCTGTTTTCTACGATTATTTTGCCCAGATCATGCATCGGCGCAGCTCTCATGATATCATCGGCAAAGGCATCATCAATATCCATAAGTCCCTGTCTGCGAATTTCACCAACCAGGATATTTATGGTGTCACTGGTTCTTTTTACATGACCACCGGTATTGTTGTCACGGTTTTCAACCATATTTGCCATACCGGCAACTACCTTATTCTGGATGCTCCTTATGTTCCTTGTAGCCTCCTGAACCTGCCTGTTAAGAGACTCATTGTAGGAATTCACAAGGTCCAGGGCCTTCTGTTCTTCCGTAGCATCCCTTAGCTCATAAACATATCCTCTTTTTGGTTCATTAGCCCGGATGGTAAAGGTATGGATTTCTGCTATACAGGTTATATCCCCCGTTTGAAATTTTCTGGATGCAAAGCCTTCTTTTTCAAAGGCATACATCATGGGATACATTAACCTTGTAAACTCGCTTCCATCCATCAGGGGTTCGTCAACTACCTGCTCCCTTAACTCAGGCAGAAAATCATAGGCTCTGTCATTGCAGCTTAAAAAACGCATTTGCGTGTCAACAGCGACCAATCCCCTGACAGCCTGGTCATTCTGATATTCTGTCGTAAGCGCAGTAAGATCATGTGACTGGGATCTCTCGAAATTGTACACCAGAAACACATCTGTGATGACGTAAACAAAAGGCAGGAGGGAAAACTGGATCAATCCAAGAATATCCGGCAGATATGCCATCAATCCCACGAAAATTCCCACTGTGTAAATATAAAGAGTTCTTTTTGAATACCTGCCCTTTTTTACATATGCCACGATCACCAATACTGAAAATATAGCAATAAGTAAAGACAGGTAAACTGTATGGAACAGTAACAATGGTCCGTATGTGACTTTTGTCACATTACCCATATTTGTATGGATTATTGTGATAGTGTCATAATAATTACTATTGTGAATACTGGTCCACACTATGAATAAATGTAAAAAAGCTGTTCCATAGGCAAGGAACTTTATTGAAAATCCGGTTTTTATATCCAGGGCCTTAAGCATTGACAGTATCATGATAGACAAGAGTACCGTGCTGTCAAAATAGCAGATACAAAAACATATCATGGCTGCTTCCTGACTGAGAACCATACTTTTCAGCCAATAACCCAGATTAACTATAACTATGATGATAAAGGCAGTACTTGTATAGGGATTGATTTTTTCATACCCTCTGCAGGCGATAAGGATCCATATCAGAACAGACACTAACAGGCAAATTCCATAGGCGTATGTATACATCACTGCCCCCCTACCAACTGGTCTATTTCAAAATATGTATCTCTGCCGCCTTCGGGATCCTCTATGACATGAAGTTTCGAACCCATAAATGTGAGTATCCTGTCAACAAGTCCCTGACGGAATTTTCCATTATCTTCACTATTTGTTCCATCATCCCTGACTGATATCACGAGATGAAGTTTATCCTCAAATTCCTTTGAAAAAACAACCAGCTTTACCTCGTTAGTATCCACTCTGCCCAGAGAATCAAGTATCAATGAGTGTATTAAATATCTTATCCGTTCACCGTCACCATACAGATCGTGAAGGACAGGTCGCTGAACACTTACAGTGAAAGTGATCTGACTGCCCTCCAGATACTGCTTCACATCCTCTTCAATATTTTTAATCAGTGCATTGAAATCATACTCTTGTGCATTGATATAAAAAGAACCGTCATCGATCTTGAGATATTCCTCCAGATCCTTCATATGATTTGATACCTTTACGATTCCGCGTTTTGACTTAATTGCATATTCACGTATCCTTTCGTCCTTGATCTCATCAATCATATTCTGTTCATGACTAAGGCTTTCATTACAATGGTGTATGATATCTGCCGCCAGATCACGGAACAGACCTATCTTTTCCTCCCTGTCTTTTTCAAAATCAGATACCTTTTTAACTATGCTGTCCTTTTCACGTTTTTCATCATCTACAACCTGAAGTGCAAAAACCGCTCTGTCTACAGGCTGCCCCTCAACGTAATCCATGGCAAAAAAGTATACACGGGTCCACCCTCTGTACTTACTTAAATATTCAAAAGTGATGTTCTTTCTCCCCTTCATCCTTTCACTGAGGGTTGAGACATCTGTAAATTCAAGCACACTGTCTTTAAAGGTTTCTGAGCAATCGTAGTTAAAAAGATACTTAAACTGTTCGTTAGCCCCCAGTTCCGCAGGTCTCTTCAACTCGCTTTCTCCCTCAGATACCACGGAAACTATTTCATTTTTTACGATATCCACGATGTAGATCGCATCATACATATCAGACATGCTGGATATGCCTGACTTCTTAAGCTCCAGTTCTTTTTGGGCATCCTCATATATCTTTAAGGACGCCAGATAAATGATCAGATTTACCAGCCAGATCACAAGAAGTGTGACAATGATATAAAATACTGTACCGTTGGTTATATCCCTGTGATAATAAAAACTAAGATCGATATTATCAAGATCCAGCCTGTCAAGGTAATAAAAAATCACACCCGTGGTAAGCTCAGAATGAGGTCCGGCAGGAATTTCATTATCCTTCGACGAAGGAAAATATATCACATAATCACCCTTTGAAAGAGGGATAAGCAGGTCACCGTCATAAACATAATCAAGCTCAACTTCTTCCAGCTTGTAATTTCTAAGGTCAAGCTTCTGAACCTTTTCATCCTCGGTCCCAACGGCCTGATGTATCTCAACAGTTCCGCACCAGGCATTGTTAATGTAACAGTCTCCACGTATGTTTATGCGGAGAGTCCACTGACTCACCAGGTCTTCCGAATGATTATAAAGAACTCCGTCGATTGTCTGCCCCTTCAGGTCTACTTTTTTCCCATTCAGGTCAAAATCTCTTTTTAACCATTCACTAGTGGAATCACCTCTGCCGTCATATTTAAAATACGTAGGGGCGTTTGTATCCGGTCCATTTACAACGTATTCCCTGGCGTTAAAACGGCTCACGAATACCATCTGGTAAATAAACAGCAAAACGATCACTATAGGACATATTATGATAAAGCCTCTGTAATACTGTTTTAAATTCATCTTCATGCATCAACCCTCCTTAAGGCACATGCATCATCGTCTTTTCCATAATCGTAGCAGTTCAGCCGGTGGATCATGGGGACGGAGTCAATGGTCCATCGGCAGAACTGTTACCTGTCATCATTCTGTGATTTATATCGGCAAAATACCACATATTATAAAAATCCCCCTCTGCAGAAATGCAATTCGGGATTTTCGTGACACTGAGTGGTTCCGGAAGATCCGACAGGTTTCTCTTTGTTTATCAATACGCTTTATACTTCTGCGGCGTGTTTCTTCTCACCTGCTTCAGGAGCTCTTCCGTGCCTTCAATAAACATACAGGTTTTGTTACCGTTCCTTATGTAAATGTATGCGTACTTTTTATCTTCAGGGCCGTTTCCCGAATAGTCCAGAACCTTGGCATTACCGATTTCCGTTTTTGCGGCATCTGAATTCTTCGGTGCAAAGAGGACGAGCTCTTCACCATTTGTCTCTACGATCTTTCTTCTGCGGGACTTGTTCAGAACTTCGTCAAGTTCCATGTTTCCGCCGAAATAAGTGTATTCGTATTCAACACTTGAAAAAAGCCAGATGACATAGTCGGCTGCCAGCATCGCAAGAAGCAGGAGCAGTGCAAAGGCATACTGAAGTGCCAGAAACAGTGAAATAACTGTCAGAACTGCCGCAATTCCAAGTGCTGCCTTCCAGTATAAAGGGTCATTTCTTTTCACCATGTGCTCTACATATTCGTCCATATAATTCCATTCCTCTCTACAGAAAAAGCTCGAACTGCTTTTGCACAGTTCGAGCTTAATTTTACTAGATTTTTGTCAAAATATAAAGTCCTACAAGCAAGCTTCCGGATGCTCAGCGGACGACTTTCGGGATTTCCGGAGCACCCCCCGAAGGAAGGGATAGCGTCCCTTCAGGCCATAGAGCACGACCGCACCGAGCAGGACGGAAAGAATCCAGGAAGCATTCAGTGAATGCCAGATTCCGTCCATGCCGAAGGCACGGGACAGTATAATGACAGCAGCCGCCGGGAACACGAGCATCTCAAATGCCGTCAACACTCCGGAGACCAGCCCGTTGTTCAGCGCTGTGAACAGAGGAGAAATAAACATGGCCACGCCCATGAAGATCAGGGAAAAGCTCCCGATCCGAAATCCTCTGACCGTCAGGGCCATAATCCCTGCATCCCCGTCCGAGAACAGCGCGGAAACGGGAACGGCCAGGAGTTCTGACACCGCAAAGAAGACAAGGGAAAAAACGAACAGGATACCGGTGCATTTCCGGAAGAGGCTTCGGAGCTCCTCCAGGTTTTTCGCGCCGTAGTGGTAGGCGATCAGGGGTATCACACTTTCGTTGAAACCGACAAAAATCAGCGTAAAAATCATCTGCGCGTACATCAGCGATCCGTACGCATCCACCCCGGCCTCTCCGCTCACACGCATCAGTTCAATATTGTACAGGAAACCGGCCAGGCTTTCCGTCAGGTTTTCGATCATCTCAGAGACCCCGTTGAAGCAGGCGTTCAGAATCGGTTTCCATTTCATGCGCGTCCACCTGAAGCGAATCAGCATCCCATCCCTCTTCCGTGAGCAGTAATAAGCCAAGGGCAGCAGTCCGCCTGCGATCTGGGAACAAACGGTTCCGACAGCGGCCCCCGTCACTCCCACCTTCAGTACCAGCATCAGGAAAGCGTCCAGGCCGATGTTTACAGCACCGACAGTCAGCGTATATGCAAAGGCCCGTCCCTCCTCGCCGGAGGTAATCAGAAACAGCTGAAACGCGTACTGCAGTGCAAAAAAGGTTGTGCCGCATAGGACAATCCGCCCGTATATCAGGCCCTCTGAAAGCAGGAGCCCATCCGCTCCGCTCCAGCACAGAAACGGATCGAGCAGGAGCATGCCAAGGGCGGTGGCTGCCAGTCCGGCCAGGACGGTAAACTCCACAAGCACAGAAAAGGTTTCTGAGGCTTCTTTCTGCTTTTTCTCTCCCAGCAGCTTTCCGATCAGCGCATTTCCGCCCCCTCCCACCATAAAGCCCACTGCCGGAAAAATCAGGACATAGGGCGAAGTGAGAACAACCGCAGCATAGGAGGTTGAAGTGGTGAAATTCGCGATAAACAGCGCGTCCACGATCATATAGAGGGATGCAATTGTAATTGTCAGGATGGGAATGACTGAAAACCGGATCAGCCCGCCTGTCGTGTAATGCTTGGATAACTCCGTTTCATTCTCATTTCCGCTCATTTCAAAAGACCCCCGAGAAGCATATTCTGATTACTGTGCAGCATGCTGCACATGCGATCCACATCCTCCGCGATTTCCTGCTGCGTTCCTTCCCGAACAAACCCGGAAGGCGCTCCCACCAGATAGGTGATTTCGCCGTCTTCCGCGTAGACCTCATAGGTCATCTGGCGACAGGCCCAGCGGACCGCTGTCTGTTCCTGCAAATTTCCGGAATCGGTTTCCGGGATTCCTTCCTCCGCGGATACGTCCTCCTCGTATGCAATCCACTGCTCTTTCACGTCCTTTCCGAACAGCGTGTGGTCGGTGTCCGACGCCTGGTAAATAAACAGGTGATCCATCCAGCCGGGATAGCGGGCCTGCATTTCCTTCAGGGGGAACCCCTGCAGGCACAGCCCGTCGAAATACTGCCGTGCCGTTTCCCGGAAAAAGGCAGCCGCGGAAATACCCGGATCGGCATCCGGGCAGAGAATCACTGGGCGGACGAGAAATCCGAAGGTGTTTTTCAGGCGGTTGTCGAATCTGCCGTTGGAAGCCAGAAGCAGCGGAACCCTTCTGCCGCCGCTCCGCCCGGCAAGCGACAGGATGGTCAGACCCGCAAAGAAGACCGTCTCGGAAACGTTCAGCTTTCTGCAAAGCTCATTGCATTCTTCCTCGGACAGCGAAAGGGTTTTCATCCCGTACTCGGAAGGATGAAACGCATTGCAGGGGTCAGTCAGCAGATCAGGCCAGTCCGCTTTTCCGACCAGCTTTTCATAGTACGCTTTCAGATAGTTTTCGATCCGGCCGCGGTGTACCGACTCCATCACCTGATCGTTTTCCCGGTTTGCCTGAAAGATGTTTATCTCCTCAGCTTCGATCTCCCTGCCATCCAGCGCGCGCAGGATATCGTCCAGCAGGATGGAAACAGAAGTACCGTCCCCCAGTGTATGTGAAAAGCAGGCGAGCAGGATCTTCGATTCCTCCGTTTCGCATACGGCAAACCGGAAGCCGGTTTCATCATCCGACAGTAAAGGTTCCGCAGCAAACCGGCGGCAGATCTCCGGCATCTCCGCTTCTGCTGCCCGGAGGATGTCCACCGGCATCTCCCGGGCGGCATCCGCCGCGGATTCCGGCGCAAGTATGTACAGGCCGTCCTTCCGCTTTTCATAGCGGGCAAAAAGGCCCGGGTGCATCGCCGCTGCCCTGCGCACGGCGTCCTCGACGGCACCGATGTTGACGGTCCGATCCATTCGCAGCTGAACAGTCATCCGGTTTTCATCCAGCCCGGAAAACTGCTGCAGGTAGTAATAGACGGCCTGCACATCCGCTGCCCGAGCCTCCCTCACCGCTTCATCTGCCTGTCTTTCCGGCATATCCAGGATATATTTTTCCAATCCCAGAACCGTTTTGCAGCGGCTGATATCGGCAATGTTCAGGGATACCCCGTATTTTTCCCCAACCGCCGCGATGACCAGCATCCAGTCCAGAGAAGAAAGCCCTTCCAGAGTCAGATCCGTATCCGTACCGGGGGAGCGGTCAGACCGGGTGCTCCGGATGCATTCCAGAATATATTTCTGCATGTCCGTTTCCGGCGCGAGCCCTTCCATTTCATGAATTTCAGGCTTTGGAAGGTTCTTCCGGTCTATTTTCCGGTTGGCGGTGAACGGCATCCGATCCAGTCTCATATACCAGTCCGGAACCATATAATGAGCAAGGTGCTCCTTCGCAAAGGACCGGACTGCTTCATCCGCATTCCCCGGCGCAACATCCTCCCGCAGGGTATAGTACAGGCACAGATAACGATTTTCAATGGGCGTCACGGCGCACAGGCTGATCACCGGACAACCGGACATCACTTCCTCAATCTCGCCCAGCTCGATCCGCAGGCCTTTGATCTTGATCTGGTGATCCGTCCTGCCGTGGAATTCGATCTCGCCGTCCGGATTCAGACGGGCCAGGTCGCCTGACCGGTAGGCCCGCATTCCGTTAAATTTGATGAAGGGATTCTCCTTCAGCGCCTCCGGGTTCCGGTAGCCGCGCCCGACCCCCTTGCCGCAGATCAGCAGCTCTCCGGTCTCGCCGGGCGGCAGGACTTCGCCGTCCTTCCCGATGATATAGCAGCACACATTGGCAGCCGGCCTGCCGATGGTAATCCCCTCGCCGGAGGTGATCTCCTTCGCAATGCAGCTGATGGTTGTTTCCGTCGGACCATAACCGTTGATGATCACGGCTTCAGGGCTGGCCGCGCGGATTTCCCCAAACAGCTCTCCCGGAAACGCCTCCGCGCCCAGATCATAGACCCGTATCCTCTCCAGTGCCGGCCGCAAAGCCCGCGCGGCCAGCAGGGTATTCAGGTAGCTTGGCGTGCAGCACATTGCGTCCACCCCATACTGATCCATCAGACGGCTAAGCAGCAGAGGATTCAGAGTCTCCGCATCAGAAGCCATTACAACAGTCAGTCCACCGCACAGACCGGTCAACTCCTCCATCAGGGAAAAATCAAAGGTCAGCGCGGCGTTGGCCAGAAGGACGCTGCCCTTCTCCATGATCGTCGTCACTTCGTAGTTCTTCGGCCCCGGCTGCAGGAAGTTAGCAAGATTTCCGTGCTCTATCATGACGCCCTTGGGCCTTCCGGTTGATCCGGAGGTATAAATACAGTAGGCCAGATCATCAGGCTGTATCTCCGTACCGGGGTTCTCCGCCCGCTCCCAGGTCAGCAGGTTTTCCAGGAAGAGAGGCCTTTTATGAAGGTCAATCAACAGGTCCGCCCGGTCAAAAGACAGCTTCCGCGTCGTCACCAGGCAACGGCAGCCCGCGTTCTCAAAAATATAACGGATCCGCTCGTCCGGATATCCGGGGCTCACCGGCAGGAAAGCCGCTCCCGCCTTCAGGATGCCCAGGTTCACTGCATAATACATGATGTTTCTCGGAAGAAGCAACATGATCAGATCCTCCTGGCCGATCCCGCTGTCGATGAGGGCATTGGCCACCCGGTTGGCATATTCGTTCAGATCCGCATAAGTCAAGGCTAGCCGAATCCCGGCTGCGGCAAAGCGATCCGGATGCTCCCGGACCTGCCGTTCAAACATGCGGACGACGCTCTCGAACGGCGCGTCCCACGCCGTATCGTTCAGTTCATTGTACGCAGAGATATGGTTCTTTTTCATACACGTTTACCTTTCGTTACCATGACACTCAATGCGGACCAGTCCGTCAATAATTACAGGAGGGCTGAATCCTTATAAACAAGGGGTTGCAGATGAAAACGTCCTAGTCGTTCATTTCTGTTCAGTCCGCAGCCGGCAGTGCGTTTAAAGACAGAATTTCGGAAAACCGGCAGGCTTCGCTTCCATCCTTCGCAAGGAAGACGCAGATCCGCTCAAATATCTTTCCGAACCGTTCTACACTTTCCCTGCTATACAACCCGCTGTCGTAGCAAATCACCGCCTTCAGGCCATTTATGCCTTCATAGAGCTGGATCTCCATAGGTTCAATGGCTGCCCTGTCAGCGATTCCTTCGGAAACATCAACGTCAAGAGCCAGAGGGATGTCCGTATAATCCAACAGATTTCCCTGATACAGGACGCACAGAAGATCCTCTTTGTCCCTGTTCATAAAAGGAGAAACTCTTCCATGCAGGATCCCCGCCGCCATCTGGGCGGCCAAATCCGCCGCAGCCCTGCTGATCTTCTCTTCCTTCCGGAAATGAAAAACTGCCGGATAGTCCTTGATGAGCAGTCCCACGGATCGCTGCTTGCGCACATCGGACCTTCCGTGGTAATTCCAGGACAGCAGGACGCGATCCGAGCCGTTATACGCCGCGATGGACATGGCTGAGGCCAGCAGATAAAATGCCGTAACAGAAAGGTGCATCCGTTTCGCTGCCCCGCGCACTTCCTCTGCGGAAAGCGTCAGCTCCACAGCCACTGTTTTTTCCGCCGATCCTTTTCCGGTAAAGTCCGGACGCGGAAGCCTGTCATATGCTCCCCTGCACAGATTGTCAAAGTATTCCATATCTTTTTTCTGCGCTGCGGATCCGGAATAAGCGAGTGACTCCGACAGAATGGAGAAACACGGATCTTCCGCGAGCGTTTTCCCGTGATAGACGGACAGGATATCCTCCACCAGGATCTTAAGAGACCACCCGTCACAGATAATGTGATGGATCTTCAAAAGAAGCACCAGACGCTTTGACGTGCGGTACAGCTTCCTTCGGAACAGCGGAGAACCATCAAAGGCAAACGGCTTTTCACGCATGCCTATGACCGCTGCAAGCGCTTTTTCGGTGATTTTTTCCGTTTTGACCGGCGTATTGTTCCTGGGACAATACTGCTGCCGCCAGCCCTCCGCCGTCTCCCTGATGACGGTAAGGAGTGCAGGATGAGCCGCAAAGGCCCTGAGCAGGGCCTCTTCCAGCTTTGCGTCCTCCATACCGGGATCAAGGCTTAACGCGACAGACAGGTAATAGGTGGTCTCCTCCGGGCTTACATTCCTCTGCTCCAGGAAATAGGTCTGCTCCTCTGTGAGCGGAAAAAGGCGTTCCGGATCCGGAGCGCCGGGATCCGTCCCGAAAAGTGCCTTCTCCCCGACCCTTTCCGCTCTTTCCAGCGCCTCCGCGATATTCCGCACAGTACGCCCGCGGTAGATCATGGGGACGGTGAGCCTCGGATCCCCGATTTCAATGATGAGCGAAATGGCAAGAAGGGAATCACCGCCCAGGAGGAAGAAATCATCATCCAGGCCCACCCTGCGGTCTCCGGGCTTCAGAACCGAAATAAAACCGGCGCAGATCCGCTCCTGCAGCTCCGTCTCCGGAGCGGCGTACGGCGAAAACAGCAGCGCGTCATCCGGTTCCGGAAGGGCCCGCTTGTTTACTTTTCCATTGTCATTGAGCGGCAGAGCATCCAAACGCATATAACAGGAAGGAATCATATACCCCGGCAGAAGGTCTTTCAGGAGCTCAGCCATCTCCGCTGCGTCCGGCACCGTCTCCGCGGTGTGATACGCGCAGAGATATCTGCTTCCGTTCCTCTCCCATGCCTTGACGGTCACAGAGTCTGTTCCAAGCACTTTCCTGACGGCAAATTCCACCTCGGCCGGCTCGATGCGGTTTCCGTTGATCTTGACCATGTCATCCACACGACCCAGAAGCGTATAGTTCCCACGCCCATCCACGCTCATGTAATCGCCGGACCTGAAATATTCCGTTCCTTCGACCGTGACAAATCCGGTTCTTTCCGTATCATGCAGATACCCGCGGAAATAAGGAAGCTGGATACACATCACGCCTTCCTTCGAACTGACCTCTCCGTTTTCGTCCAGAAGGACCAGCTTCGTATACTCATCCGGAGAGCCAATGGGGGTATTGCTGTAAGCCCTGTCGATGTCAAAAAAGAAGGGCAGGTACGAAAACTCTGTAGGTCCGTAGGCATTCAGCACCGGGAACCGGTCGATGTAAAGATCCACCACGACTTCCCCCGAAACATGCAGCACCTTAAGGGAAAGGCCTCCCATGCTTTCCAGAGCCTTTACAAGCGTTGGAGGCATGCAGGAGGCAGTGACCTTCTTCTCCCTGAAATAGGCCAGAAGGCCTGCAGGGTCCCGCACAAGCGGAAGCGGGATCAGGTGGAGAGTGCAGCCAGCCTGCAACACTCCCATCATCAGATAAAGACCGCCGATAAATGTTTCCGGCGCCACATTGGCGTAATCCAGGGGGATCCATCTGGCGATGGCACGGTGCGTGGATGACATGATATAGTCGTATACGCCATATTCCTGCTCCACCCCTTTGGGTCTTCCCGTGCTTCCGGAGGTGTAATAGATAAAGGCAAGGTCGTGCGGATCAGGGTCCGCCCAGAGCTCCTCCGGCAGCGGTTCCTCCTTCATTGCATCGGCAAAGCCCTTCTCGTCCACCACAAGAGCTGCTCCGCTGTCTTTGATGATGTAGGCGATCCGCTCCGCTCCCATCATGCTTTCCGTACCGACCCAGACTGCCCCGGCCTTCATGACGGCGAGCCGCACTGCCACAAATTCCACGCCCCTGGGAACGCAGATAGCGACAACGTTTTCTTTGCCGATGCCGTTTTTCTTCAGCCAGGACGCCACCCGGCCCGACATCACATCCAGCTCCCGATAGCTTGTCCTGCGCTCTCCGGCGCGATCGACTACAGCCGTGTGCAGCGGATTGGCATTTACACTGTTCAGAAATTTCTCTAAAAAATGAATCATTGGTTGAAATCCTCCTGCCTCATTCGAATATAATGATGCGGAATCCTAAGCACTTTTCGTGGAAAAGCCGCAACAAAGTTCCTTGATTTATAAGGTCTCCGACATCGAAAAATCCGATGAATTTTTGAATAACCAAAATAGACGAGAGGTATTTCCTCGCCTGATGGCAGTTTAGCATAGGTGTGGATATGAGCTCAAGACCGGGTTTGTACGTGTGGTCATGAAGCCAAGCCCATTATACCCCGTTTTAATCCACGCTGCATAAAAATCGGCTCAAAAAACGAATTAAATATCCGTCTTTTTTAAAGAGTATAGACCACTAAACCTCATTGGGTTCACATGAATTCAACTGTCTATAAAGAACTGTTTTTCTTCTGCTTTCTCCGAATCAAGAATACAATACATGCGCCAATTACTACACCGATTGTGTTTAAGATCAAATCATCAACATCCGTATGTCTTCCGAGGCAAAAGAGCTGAGTCATTTCGATAAGTAGAGTAAACCCGGCCCCTGCAAATATCGTTTTTCTAACCGTATCAAGTCTGCTAAAACATATCGGCCATACGATCCCAACCGGTATGAACATTGTGATATTTCCAATAATGTTCATCTTCCAACCATCATACCGGTCTACAAGAAAATAAAATGGAATGAAACTGATCATATCACGGATATCATCTCCAAAGCCCATCTTTAATGTCGGTATCTTTCCATTCTCAAGATGGAATCCGAAGTATACAAATCTGCAAATAACAACGATACACACATAAACCAAAAGTTGCCGACATTCACGCTTTACTGAAAATGTCTTCGATTTTATCGCTATGAAGCATCGAGTGATTATCCATATTATCGTTATAAATAGAAAAAGTTGAAAGTATGTGATCTCAATCATTATCTCCGTGATCCTTAAAACTCCATTAATCGATTATAGCCCGACAAAACATCTGATTTCCTGTTCCAGGAGTCGAAATACGTTTGCGACCAGATACCCATCAGCAATCGCATGATTCAGACGAACGGTCACAGGCATGACAAGCCTGCCGTTTTCTTCTCTGTATTTTCCCCAGTTAATGATCGGCGCAAAATATAGATATCCATCAGGAAGTTCAAGATGAAGTGAATCATAGGAAAGCCAGGATATATAAGATGCATCGAACCAGTTGGGATGATTCGTCGTATCCAGACCGTATTTTCTTGTTTTCTTTGCCTCTTCAACATCACGCAATGCAGCAGTATAGAACTTTTCATAGTCCTTATCATATTCCGTATATACAGGCGTACAGGTTTCCGTATCTTCATGAAAAACATACTGCGTAGGATTGATTACGTCATAGCAGATCAGCTCATCTGTCTGCCAAAGATATCCCATTCTGTAGTCTTCGCGTGAATTCATGACTTTTGAAAGGATAAACAGGAAATTGATGTAAAACTTCGTCCCTGTGTTCCTGGAGTATGCGGCGAGCTCTGTTACGTCTATTCTCGAAGTTATCGAGGTCGAGCACTTACAGTCTTCAGTAAAGTGGCGAAATACACCTTTTCGATAATACGTACCTTTATCAATTACTTTATAGTTAATTTGCTTCATTCTTACACCCCCGACCTTCTGCTCGTTCAGAAGAAGTATAACCGTATCTCCACAAACACCGGTTTATCGATTGCATATGCAAATAATCATACTATAATCCTTGGTACAATCATAGGTGCCAGTCACTGTGAACAATTGTTCACAGTGACTGGCACCTATGGTTGTATCAGAGGGCGTTGTCAGATCCTTGTACCGGACAGAATCGGTTTTGAACTCTTCTACAAGGTAATCTAATCGTTCGTTTTGTGTCATTTGGGATTTCCTCCAGGAATAGTCATATTTATTATACCAATTGAAACGACCTCTGGGGTAATTTGTCCACATCTGTGGACAAATTACCCCAGAGGTCAAAAAGCCCGGGGTCGGACCCCGGGCTTTTCATATGATGACGGTATATTATAAAGCCAATGCGGCCTCATAACCTTCTCTGACAGCAACCAGCGCGTTGCCGGCTTTTACAGCACATCCAACAACTTTGACATTGTCACAGTATTTCTTTGCCGCTTCCTCAAGCGGATTGTATGCCTTATATCCGAATGCAGATACTACAGTCGAAGCAGGTACACTGTGGAGAGTTCCCTTGGAATCTGTGTATCTTACACTGTCTTCCGTGATCTCTGCGACCTTTGCACCGGTCAATACTTTGATGCCTGCGTCTCTGATGTACTCCATCAGCTGCATCTTCATCAGCGGGAACATATCGACCAGGATGTCATCACGCATCTCGATCAGTGTGATGTCCTGGCAGGACTGGGTCAGGAAGTGCGCTGTCTCTCCGCCAACTTCGCCGCCGCCGCAGACGACGACCGGACCGGGCTTGACATCTTTCTTACCTAAGAGTACGTCTTCCGCATTCACGACATTGCTGCCGTCCATTCCCTTGATCGGAGGTGTAAGCGGCTTCGCGCCTGTTGCAACAATGACTGCATCCGGCTTCTCGTCACGGATCATTTCCTCAGTGACCTCTACTCCCATATTGACCGGAACCTTCAGATCAATGAGACTCTTGCGCAGTGAAGATACGAAAGTGGAGAGCTCGCCTTTTCCGGGCGGGAATGCGGCGCTGCGGAACTGTCCGCCGAGCCATGATCCTGCTTCGTATACAGTAACATTATGTCCGATCTTCGCTGCAGTCTCCGCTGCGATGAGGCCGGCAGGACCGCCGCCGATGATCATGACCTTCTTCGGATTTCCGGTCTTTTCCATTGCATTCTCATACTCGCGGCCGACACGAGGGTTGACCAGACAGGTCGCACAGGTTCCGGCCAAAAGGCCTGCTTCACAGCCCTGGAGACATCCGATGCAGTAGCGGATGTTCTCGAACTGGCCTGCTTTCGCCTTGGCGGGGAGATAAGGATCTGCCAGAGATCCGCGGCCCATGCCGATGAAATCTGCTTTGCCCATCTTCAAAATAGTATCAGCCATCTTGGGGGAGTTGATGCGGTTCGTGACGATGACAGGGCATGATACCAGTTTTCTGACCATTTCCGCAGTATTCATATTAAAGGCGTGCTCCGTGTACATCGGCGCGATGATCTGGCGAATGACAGGAGAAGCATACATACCGTTGGAAACATGGATTGCGTCAACGCCCAGCTCATCCAGATGGCGGACAAGTTCAAAGGTATCAGCCTCGGTGCGGCCGCCCAGAAGGTACTCGTTGGCTGAAATTCTGACCTGGACCGGGAAATCCTTGCCGACGTTCTCGCGGATGCAGGCATAGATCTCATCCAGGATGCGGGTCCTGTTCTCGAAACATCCGCCATACTCATCTACTCTCTTGTTTGTGAAAGGAGAGAGGAATTCGGAGATCAGGTAGCCGTGCGCAGCGTGGATCTCAATTCCGTCAAAGCCTGCCTCTTTCACTCTTTTGGCAGTGGATCCGAAGTCCTTCACAATCTGGTGGATCTCCTCTACTGTGATCTCACGGGGAAGATCCATGCAGAAGGGGTCCTTAATTGCAGAAGGCGCTACCGGCTGTACGTTTCCGTTTACATCATGTTTGGACTGGCGTCCGGGATGATACATCTGGCAAAAGATTTTGGATTCATATTTGTGGACTGCTTCCGTGAGCTTTTTGTTGCCTTCAATCTGCTCGTCGTTGTAAAGGCCCGGAATGAACTTATAGCCCTTCGCGTTCACATTTACTGCATAGTCTTCTGTGATGATCATGCCCCAGCCGCCTTTGGCTTTCTCTTCGATATACTTGATATACCGTTCTGTGATCATTCCGTCTTCTGTGCACAGGTTCATGACCATTGCGGGCACGATCAGCCTGTTGGGGATTTCGCAGTTACCTATTTTGGCAGGTGTAAAAAGTTCCGTCATCATTTTCGTTTTCCTCCTTGTGTTTTTGGAAAGGTGGTTGTCTATGTGAAAATAATAACGAATGGTACGATTCCAGTGTCAATGCCAAAAAAGAGAAGAGACTTTAGGTAAATCTGTTGATGCCGATTCTTCCGTACAGCTCGATGATCCCTCTGTTCTCTTCTCTTTTATATAAAAAACGGTACTGTCTAGGGCAAACGGTGTTCATAAAACCTTGGAGGAGTTCCAAGGTTTTTCGTTCTTGCTTTTTTGGTTCTTACAAGATTGGAAGATGTATCTTCACGATCCGGCGAAACTCTCCGTTCTCATACCCTCTTCCCAATATGACGCCTCTGATCTTGGCCCCGTCCGGTACATTAAATCCATGTTCAGCGGCGTATTCCGGCAAAACATGAAAGACCTCCTGGTTATAGCTGCCGATTTCACCAATGTCAATGTGCGTACACAGGCATAAACCTCCGGAGATCTTTGTAAAATCTTCGGGTATCTCCAGTCCCAAAGATCTGACATATTTCTCCTGTATGCCCATTTCCCATTCCACCCGGTCATCTTCGACTTGAAGTCCGCTGTCAATGAAAGGCAAATGCTGATCGTCAAAAACAAAAGAACTGCTCTTTTCTGACAAATTTATTCGCTCGTACTCGTCTCCGCGGCCTGTAACAAGATGGCAATAGTATGCAGAAGGGATACTCTCTACCCAGAAACATCCAATGTTTTTGGTACTCAGCAGCATATTCATCTGCAGCTGTTCCAACCGCTGCGCCAATAGTTCCCGATATTGTATATCCGCCCTGATCCTTTTGACTTCCTCACCCAGAAATTGTTCCGTGTTAATAGTATATTCGTGATTGCGTATCCCGGAAATTTCACTGATAGGAATCCCCCAGCTTTTATGCTGCATTGCTTCCAAAAGCCAGAAAACTTCCATTGAATCGTATCGCCGATAGTTATTCTCTGCTCCTCTGCTCGCCCGGATCGCTCCTTGTTTTTCATAATAGCGAATCATATCCCTCGAGATACTTAATAGCGTCGATACTTCCCCAATGGAATATGAATCAACGGCGCTGGTTCTTTTTGACATATTCATGGTATTCCTCACACGGTGAACTACCCACCGCCTACGTAAAAAACTACCCCAGAGGTCGGTCGTCTTACTGCTCCATCAATTCGTACTGGAACATCTCATATTTCAGCTTGCATCCAACATATATTCCTGCCGTCAGGTAAAAATATGTTGCCCTGAACAGGTATACTCTGTTACCATAAACATGGTTTTATACCACTGGTCTCAGAGTACACGACTTTCCAGGGAGGGTGCTCTGGGACCTCTTTCTATTTTTATGAAAGACAGTATACAGAGCAGTTCACGGACAATCAATAGAAGCAGAAAACGGTCAATCTGAAAGAGCTAAAACACTTCGATTTATCGATTGCATATGCAAATAATCATACTACAATCCTTGGTACAATCACAAACTGATATTGACTTATTGATTTCTGCATAAAGTAAGATTGCTGTTCTTCATGCGGCTGCAAAGCAATCCATAATAGAATTATAACAAATCTGCTGTGTATGTTATTCTTCTGATTCTTGCTGAGGCACAATCCTGTTCTCTGACGTCAGATCATGGCCCATTACTAATCATCACAGGTGATACAAAGGTTTCGGAAGAAACCATCTGTTCCGATGTCTACATAGAGGCCCACATTTCCTCTGGCAGAAGGGCCGTGTTTCAGGCCTGTGACCTTCAGTACCTCTACCTGGTCTACATAAAAAATCGCATTATCATCCCTGACCACTGCCTTTATATGGCTCCACTCGTTCAGGGCAATGGTGTCTACGCGATTCTCGTAATCCTTTATCCCAAAATTTCTCAGATAGGAAAATGTATACCCGGGAAAAGAAAAATACTGGCAGCCATGGATCTTTCTTACAGGATCGCTGCAGTGCTTTCCGTTTGTCGGCCGGATATAGAAGGATTCGAATTCCCGACCATCTTCTGCTCCCCGGAAGGCAATGCCAATAAAGCCTCTGGCATAGTCCGGCGCGCCGGAAAGAAGTGATCCACATACATCAACTTCAATAACGCCGTTATGGAAGGACAAGTTTTTCACAGCTGCATAAGTATTGATATCCGGCTCCTCTGTACCGTACTTCCAGACTCTGATGGTCTCAGGGTCCGGGAATTCCATGGCAGTATGCGGCATCAGATAAAAAGAAGCCGATTCCATATGTATCATTCAGAATTCCTCCGTTCTGTCTGAATCATGCTCTTAGCGGACAGGTACTTTGTCTCCTTGTCCGCTGAGGGCAGTTTTTAGTTCAGTCCTGTTTTGACGGACAAATCACGGTTCTTACAGTTCTGCTCCGTTGGTTTCGATGACATGCTTGTACCAGTAAAAAGACTTCTTTCTCCGGCGCTCCAGAGTGCCGTGTCCTGTGTCATCCATATCAACATAGATGAAACCATAGCGTTTTTTCATCTCTCCGGTTCCGGAGGACACTACGTCGATGCACCCCCAGGGAGTGTAGCCGATCAGGTCCACTCCGTCAATCAGGACTGCGTCTTTCACGGCCTGGATATGAGCTCTGAAATAGTCGATACGGTAATCATCGATGATGGAGCCGTCATCTTCTATGGTATCCACAGCCCCAAAGCCGTTCTCCACAATAAACATGGGCAGGCGGTATCGGTCATAGATTTGATTCAGAGAAATACGAAGGCCAAGAGGGTCAATGGCCCAGCCCCACTGGGATTCCTTCAGATAGGGATTGCGGTAGGCCATGATTTGGTTGCCGCCGGTCATCTCGGCATTCTTGTCCGCTGTAGATACAGTGGACATATAGTAGGAAAAGCCCACATAATCCACGGTCCCGGCCTTCAGAATCTCAGCATCTTCCGGCTGCATCCTGACTTCGATGCCCATACGTTCGTACATTTTCAGGCGGTAGGCCGGATATTCACCACGGCACTGCACGTCCATGAAAAATTCCTTTTCGTGGTTGAATTCGATGGATTCCCAAACGTCCTCCGGGCGGCAGGTCATTGGATAGCTGGGTATATAGGAGACCATCATGCCGATCTTAAAGTCAGGATTGATCTCATGACCCAGTCTGACTGCTCTGGCACTTGCCACAAAGAGATGATGATGGGCCTGAGCCTTGGTGGCCGGGTCATTGGAATGGATACCGATCTGGGTCCAGCTCCTGAGAAAGTTGATCTCGTTGAAGGTCATCCAGTATCTGACCTTGTCTTTATAACGCTCAAAGACTGTCCTGCAGAAGAATACATAGAAATCCACCAGTTCCCGGCTGGCCCAGCCGTCATAGACGTCCGCCAGATACATGGGAGTATCAAAGTGATTGATGGTGACCACAGGCTCGATGCCGTACTTCAGGCATTCGTCAAAAACATTGTCATAGAACCGGAGGCCTTCTTCATTCACATCGTACATTCCGTTGGGACAGATGCGGGACCAGACAATGGACATGCGGAAGCATTTGAAGCCCATCTCCGCAAAAAGAGCGATATCTTCCTTATAGTGATGGTAGAAGTCCGTTGCCACGTGACTGGGATAGTAGAGTTCCGGCGCGATATAGCCGGTGGCGCCCTCGGGCAGTGACTGCTCCTTGGTCACCTTTTTATATTCACCGTCAGCGGTGCGGAAGGTAATCATTCTTGGGGAAGTATGGCTTCCCCCGGTAATGGCATCCAGTGTGGACAGGCCTTTGCCTCCGGAAAGATAGCCGCCCTCGTACTGATTGGCCGCTGTCGCTCCGCCCCAGAGGAAGCCTTCAGGCATCTGATTGTTCATGGTCTCCTCCTTTAGCTGATCCGGATGACGGCTGTATCTGTATCCGCAGTCATGCCGGAAATGCCTTCGATCCTGCCGTACTGGTCAAAGTTCGTTACCAGGACGGGAGTCACGGTAGAATACTTTCTGGCAATACTGTCTTTGTCAAACTCTATCAAGAGCTGGCCTTTCTTAATGGAATCGCCCGTTTTTACATGAGCGGTAAAGCCCTGTCCGTTCAGCTCCACAGTATCCAGGCCGATGTGGATGAGGAGTTCTACGCCGTCGGCGCTGGAAAGGCCGATGGCATGCTTTGTATCAAAGAGCATGTCTACGGTTCCGTCGAAGGGAGCATAAACTTTTCCTTCGGCAGGCTCGATACCGACGCCTTTTCCCATCTCACCGCCGCTGAAAGCGCCGTCAGGCACCTGGCTTAAGGGGATGACCTTTCCCTTAATGGGAGAGCTGATCTCGATCTGGCCGCCGATCAGAGTTCTGGCAGGTTCTTCGGAAGTATGGATCTCAGATCCGGCGTTCTCTGTATTCTCTTCAGCGGGAATTCCGAACAGGTAGGTCAGGACAGCTGCCATACAGAAAGCGATCAGAGCGCCGATGATGATGAATACAAAGCTGTTTGCTTCATAAGTAATAATAGTGAAGAGACCGGGAGGCGCATAGGCCAGGGCTCTGGCATTGAAGAAGGACAGGAAGGCTGCCGCCACTGCGGAAGAAGCCATGCCGAAAGCGAAGGGGCGCTTGTACTTCAGGTTCACGCCGTACATGACGGGTTCGGTGATGCCCAGGACAGCCGAAAGGGATGCAGAGCCTGCCACGGACTTCATTTCCTTATCCTTCAGGCGAAGGAAGGCACCGAAGCCGGCACCGGCCTGAGAAAAGTTGGCCGTAAGAGCACTGACCAGAAGAGTGGATCCGCCGGTCTCCGCGATCTGCTGGATCTGAAGGGGAGCCAGAGCATAGTGCATGCCCATCATTGTCAGGAGGGAACGGGTGCCGCCCAGAAGAGCCGCTGCCACAAAACCGCCGATGTTGTAGAACCAGTCGATGAACTTGGCAATATAGGTGCCCATGTAAGAGCCGATAGGGCCGAGAACGATCAGTTCCAGGGGGACCATGATAAAGAGAACGATCATGGAGGTCAGCAGTATCTTCAAAAAGTCCGGAACCAGTTTGTCAATACGCTTGTAGATCAGGCTCAGTACCCATACGGACAGAATGATGGGAATGACCGTAGATTTATAGTTGACAAAGAGGATCGGCAGGCCCAGGAAACTCATGGTGGAAGGGCCGCCTTCCGAAATGGCCGCTGCACCGTTCATGATGGTGGGATACATATATGCCGCTGCCAGAGCCAGGGCCATGTATTCGCTGACCTTGAACTTTCTGGCCGCACTGACTGCCAGGAAGAAAGGGAAGAAATAGAAGATCAGGTCGCCGATCATGGACATGATGATCATGAAGCTGTTATCGCCGGGAAGCAGATGCAGGTTCGTGATCAGAGAGACGATGGCCTTGAACATACCGCATCCGATCAGGACCGGCAGAGTAGGGGCAAAGATGCCGGAAATGGTCTCGATCACGGAACCGATGCCGTTTCCTTTTGTTTTTTCTTCGGAAGCGCCGTCCTCTGTGATATGTACCTGTGCCGAGACTTCATCAAAAACAGCGTTGACCTTGGCTCCGATGACGACCTGGAGCTGGCCGCTCTTCATCTGGGCGGTCAGAACTCCCTGAAGTTTCTTCAGAGCGTCGATGTCTGCCCTGCTGTTGTCTTTCAGATTGAACCTGAGCCTGGTAGCACAGTGAGTCAGAACAGAAATATTGCTCTCTCCGCCCACCAGGGAAATGATTTTGGAAGCTAACTCTTTATTCGTCATATATTCCCCATACCTTTCTATTCGCAAGAGATTATCAGAACCGGTTCTCTTTCTGAATAAAAGGGTAGACCCTGCAGTAACTACAGAGTCAATGGGTTATTATAAAAAAATCGGGGAATATGCCGGTATCCCGGAATATTCCCCGAACGAAAGCTTCTCATCCGAAAATCTTTTTCAGTTCTGTTCTTTTCCTATCCTCAGAAAAGGCTATGGCACTGTCCTCCCCGGCAATCGGTATCCAGAGCTCCATGTAGCGGACGTTCCTGCCTCCTTCCCTGACAGTAGCAATATAGACGCCCAGGATATCACCGCACAGAGTGTAATGATGATCTTCCATATACTGCAGGGCATTTTCAACAGCCGACCTGGTGAAATACTCCCGTTCTTCCAGAGTAATAACCGTAAAAAGAGCTGTGACGGGACGGATATGCTCCATCCTTGGCAAAAGCTGTATTCCCAGCCGATCCGCCCAGTACTTCTTGACTGTCAATCCCCATTCTGCCTCTTCCAGATCCTCGGGAAGCATCAGCTCCCCTTTTTTCAGCCGACAGATATGTTCCACGAAAGGATAATTCCTGGTAATTTCCTCAAAACCGCCTTCCGTATCTCTGGCATTGGTCATCTTAAGGCTCTCTCCGGAGTGAGACCTGGTAAAGAGGGAATAGTTTTCCGGGCGGTTCATGATATAGTATTTTCCCACCAGCTCCAGAGCATTGCCCAGGACAGACTGGAAGTTCTTCAGTTTCAGGGCCTTGGCCTGATAATAATGTGCCAGATATGCAGCTTCCTTTCTTTTTACATCCAGCTGCTCTTGAAGATCTGCAAAACTGCTGTCCCGAACCAGGTCCACAGTCTCCCTGGAACTGAACCCGATCTTGCGGAACTTCTTATAGTCAAGTATCAGGTTTATATCCCAAACGCTGTAAAAACGGTATCCTGTCTCCGTATTCTTCTCCGGCGAAACAAGTCCTTTCTGTTCCAGAAAACGTATCGTCTCCACAGGAACATCCACAATTTTTGAAACTTCTCCGATTCTATATCTCTGCATCTTCTTTCCACCTCCGCAGCTTATGATCATTCATGAGTTTCGCTGAACTGTTGCGTGATGACACTTAGTTTCCTGAATATCTTATCTTTTTACTCCTCCATTCGGTAATCTGCTCTATATATCATATCGGCTCCGTTTTTAGGATTGTCTGAACTACTCATTGTTCAACACCTGAATCTATTTTTCTCAAATGCATGCATCCGCACAATTTATTGTAATATGAAACATATTACATCTCCCTAAAGAAATGGAAGCATCCGTTAAGATGCTTCCACTGTTGTTAAACCTTCCACTTAAACGGCAGGAACTCTCCGGTTGTTTCATATCAAGGTTCCTCAAAACCTTTATCTACTTATATTTTACACTAAAAGAATAGGGATTCAATAGACAATATTAACAAAGACCTAACTGTTATCCAAAGGTCATTTCCATTAATTCTTGTGCTGCATCTCTGTTTTTTACTCGAATCAGATTATCATCTTCTTTAACTCGCGATAGCAGATTCATGCTTCCATACCAGACAAGTCATAATTATATCCCCTCTTCAACTTTATATTTAGCTGCTTCTAAGCAGTATTCGCTCTTAAGAAACGGATAGTACTTCTCTGCGACCACTAACCTGGAGCCTTTCTGTTTATTACACTTCTTGCATAGCGGAAGTTGATTTCTTTCATCATCTGCCCCACCTCTGTAGTTAGGAACGTAATGTTCTATCGTTGTCTTCTCTGGCGAAAGAGTCCTTCCGCAACGAGCACCAACTCCATCCGTTTTGCTCAGAAGAATACGTTTAATTTCAGTTTTCTTGTTTTTGCTTCAGGCCCCTCATACATCCCCCAACTTATTATAATTGACCGGTCTTAAGCACATACAGTCATAAACCACGAGGATCCACTTGGAATACGATGCAGATATATATATCGTTGCTGATTATTTCTATTTGACAGGTATTACAATTACCTCACCATCTCCTCATAAATCTGCGCCACTACACTGCCAATGTTGCTGCTTCCGATGTATCCAAATGGTATATTCTTCTCCCTCACGATAGCAATGAACTTCTTATAGCTGATGTGGTTAATGTAATCCGTAAAGAAATAGACCTTCTCCTTACCTTCCAGCATCCTGCTGTTCACGGTTTTATATTCATCCAGGTGGACAATGAGCCATTCCGGAAACAGCTGCTTAAGCTTGTTCTGCCAGTTCACATGTCCGCCGATGATGACAATCTTCTTATCCGCGATTGCCTTCTCCATATCCGGGAGCTTATCTTCATCTACCTCAGCATCCTCATGCTCTGAGTTATAGGCATACTCACGAAGCGCGATCAGCTCATCACGTTCAGCCTCATATTTCTTTACAAGCCCCTCGGTCTCCTCAGAAGAATGCTTGGCGCTCCTGTACATTTCCCGGAGATACTTGTTTTCCTGCTCTTTTTCATTGAGCTTCTTCTGGAGCTCGGCGATCTCGGCAAGATAATCCTCCGCCGTCACATCACCCTTACTTACCGGAGCCACATTTGTCACCGGCTTCTTCTCCGGCTTCCTATTCTTGACATTAACAGTCATGTTCTCAGGATTAAACAGGGCATCCTCAATGTCTAGCTCATCGATCTCTTCTCCGATCAGATACCCTATATCATAATTCAGGCAGTCTGCCGTATCGGCCAATGCAGCTGACAGATCATAGATATTGGTGTAGAGCTGCACTTCCTCGAAAGTGAACTCCTTCTTAGGCTTCCAGGTCCTGAGCATTGCCAGAGTCCGGATCATTTGCATCCTGATACCCATGTCATTTTCAAGACAGATCTTCGGATAAACCTCCACATAACCATGCTGTCTCATGCATAAGCCAACAAAATCTAAATTATCAAGATAGTGTTTGATCCTCTTTCTTCGTGGAACATTCTTCTTTGTCAGCTCCGAAATCCATTCATCAACCTGCTCGGTGCATTCATCGAACAGCCCATCTTCAAACTGCAGAAATTCTGTTTCTTCATCTTCCTCTGTAAGGAATTCATCTCTGTCATTATTAAGGAGCTCATAAATAAAAGAGCAATTCTCATGAAGCTCAATGCCTAAGAACTGACACATTGCCACTATCCGGCCCATTGCAGAATAAGAACACCCTCCGATGTCATCCTCGGAAAGTGAAAGGATTTCCTGTGCGTTAATGGTCCTGAAGCGTTTTAGCTGGTTATACTCCTTTTTGTGGTAAACCTTATAGAGGTTCTTGATGAGCTCAATGCAGTATTCATCCCCAAGCTTTGCGCCGTTATATATAAGCCTCAGTATACTGTTCTGTATCGCATCAAGAGGCTTGTTTGTCCTGAATGACATGTCCCCGTACCAGCCCGCATTCCGGAACTCCTCCAGTTTGCTCCGGCAGTTCTTTAGGAAATCCTGTCCTATCAGGGGAAAATCATAGGACATTTCAGGAGTGATAAAACCCATCAGAAATTCAAAGCCAACACCTGTGGTATCCGGTGCAACCACATTGCCGCTCTGCCGGTTCATCAGGTCCTGTAACATGATGCCTGCTATTTTTCTTTTATGTTTAATGTCTTCGGGATCGATGTTGTCAATGAAGTCGTCTTTGAACTGATCCTGGAAGAATTTATTGTTGAATGGTGGTTTCATAGGTTAATGTTTCCTTTATTGTCAATTATACTATATCAAAACTTTATATACTTAAAGGTCTCGGCCTTTCGCAAATCTCAAGTATTAAGGCTGATATTTGTGGTCAAATAATTTGACCGCAAATCTGCTGACAACATAATGACAATATAAAAATGAAAATACAAAGCCCAAGAATCCGCTATTTTGCGGTTTCTTGGGCTTATTATATCATTCCATCTCTAGAAAAACATCAACATCTAGTAAGATTGATTTTCTTTTATAACTATATATTGTTGTGGTTTTACGTTTATTCCATCGATTTTTTTGCTTTTTATGACTTTTTGCAACCAAAGTGCAACCATTAATATCGTTTGTAATAAAAGAATTATATATCAATTTATCGTTTGCGGCAAACGATAAATTCTATTTCTATTTGCACCCTCTGCTACTATCATATTACGTTTGGCCATAGACGCAAGAATAACCCTTGTTCGATCAGGTCCAAGACCAATAACAGCAGCAATATCAACTGTTTTAGCCTTATCCACCCTGCCTAAATATTCAAGTATTGCATATTCTTTTGCCGTTTTTTGTTTATCATTATCATTTGTATTTATCGTTTGTCGTTTGCTTTTATCGTTTGCTTTTATCGTTTGTTTTTCATCGTTTGAAAAGGCACGGTACATATTAACTCTAAGGGCATTTTCCATATCGATAAATTCAACCTCTGGAAGTCCATACTCTTTAGTCTGTGTTAATATCTTTGGAATACCACTCCCCCATTGTTCGATAAGATTCATATAAACAAAAGCATTCGCGATACCATGATTTCTAACCTTCGAAAAACCCTCTTTCATCTTCTCAATCGTAACCCCCGGCATCAATCCGCCAGGAGACGAAATTTCAAGTCTATTATCATATATTGCCACCTGCACAAGACTTCCCTGCAGGTAACTGCAATTAACAACAGCATTGATAATAAGCTCTCGTATACTCTCCGGTGGCAGTTCATAAACATCCTGTCTGTGAATCCCCTTAATCCTTGCTCCAAGATGAATATTACGAAGAACAAACTGATATGCCTGCTCTACCTGCTCCCAAAGATTACCCTCATACTCTCTTTTATCTACAAAAATCCCACGTGTATTGCCTTTAAATACAGCACATTGAATCTGAGACATTACGCCATCTAAGCCTCTCAGATAATAATATGCATACGTTGGGCGAATAACTCCGTTTTCTTCCTTAAGAATTCCCCAAGTTATCAGGTTATTCTTAGTAGGAGTCTTAACCTTTTTAGCATCTTTCTCGCCCATACAATTACGCTGTGCCTCTTTTTTCATGTCCTCACAGAAGCTTTTAATATCTGCATCTGTTACTTCAATGTCTTTATTCACAACATTATCAAACTGTCATATATACTATCACCCTTCAATATTTCAATCTGCTCAGATATATTATATGGTTCTTTCCCGAATTTCGACTTAGCTTCTGTACTCAATTCCATAAAAAAATATCTATCCTTAGTAATCCATTCTTTCCCCGCACTTATCACAGAATTTAGTACTTTCAGGAACTTTATGCCCACAGTTACGGCAGTACTTATATCCTTGTACAACGCCTTTTGCGTGCGGGTTAAATTGCTCATCCTTTGAGGCTTCGGTATCCTCTTCTACATTGGTACCAGGTTCAATTAACTCCATCAGCTTATTCTATGGTATATCGTTCAACGTGCCATGTAGTACCTGCCATTCTTCATACGCCCAATCGCCAACACTACCTTAACCAAATATATCGTCTATAATTTCCTCTACCTTCTGTGAATCAAGGGAACCATTCTCATCATACGTAACAATGAGATTCCTTCCTTCCTCAATCCCGTTCTTCTTATAAAACGCCTTCTTATCTTCCCATCGTTTCTTATACTTGGGATCATCCATCATACCACAGTGCTCCCAGTACCATTCCTCTCCGGTATCATCGTCCACCACTTTGAAATCAGGACGCTTCACCTTACCTTCAAGCATAAGCTCAGGCTCATAAATATATTCTAGATTATGATAATGCAGTGCATTTGCAATGATCACTTCTGACTTGGAGCGCACAAGTTCCCCACGAACTGTCTTATGCACAAGCCTGTCTTCATAGAACTGATCCCCAACTTTTACCACCTGAGGACGCATATCAACATCCCCATCGTGGAACACGTCAGCAAAAAGATCTGTAAACCGTCTAGCAATATCCGAATTCTCTTCTGAAGCGTATTTCAGAAGGTGATATGATTCCTGATTGTAAAGGATAATGATTTTTCTAGTCTGCCTTGTCAGTGATGTATAAAGCATTTCCCTCGATATGATACGGCACGGCTCCGCAAGCACAAGAATAACTGTATCAAACTGGCTACCCTGAGCCTTATGTACTGTTAGCGCATAGGCAAGTTCCAAGCAAGCTGTTCCATCCTCTTCACTGAAGTCTTTTGCCGTATAAGTGTATGAGAATCCTTTCTGCGACGAAAACTCCACGTGAAGATAATCATTCGCCTTCTTTGCGGAATATGAGCCACAGGCAATTCCTATCTCCCCGTTTGCCACATAATTCCGGCTGTCATCCTTAGGCCATGCATCCCTGCCATTGTTAATGACATTGATGACCTTATCGCCATATATGATATTTTCAGGTCCCAGCGCTTTAGGTATCCTCTTTTTTGTCCCATAGTACTTTGAAACCCGAAGGAGTTTCTCCCTATATTTCAGATGGATCAGTCTGTTAATATTCATAACGCCTTGCGGCATATTACGAACTGGTGCGAGTATCTGCCACTTCTCAGCAAACTCAGCACATCCGGTATTGAAGAAAATACCATAATCACCCTTAGTACCGCCCAGCGAAAGATCAAAGCCCTCCTGATCATCCACGTTATCCATGCCGATTTCTTTAGCCATAATCTGTAGGAGCTTTTCTTCAAGTTCTTCCTTTGTGGACCAACGGGAAAATAGTATGTTTCCGCTGTTTCCTTTCTCAATCTCTGATACAACATCACCATCTGGAGCATCCTCAGCATTTGTGAAGAGTTTTGAAAGCTCTACATCAAGACGCTCTTCATCAGAACTCTGCCTGCGGTTGACAGTGAGCTCACCATAACAATTACATACCCTAGGAAATACTCCGTCCTTCAGGTTCATCCTTAACAGATTCACAAGATCAACAAAAGGACGACCGGCTCCTATAGGCGGCAGCTGATTCGGATCGCCAACGAAAATAATTCTCTTTGCTGCTTTCAAAGCCTGCATCAGCGCACCGAACATTTCTTCGGTAAGCATAGAAGCTTCATCTATGATGACTGTCTCCGGCACATCACGGAAATCATAACCGGATAGCTTATATCTCATATCATTCCAGTCAAAACGCTTGCTCCGTACAAGGAACTGAGCTACATTAAGTGCCGTCAAATCTTTTGCATCGTCTCCCATGCTGTCCAAAAGACGAACTGTAGCCTTACCAGTAGGTGCTAAAAGAAGAACACCGCCCGCCTTTATATCCGGCTGGTTGCAAAGTACTGAAAGCACCGTTGTTTTTCCTGTTCCGGCATCACCTACCAGTACTCCGATACGTGCTCCGGACAATTCTCCAAGAATAGCTGCTTTCTCACGCCTTGCTCTTTCCTCATCGGAACCGGGATCCAGCTTCACTTTCTTTCCTTTGTCAAATTTAGCATCAAGAAGTCCGCGCCAATCCGCATTCACTTCCAGCTTATTTGCCTTAAGCCGCTTACTGATGCGTTTTTCAATTATTTCATCAAACTCGTTTATGCGAACAAGCTTGTAATATTCCGTTCCATCCTTCATTTCCCTGCGAATAATTTCTTTATGCAGGAACTTATCGATAGCATTAAGAATATCATTTGTGATCTTGCAAGCCGGATCAAGGATCATATCACGAATCTTATCCACCATCTGATCGCATGGAAGTATCGTGTTCCCAGCAAGAGCTTCATTTTCCAATACCGCTACAGCAATTGCACGGGCACGTCTCTGATCATTATCTGAGGTGAGAGCCGTTGGATCCTCCAGTGGATACTTCTCTAACACAGATGCAACCGGAAATACCGCACAGTCAACCTTCTTCACAGAAACGTACAGCTTATTGATCTTAAGCCTTGTCTGCTCATAGACAATGTACGGATTATCAATAATATCCTTATCGCTGCATTCAATACCCTGCTTAATGCGTTCGTTCTCATAAAAAAGGACATACGCCTGTTCCAGATTCAATGAAAATCTGCTGAGTAAACGAAATAATGCCTTCCGTTCTTCAGGCATATTCTTCCAGGTCTTTTGTATAATGGGAGTAATCGCTTTCGCAAGCAGCGGATCCAAATATTCCTTTGGCTTTGCAATCAGCGAATCCAACCGCTCCCAGATATCAACGTAATCCTCCATATCTTCCTGCATACGCTTTGAGATAAGAATACCCTGCGGTATTTCAAGCGCACAAAGCATAGCACCCAAACCGGGGAAAGCACCTCTATCTTCCCATACAGTAGCCAGCTGTCGGTTCAACCATTCAAGAACATTGGAATAATCCTCATCAAGGCAGCTGTTGATAATCTCAAATGCCTTTATGCAGGACTGAAGCACGTCTATGACTGCATCATAGCTCACATGCTCGGATGCATACGAAAATTCACTAAAAGCGTCATTCGGCGCAAATACTGTAATGGATGCCATATCAGGTCAGGATGGTCATTGGCATATTCCATCATCTGCTGATACGGAATCACAAAACCATCTTCATGATCCTCTCGGATAGAATGGCATATCATCGTCTCCCAGATCATCGACCTGAGACTACCTTCATTCGTACAATTATGCTGGATCGCCGGAATGATCTTCTTTACGTGACCGATACCAATCACTACGCGCTTGGTATCTTCCACAAAAGGAACCTGCTTTGCATAGGCAATGCAAAGAGATTCGTCTTCCACCACATCTCCATAAAAATAATCAAATATTGCCTTGTGGTTTTCAGCGTCCTGTACCCACATGGTTTTGAACTTTAAGACCGGTTCACGTTCCTCCTGATAGTCGATATTATAAATGTCCTTAATACTAGCAATCCAGTCCTTCATAAGCCATGCAAAAGGACGAGCAGGGAAACTATACGGTGGATATGTCACATCCGTAGGAAGAAAGTGTCCGTGCGTAGCAGGATTGCTTTTCCTATACGGATGTTCTGTTGTCCTTATAATCTCCTTTGGAGACATGAAACAGGCACCCTCATCAATACAACTGAGGGTATCGGCATGATCTGCCATACACTGTCCGCATATGGCAGCTTCCGCTTTATCATTTCGGTTTTCTGAAATGTTCTTTAGTCGCAGACAGGCGTTGTTGCTTTCGGGATCTGCACATACAGTTCCATCCCATCCATGATCGTGCCAAGTCACCCTAACAGATATATGCTGCGGCATATCGGTTACCTCCTACTTGATTGTTTTACTTCATTACCTTCTCCATCAGCGATGTGTAGCTATCCGCTACATCGTAAACCACATTCTCACCGCTGATATCTTTGAAATGCTCCCTTGCACAAAAAGAAATTGGTACCGTGTTCCCTGAAATAATTATTACAACCGTAAATATCTTGAAAGGGTACACGGTGCCTAGTATTCTAAGAATTCGTCTTTTGCAGTATCAGATTTAACCACTTCTCATCCTCTCTTCCGGGTCTCACATCCCCGGTTATCCATTGATCCTTGATGACAAGTTCTTTTATGTCTTTGATAAAGCTTGCAAATGTCTCAGTAGTGAAGTCCGTGAAATATCGTCCGTTTCTGTCTCCCTCAAAGGTTCCATACTTAAATGAAGTATAGATGATTCCATCAGGGACCAATGCTTCCGACATCTTCAGAAATACTTCTTTTAACTCCGATTTGGGAAGATGAAGAATTGAAGAACATGCCCAGATGCCGTCGTAAGCAGCGCTTTCATCCAGATCCAGAAACAGCATATGTTTAACTTCTATTCCGGTATACAGGCTTGCTGCCTTACACAGTTCCACGGATCCATCAATGGCAGCAACCTCAAAACCTTTCTCGAGAAAGTACTTTGTATCCCTGCCGGAACCGCAACCAAAATCCAGAATCTTCTTTCCGGATAAAAGTCTTAAAAATCTATCCTGTGTAGCACTGAAATCAACAGATATAGTTCCTTGAATGAAGGCCTCGGCATTATTGTTGTAATAGTTTAATGTAGTATCCGTCATTGATTACCTCTATGCTGTATTCATTCGTTTCTATGTTATACTTATATTATATTCAAATTCAGGAGATAATCGAGATGTCTTTGTTTGCAAGATCAGAAGTAACAATACTTAAAGAGTCTAGTGATGCCAAGGAGTACCTGTCAAAGCTGGAAGAATTTCAGGCTACAATAAAGAAAGGCTCACCGCTTCATAGGAAAATAGATAAAGAGATTTCTATCGTTAAGGCCGGTATCATAGGCGAGGAAAATATCCTCTTCGAACTTAAAAATAGTGGCATGGATCTTGTTGTGCTTCATGATATCTGTTTAGTTGACCAGGACGGAAACTCAGCGCAGATCGATTTTCTTGTTATTACTCCTTATGTCAGAGTATTTATCGAGTGCAAGAACTTGTTCGGCGACATAGAAATTAACAACAAGGGTGAGTTTATCAGAACCATTGAATATGGTAGTAAAAAATACAAGGAAGGCCTTTACAGTCCAATCACTCAGAACGAACGCCATTTGCTTGTATTTAAGAATTGTATTACCGAGAATAAAAACATTGTTTTACGTGTTGGCATCGAAAAAATGTTTGATCATTGGAATAGGTCTTTAGTTGTATTAGCGAATCCAAAGACGCTCTTGAATGATAAATATGCTCCAAAAGATATTAATTCCAAAGTTATAAGGGCAGACCAGCTAATCAAAACACTTAAAACATTAACATCATCAGATAAGTCCAGTAAAAAAGAGATGTTGGACGATGGTAACAATATTCTCTCTATGAATCACGAGGAAAGAAAAGATTACCTTGAAAAGTTCCTGAAGATGAAGGAAGAAATGGAAGCTGAGGCTCAACCTACACCTTCTTCAACCACTCCATCACCCGAGCTTTCTTCTATCCCAGCATTGCATGAGGAAGAAAAGCTTTGTCCTAGATGCGGTAGTAAGATGATTCTGAGAACAGCCAAGAAAGCCCAATACAAAGGAAATCAGTTTTGGGGATGCAGCCAGTACCCCAAGTGCAGATATATAGAAAATATTATATTGGACCTATGAATACAAAACCACGTACAATGAAACCGTGTTTTTTGTATTCTTTGAATTTTATATTTTCTTTGTATAGCGGCATTTAGGATAATTACTACAGCCATAGAAATCACCATATTTGCCATTTCTTTTTACAAGGTCTCCACCACATTTGGGACATATACCTTCTTGTATGGAATGTTTCTCGTTATTCGTTTTTTCTTGAATACCACTTATATGAGCTTGACAAGTTTCTCCCGAATCAACATTGGCTATCGTGATTATTCCAAATATTGAATTCATTTTTTCTTCACTCAAACACATGGTTTCAGAATTAGATCTTATTGTTTTGTTTAGATCCCCCCACTTTACAACGAGGGCGTTATTAAATTTGATCTTTAAATTAGCATATCCTGGAAAGGTTACAATTGGTATAATAGGAACTCCAGATATATCATATTCTTTAAGTAATGCTTCAATAGCTTTTACATGCCCGTAGTTTTGGTGGATTGGATTCATAAACTTATTTTTATGCCCATAAATAGATTGTGTCCATTCTCTTCCGTTCTCAAAGCCTAAAATCCAGCCTTTATAATTTTTGACTTCAATAACAAATATTCCATAACGAGATACTACTATATGATCGATCTGTGTTGTGCCTTGTCTTGCTCGAATCATCACATTATGAAGAACCTTATAGTCTTCATTGTTAAGACCGCAAAGCAAGGTCGATATAGATGCTTCTCCTATGAAACCTTTAATCAAAGGTAACCATATATTTTTTGTGAGTCTCAAGCAAATATAAATACCAATAAGTATCCATAACCAGTCATATTGCCTCATGACGCAAACCTCCCGTGGTTGATTACTTGATTAGTATAACTTAGAAGATTACGTAATACATCAAATAATTAAAAGGGCTCAGTTATCTAAAATACTCGGGGTTAACGTGACAGGTAAAAAGCGTGACTATCTTTTATGATAATCACACTTTAATGGTGCATTATTATTTTATTAAGGCAATATCTTAGCACTTTTACTTCTATTGCACTTCCAGCATAATGTTTGAAGATTGTTTTCTTCTGTTACACCACCTTTAGCTACAGGTATAATATGGTCTATTTCAAGCAATAGATTAGGTTCTTTATAAGTAGAGTTGCCACAGAACTTACAAGTAAAGTCATCTCTTTCTTTAATGTACTGACGCAGCTTACTAGTCATTAAAGCTCGTTGTTCCTTAGCAAAGGATGCCATCGAAAGTTTACTTTGAAGGATATTTATCAGCTCTATGATAGTTTCTTCCGTCATAGGAACGGTAAAATTACGTTGAGCCATACCACCATTTGAAGTGTAATTAAACTTGTATTCTACAGTTAAGGCACTCTCACTGATGTTAGCAAAACCAAGTCTTGAATAAAAACCATCTTCATCATTCTCCATTATATAAGATGGAACATTTGTAATATATTGTTGGTAATCCTTCTTATAATTATCGATGATTTGCTTCGCATCTTTCAAAGTTTCAAGTTCTTCAACAAGAAGCTGAAGCTTCTGAATCTGTTCCGGATATTGATCCTTATTAGGATAAAAATATTTGATAATGTATTCTATAGGGCTATTTTCCGCACTTGCAAAAACCTGAGCAGATACTTCTGCAGTAAAAGGAGTTATGCTCTTTTTATAGGGCCTGATGTAATCATATTCATCATCAATTACGGTTTCATTTCGTGTGACTCTTGATCCGAAAAGTTTGGAAATAGACTGCGCTTTCTCATTAATATACTCATTAAATTCTTTCTGTGATTCCATCAATGAATTGCAGGTTGTTTTGATGCCCGCAAATTCAGAAGAATCATAGTAATCAAGAATTCTCTGATTTCTTTCTGTAATGGCATCAACTTTTTGCTTGATATTAGAAATGAAATTTCCTATGACAGTCCATTCGTCGCTATCAATATCCTTAATCTTTTTAATACTATTAACCGTTCTGTCAAACAAAGAGGCTATATTCTTATCAAGTTCAGCTTGATCTTCTTTGATTACTAGCTTATCTTTATAACTATTTGCTGTGTCTACGATTTCATTTACTAAGGCATAATACTCATGATGTTTTTTATCAAGCTGTTCTTTATTCTTACTCTTAATCATCTGATTATATTCACTCTTACTCATTATAGGTGCAGGATCTTCAATAAGAGCATTTACATGAAACTGAGTATACTTGATGGTTTTATTGTTATAACTTCTTCCAGTAGGAGAACTATAGCTAATAACAACATCAAATGTGTCCAAGTGTTTTAAGTTTTCCTTGATTTCTGCTTCAACCTTAGAATACATTGGCCATGCGCTGAACTCATTTTCTTTAAGAAATGATTCAAGTAGTGTTTTATATTGTCTTTTCTTAGCCAAAGTATTAGATACATATTCAAGTCTTTGCCTATTTTCTTTGAAGTACTGAACAAATGTATAATTATCAACAGCCTTGGCGCTCTTACAATATACATAATCATCAGGTGTTAAATATTCTAAATAGGGCAATCCTAAATGATTAAGAATACTTACTTTTGCTTTCTTGTATTGTTTTTTCTGTATTTCTTCATTAATAGCTTTTGTTATAATTGCAACTAGAATTATCACTAAAACGAATATGATAATAAATTCCATATATATAATCCTTCTTAGAATCTTAAACGTATGATTGCAGTTTGAAATCAATAAATATATTAAATTAATGTTACCATATATTTATCTGTCCACTCTTATATCGGCTTAATATTGAATAATATAATTCTACCGGAGTGACCGAAAAAACTGGCAAGCAGTGACATCCTGTACAGAATGTCTCCGTTGCTTGTTGAGGGGTAGCCCCCAATCCCCCTGATCTGCTCGTTGACGAGCAGGGCTAATCACATTGTTTTCTTTTGTTGTCTCTACATCAGTTCGTGGATTTTTTCAAAACCATTTGCAGCTTGTTCTCAGATTTTCACTCATTCCATACTGAACCATTCAATAGCTTTTGATTTTTGACCACCAGGTTCTCTCCAATCTTTTCGAACCCTTCACGGATGACTTGCACCGTATGATTGCCATTCACTATAGATTCAGACACTCTGATCCTGAATGGAAACATTCCCTTTGCTTCCTCGTTAAAAATTTCAGATTCAAATAATACTCGTTCCATGCTTCACCTCACATTTAAGATCTATTGACATTTAGTTCATGATTGATTCATACCTTTTATACAGAAGATTCCGTCCCGTATAAAATCTTTTGCATCTGTATCAAACCCCTGCTTGTAAAGATACTCCTCCTGGTCAAGTACTTCTCTCTATTTTTCACGGAATGCTTCTACATTAATGCCACAGCTTTCTGCAATCTCATAATCATCGTAGCCGGCAGCATATTTGATTCTCACATCTATGTTTTTAACCATAATTGTTTTCTTCTTAAGAGTCCTAAACATTAAATCCTCCCAATAATCATTAGCTTAAAGATTTATATATAAAAATATTGTTATAGAAATAGAATGCATCCGCCATTGTATTGGTCACGGATGCAGCTATGTGTTTAAAAAGAAATCATTTTTGGTGTTGATTCTTTTTAAGTTATACATACAGTAACATATGGGCATAGCAAAAAAATGTGCATTAAAAAAGGAGGGCAGATAGCCATATTTAATAGCTAACTGCCCTCTTACGGTTATAGTTGAACCTCTTTTTTCTTCTCTTTATCTTTTTGCTTTTCTTCAATCTCCAGGAATCTGTCGATGTCCTGTTTTGCGATCTGGTACACATAGGAATACCTCCTTCGAATCGGATACAATAGAATCTATTATTGTTATCGGTTTATCGTTATACCAGCACACAAAAAAAGCAGCAGACCATTTATCGGATCTACTGCTTCATGTGCATATTACGATATTAACTTTTACTTCTGAAGCTGTTTGGAAATAATAACTCTATCGCTGTCTGAAATGCCTAGATTACTAAAAGCTTGGTCTAACGTAACTGATGTGTTTTGCATCAGAGTCTTAACGCTCTCTGCCAAAGTCTTAATTCTACTTGTTTCAGCACTCTTTTTAGATTCAGCCTCAGCATACTGCTCCGCATATTTCTTTACTGATTCACACACAATATCACGTCCTTTCTCTGTCTCCTTGAAATGATGAACTCCCGCAGCCAATTCCTTGTAATGCATGTCCTTTGAAGACTTCGCATGAAAATCTTTAATTAGCTTGCCTATCGCATCATTTCCTTTGTACGTTCCATTCACATAAATAATATGTGATCCATCGTTCAATGGCTCTCCTGTTTCTAACACTGTTCTGTCAGCTCTATATATCGGATAGCCTTTGCGGAATTTATCATGTTTGTAGATAAATATTACATATGAGTCCTTAAGGATTTTAAATTTATCGCCTTCCTTTAGCATCCTTGAATCAATCATGGCACTGTGGAATCTAGCACGCCTAACATGTGCACCTTCTGAGTCACCCTGTACTTCGATGTCAATTTCCTCGCCATCAACATCGATAGCATGAACATCAAGAGTGATATCTCTGCCACCTACCAACGGATTCTTAAATTCCTCTTGCCCTTTAACACTGATAACCTCAATGGCACGATTAAAAATAATTCTGAGTACAAGTTGAGTTGCAGGAATATTTTTATCAAATACTAATGACATTAAGTCATCATCAAAAAGCGTAAGGTCATCAACAATCTGATTTACTAATTCTTCGTTCTGCCGTTCAATCTGATTATTGTCGCTCTCAATTATTTCGTCTTTTTCCATACCTACTCCGTCAAGTTAATAATAACACTCTACCACAAGCCATACAATTATCAAAGAGCTGATTTAATGCAATCTTTATATGTGCAAAGTAAGCGCCAAGTGATAGGGCGGATTCCATCCGCCGCCTTATAGTGAAATAATAGAGGGACATGATGAGTACTATAGTCTCATGTCTTTCTAAGGTATTCACAGTAGTAGATCATTTTACTACACTGCCGATTCATAGAAGTAGACTATTTTACTCTACTAACGAAGGAGGAATAGTAACACAACTATGAATACAAGAGCCAAAAAGCGCACTGCCGAGGAGTGGCGCCAGATCATCCTCGAAGCACGTAACAGTGGAATGAGTGATTTTGAGTACTGTCGCATAAACACAATTCCACCAAGTACATTTTACAGAGCAATCAAGCGATTGCGTAAACTTTCCTGCGACATCCCTTCCGGAGTAGTAACACGTGACGGGACACAACAGGAAGTTGTACCAATAAATATCTCTGATCTGCCAATAACAAGACCTGATCAGATGAAACCGGTCTCAGGAGTTGTCTGCGACAGTATATCAGGTCACCTTGAGATAACAATGCGGATCACTATAGGAGGCAGTACCCTCGAATTATCAAACAATGCAGATCCAACGCTCATTGGTTCAGTATTGAGGATGCTGAACAGCTCATGCTAGGCGATATTTCCAGCGCAAACAAGATATATCTTGTTACAGGCTACACAGATTATCCGAGAAGAATTATTATTCGAGAAAATTTTAGTAAAGTCAGTTTCTACCAGTGTTTTCATTAATTCTTCTCGGATAATCATTCTACTTCCTCTTCAAGAAATCCGGAACATCTTTTTTAGAATCCTTTATTTCAACTTTGTTTCCGAACCAAGTATCATTCCACTCTTTTAGTTTCTTGTCGACTAAATCTTGTGACATCTCAGCATAAATCTGTGTGGTCTGAACCGATACATGACCTAATATGTTCTTGATTGTTACTATATCTACTCCGGCTTCCAATAAATGACATGCAGTACTATGCCGCATGGAATGAGGAGGATAACTGTCTTTTAAGAACATAGTCGGATATTTTTCTTTTGCAATAGTCACATACTTTTTATATATTCCCTCAACGCAAGATATGGTCATCTTTTCGTGTGTTTGACTTGAGAAAACATGTCTTTCAGGATAACCTCCGATGTGTCTGTGTCTGATATATTTTTGGATTGTTTCTGCCAAAGCCAATGAAATGCCTACTTGTCTGGATTTTGATCCTTTGCCAATCAACGTAACAGATGCGTTCTTATCATTTATATGGAGCCCATTCACGGTAAAATCACAGACCTCCTGAGCTCTGGCACCTGTTGCATACATAAATGATAGAAGAACTTTATCTCTCAACCCAGTTTCATATGTTTCATCTGGAAGTGCCAAAAGTGCTTTTATTTCATCTCTTGAGAAAACTGCTCGTATTTTCTTGTCACTGCGCTTTAGCGGAATCTTTATGACAGCACTTCTGAATACCGAAGCTGCATCAAAATCTCTATTCTGCGCATACTCAGAGAATGCAGAAAGAGCGGATAGACGTTGGTTTCTGGTGACAGCCTTACAATTTCTTTCTTTTTCAAGCCAGTTAAAGAATTCTAGCAGAGTATCATAATTCAAATCGGAAAATCTTAAATCATCAGCTTTGATCCCTTTTATATCTCGCATAAAACCGAGCAGCAACATAAAACTTTGCTTGTAAGATTCTATCGTGTTAGGACTAAGTCCTCGGCTGTGTGGCAAGTATATCTCAAAATAATCTTCCAGTAGTGAAATAAATTCAATCTTGCGCCTACTCATAGATGGTTACCTCCGGGAACAATTCTCCAGAATAATCATCAAACTTTGTAAGCGCATCCTCAAAATAATTACCGCTGTATTTCAAGTACTTTTCAGTTTCATAAAGACTATCATGGCCTAAATATGTTGATAAATATGGAACAGATTCGCTAGCTTTTATACCATGACGTTCGTTTTTGTCAAATGATCTTACAACAAACGTATGGCGGAAACAGTGAAGACAAACACCGCGTCCATTTTTTAAAGGTTTTCCGGTGTTTATTCCGGCCAACCTAATAATACTCCTATAATAGTTTCCAACGTTATCAGTCGAAATATGACTATGCATGTCTTCTGCAGGAAAAAGATATGCATCAGAATCATTAAGTATTCCCATACCTATGCAATAGCGATAAAGAATCTCAGCCAACTCTTTCCCAAAGGGAACCAGACGTTGTTTGTATTTTTTTGTAACCTTCAGAATAATAAGGTTCCTGTCAAAATCCAAATCTCCAACTTTAATGTTTACCGCTTCTCCGACACGTAGTCCGCAGCAATACAGCAGGCGCAGGAGCATCGGCATCTCTTTTTCCACATATTTGTTCTTTCTAAACTTGTAGACAACCATTGAATCAGCAAATGCAAAGATTTTTTCTACATCCTCGTCAGAATAGAGATAAGGAACATATGTGTCATGCGTCACAAGATTTCTTGGAATGAAGCACTTATAACCTGAGTTAACCAGAAAGATTAGTAACTGTCTGACATAGTGAACATGCTGGCCGGCAGTATTCAACGAAATACCTTTTCTAACTTCCTTAATCCAGGATTCGATTACCGTTTCTGGTATTTCTTTAACAATATGTTTGATCCTACACAGATATTCATCAAATAAAATCATTGTTCTTCGATAATGTCTATATGCCTCTGGACCGAGTTCCGACTTTCTTATAGAAAGGTGGAGCTTTAGTTCATCACAAAAAACAGAATTGAACTCTGTCATCTCATCACACCTCCCCATTTAGAAATGCGAAAAACTTTCCGGTAGGTAGTGGTGGCATCAGACTATATCTTCTGAGACGCTCTATGTCTACTCGGGCATAATGCTTAATAGCACTTTTAGAGCTGTGCCCTAGTACTTTTCTTACAGTCTCATAGCTTATCCCATCATTAACCATAGAACTTGCCAAAGAAGATCTTAAGGCATGAGGACCTTTTTTGCGTTTTCCAGTATCAACATTAGCCAGCATGATGTATTTTTTCAATGCTGCTCTGATGGATGAAGTCGTTATCGGGTTATGCGGAGAATAAACACTTATAAATATGAAATCTGATTTTACTGATGGTCTGGCGGATAAATAATCATCAATTGCTGACTTAACATCTCTGATTAACGGAATATGCAGCATGTGTCTTGTCTTTTCCTGGAGGATATCTATGCTGGATCTATTCTCAACATCCTTTATCTTTAACTTTACAATATCCCCTGAGCGCATTCCCATTCTTGAGGCAAGGAGGATCATTGCATAATCCCGTTTTCCTAGAAGTGTGCTCGTATCTATGATTTCTTCTATCCTTCGTATTTCTTCAATAGAATAAACACTTGGAATTACATATGGTTTCCTATAGTGAGGAACTAGTGTTGAATAGTCTGAATTCACACCTTCATAATCATTAAGATATCTTAGGAACAACCTGATCTCACCCCAGAGACCTTGATAAGTTATCTTTATACAGGCTTGGCTTATAGATGCTGGCGAAAGGTCTGAGAGAGTTTTACAGTCTAGTTTTACCAGCTCATCCAAAAACCATGACACCGCATATCTTTTGAAAATGATGGTGCCCTTTGCATAGCCTTTATTGGTAATCCTTGAACAATATCTATCCACTATTTCACCAAAATCATCCGTTAAACAAAAATGTTTACAGCGATCAGTGTGCAAATTTATCCAAGTATTGTTTAAGATATCGTTCAAACGGTACACTACAGTCCTAAGATTACTATAGTACTGGTTTTTACCATGTTTAGAATAATAATCGTTTAAAAATGCATCCCCTCCTTTCGCACTATAATAATTGTAGCCGTTTCCTTTTAGCCATTTGAAGATGCTGTTACACTGATACCTATAGCCGGTAACAGTAATAGGTGTACACCCTTGTTCGCTAAGTCTTTCAAGAAGTGTTGCCCTAAGTTCCTCAAATGAATAGCTCTGCACTTGCATTACAGCAATACCTCCTTATTGTAGTTTGATACAATAAGAATAAATGAGCTATCGTTATTCGAGAAGAATCATAAAAGATTCGTAAATCAGCAAATAAAACTAAAATCTTCTCGAATAATAATTCTTCTCGGATAATCTGTGTTATTCCAGTTCTCAAATAACACAGACATGAGAAAGAGCATAGATGGACTAATGGCCATAGTCCGCGATGCTTATAACCTTGATCCTTACAGTAATGCTGTATTCTTGTTCTGTGGCAGACGAGCGGATCGCATAAAGGCCTTACACTACGAAAAGTTATCCGCACACTTTTGTTATCCGAAGATATCTGAATAAAAACCAGGTAGTTCAAGGATTTTAGGATATTTTAAATAAAAAATGTGCGGATAACAATACTCATCTTAACCCACATTGGCGTGCCAGTTCATCTTCATCATCCGGCCATTCTTGTTCAACATCTGTTTTTGTGATCACCAAAGAGTCACCCATATTCATGACATCCCGCTTTTGTTCAAGTGATGGGAATGCATAATGATCTTTTGTTGTCTGAATGTTTGCATGTCCCATTGCCACAGCTATGGCTTCTATTTGAACGCCATCTCGATACAATCCTGTACCTCGAGTGCGCCGAAACATATGAGGGTATATTGTAGACGGCAAATCTGGATGATTTTCCCTGATTGCATCGCCATATTTCTTGAGTATCCTTTCGACATTACGCTCTGACATACGATGTCTTTCTCCATGCGAGGTTGTATATATGAATGGAATCCCTTCATTTACTGCACTGCGGCATTCTTGGTCATGAAACTCGGTTAAATATTGCCTGATTAGAGGTATTGTCTTTTCAGAAATTGGAACTATTCGTTCCTTGTTACCTTTACCATGAACAAGCAGATGCGGAGTCTCTACTTTGATCTGTACATCTCCTAGATTTAGATTAATTAATTCATCAGCTCTGATCATAGTGTCAAATAACACTGACATGATCATTGTATCTCTGGTTCCTGTTTTTGTATTTGGCGGAGCATCCAAAAGAGCGGCTATGGTTTCCTTGTTCTCAATGATAGGACGAATCACCTTCGGCACTCTCAGAAACGGAACTTCAGATACACTTATCTGTATCTGCTGTATTGAAATGTCTTTTGCAGCTGCATATCGTAAATACGTCTTTATGACTGCAAGTCGATTGTTAATGGTGCTTGGTTTTCGTTTCTTTTTATCAAGCAACCAGTTACGATACTCAAGTATAAAGTCAAATGTGCAGTCCAAAAAAGTAAACTCTCTTATTGAGATACCGCACTCATCAGTTACATATCTTCGAAAAACAGTAAGCCCATCCTTGTACGTTTTGATAGTTTTCTCACTGTCGTGACCCTGAGGCAGATACACATGAAGGAAATCCATGGTCATTGAGAAAAACAAATTCTTACCAAGTGTTCTCTTCATCTTACTCTCACCTCCGGGATTACTTTGGAGGCGACTGTATCATTCTTATGAATTATTCTGAAGGCCTCCTTGACCTGATGGTAGTAGTAGAATGTCTCATTGACAGACGTATGGCCAAGCTGTCTGCTGAGATATGGCATCATAACACTGAGATCAACGCCTTCTTCCATCCACTGGTTCATGCGGATTACTACATATGTATGACGGAGAGAATGGATTGTAGGAGTTTTTTCGCAAGTTTCAGCATACTTTGTTTTCTTCCAAAACTTATTGAAACGATCACCTATTCCACCAGAGATATGCTTGGAAGCATCTAATGCCGGAAATAGCCAAACCGTATTCAGATCCGGTATGTTTAAAAGATAGGTAATGTACTTCTTCAGAAGTTCTACCATATCCTCCGAGATATAAATCAGCCTGTCTTTATGTCCCTTTGCACCACGAATAATAATGATACTATTGTCATAGTCGATATCTTCTCTTTTTATGTTGAGTGCTTCATTTCTTCTAAGCCCCGTGGTCAGGATCAGTCTGAACAGGATTTTGTATTCATTCGATAACCGAATAACATGAGGCCAATTCTTTTGCGGAAAATAACTATCTATAACCGAAAACAATTCAGTTATTTCGTTGGCAGAAAGTATGTGTATAATCGGATGGTCTTTAACGTATCTCTCATCAGGTATGTATGCAGCATGCCCAATACCGTTCATAAATATCGAAAGCTGTCGTAACACACTTATACGGGCACTTCTACTGGTTCTTCCTTCAGTTGTTCTTCTTTGCATCCAGCCTTCAACCGATTCTCGTGTAAGCTCATCTAAATCTCCATTTTCTTTGATCCAGTACTCATCAAAGCTGTGCAGCACATATTCCTCTACAACATACTTGTATCCTAGAGCTCGCTTCTGAGATAACAGCCCCTGTATATATGGAGCCATAACGCTTTTAAATGTATACTCGCTCATCAGAATCCTCCTTTGAAAGATATATGGAGAACACTGAGAGATAACGGACATTCAGCCATTTTATCCTTATCCAAAGAAAGATATGGAGTTAGGCTTTCTGTACCTGAATGACCGATTGCATCTGCGATCAGTATAGGCTTTACTCCATTTTTCAGTCGATTGCTCGAAAAAGATTTTCTTGTGACATGAAATCCGGAACCATCAACATCTCTTTCAGGAAGAATCCGATTAATTGTCGCATAACAGATACACCTGGACATTCTTTCGTATGGAGCATGGACACTTACAAATATATATTCACTATTGGATGATCTTGATCTGCCATATCTGAGATATCTGTATATAGCATTACCAACGGATGTTGGCATTGCCAGCCATGCGTCTCTGGATGTTTTATTTTGGTTAAATCGAATGCATCGATTTTTCCAATCGATATCAGATAGTTTAAGGGTTACAATATCGGATCCTCTCATCCCCATATCTGACCCTAACAGAAAAATCGCACTATCCCTGAGTTCTAAAGGAGTGGAAGCAGATTCAACAAAAACTCTGACAGACTCGATTTCGTCTTCATCAAGTATTTTTACTATCGTTTCAACTGATACAGCAGCGGTTCCAAGGGCATGATGCAATCCTGGGGAAGAGATAATTCCCTTACGGTACAGGAACTTCAGAAATCTTTTGACCCGAAGATTGCATGCATTCTTTCCCTCTGGAGACAAATGTTTATCATCTATGTTGAATTCATGTATAACCTCGCCTGTAAGTTCCTCATATGATTTAAGCCCTTTTCTTAGCATAAATCTGCAAAACCTCAGCAAAGAATAAATGTCGTTCTTAACAGTTTTCTCATCAAGCTTTTCCTTTGAGCGTTGAGAAACAAATACGAGCAATGGAGTAATGCACCAGTCAGGCAGTTCATTAAGGCCGGATATTCCTCTGCGATATACTTTGCAAAAATCAACTTCTCCGGTCTCGCTATAATCTTTAAAAACGTTCAGTACTCGCTTGGCAACGATTAAAGACTTTCCGTGAAAAATGCTTTTGGCAGCATCTGAATTCAACCATATATTTGCCAGATCCGAATCATATCCAAGTCCGTTTAGATCAAGAAACAAATAGAGAGCCCGTATTACCCTTTCAAAGTCTTCAACATACTTCCTATGATATCCTTTTTTTATGAATTCTCTTACTAGTTCTCTACCAGCTTCAAGAAACTCATCTGCCGGAAAATCATTATATATAGATTTAAATGCAATGATGCGTTTCTGATCTTCATTAGAAAGCCATTCAACCTTAGTGATGCAATCAAGTTCGATCAGATACATATATATGTATCTGCCTATATGTACCTGCCTATGATCAGAAAGATACTTAAGAAACTGATGCAAGGTTGATTCCTCAATGATTCTTGACATCTTTTTAAGATGAGATAACTCCTTATCATATCTTTCGATATCGTCATAAGTGATTTCGTCAAGTCGCTTTCGGCCCCAGAACTGCATACATTTCAAAAATAGTCTGCATCGTCTCCGCATATTCTGCAGATGTATCATAGTGTGTTCATTTGCACAATCAGTAAGAAAAGCATCTACGGCAGACTCGAATCCCGGGATAAGATCAATAAATGAATACGTCTTTCTTTTAAAGACTGTCATAATGGTGTACCTCCTAGTATAGTAATGATGTAGTCATTAAGGACTACAGTTAATAGTTTCAATTTCCAAATCTAAGTAATGATTGAAGGGAGGATTCCCCTCTCATCAGATATCATCAAGGAGCTTAACTAACAGTTATACATGTCTGTAGCTCCCATATACTCCAGACAGATCAAAAGGTATATAATCATCGAGGCAGGATCATTGACGGTTCCTCCTTGGGAGCCAACTTCGGTTGGTGATACCTCGAACAAAGTCTGTCAGTCCATTCGGTGGTGATTTATGTTTTGGCTGGTTGGGAGCCTCAGGCTATACCTGTATAAGCCGCTAGGTTGCGTATCCACCCTGTGGGGAAATGGATG
>NZ_AUJX01000024.1 GCF_000424445.1 Oribacterium sp. NK2B42
CTAAGCAACAAGATGGCCATGCTCATAACTGGCTGCTATGTTTCATGACCATCTTTATAGTAGTAGTCACGAGAATGCGGCGGCAATTATTCAACGGAAATTCTTGCTTCACCTGCAGCTGCTCCACCCTCGGTTGCGACAAGTCTGTTTTCTTCAAATGTTTCAGGTTGTTTCTGCTTGGATATTTCAGCGGTTGTCGCCTCTGCAAGCATGTTAAGTACCAATTCAAGAGTAAACATATTATCCCGAAGATTTTCTTTTTTCAGTCCTTTAAACGTCTTGTATTGTCGTGTTGTCATACCGGACCAGGCTTTTGAAATCTCATCTGTCAAGATTGCGTATTCTGCGCCTTTCTTTACGCCACGCTTATCCCACTCGTCTGTAAGCTCTTTTCTTACCTGGATTGCCTGCAGTCGCTGATTGATCCACTCCCTTGAATAGCCTTTCCCGGCATAGGTTTCAAGTGCCCTCTCAATTGTCAGCTCCGGATCGATTACTTCCTCAATTCGCTCCCTGCCAACCTGTGCCAGCCACATCTTAAATGGCTCAGCTTTTTTTGATGGGATAGATTGGATCAAGCGAAGAAGTTGCTCGGTATTTGCCACATCAGTAAATCTTTTCTTCCCATCCTGGGCAGTCATTTTCAAAGCGTGACAATTTGTCACGGTTTCATTTCCTTCTTCTTTCAGCCTCTGTTTCAGTTTTCTCCAATATGATGTTGGATCTTTGCTTTCAACAAGAACACCAACCACATCTACAATTGAAAAATACCATTCTTCTTCGTCCTCTATCCACGCTGTTCTTATCGGCTGGTTTTCAAATAACTGAACTTTATCATTTGTCATCTTCACGTTTTTCTCCTATCAGTTCTTCACCTTTTATTGACCCGGTTTCCTCAAACAGCAAAATGTACGCCATCATTCTGACCAAATATTCCGGAGGTGCACTAATTCCCTGCTCCCATTGTTGAAGGGTTCTTACAGGGATCCCAAATTTATCAGAAAACTTGCTTTGTGATAATCCTGTTTTCTTTCGTAATTCCTTTATTCTATCTGAAATATCCATATCATTGTCTCCTAAACAGTTTTATACTTTATTAAAGTATAGCACAGCATATATACGTTAACAACGTACATTTTTTTACACAAGTATAACATTATATCGTCTCCGAAAGTCGTGCCTCTTTTGCAACAATTACAAAAAGTCCTATGACATTTGCATCTAATCCTGCAAATGTCATAGGACTTTTGTTCCTAATCCGAGATGTAAAGGTACTAACCTAACCTCATTTCTTTAATTCTTATTCCTCCGCTGCCTTAAGTTTCTGTGTATCCTGGATCTCCATGATCATGTTCACACGGGTCTCATGGCGTCCGCCCTCGAACTTTGCATTGATCCAGGCATCAACGATCTGCTTTGCTGTCTCGATACCGATAACTCTTGCGCCGAAACATATAACATTTGCGTTATTGTGACGCTTGCTCATCTCAGCAGAATAAGGCTCGCTGCAGCAGCATGCACGAACACCGTCAACCTTGTTACATGCAAGGCTGATGCCTACGCCGGTTCCGCAGATGGCGATACCGCCGTCAACCTTTCCCTCTGCAACCATCTTTCCTACGCGGTATCCTGAAATCGGATAATTGAAACTGTCTGTTGAATTGGTTCCAACATCGATCATCTCAATTCCCTTCTCCTCGAGATACTCCTTTATCTCATTCTTCATATCTACTGATGAGTGATCATTTCCTATTACTAATTTCATAGTTGGTCTCCATTCTATAAATTCTATTTTAATGTAGCAGCTCATCCGGGACCCTGGTGACGGATGAACTGAAACATTTAAATTTGCTTTTTCTCCAAAAAGTATAACATAGGATATTTTATTTCTCTATAACATCACCCTTTGGTTCCTGCTGAGAAAAATTCAGCCAAACTTGACCCATACTTCGATTTTCGTGTTTTAAGTCATACAAAACCATGCTCCTGCTTGACCCATTCTCCGTTTTTCGTGTTTTAAGTCATACAGCACCCTGTTCTTACTTGACCCATACTCTGTTTTTCGTGATTTGAGTCATACAGAATCCTGCTCTTGCTTGACCCATTCTCCGCTTTTCTTGATTTGAGTCATACAGACCCCTACCCTTGCTTGACCCATACTTCATTTCTCGCGATTTAAGTCATACAGCACCCTGTTCTTACTTGACCCATACTCTGTTTTTCGTGATTTAAGTCATTTTGAATCCCTCTCTTGCTTGACTCATACTCAGTTTTTCGAGTTATAAGTCAATTGATCATCACTTGATAGTTGACTCAAAGACATTATTTCGGATATGTAATCAATCCAACAATGCCCTCGCATGAAGGTATCCTGTGTCAACTATCATATCCTTATAGTTCTCAGCCGTTACGACTGAAGGAACCAGTTCTATGGCAGGCACCACAACCATACCGTTCTGGTACATCTCAGCGTCCGTGATCTCGATCTCCGTTCCGTGATATATGTCATCCACAAGCTCTGTCACACTGAAAGCATACTGTGCAGGATCGTAAAACACAGACATTGACTGCTTTCCCTGAAGTATCCTGTCCAGAGCCTCTTCACTTGAACCGTCTCCGGTTATGACCGGCATGCTTCCTCCATATGTGCCGTCCATAACGGCCTCAGCCATCGCTCTGGATACGCCCCCCGCAAGCACATCGTCAGTACATATAACGGCATCAAGATTTCCGGAGGTATAAACCTCGGCAAGAAGCTCCTTCATACGTTCATAGGCCTCAGACTCACTGTTGTCCAATGTACTCACCTGCTCAAGCTCCATCTGCCCGGAAGGTATAACAAGGGCTCCGGAATCGATATACGGGAATAATGCTTCCATCAGACCCGGGAACCTGAAGTACAGGGTCTCATCCGACATGTCTCCCGTGAAAATTTCCGCGGTCTTTGGCTCCTCAGCTGTTGCATGCTTGAGATCCAGTGCATCAACGATATAATTACCCATGGTTTCACCCACGTGATAGTCATCGCAGCCGAAAAGGAAATTTACACCGTCTGTGCCCATGGGTACATGATCGATGGCGATAACATAGATACCCGAGTTTTTCACCTGTGTAAGCTCCGCTGCAAGGGCTTCAGACGAAACATCCCCGGGGGCCACGAATATGATCCCCGCTCCTTCTTTTACCAGCTCTTCTATATCCTCGATCTGCTTTTTAACCAGCTTATCCTTATGGAATCCCTCCACTGAAGGACCTTCCTCCAGAGGCTGCTCCACAGCATATTTAAAGTCTGCATTATATCCGGAAGCGTGAAGCACCTTATCAATCTGCTTTTCCATAAGCATCCACTTTTCACATTGCTGATCCGGGAAGGAGAAGCCTATAAGCTCTCCGTTTCCTCCGATGATATCGAGGTTTTCAATGTCATTGGGCGGCGCCACATTCTCTTCGATCAGATATTTTGAAGCCGTGGTTTCTTCTTCGGATTCATCTCCTGTCGGAGTGTTCTCATCTGCCTCTGTACTGCTGCTTTCCGAGACCTCCTGTGTCTCATTGATCCCGGATCTGATTCTCTTCCCCAGGAAAATGCAGAAAAGCAGAAAAACAAAGAAAATGATACATCCGATGGCAAACTGTACCATCATCTTATGCTCTGTAAGCCGTCTTTTTTTATGGGATTTTTCATGCTCATCATGGAGATTCTGATTTACATTCCTTTCATTCATCCTGATGGATTTATGCTGAAGACTCTCCCACTGGTACTCCGGATCTATCTGCACCCTTTTCCTTTTGGGCTTTTTAACAGTATTTTTATGATCATTCTTGAGATTTTCTTTTTTAGTTTCGTTAACCTTATCCAATGATCTCCCCCATTATCCATTGGGAACGGTTTTTATCTTATCCAATCCTGTCCCCGTCTGATTATACCCTCGTTTCATTATACTAAAAAAGGACCGGTATAAAACCGGTCCTCATAAATCTTTAAAGATTTTTTAATCTGAAGTGTAAATGTCGAGCTCCATTCATATCCGAATTGCTGCTATGAAAGCAGCATCCGACTATGAATGAACCGTGAGTACTTCAATTCTTTGGTTATCGTCTTAGTTCTTTGACTTCTCGGAACCATCCTCAACCATGTTCTTTGCACCTGCCTTCTTGGCAAGCTGCCAGACAAGGGATTCACCCTGGGCGATCTCAAGGTCAACGCCTGTAGCATTAGGCTCACTGTCCTTAAAGGCATAGTCCTTACCCGGAAGGATGGCATTCAAAATGATACCTACAAGTGAACCTGTTGCGATACCTGAGAAATTGATCGTTATAGCGCCAATCGGGATGATGATGGCGCCGGCACTGGAGTAGTTGACACCGATAGCAAGCACCATGATAAGTGCTGCGATGATGACATTTCTTGTCTTTGAAAAATCAACCTTAGTTTCAACGATGTTTCTGATTCCGACAGCAGAGATCATACCGTAAAGAACCAATGAGATACCACCGACTGTAGCCGCCGGCATTACCTCGATAAGAGCTGCAAACTTAGGGCAGAAGCTGAGGATGATGGCAATGCATGCAGCCAGGCGGATAACCATAGGATCATAAACCTTTGTAAGTGTAAGCACACCTGTGTTCTCGCCGTAGGTTGTATTGGCAGGTGCTCCGAAAAGAGATGCAAGAGCTGTTGCCAGACCGTCTCCTGTAAGTGTTCTGTGGAGACCCGGCTCCTTGATGAAGTTCTCTCCGACTGTTGAAGAAATAGCTGAGATATCACCGATATGCTCCATCATGGTTGCGAACGCTATAGGCACGATGGTTATCACTGAAGTGATGAGCAGTGAAGTGTTCATGGTTCCGTCAGTGAAAAGTGAGAATACTGTACGGCTGTAATTTAAAGGAAGTCCAAACCATGCAGCTTCCGATACAGGCGAGAAATCGATAGCTCCGGCAACTGCAGCAACAAGATATGAACCTATAACACCGAGAAGGATAGGGATGATCTTCACCATTCCGCGTCCCCAGATATTACAGATAACAACTATGAAGATAGCTACAAGAGCGATGGGCCAGTTTGAAGCACAGTTCTCGATAGCTGACTTTGAAAGGTTGAGACCGATTGCGATGATGATAGGACCGGTTACTACAGGCGGGAAATATTTCATTACCTTTGACTCACCAAATGCCTTGAAGGCTGTGGCAAGTACCAGATAAACAAGACCGGCACAAGCTACACCGAAGCACGCATATCTCAGGAGATCGGGCTCACCGTTAGGAGCAATTGCTGCATATCCTGCAAGGAATGCAAAGGATGATCCCAAAAATGCAGGTACTCTTTTCTTACTGATAAGGTGGAACAAAAGTGTACCGAGACCTGCCCAGAGCAATGTTGCGGACACGCTGAGTCCTGTGAGCAGTGGTACCAGAACAGTTGATCCAAACATCGCAAACATGTGCTGAAATCCAAGGATCAATACCTTTCCTGTTCCAAGCTTTCTGGCATCATAGATACCTTCTTCTCCGATCTTAAGTTTTTCGTTACTCATTAATTAACCCCTTCCTTGGCTGGCAGGATATAAAAACAAGATGCTTTACAGTCATATCAGTAAGGTTTTTTCTCTTCTGAATGACCTCTTAATAATTTGTCATTGCAAAGAAAAAGCACGCTTAGGAGGAAATATTCCCTCCTTGCGTGCTTGATAGATATTTACAATGACCTTTTAATCAGTATCTTCATCTTAATTTCAAATCCCTCGTTTGATTTTTTACCATTTTAACATCCTTTTTTATATCGTCAATAGTGGGAAACAAGGTTTTATTGAATAAAAATTCAATTTAAAGCTTTTAAATTTTTAATAAATAATTTTTATTTTATGATTGATAGCTCTCCCGTTTTTATATATACTATTCCATACTTTATTGAAATTGATGAGGAAAGTTTGAAAAATACTTTTCATCACTGTTTGTGCCTCCGGCAGAAATATGCAGAATGGAGATATTATGGAAATAAGACAGCTCAATTCATTCGTAAAGATCGTAGAGATGCAGAGTTTCAGTAAGGCAGCCGAGTCCCTTGGTTATACTCAGGCTGCGGTTACTATTCAGATACGTCAGCTTGAACAGGAATTCAATACAAAGTTTTTTGACAGAGTGGGAAGACACGTTGTCCTCACCCCTCCGGGCCGGGAGTTTCTCCAGTACGCCAATGAAATCCTCCGCCGGGTTGATGATGTCCATACAGCCCTGGGAAATCCCCAGATGCAGGAACATAAGCTTCGTATAGGCTCTCTGGAATCTCTTCTTACATATAAGATTCCCAATGTGGTGAAATACTTCTATGACAATCACCCGGAGATAACATTGGAAATAAAAACGGGTTCACCTAAAGAGCTCATAGACATGCTGGAGCATAACCTGGTGGATATGGTTTATTTCCTCGACAGACGTGTTTATGACTCCAACTGGATAAAAATTCTTGAGGAACCGGAACCCATCATTTTTGTGGCAAGCCCGGATCTGGAGATTCCGGGAGAAGACCAGAAAACCGGACATGTTCATATGAATGATCTACTGCAGCTTCCTTTCTTCCTGACAGAGCAGGACTCCAATTACAGATATGCTCTGGAGCAGGATCTGGCCGCAGACCGCATGCAGATCCGTCCTTTCTTTGAAACCGGAAATACGGAGGTCATCATCCGCCTTTTGAAGGAAAACAAAGGCATCACCTTCCTTCCCGCTTTCTCAGTACAGGAGGGTATCCGTAACGGTGAACTTAAAGAAATAAAGCCTGCAGATTTCAGCATGACCATGTACAGACAGATCTTCTACCACAAAGACAAGTGGGTCACCGAAGAAATGAAAGAACTGGAAAAGCTCGTGAAGCAGGGCCTGCTGTAATAACCTGCAACAGTTCAACCGGAATATAAAGACCGCTCGTAATTAGTTCAACGCCTGATAGTAATACCAGGCCTGCTTCTTGGTTGTTGGAGTTTCGCTGGCACCATTTGAGTTCCAAAGACCGAAGGCGTAGCCCCGAACTACTTCCACAGGTGCATCCACAAGACGGCTCAGCAGGAACGCCTCCACATAAGGATTCTCCTTGGCCTTTTCCCAGGCCTCCATGATTGCCCAGCACTGAGCCTCCTCACCTCTGATGGAGCTGAAGCCCTGCTCTGAAAGAATCAGATGTCTCACCTTTCCTTCCGGACTAAGCATTTCCTGATTCTGCATGTAATCGGTAAGAACATGGAGATTCTTCATATTTACTATCTTTGAATCTGCATCATCTGTTGCCAGTGGTGAAGAATTCATGAAATCCGGATTTGAAAGATCCTGGGGATACGGATGCCATGCTATACCATAGTCTGTATCAGCAAGATATGTATTGAGATAACCTAAAAGATCTCTCGAAGCATAGTACATATCTCCTCCAGACATAGTCCAGTTATAGTCAAAGGGGATAAAAACTCTTGCGTCGGGATTGGCAGCCTTTATGGCATCGTAGAAAATACGGAAACCTTCAGCATAAGCCCTGGCATATTCATTTATATCCGACACTCCCAGATAGTTCCACTCCACCTGGTTGTTGATCTCATTTCCGATAATCCAGTTGGATATCTTATCCTTATACCTGTAGGCCAGAGAATTGGCTACCTCTTCGGTTCTCTGTTTTCCCATATCAGTCAAAGTATTAAACTGATAGAGATTTGAAACTGACAGATCAACCGGAAGTAAAGCATCATTAGGCTGGAAGTCATTCATAACCCCTATAGTAACAGTAAGATCCGCAGCATTATATGCATCTATCAGGGCGTCAACCCCCTGCATCTGGAACTCATCCTTCAGGAAGCTTGCATTGAACTGGAAGATAACCTGCTTGCAGCCGAGATCCACCATATCCTGGATCATGGTCACATGGGAGGAATGTATACCCTTTATACTCTCCGGTGTGTTATAAAATGCCAATGCCTGTATGCTCATGGAGGCAGTCATGATGCCACTAAGCACTATTGCAGCCGCTCTTTTAATAAAGTGATTTTTCATACATTACCCTTTCATTGATTCAAGCCAAATTATGTACGGAATAATCTTCTCCAAATATATTTCGACATATATAAGTGCAATATTACCTGTGGAATGATTATACACCAAACATCCTACAAAATAATTTTACTTATTATTACGGATTTATGCAGATTTATATCCCCTAAATACCTTGCTTTTATGCGGTGTCTCGGATATAATGCCTAAGGTTAATGACGTTTAAGAGTGGCTCCAAAGCCACTTTTTTATTGTATAAGTCCGGTAACCGGCGAAGCCATGCTGAGGACTTATATCAACATACATCAGAAAAGGAGAAGCGAATGATTGCAGCAAACAACATTACCTTTCGTGTAGGCAAGAAGGCACTGTTTGAGGATGTTAATATCAAGTTCACCGAGGGAAACTGCTACGGTATCATCGGTGCCAACGGTGCCGGTAAGTCAACATTTCTCAAGATCCTGAGCGGCGTTTTGGAACCGACAAGCGGAGAGATCACCATGACTCCGGGACAGCGTTTAAGCGTTCTCGAACAGGATCAGTTCAAGTACGATGACTGCACGGTTATCGATACCGTTATCCGCGGAAACCAGCGTCTTTATGACATCATGAAGGAAAAGGATGCCATCTATGCAAAGCCTGATTTCTCAGATGAGGATGGTATGAGAGCAGCCGAGCTTGAGGCAGAGTTTGCTCAGATGGACGGCTGGAACGCCGAGGCCGATGCAGAGACCATGCTTAACGGCCTCGGGATCGGTACAGACCTTCACTACAAGCTTATGAATGAGCTTAAGGGCTCAGAGAAGGTTAAGGTTCTCCTTGCCAAGGCACTTTTCGGAAACCCTGACATCCTTCTTCTGGACGAGCCTACCAACCACCTGGATCTCAACTCCATCGAATGGCTTGAGGAGTTCCTTATCAATTTCGAAAATACTGTCATCGTCGTATCCCACGACCGTTACTTTCTCAATAAGGTTTGTACAAACATTGCGGATATCGACTATGGCAAGATCACGGTATTTGCAGGAAACTATGACTTCTGGTTTGAGTCTTCACAGCTTATCGTCCGTCAGCAGAAGGAAGCTAACCGTAAGAAGGAAGAGAAGATCAAGGAGCTGCAGGAATTTATCCAGCGCTTCTCTGCCAATGCTTCCAAGTCAAAGCAGGCAACCTCCCGTAAGCGTGCCCTTGAAAAGATCGAGCTTGATACCATTAAGCCTTCTTCAAGACAGTATCCTTACATCGTATTTAAGCCAAACCGTGAGATCGGTAACGACGTTCTGGAGGTTAAGAATCTTACAAAGACCATCAACGGCGTAAAGGTTCTTGATAACATTTCCTTCATCGTAAACCGTACGGATAAGATCGCACTTGTCGGTCCTAACGAGCTTGCAAAGACAACTCTTATGCAGATCCTTTCCGGTGAGATGGGGCCTGACAGCGGCGACTACAAGTGGGGTGTAACCACAACACAGTCCTACTTCCCTAAGGACAACACTGCTGAGTTCAAGTCTGAGGATACCATCGTTGAGTGGCTCACTCAGTACAGCCCTGACAAGGATACACAGTTCGTCCGCGGCTACCTCGGAAGAATGCTTTTCAAGGGCGACGACGGTTTAAAGAAGGTTAATGTCCTTTCCGGAGGAGAGCGCGTAAGATGTATGCTCAGTAAGATGATGATCTCCGGTTCCAATGTTATCATCCTTGACGAGCCTACCGATCACCTGGACATGGAGTCTATCTCAGCTCTCAATGACGGTCTCAAGAATTTCCCGGGTGTTATCATTTTCTCATCCCGTGATCACCAGGTAGTTGAGACAACCGCAAACCGTATCTTCGAGATCATCGACGGTCACCTCATCGATAAGATGACGACCTATGACGAGTACCTTGCATCTGATGAGGATATCAAGAAGAGATTTACCTTCACTCTTTCTGAGGCTGACGCAAGCGATAACTAAAACCGACCGCTCTACCTAACTAATTAAAGTCCCAGTTTTGTTAGCGCTGCTCGTTTCATTTCATTTATCCAGTAGATATAGTACTGGTAGTTATAGTGTATCTGCTGGTCAATGCTCCAGCTGTCCGGGAGGTTTCCGTTTCCGTCGCTCATTATTTCCTGAACGTCGATAAAGGTCCATCCGTTTTCAGCACATTTCTGTTTCATGGCAGCATTGAGCATGCGGACTGAATCATTGTTGTAGCCGGTCTTCTGGGAGGCCGCAGTCATATAAGTGGTGGAGATGACATTGATATCAACTCCGGGATTCGCCGTCTGTATCTCTCTAAGGAGTGTTTCGTAGTTATCTGCGGCATTTGGATCAGCAAGATCTTTGTAGCCGAAAAAGCTGTAAACATGCCTGGCTCCGATCATTCCGATGGCCTCGGGAAGTCTGTATCTGTGACCCTGGATCATTGGGTGGATATTCTTTCCATCATTCGGGAGAAGGGCTTTTGAGATACTGTAACCCGCAACTGCAAGGGATGTGAAATTATCACTTACCTCATCACCTATGCCTCCTGATATATTATAACGCTGGAAATTTTCGGCTACTGAGTCTCCGATTATTACAGAGCCCTGAAAATAGTTTCGAAGAGCCGATTTCTCTTCCTCTGTAAGATATGCCACATCTCTCTGAGCCCATTTTTCTGAGACAGCATTAATAATGTTAGCTGCTGTACCGGCAATATCATTAACTGTATCTCCTGGGGTCACTCCTGCCATAGGTCCCGCAACATTATTGGCTGCTTCATTGACAACAGCAGCTGTGGTCTCAACGGCTTCAGCTCCTGGGGTCACTCCTGCCATAGGTCCCGGTCCCATCATATTGCTTTCCGTATTGCTGAAGTCAATTCCCTGACCGGCAACTCCTGCCCATACGGGAACTGTCATGCTTAAAGAAAGTACAGCAGCTATTCCTGCAATATAAAGTCTGGATTTCTTCATTACATCTCCTTTTTCACACTGGTCCTAAACATTAAATAAAATAAACTCTTACCTTGCGAACTAAGTAAGCTTATCAGCAGCTTACTCCCTCTGAGACTTTTAATCCCCAACCTGATCAAAAATGATCCTGAACCTTGGGAACTTTACAGCGCTTTCTTATTATATCGGATTTACCCCATTAATTGTAAATCTATTTCCATAAGAGTAACTTACAATTCTTTCCGATACCTTATTATGTTGTAATATTCGATTTAATCACTATTATCTGTTAAAATAATATATAACGCAAATATAATCAAATGATCGACAGTTAACAAGGGAGTAGTTTATGAAACTCAATTTCAAAAAAAGTTTAGCAACAATAGTGCTTTTGACCGGCATCACAGTCCTGCAAAGCTTTTCTGCTTTAGCTGCCGGAGATCCTTCTGTTATGACACCCTCCGCTGCTGCAGGTGACCCCTCCATTACTGCCACTGTTGCAGCTTCCAATCCTGCTGCCATCTATACTTTTACAGGTACTGCCACAGAACATCAAAACCAGCTTCTGTATCAATACTTTAAAAATTCAGTTATCGTAGGGGATTCCATAGGCTGCGGATGGGGCCTTCAGTGCCTTAAGAATTCTGCCGATCCGGTAATGGGTAATTTCCAGAGTCTTGCATATCCGGGCTTCTGTGTTCATTCTGCCTTTGACGCCAGCATAGAAGACGCTGGCACCCCTATGTACAAAGGTGCAAAGCGTCCTGTATGGGAGTCACTTCAGCTCATGGCAGCAGACCATCCCGGAGAGACAACTCATATTTATCTGCACTTCGGATATAAGGATCAAAAGTGGACTGACACCCCTGAGCTTTACGTTCAGCTTATCCAGACTCTTCAGCAATATGTTCCGGACTCAGATGTCACAATCATCGGTGCCAGCTACATGTATCCCGGAAAAAACGGTGCGCCTTACACCAGCGCCAACATCAAAAAGCTTGATCTTGCCATGCAGAATTATGCCAATGCCTATGGCTGGGGCTTTGTAAATGTTGGTGACCTTCTCGCCGATCAGAATGGTGATCTGAATCCGGCATACTGCAGTGACAAGTTTATGCATATAACCCCTGCCGGATATGAAATCTGGAAGAGTGCTCTCACAGGCTACGCCTTCGCAAGAATGTCAGCCGCAGGAATCAACTGAAACTCCGTATAAAACATATCATTTCATTCGATGGATCTGTGGATACCTGAAAAAACACCGATAAACGTCTCTATAACCGGAAATCTGAAAAACCGATCAATGTATCCCCATCCGGGAATCTGAAGAAACACCGATTCATCCGGTGTTTTTTTAGTACAGTACCATAAACCTGTAGTTGTCAGGAACAGTGAGTTTCGGATGTTTCCTTATATACTCCACCAGAAGATCCTGAACATTATCGGCATCCTCATACACCGCCTTGGCGTTACCGATCATCTCATATCCTCCGGTTCCGGTGGCTCTGTAGTTTGAAGTCACAAGACGGTATTTTTTTCCTTCTTCAAGCTCTGTTCCGTCAAGCTTCCTTAAACGTACAACCCTGCTGCCCACAGGCTTTCTCAGGTCAAAAGCATAGTCAAGCCCCGCATAAAAATCATAATTGTAATGCTCGATCTTCGGTTTCATAAAAACATCCGAAATGTATGGCTTTCCTTCTTCATCGAGCTCCAGATACTGTGCGCATCTTTCCAGTGCTTCCTTAAGGATATCCACTGTAACTTCCTTCACCACCGAGGTATTGGCAAATGTATATGCCGCGTAAATATCCCTTATACTTACACTCTTCTTAAAGCCTATTTCACTGTTTCCGAGACTTGTGCAGGAAAAATCACACTCAACCGATTCCATCTGTACCTGATTAAAAAGAGCCGCAACCTTACTTCCGCGAAGAGCGATCTCAAGTTTATTTTCCGGCTTTATCTCTTTGTCAAACTCTCCGACTGTCTGATCCAGCCACTTTTCAGTGCTTTCCTCCAAAGGCATTAACTTTTCCTTAACGGCCTCATCTGTTTCTGAACCTGTCTTCAGAAGTTTTGACGAAAACTCTGTTTTTCCGTCTTCATCATAGTCAGCCTTAAGATATATAAACTCCTCAGCATTGGCAGAAGGCTGGACACTCCAGGTTCCGTAAAGGTCGAGTCCCGGAACAGACATATGCTGGTGTCCTGTAAGTATCAGGTCGTAATAAAGCTTCTTACACAGCTCACAGGCTATATTCTCTCTGCTGTCAGTAAGACTCGCTCCGGTTACCAGATCTTCCTCATAGCCGCCATGATATATCAGTATGGTAATGTCACAGCCTGCCTCTTTCATCTCCTCATAAACCTTTGAAGCGGCCTCAAATGAATCCGTAACCCTGAGCTCTGTCAGGTGTTCCGGCTGCTCCCATACATTAACATAATCTGTAACAACGCCTGTGATACCAAGTCTCAGACCGTTTGGAAGAGTACATATAACAAATCTTTTATATCTTATCTCCCCGCGGAGATCCTCTAAATTGGCTATAAGAAGTGTTCCCTTCATGACATTAGCATAATCACGTATAACATTGTAGCCGAAATTAAAATCGTGATTTCCCAGGGTGTAAAAATCAAGCCCCATGGCGTTAAAAGCCTCAGCCACAGGATGGCAGGAAAACTTCTGTGGATTCTCCAGATAGTTTGTTATAAGCGGAGTTCCCTGAAGACTGTCTCCTCCGTCCATTACCAGTATCTCTTTTTCAACAGTTACTTCCGTTTCTTTAAAAAACCTTTTGTTTTCCTCAATGCTTACGGTTCTGTATGTTTCCGGCGCATTAGTCAACAAACTGCCATTTTCGATGGATACTTCAGCATTTCTTTTCTGTATATCCCGGGCGACATTTAAAAGTCCACAGTCTTTTTTACTGCCTGTTGCATAGTCCACCGGCATGACCTTTCCATGAGTATCGGAAGTAAAATAAATCTCAAAGCTTTTCATTTACAATTCTCCAAAAACATTATCTATACATGTGACAAATGGATAGTTTCCTATACGGCATAGCCGGAAGGCATAAGAGCCGATCCGGATATCACATAAGATATTTATCTTCGCATCATAAGTCAGTAAAAGGCGGAGAAAACTCTCCGCCCATCTTTATTAACCTCTTGTTAACTTAACACGGATCTTCGTACTGATCCACTCTACGATAAGAACCAGCACCACAAGACCGATCAATATGGAACCCGCTTCATTCCAGCGATATGCATTCATGGCAAAAATAAGCGGTGCACCGATACCACCGGCACCAACAAGACCAAGAACGGTTGCATCTCTCAGGTTAATGTCAAAACGATAGATAGCCGTTGAAGCAAAGTTCGGCATAAGCTGCGGAAGGATACCGTAAAGTATCTTCTGCCAGGTTGAACAGCCCATGGCATCCAGTGACTCCAGGATTTTTGTGTCCAGATCCTCGATGGCTTCGATATACATCTTGGAAACCATACCTATGGAGGTCACAGACATTGTCATAAGACCCGCAAAGGGACCGGGACCTGTAACTCTGATGAACATAAGTCCATATACGAAGGCAGGCACTGTACGTATGATCATGATGAGGATACGTCCGATAAATGCAACCGGCTTTGGTGTCAGATTGCTGGCTGATAAAAATGCCAGGGGGATCGAAAAGATCGCACCCACAACTGTTCCCATAAAGGCGATACAGATAGTCTCCAAAAGAAGGTACAGAACGCCTTCCTTTGTGAGATTGAACAAAAGCTTTTGATCCGGGTGAACTATACCATTCAGTATGTTAATGGCCATTTTTCCGCCATTTGCACTGGCGCCTGAGGTTTCCATAGCACCAAGACTCCATATAAGAAGTCCTATAACGATAACTGCGATAGCAAGGTGCCAGATCCAGTCCTTGGGACGGCTCTCATATGCTTTTAAAATTCTTTCATTCATACGAGCACCTCCTTAAACAAGCTTCTTTCGCGCATAGCGGCTTACAGACTCGATGATAAACACAGTCACAAAAAGCACCAGGAGGATCATTCCGACATTTGGATACTCTCTCCATCCAAGCTGCTCATTGAGAATGAGACCGATACCACCGGCTCCGACATAACCGAGTACGGCAGCGTAACGAACATTTCCTTCAAAATTGTAAAGGCTGTTTGAAAGGAATGCCGGCATTACCTGTGGAACTATGGCATGTATAAAAGCTTCTGTCCTGTTAAATCCCATGGCCTCCATAGCCTCAAAAGCTCCCATATCCACAGTCTCAATCTCCTCATACATGATCTTTCCGATATAGGAAAATGAGAATATAGCAATAGCTGTGGTTCCGGCTATGGTTCCGAGACCGAATATAAATGTTGCTATAAGAGCACTTACAAGTGTAGGCAGTGTACGAATGATACTGAAAATAAGTCGCATAACCGCAACAACTGCACGGTTTTTGCAAATGTTGGTGGATGCCAGCATTGCAAAGGGCAGACATAATATGGAACCCAGTGCTGATCCGAGAAGAGACATCTTAACTGTATCCAGGATCGGATTAACTATGTTGCTGAAGTATCCGTATTCAGGTGGAAACATACGGCTTAAGATAACAAAAAACTGATTGCCTCTTTTGGCAAGAACAGCCGGATCAAAGCCTGTTATCTTTATGGAAATATAACTCATAAGAAGTACGAGGATAACATAAATGGGAGCTCTGGAGCTCTTCTGTTCAACAGATTTTCCATTATCCAGAGTGTACTTCTTAGGCGGGAAGATCTTATCATATATACTCATTCGTGTTCCTCCCGTCCTCCCTTGTAGATCTTATTGAGGACTTCTTTATCAACCTCTACTGCGGGTCCGTCATAAACGATTTCTCCGGCATTGATACCTATAACTCTTGAACAGTACTTAAGAGCCAGGTCCACATGGTGGATATTGATAAGGATACTTATATTCATTTCCTTATTGATACGTGTAAAATCATTCATGACCTGCTTTGCGGTTACCGGATCAAGGGCGGCAACCGGCTCATCCGCAAGGATTATCTCGGGATTCTGGGCAAGGGTCCTGGCAAGGGCAACTCTCTGCTGCTGTCCTCCGGAAAGCTGATCCGCGCGGACAAATGCCTTATCAAGGATTCCAACCTTATCAAGAGCCTCCAGGGCTTTCATCTTTTCTTCCTGATTATATATTCCGAAAACAGAACGATACCAGGGCATATCAGGAACGAATGCAGTAAGTACATTATTGATAACCGTGGTACGTGTAATAAGATTGAAGGACTGGAATATCATTCCTACCTTTCTTCTGAAACGACGAAGGCTCTTTCCCGAAAGGCTCATAACATCGGTTCCATCCACAGTGAGCTTTCCGCTGGTTACATCATGCATACGGTTTATGGTTCGGATCAATGTTGACTTACCGGCTCCCGACAAACCGATGATGGCTACAAATTCTCCCTGTTCTATTTCGAGATCGATATGCTTCAGACCTTCATAGCCATTTGGATATCTTTTTCCTACATCCTCAAACTTAATCATGGTTATTTCCTTTTCCTGTTATATAAATGATTAATTTAACCCAATGTTCCATGTGAATGTTTAACTCGTTAAGCACTCACATCTAATATCGGATAAAAAATATTAAATAATTAGTAGGTCATTGATTTTTTCATTATGTCCTGCTAATGGTAAATATTCCCCGGTACTTTATTCAACATAGAAAGAAAGTCCGCATGAATGCAAGCATTCTGCGGACTTTCCGAATTGTTAACGTGTACCGCTTCTATCAGTTCTGACCAAGACGAAGTTCCTTGATAAGATTCTGAGCATCACGAGCAGAATCGTAGTCAGAGTCATTAGCCTCTACATAACCCTTATGGGTATAGATTGCGATGACCGCCTTACCTTCATCTGTGTTTCCGATGTTGATCATAGCCTTCTTGAAAGCAGCCTTGAAATCTTCATCCATCATAACGTCTGATACTCTTGAACCTGAGATTGTATCATTGTAGATTCCCTCTGTGACACCGATAACATTTGTATCATCCCAGATTGAATTCTCCATTGCATACTCATCATTCCACTTCTCAACATAGTCACGACGAGCATCAGCATATGTGCAAAGAACATCGATCTGACCCTGAGCAAGACGTGCGAAAGCTGTACCATATGAATCACACTCTACAGCATGTGAGAGATCTGTGATATTCTTTCCAAATTTCTTCTGAATCCAAAGTGCCGGATAAATGTAACCTGCTGAAGATGTAGGTCCCATTACACCCCAGTTAAGACCGTCAATGTCTTCCCATGTAAGCTCTTCTCCGTTGTTAACCTTCTCTGCAACAGCCTTACCGTTATCTGAAGGACCTGCGATCATAAGTGCACGGTAGAAGGTTACCTGCTTATCAACACCCTCTGTAGGCTTCTGATCATTCCAGTCCTTTGGATTATCACTGTCGATAGAAAGTCCGTCTCTTGTGGCTGTAAGAAGAACCTCTGCATCCTGATCATAAAGGATATAAGTTCCGCCGGGGATGAATCCGATATCGATAGTTCCGGCAGCAAGTCCCTCACCAACAGCTTCATAGCTTGTTCCTACTGTGATATTAACATCTTTAATGTTGTAACCAAGAGGAGCCATCTCCTTTTTGATCATCTCCTTAAGAGGTTCTGTAGCTGTAACAATCTCGTCCGGCTCACGTGATGGAACAAATGCTACATTAAGTACCTCAATGTCCTTTGCATCTGCAGGTGCTTCTACAGCTTCTTCCTTCTTCTCTCCCTCTGCTGCAGCGTTTGTCTCCTGTGCTGCCTCTGTTGCTGCCTTTGTTGCTTCAGGTGCGGTTGTTGTTGATCCGCAGCCTACAAGTGCTGATGCCGCAAGCAAAGCAGCCATAACTAAAGAAATAGATTTTCTCATTCTTCTCCTCCTGGCTTGAAGCGTTTAGCTTCGCATGAATTTTCACAGCGTTTCCGCTGTCTTTCCAAAACTTTAAAGAGTATATCTAAGGTTTTGAAATGTGGCAATACATTACACAACAATTATATATAAATTTTGAAAGTTTGCCATAGTTTTTGATTACGTATTGAGGGAAATGCGGGAAATTGTGAAATGGCATGGAAATGTGGGTGGTTATGAAATGGTTCAGAAAATGCAAGGGACGGGTGACGGGCCACCCATCCCTTGCATTTTCTTCCATTTTCTATATATTTACAAATTTTATCCACATGTTTTATGCAACATTTTATTTGTCCACATTGTTGTCCACAATTATGCAATTTTTTCCACATTTTGTGTGGAAAAAATTCAAATTCTGCTGTATTTCATCTTTATTTAGCCTGTTTTTTTGATTTATCCACATTGCACTTGCTTTCCGTAATAACACTATGACTCCATACCGGTTAATTCCGATTTGCAGTCAATGTGCTAAACAATTAATTCGACAGCTTTACAGTATATCCTTGTAGCGGCCGAGGAAGGTCTGCATGCGTTCGTTTTCAGAGTTGAAGACTTCTTCGGCGGAGCCTTGTTCAACGATTACTCCGTCGGACATGAAGATGACTTTATCGGAAATGTCTCTCGCGAAGGACATTTCATGGGTTACTATGACCATGGCGATTTTTAAGTCCTTCAGGGATTTGATGACTTTCAGGACTTCTCCCGTAAGCTCCGGATCAAGGGCACTGGTTGGCTCATCGAAGAAGAGGACCTTTGGATTAAGGGCAAGAGCTCTTGCTATGGCTACTCTCTGCTGCTGACCTCCGGAAAGCTGAAACGGGTAGTAATTTGCTTTATCACTTAAGCCCATCTTTTCCAGAAGTTCCATTCCGATCTTCTCAGCTTCGGCTTTTGATTTTTTCTGGACATTTATTACCGCGTCAGTAACATTCTGCATAACGTTCCAGTGGGGAAACAGATTGAACTGCTGGAAAACCAATCCGAATACAGAACTTACTTTTCTTATGGTTTTTTTGTCAGCATATACCGACTTACCGTTAGGATCATTCTCGGCAACTATGATATCTTCATACTTTAGTGTACCGGAGTCCATTGTTTCCAAAAGAGTTGCACATCTTAAAAGTGTGGACTTTCCTGAACCGGATGGTCCGATGATGGATACTATTTCACCATCTTTTACTTCAAGGCTTATATCTCTTAACACCTGCAGATTACCGAAGCTTTTTTTCACATGCTTCATTTCCAAAAGATTCATTTTATTTTCTCCGTTATTGAAGTTCATCGCCCCATATAGAATTAATTTACTTTAGAGGCGAGGCTGCAAATCAGATTTTCACAGAAAATCCGGCTTTTTATTTGTAGTAGTCAAGTTTCTTTTCTGCCTTATCCATTAGGAATGCCACTACGAAATTGAACACATAATAAAACAATCCCGCAACTATAAGCGGTGTCATGGAGGTCTGGCTTGAGGACAATGCTTTTGCCTTTGTGAACATTTCCATTACAGAGATGGAGAATGCCAGGGAGGTATCCTTAACAAGGGTTATAACTTCGTTGGTAACAGACGGAAGTATTCGTTTAATAACCTGCGGAAGTATGATCCTCACAAAGGTCTGGAATTTGCTGTATCCGAGAAGTGCGGCAGCCTCGTACTGTCCGACAGGCATTGACTGTATTCCGGATCTGTAGATCTCCGCGAAGTAGGCAGCGTAATTGATTATAAAACCAATATAAACAGCAGAATTTCTGTATGTGGGACTAAGCTTTATATTAAAGAGATAGTAAGGTCCGTAATACACAACAAAAAGCTGAAGCATAAGAGGTGTACCCCTCATTATGGATATATATATCTTTGTTATGCTGCTGATAATGTTATTCTTCGACATCCTTCCAAAGGCTATGACAAGTCCCAGCGGAAGACTGAAAAGAAGTGTTATCAAAAAAATCCTTACCGATACGGCAAGACCTTTCAGTAATTCTATTATTATCTGTGAAAGAACCATTTTTTTCCTCCAGAGTATTTCCTATAATCCGTTTCTGTCTGATTATACATAACGCTTTAGCTCAATGCAATGATAAATCGTTAAATCAACAGCATATCTGTATACCCCTAGGGATGATGCTCCCCGGCACGGATGATTCTCTCCGGTAGGGATGATTCTCCCCGGTAGGGACGGTCCTCCCCGGTAGGGACGGTCCTCTCCGGTGAGAACCGTCCCCTCTGGTTTCCTATGGTTTTGATCATAAATCAAAAAGCAGATGCTGTTGAGTTATCCCACAGCATCTGCGTTATCGTCATCAGCCTGGCCATCCGTATCATTCTCAATGAATTCAAGATTGCCCTGCATCCATATTTTTCCTTTAAATCTTCTTCCGACAGCCGGTATACCCACCAGATCCGACTCATTGATGGCAACATGGAAGATACAGTCATTGCAGCTGATCTTCATATCCACCACATTTTCATGGGTATAAACATTCTCCTTTACTCTGAGAGAAACTATCTCTCCAAGGATCGAATATATATCACACTCCACACCTGTAGGCATGAAGGTTGTTTCTACTATACTGTACAAATCCTCTGTAACTATACGCTGATGAAGCTCGTTAAACATATTGATATCCGTCTCCGTAAGGGTATCAATTGCTTCCTGGTCTCCCTGCCTTGCAGCCTCAAACAGACTTCTGCGCTCAATGCTTTTTCTTTTTACAGCTTCCGGATCTTCCTTCTTCTCTATGGGCAAAAGGATCTTTCCTTCACAGGCAAGACCTGTAAGAAAGGCTTGTCTTGCTTTGACGCGCATTTCCATTTTTTGAAGTTCTCTGAGCTGTACTGAATTTGTAATATAAAAAATAAGTGTTATTCCCGATTTAAAGTCTTCAAGTACCCCTGCATAGGTTTCTTTTTCCAGATGTCTCTCCGCAGATCCCGCTTCTGTCAATGTTCCGTCATAGGATCTCATATACGGAAAATAATAATTCCTGTGGAAAACACCGTCGGGAGTTCTCTCACCAACAACCGCAATACCCATGGAAGGTGCCACCGGAAGCTGATACTGCTCTATGACAGAACCCTCATTACCATTGATGATAAGAGTCCGATACTTGTCATTAACAGCACGCTCCAAAAGCGGCTCAAGCTGCATATCGGTCTGTATCTTTGAAAATCCTATTGTTTTCAGAAAATTATGCATCTATAACCCCTTTAGACTGCAATCTGAATAATCTTTTTTAGTAACAGTTCAGCCGCCGTCCCCATGGTCCACCGGCTGAACTGTTACCTTTTTTATAATCAACGAAAGTCAGGTGTACTTAACACCTGACTTTCGTATATTACTATAACCGTATGTCAATTGCAAGCCATCTCGGTTTTGTCAGAAAGACCTGATATTATACCAAGCCCTGAGCAAGCATTGCGTCTGCAACCTTCTCAAAACCTGCGATGTTGGCACCAACTACGAAATTACCCTCATTGTCATATTTCTTAGCTGCAGCTGCAACGTTCTTGTAGATATTTGTCATGATATCCTTAAGCTTTCCGTCAACCTCTTCGAAGGTCCAGCTGAGTCTCTCAGAGTTCTGAGACATCTCAAGAGCTGAAACTGCAACGCCGCCGGCATTAGCTGCCTTAGCAGGCATGAAGAGGATCTTTGCTGCAAGGTAAGCATCGATGGCATCTGAATCAGATGGCATGTTAGCACCCTCTGCAACTGCCCAGCATCCGTTGGCAAGAAGCTTCTTGGCATCCTCACCGTTGATCTCATTCTGTGTTGCGCAAGGAAGAGCGATATCGCACTTAACGCCCCAAGGTCTCTCACCCTCATGGTACTCAGAACCCGGAACTCTCTTAGCATACTCGCTGATTCTTGCTCTCTCTACCTGCTTGATCTGGCAGAGAACATCGAAGTTGATTCCGTTAGGATCATAAACGTATCCGTTAGAATCAGAACATGTAACAACCTTTGCACCAAGTGATGTTGCCTTCTGTATAGCATACTGCGCAACGTTTCCTGAACCGGAAACAACTACTGTTGCTCCCTTAAGGGACTTGCCTGCTGCCTTTACCATCTCGTCTGTGATATATACGAGACCGTATCCTGTAGCCTCAGGTCTTGCAAGGGATCCACCGAAGCTGAGACCCTTACCTGTGAGAACACCCTCATAGAGGTTTGTAAGTCTCTTGTACTGTCCGAAGAGGTATCCAACCTCACGTCCGCCTACACCGATATCTCCTGCAGGAACGTCTATATCCTTACCGATATACTTGAAAAGCTCTGTCATGAAGCTCTGGCAGAAACGCATAACCTCTGATTCTGACTTTCCGTGAGGATCGAAGTCGGAACCACCCTTGCCGCCGCCGATAGGAAGACCGGTAAGAGAGTTCTTTAAGATCTGCTCAAAGCCAAGGAACTTAAGAATTGACTGTGTAACTGAAGGATGGAAACGAAGACCTCCCTTGTATGGTCCGATAGCAGAGTTAAACTGCACTCTATAGCCAAGATTTACATGGTTTACACCCTTATCATCTGTCCAGGGTACTCTGAATGTGATGATTCTCTCAGGCTCTACAAATCTCTCAAGGAGAGCATCCTTTCTGTATACCTCTTCGTTCTTCTGAACTATAGGATCCAGAGAATCAAGAATTCTCTTGGCAGCCTCAAGAAACTCCGGCTCATTTGGATGTTTAGCCTTTAAATTTTCGTATACTTCTGCAACATAAGACATAAGATTTTCCTCCTTCAGGAAATACTTCTTAAACTAAAAAATCCGGTGCCGGGACAGACCACGCCCCCACTTCCTGAAAGGCGCCCCCATTGGCTCCGAATCGTTTGCTTTACATGAATCACTATAGCACGTTATAACTTTTCAGTAAACAAAAAATAACAGGCATAACTAATTGCTATGAAATGGTACTGCTTCTTTTTATTCAAAACAAAAACTGTGTGAGATACAGATCTCACACAGCCTTCACTTTATGAACTTGTTGCCACAGGTTCATCATTTATTGAATATCAAAGTAAGGTAGCATAACGCTATATATTACTCTGTATACTCCTTAATGCAGCCCATGATTTCTACAGGTGTCTTGTCATTCTTCTCATACTTCTTTCCGTAGAATGCGAGCTTGTAGATTTCCTTAAGATCTGAAATGATCGGATAACGGGGATTTGCTCCTGTACACTGATCGTCAAATGCATTGACACTCATTTCATCGAGGGTCTTTAAGAAATCCTCTTCTGTTACGTTATAGTCCTGGATTCTTTCCTTTACACCAACCGTCTTCTTGAGTTCTGTGATCTTCTCACAGAGCTTCTCAACAGCCTTTGCATCGTCCTTCTCGTTGATGCCTACGAAACGTGCACACTCAGCGTATCTCTTAAGTGTGTGTGGATACTCGTACTGAGGGAAGGTTCCCATCTTTGGCGGCTGCTCCGATGCGTTATATCTTATTACGGCATTAAGAAGCAGTGCGTTTGCAAGTCCGTGAGGGATGTGGTGATATGCACCAAGCTTATGTGCCATGGAGTGACAGATTCCAAGGAAAGCATTGGCGAAGGCCATACCTGCCATGCAGGAAGCATTGGCCATCTCATCACGTGCCTTGATGTTTGTAGGCTCGTTGTAGGCTGTAGGAAGATAGTCAAATACTCTCTTCATAGCCTGAAGTGCGAGACCGTCTGTATATGGTGAAGCCATCATGCTTGCGTATGCCTCAAGAGCATGTACAAGTACGTCGATTCCTGATGCAGCTGTAAGTCCTCTTGGCTGTGTCATCATGTTGTCTGTATCAACGATGGCAATGTTCGGAAGGAGCTCATAGTCGGTGATAGGATACTTTGTTCCTGTCTCCTGGTCTGTGATAACCGCGAATGGTGTAACCTCTGAACCTGTTCCTGAAGATGTGGGGATAGCTACGAACAGAGCCTTTGTACCCATCTTAGGGAACTGGTATATCTTCTTACGGATATCAATATAGCGCATAGCCATATCAGCGAACTTTACTTCAGGATGCTCGTAAAGTACCCACATGATCTTGGCTGCGTCCATAGCAGAACCACCGCCGAAAGCAATGATGGTATCGGGATTGTAGCGTGCCATCTGCTCAGCGCCCTCCGTTGCATTTGCAAGTGTGGGATCCGGCTGCACATGTGAGAATACTCTGTAATCGATTCCCATCTCATGAAGCTTATCAGTAATAGGCTTTATGTATCCTGCTGAATCGAGGAAGGAGTCTGTTACCAGGAATACCTTCTTCTTATCGTAAACTTCCTTAAGCTCACTGAGGGCTACCGGCATACAGCCCTTCTTGAAATAAACCTTCTCAGGTGTTCTGAACCAGAGCATATTCTCTCTCCTCTCTGCAACTGTCTTATAATTTAAAAGATGCTTGATACCAACGTTCTCCGATACGGAATTTCCGCCGTAAGAACCGCATCCAAGTGTAAGAGAAGGAGCAACCTTAAAGTTATAGAGATCACCGATTCCACCCTGTGAAGACGGCATGTTAAGAAGTATTCTGCAGGCATGCATTGCAACTGCGTGCTTATGTATCTTTTCAGTCTCTCTTGGATCGATGAAAATTGATGCTGTGTGTCCGGGACCTCCATCCATGAGAAGGAGCTCTGCATTCTTAATGGCAGCATCGAAATCCTTTGCCTTATACATTCCGAGAACCGGTGAAAGCTTCTCGTGTGCAAATGGCTCTGCCGTTGTGTTGTCAGAAACCTCTCCGATGATGACCTTCTTGTCATGAGGGATCTTTACTCCCGCAAGCTCGGCAATCTTCCATGCAGGCTGTCCAACGATCTTGGCATTCAGTGAGCCGTTGATAATGATGGTCTTTCCAACCTTCTCACGCTCCTCCTTGTTAAGGAAGTATGCGCCTCTGTACTCCAGCTCCTTCTTAACCTTGTCATAGACATCTGCAACAACTGTTATTGACTGCTCAGAAGCACAGATCATACCATTATCAAAGGTCTTTGAATGAAGGATAGAGGAAACTGCCATCTCGATATCAGCTGAAGAATCGATGATACATGGGTTGTTTCCTGCACCAACGCCGAGAGCCGGTGTTCCCGATGAGTAAGCTGCATTAACCATTCCCGGTCCGCCGGTAGCAAGGATGCAGTCTGCGTCATGCATGATCTCCGATGTCATCTCAAGTGACGGCTCGTCGATCCATCCGATGATATTCTCAGGTGCGCCTGCTGCAACTGCTGCATCAAGTACGATCTTGGCTGCAAGGCTTGTGCACTTCTTAGCTCTTGGGTGGGGGCTTATGATGATACCGTTTCTTGTCTTAAGACAGATCAATGTCTTGAAAATAGCTGTTGATGTAGGGTTTGTTGTAGGGATTACGGCAGCGATAAGTCCCAAAGGCTCTGCAACTGTCTTTGTTCCGAATGCAGGATCCTCATCGATGACTCCGCAGGTCTGTACATTCTTATACTTGTTGTAGATGTACTCAGCTGCATAGTTGTTCTTTATAACCTTATCCTCAACTACGCCCATTCCTGTCTCTTCTACAGCCATCTGCGCAAGCTGTATACGCATCTGGTTTGCAGCTGTAGCTGCTGCATTGAAGATCTTGTCAACCTGCTCCTGACTGTAAGTCGCGAACTTCTCCTGAGCCTCACGAACTACCTGGATCTTCTGAAGCAATGAATCCATGTCATTTACAACTTCCGGATTTTTTACTTTACTCATGTGATTTCCTCTTTTCTGTGGCAACAATAGTTTCTGAAAAATAATTCCACGAATCTGTTTTGACGCGTTTGTTATTTTTTTATCAATCTATGGACATAGTATATTTCCTAAATCTCTCCTTGTCAATACAAATTGATATTTTTTTAACATTCTTTTAATTATTTACAGAGCTTCCATATATCCACAATACATCAAAATCATCTGAAATAGCGAAATATTGACCGGCTGTTTCAATGCCAGAAAACCCATATAAAAAGGTAGCCTGTTGTAGCTGCAACCAATGTGAAAGGAAGCCCTATCTTCATAAAATCTCCAAAGGACACTTCATGACCACCTTTCTTCAGCATACCTACTGCCGTGATATTGGCACTTGCCCCTATCGGTGTAATGTTTCCTCCCAGGGTAGCACCTGAAAGAAGTCCGAAGTAAAGCACATAAGGCTCGATACCCAGAAGAGAGGTAATACCCGTCAGTATGGGAAGCATGGTAGCAACATACGGAATATTATCGATAAAGGCAGAAAACAATACAGAACCCCATACTATGATGGTGTACAGTAAAAACAGATTATCTCCGCCTGCATCTACTATGAGTTTTGCCGCATCATCTATAAGTCCTACATCGGTTATTCCGCGAATAACCACGAAAAGACCACAAAGAACAAATAATGTTTCAAAATCAACCGACGCCATGGCACGTCTGAGATTTGTAATGCTTCTCTTGGTAACGTAATCGTAAATCAGACATATAGCCGCGACGACCATACATATGGCACCGTTTGTTATTGACGGAGTATCCGGAATGAAAGATGCGATAATGAGACATACAACTATTCCGCAAAGTGCGATAGTGGGAAACTTATCCTCCACAACGGTTTTTTCATTTGCCTCAACCGGCTGGGTGAGCTTATGAAAAAGAAACATCATTACAGGTACTGTCATGATCGCTCCAAGCTCAACAGCCCAGAAAATACCGGGACGTCCCTTCATCCAAAAGAATTCCATGAAGTTCATGTTTGCGTAATCACCAAGCATGATAGACGTTGTATCACCTACCAGTGTTGCAGCTCCCTGAAGATTGGAGGAAACAGCCACCGAAAGAATCATGGATACCGGTGAGATGTCCAGCTTCTTACATATTGCAAGGCCCACCGGCGCTATCATGAGAACTGTGGCAACATTATCTATAAATGCCGAAACAGCTCCCGAGAAGAGCGACATGAGTATGATTACCCACATCACATTAGGACATTTATCCAGAATGATGTCAGCCATCAGGTTAGGCATCTTCGATTCGATAAAGAAGAAAACCACTAACATGGTTCCGCCTATCATCATGAGAACGTTCCAGTTAACAACGGAAAGAATGTACATAAAATCTCTCCGCATTATTCCAAGAACCACAAAGGCTGCTGCAACCGCCCAGATCGTAAATAACTTCCATTCGGATTTCACGATCATAACCACATACATCAGGATAAATAATGCTAACGCAACATATTTTATTTCCAAAATTAACCCCCTTCAAAAAAATACAAAGAAGGAGACTGTTGATCCTCTCACCAGTCTCCTTCTGCATTATAATATTTTATTCATGGCATGTATGTCTTCAGGAATCTATGAGACCACTATCTTCCCTGTATCATCCGATCTTCAGCCTGAACTTCTGCGCGGCTCTGTCTGAATTCACAAGAGATATCTCTGCACCCAAGGTCTGAAGCTTCTTCTCGAAATGCTCATATCCTCTCTGGATATAACCAATCTCGTTAACTGTTGTTATGCCTTCAGCACAAAGTCCCGCAATAACAAGAGCCGCTCCGGCTCTTAAATCCAGGGCATTGACACTGGCACCGGTGAATTTCTTCACACCGTCAATAACAGAAACATTACCCTCTACCTTTATGTTTGAACCCATACGGGCAAGCTCGTCAACATACTTGAATCTGTTTTCAAAGATAGATTCCGTCACCACAGATGTGCCCTCTGCAAGTGCAAGGGTAACTGACATCTGGGGCTGCATGTCTGTAGGGAATCCGGGATATGGCAGCGTCTTTACATCAGTAGGATGCTGTACCTCTGCACCAATGACACGTACTGCCTCATCGTACTCATAAACAGTATTTCCCATTTCAATAAGCTTTGCTGAAATTGATTCCAGATGCTTGGGAATAACATTCTTGATAAGTACATCGCCTCTGGTTGCTGCTGCCGCACACATAAAGGTACCGGCTTCTATCTGGTCGGGGATAACCGCATAGGTTGTTCCATGAAGTCTCTTTACACCCTTGACACGGATGGTATCCGTACCTGCACCCCTGATATTGGCTCCCATGGAATTCAGGAAGTTTGCAACATCAACTATATGGGGTTCCTTGGCAACATTCTCAATGATAGTTCTGCCTTCGGCAAGAGCCGCTGCAAGCATGATATTGATGGTAGCTCCTACAGACACAACATCCAGATAAATATGTGATGCCTTAAGTCCGTTCGGTGCATCTGCCTGCACACATCCGTTCTTGATCTCGACATTGGTTCCCAGAGCCCTGAAGCCCTTGATATGCTGATCGATAGGTCTCGAACCTATGGCACAGCCTCCCGGAAGAGGAACTATGGCCTTGTGATATTTTCCAAGCAATGAACCTATAAAATAGTAAGACGCTCTGATCTTACGTATGTATTCATCATCTATGGAAACATCCTGTACCTCTGAAGCATTGATAAGAGCTGTATGCCGGTCAATTCGTTTAACTGTAGCGCCAACTTCCTTCAGCGCCTCCAGCATAACATTGATATCTCTTACGTCCGGCAGATTCTCTATCGTAACATCTTCATCTGTTAAAAGCGCTCCGGCAATGATGCCCAATGCAGCATTCTTTGCCCCGCCTATCACGACTTCTCCGTGAAGGGGTTTTCCGCCTTTCATGATAAACTGTTCCATATATCTCCTTAAGTCAGTAGTATAATCAGCAAAAGAGTACACTAAACCTTTATATCCATAATCCCTAGAATTATAAATGAAAGCTTCCTTTTTTGCAACCTACATTAAAATTAAGAAAAAATACTCAAAATCATTCCCGACACTTTTTCCGTAATTGCCTGAACATTATTTAAAAAGATTATATCACTTACACCATGGTCAGTGATAAAGTCAGAAAGGTTACCTTTATAATATCTGTAATCCACCACATAAACATTTTCATAATGATCCACAAGGAAGGGGACAAAGGCATTGCCATAGGATTCCTTCACCAGAACACAGCTTGAACCATCTGTTATATGTGGATTTGTAATCTGTGTAAAGGGGTTATCCCCATTGATGAAGCAGTTATACTTTCTTCCGGCGTTGGCTTCTGTCACATCATTTACGACCTTGCTGCTCTTCACCTCACCGGTCTCAACTGTAATTATAGCATCATTTGTGCCTAAAGGTATCCAGGCTTCCACATGGTCCGGATTGGCCTTCAATTGTTCTGATCTGTTTGTTGCAAAATAGAAGGTTCCGTAGAAGCCCTGATAATCCACATAAGGAAACTCACTCAGTTCATGAGGCTCAATGCCTTTTTCCTTACAAAAATCTCTGTAAGCATAGTACGCACCCAGGGCAGTCCAGTGATGATCAGTGTTGAAATAGATATACTCATCCTTGTGAGCCACCATGGTATCAAACACCGAAATCCTGTGTATGGCAGGGTCCATAAGGCTATAGATGTAGTTAAAGGCATCCGGCATGTTTCCGGATCCAAGCTCCTCCTGAAGCGAGGGGTCAAGCTCCACTCCAAAGCTGTTGGGAACCAGCATGTCATAGACATTGGCCTCAGGGAACAGGGCTTTAACAGTATTTATAACGGATGCATACTTAACGGATCCGCCCTGATTATAATAGAATATCTCGTAACCCTTATTGTCGTTTACATAGATATTTCCGGCCTGTTCGCCTGCTATCTCCACGTTTTCCTTTGGAGTAGTGTCAACCTTCAGCGTTCCGTCTGCATTGGTTTCTATGAGTTCCTCAAACTCATTGACTGTTTCCGTTGGAGCTTCTCCGGTCTCCTCCGGACTCTCCATAAGTATCACCGGAGCGAGAGATTCAGCGGTTTCCGGTATGGTATCCTCCACCACCGATGCCTTGTTGCCATAATAGGCTTCCCCACCTACTCCGTAATAGTCCTCTATACCGGCTTCCAAAGAGAGCAGCTCCTCTCTGTAGGGAAACGTATCAGAAAACCACTTATTGAGATCAGTGAAGAATTTTCCGTTCATCACAGTGAGCATCTGCGGAGCGGGTCTTTTGGCAAGAGGTCGTTTTTCCGATTCGGAGTACTCCGGTCTTGAAACCACGATTCCCACAAAAAAGAGTCCCGCAAAGGCAGCCATGGCGATGACTGACATAACCTTAGCTCCGTTACTTTTAAAGACCTTCTTCTTTATTTCGCTGCTGATCTTATTCTTTTTTGATTTTTGTTTAATGTTATCACTCATCTATAAATACTGATTTATGGCCGTAATATCTAACGGTTGATTCAGATATGACCGGCTCCACGGACTAACATCCAATACTTAAAACTGATTATACAAAAACGGCGAATAACTTGCTCCCACCATAGCTAAGATCGATACAAACAAGAATATAAGCATCATAATGGTTCGCATCCCGTAAAACAGGGCTTCCCTCATTACGCGCTCGTTTTTTCTTTTTTTGATACGGTTTTCGAGCCTTGTAACCATACGTTCATGGCTCTCGATATCCTGTTTCTTTACTTCATTAATCTCGCTGTGGCTTTCAGAACTGAATTTTTCAACCAGCTCGTAATCCTTTTCTTCCTGTTCATGAAGCTGGTGTTCATCTTCAAGATTCTGCATTTCCAGAGCCTCTTTATGCTGGCTGCTGTGCAATCTTTTTCTTACCGTCAATGCTATATTCTTCCACAACGGAGTACAAAAGCTTACGGCAAGTATCACAAAGTAAACATTACCCCTGAGGGTAAGAACCTCAGATGCTGTGCAGAGGGTTCTTCCGCTTCTTCCAAGCAAAACATTCATAACCTCCCACAGCTTATGAAAGTCCGTTATCCTGAAAAGCACCCATCCGAAAAAGACTACCGCCAGGGTATAAAGATGTCCCAATGCTCCCATTATCACACTGAGACCTCCGGTTTTTTCCTTTTTACCTGTATGTTTACGACACAGGTTCTCAATCACTATAAAAATATAATAATATAATCCCCAGAGGATAAAATTCCAGCTGGCTCCATGCCATAAACCTGTAAGGGTCCACACGACTAGAAGGTTAAGCATCAGTCTTCCAAAGCCCACACGACTTCCGCCAAGGGGAATATATACATAATCCCTGAAAAAGCTGCTTAAAGAGATATGCCAGCGTCTCCAGAAATCCCTTACAGAGGAAGCAATATATGGATAGTTGAAGTTTTCCTGATAGTCAAGACCCAGGATTTCTCCGAGACCGATAGCCATATCGGAATATGCGGAAAAATCCAGATACAGCTGCATCATGTAGAACAAAGAACCCATATAGGCTCCGAAAACCGAATAGGATACATTTTCAGTCAAAGGCAGAAATGCTTCGCACAGCTTTCCGCAATGATCGGCGATAAGGGTCTTTTTGGCCAGGCCGATTGTGAATCTCCATATACCGTCTGAGATTCCTTCATAGGAAACTTTTCTCTTATCAAACTGTGTACAAAGCTCTCCGTATCTGGAGATAGGTCCCTGGGTAACCTGGTGAAATATCACCGTATACAGAAGCACATGGAAGAAATCTCCCGCTCTGGTCTTCTGATTATAAACATCGGAAACATAACTTATAAGCTTAAAGGTGTAGAAAGACACTCCGAGAGGCATACCGATCCTTAGGATCTCTTCGTCAAGCTTTCCATCAAGTTTATAAGCAAGTACATCCTGTAATATGAATCTTGTGTATTTAAACACCGCAAGGATTATAACCAGAACAACTATACCTGCGATCAGCCAGGTCTTTGCGATCCTTTTATTCTTTTCGATGGATTTCTGGGCCAGAGGACTCATAAATTCCTCATCTCCCTTTTCGTAGTCGGGATTTGAAGCCTTTGCTCTGTCCAGAGCCCCCTGGATCATCCTGCCTGTAAGACACGCGTATGCTGCCAATGCTATGATCAGAACAAGATAATTAAGGCCTCCAAAGGCGTAAAACACAAGGGATGCCAGAAGAAGCCATATATTTTTTTGTTTTATTCCCGGCATAAGGAAATAAATCAAGGTAAACGCCGGAAAGAATATTGTTACGAAAAACAAGCTTGTAAAGCTCATAACTATATTCCTCTCCTTTTAAAACAACAATACTTCCGTGTGTCAGGTGCGGGAAGATTTTTTCCTGTCATGTACCTGAGTCACCGGTTAAGTTCAAAAGATTACTTTCAGACTTCTATTGCCAATTACAATGTTTTCATGTATACTTCAACTTGCTTCGGGGTTGTTTGGGCCCCACGCAATGGGTCCCTCGAACCGTGTCAGGACGGGAACGTAGCAGCACTAAGAGGATCCTCCCATGTGACGTGGATCCACCTACTCAACTCCGGAGCTTTTTATTTGATATAATGCAGCTTTTGCCATATCTCCGATATCGGTATAAGCTGCCTCTTTTTTTATTCTGTCCACGCGGCTCTCAGGAATCCAAAAGAATCCGTGAGGATTTTTTTATCCTATCCTGTAAACCCTTTTTGCATTTTCCGTGGTGATCCATATAACCTCATCAGCAGTCATATTCTTAAGTTCCGCGATCTTATCCGCCACATATATAAGATTTCTCGGATCATTTCTGGTACCCCTTAAAGGCACCGGTGCCATGTAAGGACAATCCGTCTCCAAAACGATATTCTCAATCGGAATATTTTCCACAACTTCCTTTATCTTTCTGGAGTTTTTAAAGGTCACAACGCCGCCTATTCCCACACACATCCCAAGCTTCACATAAAGCTTTGCCATTTCAAGGGAATAACCGAAACAGTGGATTATCCCACCGTTTTCATATCCACCTTCTGAAACGATCATATCGTAGGTGTCCTTCGCAGCATCTCTGGAATGAACATTTATGGGCATTTTAAACTCTCTTGCAAGCCTTAGCATCTTTACAAAGGTCTCCCTCTGAATCTCAGGCTCCGGATCTGCGCTCTCAAGCTCCTCCGGTGTGGCCTCTTTTCCGGCCTTCAAAGCTCTCTCAGCGATGCCTTCCCTGGTGTAATGATAGTCGAGACCAATTTCACCGATGGCAACTATCTTTCCATGTCCGGAATCTCCCTGAACATCCGAGACTCCTACTCTGTCATCTTCGACCATTTTCTTTAATTGTATAATGTCTTCCTCACGGCATCTGTCACTGTGATCGGGGTGAAAGCCAACCGCCGCATAAACATTGGCATATCTTCCTGCCAGTTCCACCGCCTTAATACTTGATGGCATGTCAAAGCCTATCTCTGTGAAATACCCTATTCCGGAACTCACGAGATTCTCAATAACCGGGCTTCTGTCTTCCTCAAAGCTCTCATCATTCATATGAGCATGGGAATCAAAAATCATAACATCTTTTATCATATATTAACCATTGCTCCGATATAGATCATTGCATAAAAAGCTGTCAGCATAAGAGGATAGTAAATATAGTAGAACCACTTAAAACTAAACCTTCCTCTTTCTCCGTTATAGAGCATTATGGGAATAAAGCTCAATACCGGAAGGAATCGGGACGATATGCTTCCCACAGCAATAGCTGCGGCACCGCCGAGCATCTGAAACACTTTTTCTCTGTTAAAGTTGTACATAAGAGCGATACTCAGGACTCCGTACCATCCAAACTGAAAGCGCACAATATATGCGATTCCGCATCCCACGGTCACAGCCAGCCATTTCTTAAGGGGCTGCTTCCACCATTTTTTCATAAAATACATTACCAGCAGGCCTGCTGCCAGTGTAAACACCGGATTCTGATGATTTAAATTTATGGTTTCGTTAAAAAATGCCAGGTCGTAGGGAACTTCTGATATGAGCGCAACGATAAAAACTCTGATGAAATATTTCCGGAAATCGGAAGTATGTATAAAACCTTCTACTAAGAGAAATGCAAAGATAGGGAAACTGAAATGACGGAATATTACCAGAAAATCATATAATCTGAGCCATAAGGCTCCTTCTTCGGTGGCGATGGCCATCTGATAGTACTCATCAACAAAACCGTAAAGTTTTCCGTTATGGATAATGATGACCGCAAAATAATATGCGGTCATCATAAGAGCAGCCAAAAACTTTAGTGTCCCACCTGAAATACCAATATTCTTTTTTGTACTCTTGAGTACACTATGATGTGTTGCCATAATCCTTATATTTTTCTATCAGCAAATGATAGAGCCCGATGGCATCTTGCTCATCGGTGTCATAAGAGCGATATTCTCGTCATCATCCTCTGCCGCAATGATCATGCCCTGTGATTCCTCACCTGCGATCATACGTGGAGCAAGGTTTGCAACGATCATAACACGCTTTCCAACCAGATCCTCCGGCTTATAAGCCTTCTTGATACCGCTTAAGATGGTGCGTGTCTCGGATCCCACCTGAACCCTGAACTTGAGAAGCTTCTTTGACTTCTTTACTTCCTCTGCATGAAGGATCTTTCCTACCCGGAACTCGATCTTTGCAAAGTCATCGTAGGTTATCTCTGCCTTCTTTTCAGGATCTGATACCTTTGTATCAGGAGCACAGTCACCATTCTCATCGATGGTTTCAGGCATTCCGTCTCCCTCCTCTGCTTCTTCTGAAGAAGTCTCCTCTGCCTTTTCTTCCTGAACACCTGCTGCAGCCATCTGCTCAGCTTCGATCTTCTCAACCTCCTGCATAACATCCTCTTCCTTCTTACGCTCAAAGAGTGTTGCAGGCTCTGCTGTTACCTTTGTGCCTGACTTGAAAAGCCCCCACTTATCCATGTCGGAAAGAGCACGCTTTTCAGCATTGATCTCCTTAAGGATAGCCTCGGCTGTCTCAGGCATAAAGCTTTCGAGAACGGAAGCTCCGATGTTGATAGCCTCTGTAAGGTTATACATAACTGTCTTAAGTCTGTCAGCCTTCTCAGGGTCCTTTGAAAGTACCCACGGCTCAGTCTCATCTATATATTTATTTGATCTTCTGAAGATATCGAAAACCGCTGTAAGTGCATCGGCTACCCTTAACTGATCCATCTTCTCTGTTGCAGTCTTAACCGCATTAAGAATAGTAGTCTTCAGATCCTCATCAACAGGCTCTTTAGCACCCTTATCCTCTACCACACCATCAAAGTACTTATTGCTCATGGAGATGGTTCTCTTAACGAGGTTTCCGAGGATATTGGCAAGCATTGAATTATAACGCTCTACCATAAGCTCCCAGGAGATGACACCATCGTTCTCGAAAGGCATCTCATGGATAACGAAGAATCTTACGGCATCAACACCGAAAAGCTTTGCCAGATCATCAGCGTAGATAACATTACCACGGGACTTTGACATCTTGATGCCTTCCTGTGACTTTCCTGCCGCTGTAAGAAGCCATGGATGTCCGAATACCTGCTTTGGAAGAGGTATGTCAAGGCTCATAAGGAAGATCGGCCAGTAAAGTGTATGGAAACGGATGATATCCTTTCCGATAAGGTGAAGGTCGCAGGGCCAGAACTTGTTGAAAAGCTCCTCGTGATTTCCGTCAACATCGTAGCCAAGACCGGTAATATAGTTTGTAAGGGCGTCAAGCCATACGTAAACAACGTGCTTTGGATCGAAATCCACAGGGATTCCCCACTTGAAGGAGGTTCTGGATACACAAAGATCCTGAAGACCCGGCTTAAGGAAGTTGTTTACCATCTCATTCTTACGGGAAACCGGCTGGATAAACTCGGGGTGCTCCTCGATATGCTTCATGAGACGATCTGCATACTTGCTCATCTTGAAGAAGTAAGCTTCCTCTCTTGCCTTCTCAACATCTCTTCCGCAATCGGGACACTTTCCGTCCACAAGCTGTGAATCTGTCCAGAAGGACTCACAGGGTGTACAGTACCAGCCTTCATACTCAGACTTATAGATGTCACCCTTGTCATACATCTTCTTGAACATCTTCTGAACCTGTTTCTCATGGTACTCGTCTGTTGTTCTGATGAACTTGTCATAAGAAGTGTTCATAAGATCCCAAATGGTCTTAATTTCTCCGGCAGTCTTATCCACATACTGCTTTGGTGTTACACCTGCTGCCTCTGCCTTTAACTCTATTTTCTGGCCATGCTCATCGGTTCCGGTCTGGAATCTTACGTCATAACCCTGAAATCTCTTGAAACGTGCGATAGCATCCGCAAGCACGATCTCATAAGTATTTCCGATGTGCGGCTTTCCGGAAGCATAAGCTATCGCTGTAGTGATATAGTACGGTTTCTTTTCCATGTTTCACTCTTTCCGGTTACCCGAATGAAAGGTAACCTGATTTATTTTATATTTGCTTATTTACCCGAAAAACATTGAAAAATCAACATTTTTTGGTAATTTAACTTAACTACTATAAGATATGAACTCTTAAAAAGCAAGTTTACCGCCGTTTTTAGGCTCCAAGGAATATTTTCCTCAGGTTTTCCACCTCTTTTATAACCTTGCTGTCAACAAGATTCTGATAAGCATAAATTCCGAAGCCGGATACTTTTCCTGTTCCAAGGGCTGCAAGAACTTCTCTTGCCAGGATGTCATTGTATCTCAGCCACTCAGGGATATCATTTCCGTCCCAGCTGTCGGTATTGCATTTATAGAGGGCAAGTCCCACGTAAAGCTTCACCTTGCTGTTATTCTTTTCCATGAGGTTTATCCAGTCATTGAGACATACCTCATAAGCTGCATCGGATATTGCCCCGCTTCCGGTCTTCTGCTCAAAGCCGAAGTATATCTGGGGTAATATATAGTCCACGTACTTATCGGAAGACAGCCACTCATCTATATCCACAAAGTAGCTTCTGTTGCTCTTAAGGTATTTAAGCTGTGCCACAGGACTCACACCGAATACAGCACCCGGTTTCATTTCATGAACCTTTGCGTAAACGGCTTCGATAAGGGCGGAGACATTATCCCTTCTCCACTCCGCTATAGGCAGGGTGCTTCCTGATTCAACATACTCCTGATAATCGAAGTTTGTGTCAGCTCCGGTTCCGAGTCCCGGATAGAAATAATCATCAAACTGAACTCCGTCCACGTCGTATTTTGTCATAACTTCCTGCACTGCGGAAACGATGAGGTCACGTACCTCTTTCTTGGAAGGATTCAGATAGTAGCTTCCGTCAAACAGAAGAACATTTCTGTTGGATTCCGGATTGTTATACCACCTTTTGGAAATGGAATCCTCTTTCTCTTCCTCCCATCTTTTCATGGAGCCGGTGACTCTGTAGGGATTAAGCCAGGCATGGAACTGGATTCCGTGTCTGTGGGCGGAATCCACCATGTATCCCAATGCATCAAATTTATCCGGGTTTGCAGGCAGGAACTTTGAAACCGGAAAAATATCCGATTTATAGTAGGCATCCGTATGACTGTGAACATGACAGAAAATTGCATTCATGCCGTTTGCGGCTATGGTTTCCATCACCTTGTCTGCCTCTTTTTTAAAGGCCGCCTCCTCCGATGGCATTTCCGACCAGTTGATATAGGAGAACCATACTCCACGAAGTCCGTTTGTCGCATTTGCCAATGCTTCCACTCCGGCTGCCCTTGAATTTATGGCGCCGCACATACATATGCAAATGACAAGTGTCATTAAAAATCCTGCAAACTGCTTATACGCCATGATTCCGGATTTGTTTTCAAATTTCATTTTCTGTCCTCTCCCTTCGTCTTTCCATATATTCGTCTATTCTACCACATCCTCCCTAAAACAATCCACCGGGAACGGTTCTCGTCGGCAGGGACAGTTCTCACCGATAGGGACGGTTCTCGCCGGTGAGAATCTTCCCCGATGTATACAAGCATAACTCCCGCATGACGTCCTTATGACGAAAAAAGAGGTCTCCCCAAAGGAAGACCTCTCGTCATATGATTTTATTTTACTCGATTACAACTTCGCACTCTGAAAGCTCATAGTTCAGTGCAAATGTATCCGCAACCGCCTTCTTTGATGTTTCATCATCAAAATTCTCGCCTGCTGCAAAATCACTGAGTACAAGCTTACCTTTCTTGATGGTCGTGGTTTGCTGACCTTCTGTAGCTCCCGGACCTGCAGGCTGTGTCTCTCCTGTTTCCTCTGTTTCAAAGCTTACAAGCTTTGTAGATGCTCCTACGGTTCCAAGCTCGATAAGCTTATCAAGAAGCGCCTGCTCTGTGAGCTCGTCAACTGAATCCATAACCTGGGACATACTTCCGTTAACGATGGCATAAACAACAACTGTATCTACAACAGGAGCGTTGGGATCCGGCTGCTTTGAAAGAGGAAGTCCGTTATCAGGGTTTGTCTCCTCTGCTGTGGTTTCTGTTACACTACTACCGTCAGGTGCCGTTTCTCCGGTCTTTTCCTTAGCAGTTTCATCATTCCTTGATTTTGACTTACTGCTGCCACAACCCACAACTGAAAGTACTGCTATTGCAAGTAAAAGCATCGCAATAAATTTCTTCATGATCTATCTCCTCAAAAACTCTTATACTCTATTTTTATTTATATATAAAACGAAAGACTCTCACGAGCCTCTCGAAAATACAGAGTGTAATATAACAGAGCCAAACTATAATTGCAAGCATAGTGCGTAAATCTTAATCTTTACGCAAAAAAATCCTAGTTAATGTGCTATGATGGGCTTATGAGGCATGACAGAAATACAAAAATCTCATGCCATGCTGATAAAAAATACTGAATATATCGGAGAAAACACCATGCCGGGAACCTTATACATATGCGCAACACCCATAGGAAATCTTGATGACATCACTTACAGAGTCATCAACTGTCTTAAGTCGGTTGACATCATTGCGGCCGAGGACACAAGAAATTCAATAAAGCTTTTAAATCATTTCGACATCCATACTCCCATGACCGCTTACCACGAATTCAATAAATTCGATAAAGCAAAAGCTCTGGTCTCGGACATGCTGAACGGCAAAAACATTGCCATCATAACAGATGCGGGTACACCCTGTATTTCAGACCCCGGAGAAGAGCTTGTGAGACAGGCGGCGGAAGCCGGAATTCAGATCACTTCCCTTCCGGGACCTGCTGCAGCCATCACTGCTCTCACCATCTCTGCCCTTCCCACCAGAAGATTTGCATTTGAAGCATTTCTGCCTACGGAAAAGGCCGATAAGAAGGAGCGTGCCAGGATACTGTCGGAGCTTAAGACTGAGACCCGCACCATGATCCTTTATGAGGCACCCCATAAGCTAAAGGCGACTCTTAAGGATCTTTCCGATACTTTAGGCGGAGACCGCCGCATCTCCCTTTGCCGTGAACTTACGAAGAAGCACGAGGAAGCAATCCGTACAACCCTTTCCGAAGCCATAGCAAAATACGAGGCCGAGGAACCCCGGGGTGAGTATGTCCTTGTTATAGACGGAAGAAATCCTGATGATATAGTCGCAGAATCCGAGGCCAGATGGAACGAAATGCCTCTGGAGAAGCATATGGATCACTATCTGAAACAAGGGCTTTCCGAGAAGGATGCCATGAAGGCCGTGGCTAAAGACCGCGGCGTTTCAAAGCGCGATATCTATAATGAACTGAAGATTCAGTAACATTTCCATTCATCGGAACTGCAATAAATATTTATCCGGGACCTAAAAAAAACCACCCGCTTAACAACGATCCTCATTACGGATCCGGTTAAGCGAACGGTTTTTATTATTGACTATTTTTTGAAGGATTTTAAGATTCTTACTGTCACTACACTTGCAGCCAGCGAAAGCACGAACACTGTCGGTATACGTATCAGAAGATGCAATATTTCTTTAGGCAAAGTATCGTAACCGTTTGTAAGGTCAATAAGCCCCAGATTCCAGTCCGGTCCCATTCTGAAAAATAACAAATGGTATATACAGTAATGGAAAAGATATATGAAGAAAGTATACTTTCCTGCCCTTGCCACAGTCTCAACCGGTCTGTTTCCTCTGAAATCAAAGCTAATCACAAATATGATAAAGGCTATGCTCTCAACTGTTGCAAAAGCACAGTTCCAGTAAATGTAAAAATCCTGGGTACTGTTAAGCCTGAAGACCTCCTTCTGAACCAGGAAACGTAGTGCCAATGTCACTGCCACTACAACTGCCGCACCCATCCTTACTTCCTTAAGCCTGCCGGATTTCTTTAACCCCGGCATCATCATAGCTAGCTCTGCCCCCGCCATAAGAAGCATGGCCGGTGTTGTATAGAGCATAAAGGGCGAAATCTGTATGGGTAACAGACTGATAAGACCTGTCATATTGAGATCCATTATTATCTGATTGATAAATATAAAGCTCATTATGAACCATCTGTATTTACGGTACCGGTCATCCTTTGTATATAGAGGTTTTAAAAGCGGGTAAGCCAGAACAAGCTGAAGATAGGTAAATATATACCAGAGGTGACTTGCAAGGCTTTCACGTATGCCTCCGCCCCAGGAAAAAACATCCGTTATGAATCCGCAAAGGTCAATCTCCGGGGTTACGACACATTGTAAAATGCTTTTCTCCCCCCTGATGAATGGTGCAAACAGGTAGGTCAGAAACATTACCGCTATTCCGGGAAGCACTATGCTTTTTAATGAGCGTATCAGTGTCTCTTTAAATCCCTTTTTAAAAAAGAAAAAACCGCTGATCACAAAAAACAGCGTTACTCCGTCCGAAAGCAATAGTCTTATGAAAAGCTTTGTGGAGTCTCCTGTTCCCATGACATCCACATGTGTGCCAATGACTATAAGGCAGGCGATCACTCTCAAAAGATCAATCCCCGGATCCCTTACCTTCTTAACGCCATCAGATCCTGTCATCAATTACCTCCATAATTCATGAGCTAATGTCTCTGTCGTGAAGATCATCACAAACTGCCGCCAAGGCTCAAAGCAAACTCCTGATTTAACTTTAAATAAATAATTCCAAAACAAACACTACAGCCGAGCAGGCAATAGCCGTAGGAAACAGTCCTCCTCCCAGCCATGCTGTAACGATACCGACTATAAGAGCACAAAATCCCGCCACAGGCGATTTCGTATCTTCCATTATCGCGGGAAATGTCATGACCGCAAGCGTCACATAGGGCACATAATAAAGAAAAGAGCGTATGGTTATATTCTTTATCTCTTTACGTATAAGTGTCAGCGGAAGCACCCTGATGATAAAAGAAACCGCAAACATGATAAAGATATAAATATAATTAGTGTGCATTTTCCACCTCCACCGCTTCTGCATGTGAAGCATCTGCCCCTGTCTCAAGCTTATCTTCATCCTCTTTTATGGGGAATAAAAATGCTGCTGCACCTGATATCAGTATCGTGAGAATACTTATCCTGGTACCGTTACTTATGGATGATAATCCGGGAAGCTTTGAGAATACAAAACTGGATGCCATTGCAAGAATGATAAGAAAGCGTACAATCCTGTTTTCCTTGGCAGGTGGAATGATTATAGCCAGAAACATACCGTATAAAAGTACCCCCAGGGCACTGACTATATTATCCGGCACAACATTACCAACAATCGCTCCCAGACAGGTTCCCAGTGCCCAAAAACTCAGGGAACTTATGGCGAGGCCGTAATTATAAAAGGGATTAAGCTTACCCGGTACCGTAACCGAGGCTCCAAATATCTCGTCCGTTATCCAGAACCCCACCAGCAGTCTGTGTGGAAGGCTTGTTTCCTCGGGAAGCTTTTGGGAAAGGGATGCCGACATAAGAAGATACCTGATATTAACGACGGCTATCATGGTTGCCATGGTGAGATATGAAACCTTTGAAGCTATCCCCACAAAGCCTGCATATTCTCCGGCGGAAGCATTGCAGAGAAGACTTGCAAGTGTTGCCTGAAATACAGTAAGTCCTGCGCTGCTTGCAGTAAATCCCAGCGCAAAGGATACTGCAAAGTACCCCATCGCTATAGGAATACCGTCCTTTAACCCCTTTAAAAACCAATGCTTGTTGTTATTCATTCTCATCCTCCGGAACCATGCAATATACGGATTATAGCTTTTATTATTAGGAATGTTAACAATTATTCTAATTCCAATTAATTATATCAGAAATATATAATAACCATTCAGTCTGGTGTAGGACGGCCAGAGCGGTCGGGCATCCATTTGAATGCCCGACCGCTCTGACCTGACTGCTTCTCAATCTAATAATTCAGGCAGATTCCGTCATCGCCGAAAATGTAGGTTTTGCCGTTTATTTCACGTGTGCCTGTGACCATTACTCCGGTGGAGGATCCGACTTTTGATTCAAGGTAGTATCTTGCGCCGTTCAGCTCAAGCCAGCCGGTATGCATGAAGCTATCCGGATCAAAATAATACCACTGGCCGTTTATCTGCTTCCAGCCCTGATTATAGGCAACACCATCGGCTATGTACTGCCACTTATAACCGGTTCTCTTCCAGGAGGCATTGGCACTTCCGGAACCGATGGTCTTTGGATCTGCGCTGTTATAGGTTCCCCGGCTTCTTATATTTGTTGCAAAGTCTCCTTCAACGGTAGCCTTGTAATCGCTCAGGAACTCCCACTTATCGTCTATATCGTAATCACTTGTGTCTGCAGTATAACTTCCTGCATAACTCCAGTCGGAAAAGGCGATGTTATAGTACTTTGCATCATTTTTCTTAGGTATGGCACGGACAGTCACTTTAAATGTTCCCACCTGGGCGGAATTCATATAACCTGACACGTCATGATAGGTATCTTTGGTACGGAACTTGGTTGTTACCTTCTTTCCGTTTGTACCTGTATAGCTTACCCTAACCTCATATTCATCCGCAAATGCAGTATCAAAGCCTGTCCAGCTGGCCATGCCCTTCTCATTAATCGCTGCATCCTGATATCCCTGCTCATCGGTTGGAATGGCTCTCACTGCCACACCAAAGCTTCCCTGATAAGCATTGGCAAGAGCAGTACTTATGGAATGATAGGTCTTTTCCGTTGTGGCATGACTGGTCTTTTCATTTCCGTTTTTATCAACATAGGTAATGACTACTTCATATTTCCCTGCATACGGAACCGCACTCCAGCTCACCTGCTTATTTGCTGCATCTATGGCGAGATTCTGCGGAGCCACCAGCTCATAAAGCGGATAAACCAGAAGTCTGCCCGTTGCCTCTGTGTTATCCACAGAAACCATATCAACATAGGTGGATCTGATACCGGTTCCGGAAATCTTTAAGTCATCATCCAGAGCCCCGGCATCACTTGTTATGGTGACATTGACTGTTGCGGGAATTGTGGGATTGTTGTTTTTGATGCTTGTGGTATCTGCGGCTATCTGCACATCGATATCATCATCCTCAACTTCGTAATCAGGAAAAAAGCATATACCCGCGTCAACTTCATTGACAGAGTCAAGATCCGCATTTATCTCTACATTTTTTATCATGGCCAGGGATGTCACAGGAGTTGAGAGACACACTGCGGTTAAAACACCCATTATCTTTAACTTGGTTTTTTTCATATCCTTCCCTCTCTTATTAAGGATCTCAAACTCATTCAAAATCTGCCTCGAAAAGGATTTTTAAGCTGTATATCAAATCTGATTGAAATCCGACATCAGATTTGAGAACTTTACCTGTTTATCCCTTCTTTCCGAAAACAGAACGGATGGCATTCCACATCTTTAAAAATACAGCTTTTACTCTCTGCATAAGTGTTGTGGCAGGCGAGCTTACTTCACTGTCCAGAACCTTTGCCTCATCGTCATCCGCAGATATCTCTTCAGATCTGCATACGATGGAAATGGAGGTTGGCTCCTGATTCTTCGTGCTTGTAAGTGAAACCTTGGCAGCATCGGGATCCATATTCAGGAAATTGTTGTCAGCTTCCTCTTCATCAAGCTTATTGTTGATTGTATCCCTAAGCTTCCTTCCGGTTTTCTTCAGATGCTTGGTGCTGTCCACAATGTCTTCTGTATTGTCCACAGCCTGTCTTCCTATCTCAAGTCCCTCGTCGGCAGCATTACTGAAATCCGGCTCTGCGGAACGGAGAGTGTTGTTTACATTCTGGAGGGCTGACGCTGCATCTGCTGCCGTCTTTTCCATCTCCATTATGACATTCTCGGAATCCTCAAAGGTTTTCTGAATGTCTTCGTAATAAGCATTCATGATGCCTACAAGTCCGTCTATATCTCCGATGGTGGTCCTTAAGGTGTTTACTACCCTCGCGGTCTGGAATGCCACTGCCCCGCCGTCATCCAGGATATCATCAAGATCCGAGATTACCTTGTTTATGGAATCGATAAGCTCCTCCGCACCTTCGGCGTCAAACAGATTTCCGTTTTCGGTTTCAAGATTTGATATTGCATCCGTAAGATTGTAGAGACTGTCCGCAAGGCTGCTCATCTCGTCATCCGTAGCGACTGTTTCATTCACAAGTTTCTTGGCACTGTTCTTTATGGAAAGGAGGGTGTCCAGGTGCTTGGCATAATTTGAAGCCGCCCCCCAATGACTCGCCGCTTCATTCTTCATAACATATGCGTAAACCGCAACTTTCTGTGGATCAAGTCCTGCTGCCGCCGCTGTCTGACCAACCTCCTGAGGTGCAGTCTGAAGCTTACTTCCGTATGCCTTAATAAAAGCGATATACTTTGCCTTAACATTATCGGAATCTGAACTTACAGCCTCATTATTTGTATCTGCTACAGCCAGTATTCCTGCAAGATCTTCTTTGGATATACTCTTTATCTTATCCCCAAGCTCCTCCGAAACCGCAGAAATCAGGCTCTTTTCATTATCCTCCAGCTCACCATAGTCTCTATAATCAGAAGCATTATCAAGAGCCGCATCCATGACTATCTCAGAAGCACTGGCCTTAAGTCTGTTTCTGTTGGACTTTTTGGTTGAGTTATTTGCAGCCTTATTGATATCGCTGACCACATCCTCAAGGCTGTCTATGGCATCTTTTGCGCTGGGTTTAAGCTCCTCAATATCAAGATTTGAAAGGTTTGTTCCGCTCATGGAATTTCCAAGCTGCTTCAATCTTGTGTTAAGGGTCTTAAGCTTTGAGCTTGCATCCATGAGATCACTGTCCAGGTAATTAAGGTTTGAGTTAATGTCATAGACCATCCACTGTGTGGTCTTGAGATCCTCATTTAATGGCTCCAGCAATACCTGCAGATCTCTGAGATCCTGTATAGCCACATCATTACCGTTAAAGATAACCTGGGCGTTGTTATGAATCTTGTCCTTACCCGACTGGAGGTTTGCAAGCATCTGGTTTGTGAGATCAAGCTGTGACTGAACATTGGTAACACCGTCCAGAACATCATCAAAATCATCCAGCATTGCGTTAGTGTCATCCCTGAAATCATCCTTTATCTTCTTCAGATCCTTGATCTTTGAAAGATCTCCGACGGTTCCGGGACTCATCATAAAAACGGCTCCCACGGTTTCAAATTTCTCGGTGCCCAGGCGAAGAACAAAATGTCCCTCCTGGCCGGGAAGAGCAGCAAACACTATTCCCGAGTATTGACCCAGAGTAGTGGTCTGGGCCTCGGGAGCATCAACAGAATAACACTTCTGCACATCCACCGGCACCGCAACCAGAAGCATCATGTTGTTCTTCATATAGTCCGATACCTTGTCATTGGGATATGCATCTATATCCATTTCCACAAGTCCCGATTGTCCTCCGATCTTATCGGCATCCATAACAACACCGTTTAGCTTATAAGTTATATCAAAGGTCCATGGCACCTCCACGGACGTCGGGTCCAGTGTTCCCTCAAAGTAAAACTTTCCTGCATTGAATTTGTTCCAGGTAACGGAACCGTTTTTAAAATCCGGCTTCTGGCCGTCAGACATATTGGTGATATTTGTATATTTTCCGAAGTCTGTATAGCTTTCCGTGCCGTTAAAGTTTATTCCCTTTACAACATTAACCTTATTTACCGAACCATAGTGATCCAGATTCACATACATGGTTTCTTCCACATCTGCATGGGCACCTGCTGCATAGGAGGTCATATTTGCTGAAAATATATTCGTGGACAAACAGCTCAGAATAACAGTACGGGCCATCATCCTCTTAATCATTTTTCTTGTGGAATGTTTTACCATTTATCTTCACCCCCTTCACACGTCTATGAATCTTCTCTGTACCATCTTTTCACGAAGATTCTTTCTGAACTGCCTGATCTTTTCTTTTCTTCTTTCATGTCTTGATTTAAAAGTACCTGTTATAAGTCTGTCGGAAAGCCTGAAAAGGAAAGGCATGAGACTGGTAACAAATATAACGGAAAAAATAGCTCCTCTTCCAACCAGATGTCCCACCTGTCCGATGGCAGGAATGGCGGAGATAATGCTTATGGCATAACCACATACAACAAGAATTAACCCCGAAGTCAGAATTGATGGAAAACTGAGCTCTGTCATCCTGACGGAAGCTTCCTTCTTCTCAAGTCCTTTTTGCCTGCACTGGATGTAATTTTCCGTCGATGAAATTGCATAATCTATGGTTGATCCAAGCTGTACACAGGACACAACCGCATAGGCGATAAATATCAACTCATCCCCGGCAAAATACGGGAATGACATATTGAGATAAATCGCCATCATGATAGGTACCATCGCCACAAAAGGCAGCACCACCGACTTAAAAGATATGGCTACTACCAGGAATATACTGATCATTGCAAGGGCATTGACCAGGTTGTAGTCCGGTACAAGAACATTTTCCATATCCTTTGTGGTAGGAGTATTTCCTGTTATATAAGCCTCTTCCGGATAATACTTTTTGATGATCCCGGATATTTCATCACTGCATTTAAATGCAGTGGGAGATTCAGGCTTGGTCTTTATATAGATAAGAAGTCTGGCATAGCCTTCCTTATGGAAAAGCTCGGTCACGGACTTCGGAAGGAAGCTCTCCGGCGTTCCCTCTGGAAGATATGCCCCCATTCCCATAACTTTTTTTACATAATCGAGCTCATCAAGCTCGTCACACAGCTCCTTCTCTTTTATCCTGTCTGTATCAGGAAAAATAGCCACTATAAGATTGGACCGTCCGAACTCCCTGTCTATCTCCTGTGAATGTTCATACATTGAAGTTCCGGGACCCGCTCCCGTTGCATCAGGACCATACATGAAATTATTCATGCTCTGGGCAAAATATATGGGACCTGCAACTGTCAGTGAAGCCAGCAGTATAAACGGGCTTACTCTGTTTACAAGGACACTGAATTTATGAAAGTCAGGGAAGAATGATTTATGTTTCATTTTTTCAATCTTATCTGACCAGCTCAGTATCAATGACGGCATAAGGAAGATAACCATCAAAAGCGAACAGATGATTCCCTTTGACATTACTATACCCATGTCCCATCCGATACTGAACCTCATAAATATAAGCACTATGAATCCAAAGAAGGTGGTAAGGGATGAGGCAATGATAGTGGTAATGGTACTCATCAGTCCAAGCTTCAGTGCTGATTCCTTATCCATTCCCTTCTCTCTTTCACGCTCGTAGGCATGAAGCAGAAATACGGAGTAGTCCATGGATGTGGCCAGCTGTAATATGTCACTGATATTATTGGTTATGTAGGATATTTCTCCCAAAAAGATATTGGTTCCTTTATTTATGGCTATGGCACACCCTATAACCGTAAGGAAGAGCACCGGTTCAAACCAGGAAGTGGTTGTGAAAAGCAAAATCAGGAAGATGAGTACCACCACAATGACCATTATTTCTGCCAATGCAGACTTAACGCTCTCTTCTGTGAACTTGTTGGTGGGAGACATTCCCACAAGATAACCCCTGTCACCTATGATGCTCTCTATTTCGTCTATTGCCTTATGGGTACGCTTTGATGTATCTCCCTCCTTAAAGGTTATATCCATAACAGCATTTCCGTTTTTATAGTAATCATCGATCTTATCGTAATCGATAAATTCGGAGGATCCGTATATCTGGGTAGTCATATCACACCATACAACCTGATCAACCCCGTCCACCTTTTCAATCTGATTTTTATACTGCTTGGCCTCATAGATACTGACATCTTTAAGCATAAGTCTGCCGGTTCCGGGGTAACCGAAGATGTCCCTCATTTTATTAATGGCACTCTTTGATTCAACTGAATCCGGCAAATACTTTGTCAGATCATAATTAACAGCCACAAAAGGATAACAGCAGGCAAAAACCACCACCAGTACCATAATAATGTTTCTGATCTTTTTATTATGGTCAACTATGAAATCCGCTAATCCTGCACTCTTGGATATAGTCTGCGGCTTTGTCTGATTTTTGTTATCGGAACTGTTTTTATCTTTTCCAAAAAAACTCATACTAACTGCCCTGTTTATTCAAACTTAAGTATTTATGTTCACACTGTTGTCCGTCTAATGTTTATGACCCCTCTTTCTCGAGACGCCCTCATTTATATCATACCACAACATTGAATATCTGACACATTTCTATTTATTGACACATGTCGATTTATATGGTAACTTTATTTTAGAAATAAGTCGACTAATTGGCAATAGTCAATTTATTAATAAGAGTCTGTTTTTGAACAAATTAATATATTTTGTTGATTAACAATTGTTTCAGAGGTTATACAATGTCAAATCCGGAAAAAAATCCCGTATCTGTGGACAGAAGGATACGAAAAACCCAGACTGCATTAAAATCAGCTCTTTCACAATTGATGCACGATAAACGTATAAAAGATATATCTGTAAAAGAACTCACCGAACTTGCAGATGTAAACCGCGGCACCTTTTATCTTCACTATAAGGATGTCTTTGATCTCCTTGAACAATCGGAGAAAGACTTATTGACAGAACTCCATGAAACCATAGGCCGTCTGGATCCCGATGAAGTATCAAAGGACCCAACCTGTATTTTCGAAGGTGTTTATGGTCTTTGCCAAAAGAATGCCGGACTTGTTCACATACTCATCGGAGAAAACGGTGATATCAAGTTTTTAAACCGTCTGAAAGAGCTTGTCCGTGAAAAATGTCTTACCGACTGGTTCTTTATCGTGAAGGACCGTGGCATCAATCATTTCGACAGTTACTATTCATTTGTTGCGGGAGGATGCATAAGTCTGCTTCAGTACTGGTTTTCAAGCGGTATGAATGAAACTCCTCACGAACTAGCGTCAATAACCGGAGAATTACTGAGCGGCGGTTTATCCATGAAATCCAAATGAAAATCACTAAAGACTCAGAGAAATCTCCCCTCTGTCAAAACTGTTTTTCGGCCATAATATCTGATACATAGATTCAGGTCTAACCGGCTATAAAATCATCATTTACGACGATTTCTTATCTTATAGATATTAATCCTACATACAGAGAAAACCCCGGGCCTTCGGCCCGGGGTTTTTCTCTGAACACTAAGTTTTGTTGAGTCTATTTATTTCAGGAGATTTCCACAGTTACACGCTTATGGTCAGGAGGACGTGCCTGTGGAGTACGTCATCAGTTAGTTGTATCTAACCGATGAGCATAATATATCATCTCAATTCCTACCCGTCAAGTATAAATTAAAAAAAACGGAAAATTTTTTCACCGACTGAACTGTTACCTCCGGAGTTTTCCCGGACACATCACCTGTGTGGTGGATATATCGTAAAAAAGACCGGGAATCAATCCCGGTCCTGACTTCTAAAAATTATTTTATTTCTGTGCTTCCTCATATTCACGAAGAATGTCATTAAGATCCGCTGTGAGCATATCACTGTCAAGTCCATGAACCATGCAGGCCTCCTCAAGTGATTCACCTGCTGATGACGGGCAATAAATGCAGCCCATTCCATTCTGCATAAGGAATGGTGCAACCATTTCATTTAACTGAAGAAGCTCTCCGATTTTCATATCCTTTGTTACTGTTACCATAATTACTTATCTCCTTATCGTTTTTATCAAATGTTTCTCAATTTCTGAATGGCATTGGATTCGATTATCACATCATAATGCTCTCTGAAATATGCTTCATAAAGATCATTATCCTTAAGCTTACTACCAAACTCATTAAGCAAATTGGAAGCCCTGTTTATAGCTCCGATTTCTTTTTCTTCTGCATGTAAAACAAGATAGAACTTGCCTTCCTTGTTATCTTTATACAGTGTATTCTCACCTGTATAAAGATCAGCTACAGCTTCAGCTGCCCTTATAACTCTGTCAAGTGAACTGAAAACATAAATTCTTACAGCATCCAAAGACTGTTCATCAGATTTAACTGAATCACTGCCGGCATCTTTTCCTGTTGAAAGATCCTCTGAACCGAGGAGTTCCGGTCCCTTGCTGCCTGCCTGACCATGAAGTCCGTTTTCCTTGATCTCCTTTATAAGATCCTGAGCACCCTCGAGAATCTCACTTGCGAGCTGAGATATCCATCCGCTTTGGGATGAGCTTGCCTGTGAAAATTTTGAAAAACGTGTATCCAGCTCTTCCGGATCATCAACCTTAGATATAACAAGCTGTATGGAACCGCCCTGTAAAGGCACCGCTTCTATCATCAAAGGTCCGTTATCAGCCGAAAATCCAACCTCATTCTGAGCTTTCTGCATCATTTCCGTGAACAGACGCTTTGCAGCATCCGAACCGTAGGTCATGTCACGCAAATTTATGTTTCGTGAACTAAGATCCAAACTAGTTAATGTACACCTGATGGAGTTGTCATCTATTCTTTCTATCTTCATAATGGCTCCTCCTTTTTAACATCTTCTGATAATATATTACAGCAAAACAAAAATCAAACCTATGGATACGAATTTATAAAAGTTTAATTTATGCGTGCTTTATGAGAACATATCCATCTACTCATACTATCGGCATTTTATCATCCTTGATAACCGTTATCTCTGCCCGAATGATCCTGATTGACAAATCTTGTATACTGTGGCTGCCATAACAGGGTTACCGTGCCTATAGGACCGTTTCTCTGCTTTGCTATGATAACTTCCGCCTCATTGGGATGCTCTGTGTCCTTATTGTAGTAATCATCTCTGTAAAGGAACATTACTATATCTGCATCCTGCTCTATGGCTCCTGACTCTCTGAGATCGGAAAGCATAGGTCTGTGATCCGGTCTTTGCTCGCAGGCACGTGACAACTGTGATAATGCCAAAACCGGACACTGCATCTCTCTGGCTATGGCTTTAAGGGATCTCGATATTTCCGAAATCTCCTGCTGACGGCTGTCACTACCTTTTCCGGATCCCGACATAAGCTGAAGGTAATCGATAACTATCAGCTCAAGCCCCTTCTCCAGCTTTACCTTTCGACACTTGGAACGTAATTCGGTAACGGTAATACCCGGTGTGTCATCAATTATGATATTGGCATCGGAAACCTTATCAACAGCATTGATAAGTTCTCCCCAGTCATCATCAGTCAGTGAGCCCTTTCTGAGCTTGTCCGCATCTACCAGAGACTCCATGGAAAGCATACGGTTTACCAGCTGCTCTCTGGACATCTCGAGTGAAAAAATCATACAAGGCTTATGCTGACGAACCCCAACCGTATCAAGAATATTTAATACGAAAGCGGTCTTTCCCATTGAAGGTCTGGCTGCCACAAGTATGAGATCAGATTTCTGAAGACCGGCAGTTTTATAGTCAAGATCATAAAATCCTGTGGATATACCTGTAACCTGTCCTCCGTTTTTAGCTGCAGCCTGAATGTTTTCAAGCACCTTCAGGGCAACCGATGCGATGGACTCTGAGTCTCCGGTATTTCTGGTCTCGAGAAGCTTAAATATCCTCTGCTCTGTCTGACTCAGAATATCGTCAACTTCATCCTCCCCTGCATAACACATATTGGCAATCTCTTCATTAACCTTTATGAGTCTTCGAAGGATGGACTTCTCCTTAACGATGTTGCAGTAGGATCTGACATTGGCACTGGTGGGCACAGTCATAACGATATCTCTGATAACGGAGATATCATAGACCTCAGCAGGGACATTATTGGTTTTTAGTTTTTCGGATAATGTTACGATGTCTACTGGCTGATCATGATTGTACAGATCCTGCATTGCATCAAACATCAAACTATACTGTTTCTGATAAAAATCATCCGGTATAAGGATTTCGGCTGCAGTGGAAACTGCCTCCTTATCTCTGAGCATTGCACCTATTACGCTCTGCTCCGCCTCCTGACTGTGGGGAACAACCCTCATCAGAACATTATCTTTTATCTCTGCCATTTTCTTTTCCTTATAAGACTTAGATTATGCGCCTACCACTGAAACATGAAGTACAGCAGTCACATCCTTGTGAAGTCTGACATTTACATCATAGCCTCCAAGGTTTTTCATAGGAACATCAACTGAGAATTTCTTCTTATCCACATCTATGCCTGCCTGAGCCTTAAGTGCCTCCTGGACTTCCTTTGTGGAAACAGATCCGAAGGTTCTTCCGTCACTTCCGGTCTTAACCTTTAAAGTAAGCTTCACCTGTTCGATCTTCTCCTTCAGGGACTGAGCCTCCTCAAGCTTCTCCTGAGCGATCTTTTTCTCATTCTGTTTCTGTAACTTTAATGTATTCAGATTTTTATTATCCGCTATAACACCTGTTTTTGACGGGATAATGAAGTTTCTTCCGTAACCCTCGGATACCTCAACAATATCTCCCTTTTTACCAAGCGCTTTTACATCTTTTAATAAAATAACCTTCATTATGAAACTTCTCCTTCCTTTATCATCTGATCAATAGCATCTTTAATTGATGCTATGGCCTCAGATACTGTACCCTCTTTGAACTGCACTCCGGCGATGGTGCGATGACCGCCTCCTCCAAGCTTTTCCATGAGAACCTGAACATTCATTTCGTCTATGGAACGTGCAGAGACATATATTATATCATTATAAAGCGTAAGCACAATGCTCGCCTTTATGCCTCTTATGTTCAAAAGCTCATTGGCAGTTTGAGCACATACTACAGTGGGGCTTTCCAGCCCTTTGGAATCTATGGTGCTGAAAGCATAGGAATTTCTATAGATCTCAGCATTGGAAATAGCTGCAGCTTTGGCCTGGTAGTCCGTAAAGTTCTCTCTGAAAACTTTTCGTATCCTTGTGATATCCGCTCCGCATCTTCTAAGATAAGCTGCTGCCTCAAAAGTACGTACACCGGTCTGATTGGTGAATTCCTGAGTATCGATAACTATACCACCGTACATGGCATCGGCTTCGGGACCTTTTACCTTTATACCTCCTCCTATGTACTGCATCATCTCAGCTATCATCTCACAGGCACTTGAAGCATAGGGCTCACAATAACTCAGTACTGCGCCCTGAACAGATTCACTGGCCTGACGATGGTGATCAAATACTACGATGGTCTTACATACTTTCAAAAGCTCCGGTTCATCAATAATTGATGGTCTGTTACAGTCAACCACCACAAGAACCGTATTGTTATCCACCATCTGGACAGCCTGGGGACCTGTGATAAACATATCCTCAGGATAATCATCACTTTGCAGGAATCTTTCCTTCAGGGGAAGGATTGTAGAAGTAATAGTGTTTTCAACAATATAAGCTCTCTTCCCCAAAGTAGTGGCCATGCGGAATACACCCACAGACGCACCGAGACAGTCAACATCGCTGTTTGCATGCCCCATGATGATAACCTTATCCCTGGCCTCCAAAAGCTCCTGGAATGCCTGAGCCTTCACACGGGCCTTTACTCTGGTGGTCTTCTCCTGTGTCTGGGCCTTACCACCGAAGTAGGTAATGTTTTCATTGGACTTGACCACAGCCTGATCGCCTCCGCGGCCGAGGGCCATATCCATGGAGGTTCTTGCAAACTCATAGTTCTGAACATAGGATTCGGCACCGTACCCAAGTCCTATACTTAAGGTGATGGCAAGTTCATTTCCGATATTTACCTGCTTAACCTCTTCCAGAATAGAGAATCTGTCATCCAGCATTTTGGATAAGAACTGCTCTTTCATAATGAAGAAGTACTTATCCTTTTCTATCTTTCTTATGAGTCCGCTGACTGTGGAAATATAACGGTTTATCTTTCTGTCGATAAGTGCGGTAAGAAGAGACCTTTTAACATCCTCTGTCTGCTCCAGAACTTCCTCATAGTTATCTATATATATAAGTCCTATAACGATATGTTCCCTGTCCAGAGCAAACCTAAGCTGTGTTTCCTCAGTCTCATCTCTGAGATAGACAGCAATAGTCTTCATCTCAGGATTGTATAATGAAGGCATACTTCCATCTTCTGTCGTAACCTTCGTTCTGATAAGATCCACAAGATACTTTCTGCCCTGATAGTCCGAGTGCAGCTCCAGTGTGACATCATCTTCGAGAAACATATCCTCATGAATATTGGGAAACATCTGCATGATATTCCCTGCTGCAGCTTTGTCATCTCCGACTATTTCCTCAAAGCGCCTGTTGCCCCAAAGGACATATCCCTTTTCGTCAACCATACAGTAAGGTGTGGGCATCTCGTTAAACAATTCCGAATGAATCGCACTTGCACCCATGGCATAAGCCTGTAATGCAGCATGAAGCCTTGTCTTGCTGGTAATGTATACATACAGGGCAAGGGCTATATATATCAGGATAAAAGGTGCCAGTATCAAAGCCGCATGCGGTTCAAGAAAGGCCAGGATAATGTTGGCAGCCACAAGAATCATCGCCAGGATAAAAGGCCATGAAAAATATTGTTCTATTATAAATTGTGGATTTTTCATCTTCATTTTTTATCTCCCAAAAAGCTAACGCTTTGGGAGCTATTATATCATAATCATTTTGATATGAAAATAAGACCGTCATGCAGGCATATGCCTGCACAACGGTCTTATGTAATCGCTCCTTAAAATCAGAGATACCCGATTCAAATCGGTATAACTGCTGATTAGTCTACCTGATATGGAAGAAGTGCTACGTGTCTTGCTCTCTTAACTGCAAGTGTGACAGCTCTCTGGTGAGTTGCACATGTTCCTGTAATTCTTCTTGGAAGAATCTTACCTCTCTCAGAGATATACTTTCTTAATGTAGCTACATCCTTATAATCAATAGGCTTTGCTTTCTCGCTGCAGAATACGCAAACTTTTCTTCTGCTGCGGAAACCGCCGGCTCTTCTTGGTCTTGAGCCGCTTCTATCTGACTTCTGAAATGCCATGGTTAATCCTCCTTGTATAATACCACAAGGGTTTCCCTACGATCAATTAAATGGGAGTCCCTCGTCCTCTACCCCATCAGGTATATTCATAAAACCATCACCGATTGAGCTCATGTCCTGCTGTGAAGACATCTGGTTTCCGGAACCAAAGCTCCTTCCACCTGAAAAGCTTCCACCATTGCCGGCTGAAGCATTCTTGCTCTCTGCAAATTCCTGATTCTCTACAACGATATCTGTTGTATAAACCTTCTGGCCATCCTTATTAGTATAGCTTCCGGTCTGGATTCTTCCCTCAACAGCAATCTTGGTTCCCTGATGTAAATACTTCTCTGCAAATTCTGCAGATTTACCGAACGCAACGCAGCCGATAAAATCAGCTGTCTGCTGGTCCTGGGCACCACCTTCATTTCTTCTTACGCGACGATCTACTGCTAAAGTATATCTCGCAATCGCCATAGAGTTTTCACCCTGTGAATATCTCACATCAGGATCTCTGGTTAATCTACCCATTAGGATAACTTTGTTCATTTTTGTTCTCGCTTTCCGCTTGCTTACTCAGCTTTCTCTTCTGCAGCAGCTTCTGGAGCTACAGCCTCTGTCTCAGCTTCAGGCTTAACAACAAGATATCTGATAACTGGTTCCATAATGCGAAGACGACTCTCAAGCTCATTTGGAGTTGTGGAATCACCTGTAAATGGAATGAAATAGTAGAAGCCTTCCTTCATATGCTGAATTTCATATGCAAGTCTCTTCTTACCCCACTCCTGGATGTTCTCTCCAACAGTGCCACCGAAACGGGTGATATATCCCTTAATCTTTTCGAGAGCAGCTGTTCTCTCCTCATCTTCGAGCTTCGCACTCAGAACAACACATACCTCATATTTGTTCATCTGCTTTTACCTCCTTTTGGTCTCTGGCTTCCGTACCACACGGAAACAAGGATTTTTATAGATACGGTTATGTATCGTAACAAAAAAGTTCTTAGTTTGCAAGCTTTTTTATTTAAATTTTTGTTTTTACTGTTACTTATTGATTTCTGCTTTTTTTAATTTTTTGACCATGGAGTTAACTTTGGATCTTGGCAGCATCAAAATATGTCCGCATCCGGTGCATTTTATACGGATGTCAGCCCCAACTCTCATAATCTCCCATTCACAGGATCCGCAGGGATGCTGTTTTTTCACTGTTATGATATCACCTGTCTCAAGATTATCCATCGTTCTCCCCTTTTTATCTGATTCTCAACTATAATAACCGAATCAGGTATGAAAATCCATATGGCTCCTGATTAATCCATGCCATCTTCTTCTATTTCGCTGGCTGTACTTATAAATACCCCGGATATTCTGTCCAGTGTACTCTCAGTTGCCATATAAGCGGATTCAGGTATCTCTTCATTATTATCTGTATCATTATCTTTAACCATGGCATTTTCTTTCTTAATATCTGAATACAGTTTTAAATTCCCGATACCGATGTTTACCTCTTCAGGCTCCGAAACAAACCCGGAACTTCCGTCAGGACTTGTGGATGCCGTATATATAATGCTTCCGTTTATACTTATTGATCCTTCCGGAGTTTCCTGAATCCCGGGAAAACTTATCCTGTAAAAGATTTCCCTTGTTTCCATACTTCCTAAAACAGCATCCGAACTTATTGTTTTCAATTCCTGTTCATCCTCTGCTTTTTCGATCATTATATCTTCAGAATCAAATCGGTCATTTATCTCATAAGTTATATTCTCTGACAGATATACGGGTACAGATCCGGTATTCTCAACCTTAACCGAAAAATCGATTTCACTGTCATTACTGATTTCTTCAGGTAAGTTGTAAAAAACAGGTTCCGATACTTTTAATCCAATGCTGGCAGAACTTACTCTTATATCCTTCTGCTTTTTATCCACATATACCGCACCTGTACCGCCTGTCATCATGAGAAATATTATAAGGATCAATAGAGTATTACCAATACTCCGTTTCATAATTACAATAATTCACTATCCTCGTTTGCCCAAGCTACATCCTTGATGAACTCCCAGCTGAGATCGTCTTCAATATTCTTAGTCTGTATTCCGTATACTTCGGCAATGACTTCACAGGTACTGTCCATAAATCTTGATCCTGCATTTAATCCAAGCATCAGCTTCAGATCCACTGTACTTGTATTGTCTGAGTTTGCCTCCAGCACACCGTTATTTACCACAAATTTTGCAACCTTATTGTTATTTGTTAAGGATATAAACTTAATGTCGTTTTCCTTGATCTCTTCAATGGAAATATCATCAACAAAGTCTTTTCCGTAATACTTCGGATCAACCTGTCTGTCTTCATCCGTCATGCTTCCTTCAAGATCCTGTATAAACCATTCAACCGTATCGGACATCGGCACTGAGGAAATAAGTGTGATTTCCGTGAATACCATTACATCTGCTTCTCCGGTATTGGAAACCGTATAGCTCAGTTCTTTACAGTCCCCCGGCAGCATATCGCATACCCTCTCATCAGTGAATTTTGATGCATCTACCGATATACCGAGATTAGCCGCTGTTGCGACAACATCGATACATTTTGTGTCTGTAAAATATGCATATGCACCGGTTAATGCTGACATAATTGCAATTATCCCGGCTGCTGCTGCAATTCTCTTCTTTTTCATATTAGTTATTAACTCCTTTTTACCGATAATAATATTTTTGAAACTGATATCCGCTGTTCTTATTATGCAATCAAGATAACTCCGCTTTAGGTAGGTAGCCTGAATTCTTTTTTGATCAGCTTTTAACAGAATCAGAACAGTATAAATTTCACTGTCCCAATGATATCTTTTTCCTGAAGTCTTCCCGGATCTTCACAATTGTTTGCATCGCCCTTTGTTATATATCCGCCTTCGTCTTTATCAACGATCCGGTGTGTAACGTATTCATTAAGTCCGAATTTTTTTTGACTGAACATGACGATATCATTCACCTCCGGTGATCCTTCCTTCTCTTTGATCAGTATTATCTTTCCTGAAGTAAATGTGGGCTCCATAGAATTTGATAAGACGACCACCGGTTTCCATCCGAACAGAAAAAACGGTTCTCCCTGACCGGCTTCACGATAGGAACAAACAATAACATAAAGAGCCGCTAATATCAGGAGCACCGAAAAGCCCGATGATAATAAAGACACTATTTTACAAAACTTAACTCTTAATACTCCCAAATTCATTTGATTAAACTCCTTTTCGATCCGGAAATCACAAGATCAATTACTTTATTTTTCTTATTTGGGATACCTGTAAAACCTTACTTTAGGCGATCTCCTTTCTTCATTATCGCTTTTACCCCTGCAGGATAATCCGGCATTATTCCTAATGCTTCCCGGGATCATCATCTGCTTACACCACTATATGAAAGGCTTAGAGTGTTATGAACTTATTCCATCTGCAAACCTGCGCTTATGATCTGCATATGAACATTTTCACAGTCATCATATTTCTGATGAAACTATGACATTGACCTGTTGCCTTTATTTAATTCCGGTTTAGGGATTTTTATCTCTGCTCGATCGGCAGGAATCAGATTTCCTGTTTCAGAGACACTAAGACTATACGGAAAAGCTGTCTTTTCCATACAGATATGAGCTCTTACAAATACCTCATAAGAAAAAAGCACGAGAAACTCTATAAACCAAAAGGTTCATTGACATTTCTCATGCTTGAAGATTATCACATTATATATTTTTTTAAAATTGTCTAAAAAACGACTATAGTTCTTTTTTAGACTATTTTTTTGTCAGGAAACCGCATAAATACGTAATATTTCATCTGTATAAATTTTTTTATCTTTATATACGATAAGCGGTTTTTCCACAGTCAATTGGGTTTTTCCACCCTTAACAGCTTCCAGCAATACCATATTGGCTTCGCTGTTTTCATAGGGATATACCATTCTCATTCTCTTTGGTTCAAGCTGGAATTTCCTTAGCTCATTAAAGATATCCACCAAACGGTTAGGTCTGTGCACCATGTAGAACCTGCCGTTTGACTTCAGGGTCAATGCTGCTGCCGAACAAACATCAGCCAGCGTGCACATAACTTCATGCCTTGAAATAAGCTTTCTGTCTGTGGTATTACGAAGTCCTGCGTTCATATAAGGTGGATTGCAGGTTACAACATTCATACTGGAATTCATCCCAAGGTTACGTATCTCCCTGAGATCTCCCTGTATTATCTTCATGCGCCCTTCCTGCTTATTTAGCTTTACGGATCTTTCAGCCATATCCGCAACATCCTTTTGCAGTTCCAGACCTGTTATATCTTTACAACCGGTTTTAGCGGCAAGTAGAAGCGGTACTATACCGGTACCGCTGCATAGATCGAGAAGCTTTGTATCCTCTGTAACCGACTGAAGTGCATAATTTGCCAGAAGGACAGCGTCCATTCCAAAGCAAAAACCATCGGTATCCTGGATTATTTTATAACCGTTACATTGAAGATCATCTATTCGTTCAGCCATTATTAATCATCCAGTCCTGATTTGGGATCACTTTTCTCAAGCTTTTCCAATGCCTCTATATCTTCATCTTCCTTTGATTTCTGGGCATATCTGTTCCCTTTTCCGGATCCGTTTTTGCCATCCGGTTTTTTATCATTACCGTTACCGCCTTTTCTGCGTGGCTTAAACTTAAGCTCTGAAACCTTGTATTCCCTTAATTCCTTTTCGTCTTCTTTTTCAAGATTGACTATCACCTTAACCTTCTGGTTAAGAACGGATACGGATGTAACCTCACCCTTGAGACCATCGGGGGTAGTAACCGTATCACCCATTAAAGGAAGTCTGGAATTTAAAAACTCATATACTTCTTCTTCATTTTTTAAGCAGCACATGAGTCTTCCGCAGACACCGGAAATGTTGGTTGGATTCAGGCTGAGTCCCTGTTCCTTTGCCATACGTATGGAAACAGGGGCGAAATCAGAAAGGAATGTATGGCAGCATAAGGGTCTTCCACATGAACCATATCCGCCAAGAATTTTCGTTTCATCTCTGACGCCTACCTGTCTAAGCTCGATTCGTGTTCTGAATATAGAAGCAAGATCCTTTACCAGGGCTCTGAAATCCACCCTGCCATCTGATGTAAAGTAGAAAAGTACTTTTCCTCTGTCAAAAGTATATTCAACATCGATAAGCTTCATATCAAGGTTATGCTTTCTGATCTTTTCCAGACAAACCTTAAAAGCTTCTCTTTCCTTTTCACGGTTTTCTTCGTGATGCAGATCATCATCTTTATCAGCTTTTCTGATAACAGGTTTTAGCGGCTGAATGATCTTTTCATCTTCAGTATCACTGTTTCCCATTACCACAAAACCATACTCAACACCTCTCGCGGTTTCTACGATTGCGTGATCTCCTCTGTTGAACTTTATTGTGCCGGGGGCAAAATAATATACCTTCCCCGCTGTTCTGAATCGTACTCCTATAACCTCTGTCATATATTCCCCCGGAATAAAGCATTATTCCTTACTTTCTTAATCTTTCTTATTTACAGCTGTTCTGTAAATCTATATCTGTACTACCAATTTTTTACATAATCACATTATCAATCCATAAGCTTTAAACTCATCGATTAATGCTGAGTCTGACCTCTTACGCTCAAGTTCATGTCTGACAGGCTTTAATTGTTTTTCTGTCTGAGACTAAGCAGGAAATCTTCCAGTAACAGTTCTCTGTTAACATTAATCGATAAATCTCTTATAGCTTTTTCCACCATATCGGTAGCCATTCCTATTTTTTCATAGCTCATATTAAGAGACATCCTTATAATATCCTGCGATATCTCCTGTCCATACAAAAGCTCGGTTTTTGACGTGCTTTTATAGCATAACACATCCCTTAAAAAAATTTCAATAAAGTGAAGGAATGTGTTCATGGGCACTTTACACTCCTTGCATACCTTATCCACAAAATCCAGTATTTCTTTTCCGTTTTTAAAAGTGATCTCAGAAAGAAAATGAGCCGTTTCCCCCGACCAGTCTTCTTTGATCATATCTCCGAAGGTCTCTTTTATATCCTTTTCTCCGGCTTTAATCTCTATAACTCTGGAAAGAATGGTTTCGAGAAATGCATCAGAGTTTATGGCCAGAAGCATTATCACCACATATTGAGGCGGTTCCTCCAATGTCTTCAGCAATGCATTTTGAGCCTGTGGATTCATACCTTCAGCATGCTCGATGAGATATATCTTATAGCCTGCTTCATAAGGTCTTATTTCAACAGTGCTGTTAACATTATTCCTTATGTTTCCTACTGATATCATTGTAGGATTATCCTCAGGTCTGTCGGGAACAATACTTATGAGATCAGGATGCTCCCGGTTTTGAACCCTTTTTTTTACGCTGTTTTCCCATTCTTCCCGTGAGGCATAATTTCTTTCTTCAAAAATAGGTACTGAATTATCTCTATCTTCCAACGCAGGATCAAGCAGCAATAATTTTTCAGCAAAAGCAATGGCTTCGGCTTTAATCATTGCCATGTCTTCTCCCTCGATCAGATAAGCATTATATATTTGATTTTCCGGTATCCTTAATGATTTCATCTATACAATCTTCCAGCACTATATTCACGTATCTTTTGTTAATGTCTGCCTCTTTTAATTTTTCTTCGGAAAAATCAGCATTATCAGCATTAAAACGTCTCATCATTTCATCAAGCTTTGGTTTATCTTCAAGCAGTTCGCGTCGTTTTGCCCTCTCAAGCCTTATATCATCCGGAACCTCTATATATATAGGCATCACATTTTCTCTGCCGAAATAATCACGGGTACTGATGTAGCTTTGAAGAACACCTATCATTAAGTAATCGTTTCCGGATTCTAAATCAATCTGACCGTCATCGATAGTTCCATAGGTCCAGGGTCCATACACGGTATTATATGTTCTTTTCTCTATGATCTTACCGGCTTTTCCGAATTCTTCTATCTGCGCTTCATTTACAAAATGATACTCCACCCCTTCTGATTCACCCTCACGTATAGGTCTTGTGGTATAGGGTGTAACCTCTTTCCAGGAAGGGTTTAATTCCTTAAGAAGTTTATAAATCGTATCTTTACCACTGGCTGATTTTCCAAATAAATAGTAGATCATTTTACCTCTAAAAAATCATATCTCCCGACGTATATCAGAAGTCAATCAGGAAACGTTTCGTACTTTGTGCTCCCTTGTCTCTACAACATTCCTCACTCCCGGGCAAAAAAAGCATCTTTACATGCTTCATATCAATTTATGCTGTCGGTCCGTTATTGCTTATCTCTACATTATCTCCGATAACAGCTATTGGACTTTCATTAATATTATTTTCCTTGGCAACCGGACCGTCACCTATAACGCCGTTTCCGGTATTCTCCGGCATAACTCTGGGCTTTTCAGCCTCATCGGTATAATCGGATTCTTCATAATCCCTGTCTTCAATAGTCTCAGCTTTTTCTTCCTTTTTTGAAGACTTTGATGATTCAGACTTTGTCTCTGATTCTGAATCCGGCTTTTTTTCTGATTCCGAATCCGGTTTTTTCTCTGATTCTGATTTATCTTCTTTCTTCTCATTTAGAGCATCTTCAGGACCGGCTTCCTTCTTCTCGCTTTTTGATTCTTCAGAATTTTCTTCTTTTTTATCAGATTCCAATTCCTCAATTGAAGCTTCCACTGATTCTATTTTTTCTTCAACCTCATCAACAGTAGTTTCTACAGCCTCGGTCTCTTTAACCGTAACTCTTACACTAGTGGTCTCAGCCACAGTTTCTGATTTAGTATCCGCAACAGTTACAGTAATAGGTTCATTGGATTCTGTTTCGGATAAAGTAACTCTTAAATCCGGAAGAGAAAAACCATCAACATTCTTGAATACAAAAAATGCAATTAATATTGCCACAATTAACATGGAGACCGCAAATAATATCTTAAATAGATCTCCAACTAAAGTCGCTTCCTGTTTTTTCTTCCTTTTTGTAACTCTTTTATTGCTACTCATTTCTTTCCTCAACTATTATTCCTCATCTATAAATGCATGTTTTACGCCGTTTATTTCTGACTCACAGATGTTATTCTGATCGGCTCTATAAAATATAATGACAGAATATCAGTAAACCATAGGATTAATGAAAATACTCACATCCTATAGAACAACAGTATCATCAAGTCTTACCGAAACCTCGCCAAATACTAACGTATTTACACTTCCATCTGCTTCAATTATTTCCAAAGTCCCATCTTTCTTTATTCCTGTTGCTCTGGCCTTTCTTATATTCTGACCATCTATGACCAGAATATCTTTCCCGGGAACGATATTTTTCTCTATATATTCACCGGCCAGTTCCTTATCATTTGCAATACTGTAAAACTCTTTAATGATTTCAGCCGCAAGCCGGTTTCTGTCAATGCTGACTCCTGCTGATTTTTTTCCGAGGAGTGAACCTGCTTTTTCTTTTATATCTTCGGGAAAACCATTTTCGGGTTCATAGATATTTACACCTATTCCAACCACAATGTACTCCATACTGCCGGATTCCATGCTGGCCTGTCCTTCCGATAAGATACCGCATATTTTTTTATTCTTATAATATAGGTCGTTAACCCATTTGATCGAAAGCTCTATCCCTGTGACCTTTTTTACAGCTCTGTAAACTGCAACCGCAGACTGTGCAGTCAGGATGAGATTATCAATCACTGTTCCCTTTGGCCTTAACAGTAAACTTAAATAAAGTCCGGTACCTTTAGGTGAAAAAAAGCTTCTTCCCAGTCTTCCCTTACCACCTGTCTGATAATCGGATACTATGGTAGTACCTTGCTCTGCATGATTATTAACGGCATATTTTTTCAAAACATCGTTGGTACTGCTAATTTCCTGAAAAACCTCAACCGGATATTTATCAGTTTTAAGATATCCGTAAATAACCTCTTCGGATAATACATCTGAATCTTCGGACAATTTATATCCTTTATTTTTTATACAATCTATTTGATATCCATCTTCCTTCAATTGTTTTATAGCTTTCCAAACAGCCGTTCTGGAACAATCTAGTTTTTCAGCAAGATTCTCCCCGGATATATATTGCCCCTTATTTTCTTCCAATAAACTTATCAACAACCTTTTTACAGTCATATCCACCTCCCGGATAGCAGAATCCTTTCTGACGGGTAAATAATACCAAAATTTAAAAATATATACAACAGACACACCTTTCATGGTTTTTTCATATAGTAAAAGATTTTCTTATTATTTCATTCATACACGATAAAACAAGCGGTAAAAGCAAGCCATCCGATTCAGCCTTAGCTTACACAAATCATTTTCAACAATATAACCCAAATAAAAAAGGATCCTTGCTGCGGGATCCTTTACTTATGATATTTACTTGATGATTTATTTTTAGTTTTGTAACCACATAAAGACTATTCCTATGAGTTTCCTGAATTAAATAAAATCCGGTTAATGAAATCCACCATTTTTAAACTGGAAAAGCAGACATAACTGATTCCATTGTTATATTTTCATCTCCTTTATTTCGAATTTCAATTCACAATATTTAAGGTTATAAACATATCCCTTCTAAGAATTATGAGATATTTGTACTTGTAAATTGATTTGGTGAATTATTAAAGACGTATTGCCAAGAACTCCGGACGGTAAATATAGATCTTTATGTTTTAAGTTTAAAGCTATTGCTTTAACTCATTAACGCTCATTCGAGAGCAAAATGATTATATTATGAAATTCTCAATTTTCCTATACTCTAATTTCAGACTATATTTTGAGATAAAAAAAGTCTCAAGAAAACCTTGAGACTTTAATGTGACGCCAACGAGATTCGAACTCGTGATACCACCGTGAAAGGGTGGTGTCTTAACCACTTGACCATGGCGCCATAAAAGGCGAAAACCGGATTCGAACCGGTGATCAGGGTGTTGCAGACCCACGCCTTACCACTTGGCTATTTCGCCTTAAAAAGATAGCATATTTATGCAATCGCGCCTCCAGATGGACTCGAACCAACGACACCGCGGTTAACAGCCGCGTGCTCTACCGACTGAGCTATGAAGGCAAAACAAAATATCTGCTCTATATAATATCATCTATTTATTTGATTATCAACATCAAACCTTTCCAGCCATTTTGGACAAGCCCTCGACCTATTAGTAACTATCACCTGAATGCTTTACAGCACTTACAGCTTAGCCCTATCTACCTCGTAGTCTTCAAGGGGTCTTACTCTTAACGATGGGATATCTCATCTTGAGGGTGGCTTCACGCTTAGATGCCTTCAGCGTTTATCCAGTCCCGACATGCCTACCCTGCACTGGAGTTGATCTCCAACAGGTCCAACAGAGGTCAGTCCATCCCGGTCCTCTCGTACTAAGGACAGCTCCTCTCAAATATCCTACGCCCGCGCCGGATAGGGACCGAACTGTCTCACGACGTTCTGAACCCAGC
>NZ_AUJX01000025.1 GCF_000424445.1 Oribacterium sp. NK2B42
CGGCTTGTACTCCCAATGAAGTTCAGAAAACTTCAGGCAGATACAATCCGTATGAAGCTGATCAAAATAGCTGCAAAAGTAGTTCGATCAGCAAGATACATGGTATTCAAACTCTGTAGCAGTTGTCCATATCAGGAAGAGTTCATTGAGACACTTTCAAACATCAGGCAACTTCAAGTTGAGTTGGAATAGCAACTTAGTGGAACTTTGACAGCTTAAAAGGATTTCTTTCCAACGATTACGGGATTTTTGCGCCCTTTTTTCGGTAGATAACTGTTGATTCTTTTAAGGTTGTTTTTAAAATTATCCGCAGAGGCTAAATTGAGTGAACTTATACCTCCGTGAATAATTCAGGATTATGATTATATGGGACGATTTGAGCAACTTATTTCAGAGTGCAAGCCAATTGTGAGTAAACATTTGGCCGCTACGCAAGACGGAAACAAAAAATACAACATCTATCGGATTCTGAATCTGACACAGAATGAAGTTCAGATGTGCAGGGTACTTGCTGATTTGCTAAACCCTTCAGGGGAACATGGTCAGGGAGCAAAGTATCTTGGCTGCTTTGTAAGGACAGTTCTTGGGCTTGATATTTCTGATGAAGAAATTGAAGATGCTCATGTTTATAAGGAATATCCCATCACGGATGACAGGAGAATTGATATTGTTATCACATATCATGGTGGCTTTATTCCTATGGAAGTTAAGATAAATGCTGGGGATCAGAAAAGTCAGTGCTATGACTATTATCAGTTTGCAAAGAAAAGGGATAAGAATGCTTTTGTCGTATATCTGACAAAAAGCGGATACAAGCCATCTGAATATAGCTTGACCGGTAGAGCAGGTGACAGACTTCCTGAAGGTGCTGTAAAATGCATTTCATTTTCTGAGGACATTTTAAGATGGCTGGAAGACATAAAGGCTGGTTCACCGGATGAGATGCAGGTGCTGATTGATCAGTACTCAGGAGCGGTCAAGGAATTTATTAATGTAGATAATGCGGAGTACAAGATGAATCTTACAAACAAGATTTTAGCTGATTCTGATAGCCTTAGAACTTCTTTAGAGATAGCTGGTGGAGTTAATCATGCCAAAGCAGAGATTATGAAAAGGCTTTTTGAAGAGTTTGAAGCTCAGATGCAGCCTATTCTTTGTAAATATAATCTGGAGGTGGAAACAAGATCAGAATGGTTTCACTACAAATATCAGGCGACAGAAGAGTACTATACTCGCAATGAATCTTCTTATCCGGGGCTTAATTACGTTATTAAATCAGTTAACCTTGGAAGAGATTTATCTCTATGGCTGAGGATTGAGATAGACTATAAGCTTTTCGGAAGTTTATGTGTATTCGATTATGGGGCTGAGTCCAATACGGGATATGAAGTCGGAAATCAGTGTGATGTTATCTCAGATGATCTGTGGTTAAAGCTTCGAGAGCACATTAATCTTCCGGAGAAGAAAGAAAAAGAAGGCTGGATCATAGTATGGAAGTATCTTCCAACTGGCTCGGATAGCACGATTGATGCTATAGATACGGTACCTGATTTTAAGAAGATGAATGAAGCTGCGATTGCACTTGTTGATGAAACAACATGTAAAATATTTGTTGGCAAGTGCATAACAGTTATAGAGGAAACGCTTTTATCGTTGGTTAAGTAATACAATGTCTAATAAGAATTGTGAAAGAGCTTGAAGAAGATTTCCTTGGTAGACATTTCACTTTGGATGGTCAATAATCAATTAAAAATAATTAGAAAGAAGGTATTTAACATGACAAAATTTGAAACACTTCAAAAGGATATGATCGCTGCAATGAAGGCAAGAGATAAGGCTAGAAAAGATGCAATTTCTTCTCTTATATCAGATGTTAAGAAAGTGGCTATAGACTCTGGATCGAGAGACAATATAGGTGATGACCTTGTGGATCAGGTGATTCTTAAGTCTCTTAAGATAGCGAAAGAACAGATTGATACTTGTCCGGACGATAGAGCAGAACTCAAAGCAGAGTATCAGTTCAGATATGATGTAATCAAGGAATATGCTCCTTCTATGATGTCTGAGGATGAAATTAAGGCATTCTTGAAGGAGAAGTTTGCTGAGGTGATAGCAACCAAGAATAAGGGAGCAATAATGAAAGAAATAATGCCGGTTCTTAAAGGTAAGGCTGACGGCAAGGTGATCAATATGATAGTTGCAGAGCTCTGTAAGTAAGACTTAGGATGTGTGATATCGAAGCTGCCAGAGCCAGAACTGCGGCAGGCAGAAAGAAAAGAGAACTTTTTAAAGATAAGGTCGAGGCTGCCAGAGCAGAGCTCAGAGAAAAGTTTAAGCTTAATGCCAGGGATGCCAATGACTTCTCCAGAAAGATGTACTATGCCTCTGCAATGCTTCTTAAAAACAGTGAGGATGATAATCTGATCTTCTGGGATGATGATTATGATTTTTTCTGGAAAGATGGATTTATTAAAGGGATTGGCTATCTGAAATCTATGGTGGGGCAGAATGCCGGGTATGGATACAAGTATACCTGTGATATTTTCTCCGATATAGGCATTAAACCACCGCTCATGCTACTCGGTACAGAAGAAGCAAACCGGATTGCAAATGAAGAAGAGGGTAAAAGGATCAGGGAGTACATGGATGGGTTCTATGGAAAGATTACAGGTGAGAAAGAGAGGGATGGTTTATGAAAAGAATTATCACGCAGGTATTATGCCTGACCTTAATAGCATTACTCATATCCTGTGGGAAATCAAATACGAAACCAGCTGAAACGAATACTACTGAAAACCACTCAGAGAGTTCTTCTGAAGAAGTTATAGATATTTCCAAAACCGTACTGCTAAAGATTGAGACAGAAGGGTTGGGCTATGTTGCTTATGCAGAAGATGGAGAGCAGCGTACTGATGAGACATTTAATGCCTGGGATTATGTGGACGAATAAGGAGCACCCTATGGATTTTAAATCAAACAATTCATGCACCTGGCTGGAAGACGAGAACGGAAAACGTATTGCAGTACTTGAATATCCGGAAGTTAAACCCGGGATAGTAAACCTTACTCATACAGAAGTAGATCCGTCTATGAGCGGACAGGGAATAGCCGGAAAAATAACTGAACATGTAGCGAACCTTCTTAGAGAAGATGGCCGTAAGGCTGAGCTTTCATGCTCCTACGCTATAAAATGGTTCCAGAAACACCCTGAGTATGCAGATGTTTTAGCAGATCCTGTGGCAGAGGCAGAAAAAGCAATGAACCTCGGCGGTCCTGCATGTGGGATAAAACAGCCTTAAAGCTAAGGTTATTCTTTCAGTTTTGGCAACGGAATGGTGTTCATATGGATAATCGTAGAGAATGGTCAATTTACCGGGATGAATTAGTCAGTGCCATAGTAAGCCTCGGATTCCCGGGCGAATTTGGCAACCAGATAGCAAAGCAGCTAGGAAGTCCCAAAGCCATGCAGAGAATGTGCAAGTACTTAAACAATGTAAAACCGAAGAGTGCTGAGCTTATAGCTGACGAGATGCTTTCCATATGTACTGAAATCGAAAGATGGAAAGAAAAGAAGGCGTGTGAAGAGGCTAACGCAAATTATAACAGGATGCTGTGGGAAGGGTTGTTCGATGATGAATAGAAAGAAAATAATGGGTGTTCCTATAATGTGCTTTTGTGTTGTAATCGCTGTCTGTACCATTGGCATAATTATAGGGTCATTTTTTGATTACAGCATCAATGTAGCGCTTGCAAACAAGACGGAAATTGGAGCGTTTTTTGCAACATACGGGTCGTACTTTTCTTACTGCCTTTACCCTGCGTCCGGGATGTGCATATATAAAGGTCTCATGAAGAAGGGCAGTCGTTATCAGATGCTGGCCCGCGTGATCATGGCAATCTCATACTTTATGGCCGTTTATTACAGCAACAATTATAACGGATCAAAGGTAAGGGCACTGTTTGGCTATACAGCCGGTGAATCTTCGCCGATTCTGTCTGTGCTAAGCTGGCTATTCTGGGTTGTCCTCTATGCGTGGGTGCCTATTGTCTGCTACAGACTATTCGATGACAGTGATGAAGATAAACTAATCGTGACAGGAGCAGCAATTCTTATAGCCGGAATCACAGCTGATAATCTGAATCTATGGCTAAAGCAGGTCGCATCGAGGCCAAGGTTTAAGTATCTTATAACGCTTAATGATCCAATGTCAGAGTACAGGAACTGGTGGCAGATGATTCCTAATCTTGCAGGTTCTAATGACAATTACAAAAGCTGGCCAAGTGGAAATATGACGATAGCAAGTATGATGTTTTCTCTGCCTATGCTTTCAGATGTTTTGAAAAAACGCTCTGACAAAAAGAATATGGTATGTTTTGTGATTGCCTTATGCTTTGTGATTATTTACGGTTACAACAGGATACATATGACAAATCATTTTCTTTCGGATGTGTGCTTTGGAACCCTGATTACTTATATTCTATATTCGGTTGTAAGTTCGGCATTCCTGGATGCAGCAAGAAAATAGCTTTGTTGGAGGAACCGGAGAAATACTAATTGGAAAATGAGCTGTAGGTATATGTAAAACGTGAAATCAAGGAGTCCTAAATATCAGGAGTACACGCTTGTCATTTATCTCAGTGACACAACAATAGATGATGTCCATTCCCTTTGTGATGAGTTGGTCGATGTGTATAGGCAGAGTTCTGTGCTTATCCAGGCAAATGAGACTACGACGGAGTTCTATTCCGGGTGATTCAATGCAAGTGAGCGCGTAGATAATCGTAAAAAATATAATCAGAGATAGGCGTATAAAAGCTGCTTCAGAATATATAGAAATGAAGGTGGAACAAAATATGAGTAATATAGTTCTTATCCAGGAATCATGTGTTAACCAGAATGTGGATGCAGTAGTCAACGCTGCAAATTCGGGTCTTTTTGAAGGTGGTGGTGTTTGCGGCGCAATTTTCAGCAGTGCAGGAAGTGCTGAACTTGCGAAAGAGTGCAGCAAGTACAAGACTCCGCTTAAAGACGGTTCTGCGGTCATTACTTCGTCATGCAGAATGAAGAATTGCAAGGCAATAATTCATGCCGTGGGTCCAGATTTCAGGATAAAGAAGGATGCTTTCAAAGAATTATATGAAGCTTATTATAATTCTATGACTGTGTTGAAAAACAATGGCTATCACAGCATAGCATTTCCCTTAATTAGTTCGAGTATTTTTGCAGGGAATTTAAAGAATCCGGTCGCCGAATCTACAAAACAGTGTAAACGGGCATATAAGCAGTTTACAGAAGATTATCCGGATTATGATATTAATGTTAGGCTTGGGGGAAGAGGCTTTATAATGAAGTAAGAGATGAAACAGGAATTATCATTAATCTTGCGTCTAAGGAATACTCAAAGTGTGTAGAAAAGTATCTTAGACCGGAGGATACGTTTATAACTGTAACTTTTGGCGAGACTGCAAATGGAAAGCTTGTGACAAAGGGTACATATGCAAAAATGGCACGTGGCGAGATGGTAAGGTTTATGGCAGAAAACATGATAGAAGATCCAAATGAGATAAAGACCTTTGACCGTCTTGGATATGTTTTCATGGATGAGCTATCTAACAGTGATGAACTGGTATTTGAAAGAAGAAAATGATTTTACGTTTTTTGGAGTTACTATGTTTAGCATTTTCCCAAAGAGAAAACCAAATATCCCGGCATATGACTACGATCCCGAAAAAGAGATACCTGTGATCCGTGCTTCAATATGCAATGGTGAACAGGTTGCAGGATTTAAGGATATAAAGACAGGAGTGTTTCATGAGTTAATGCTTATTCGTAGCGATAAGGACATTGCTGAATTCAAAAATGCCTTTAGTCTTAAGGATATTAAGAAGGAGTATTGAACCATGGAAACAAGACATTATGTTGTGGTAAAAAATCTTTATACTTACATAAAAAATTGTAAAATAAAGAAATAAATATGTAAGCAGTGTGTGTGAATGAGTGCAATCTCAAGGAGAACATAATTGGACGACTATAAAAAGCAAACAATTCCTCAGGTTCTTGAACAATACAGGGACAGTGACGAGCCGGCCGTGCTCTGTGGGGATGAAACTGTCAGTTATTGTGAACTGCTTTCCGATGCCCGGAAAATTGCTTCAGGTATACAAAAACGCGGTATCAAAAAGGGCGATTGCGTTGTATTGCGTTTGTCCCGGGATACGGTTTATATCAGAGCATGGCTCGGAGTGCTGTATGCCGGTGCAATCCAGCTAACATTCCATGATGGATGGCCTGAGAAATTCATAGAATCAGCTATGGCTGAGTGCCACCCGGCAATGGTTCTGGACGATAAAGCTATAGGTGAGCTGCTTGAATCTCCTGAACCTTCGGACATTTCTCGATTATTTACAGAACTTGATGGAGAGGATCCCTTCCAGATCATCTACACTTCGGGAAGCACGGGACAACCCAAGGGCGCGGTCAATGCCCATCTGACGGCTGTCAGTCGTACTCTGGCTGCATATGGAGACCCTCTGCCGGATTATTTTGTACATAACTGCAGCAGGCTGCTTTTGGATTGCAGTCTTGGTTTTGTTCTTTCCTCGTTTTGCATTTGTCTCTGTTTACTGAATAAAAAAACTCTCGTTCTTGCACGGAAGCAGGATATACGTACGCCTCGTGCAATCGCGGAATGTGCCGGAAAATACGGCGTAGATACTATTCATGTTACCCCTTCCTATTTTCAACAGTATAGAAGTGATCCGGCTTATGGCTCGCTTTTTAGAGAGATGAAGCTGGTGATGGCAGGCAGCGAGGCTGTTTCTGAACAGACGGCGCATATGTTGACGGACCTTTCCGGAGGGAAAACGGTTTTCTGCTATGGTGCTTCTGAGATATTTGGACCTGCTTTTTTTCAGTTCGGGAGCGAATACCATGGAGGAGATATCTGCTTTAGTGCGGCACCATCCGTTAGGGAGACATATGTGCTCAATGAACAGGGACAGGCTGCCGGGATCGGAGAAGAGGGTGAACTCTGCGTGGGAGGAATTGCAGGCAGATTGGGAAGATATCTTGGGTCGTATGCGTCATCTCCTAACTTTACAGAGCATTCTGGGCTTGGGCGTTTGTATCTGACAGGTGATATTGTAAAAAGAATGGCTGACGGCAGATTCTGCATCGTAGGCAGAAAAGACTCTATGGTAAAGCTTTACGGCATGAGGGTTGAATTGGGTGTCATCGAGAGTAAACTCCGAACCATTCCGGGCGTGCTTCAGGCGGCAGTCAAGGTGCAGGGAGAAGGGAACGAGGCAAGGCTTTGTGTATGGTATGCTGCTGAGGATCAGGTGAGTGAATCAGAACTTCGCCGGTATCTTTTGGCTTCTTTGCCAAACTATATGGTTCCCGCTTTCTGGATCAGGATGAAAGAGCTTCCGCTCAATCCAAGCGGAAAGCTGGATCGCAAAGCACTGCAATGGGAAAGGGAACAGTAGTTATGGAGCTTAGTAAAAAAGAACTTGATTTGGAAACGACCATTCAGATTTGACGATATCTGTCCTTTGACGTATCATACAAGATATTGATAAATATTCATCCTTGGGTTTTTAGGAGGAGTTAAAGGAATAGCATTATGATGAACGACGATTATCGTGACTTCCAGAGGATGGTTGTTCAGAACCAAAGGATACTTGCGAACATGGCCAGCTATATACAGGCGAGGTCTGTGTCAGCGTCTGGGTCTGTGCACTTGGGGCAAAAGGAACGGCCATTCGACTGTGGCGGAAGGAATTTTGTTTGGTTCGACAAAGTCATCCAGAGATATGCCGGACAGGTCGGCAAGGCGGCTGGGGAATCTGCGAATTGGGCCGGCAAAGCGGCTAGAAGACCTGCAGATCACGTCGACAAGGCTCTTGGGAGTTCACCTTCGGTCAAGGATGAGGTCTCCCATGATCATACGGCAGAAAAAAAGGCCTTTTTCGACACCTCAAGGTACACTGCTGCAAATCTTTCCGAACACGATCTGAGCAAAATCATCAGCCTGTACGGAAATGCCGTGCAGGACATCTACGAGCTTGCAGCCGGACAAAAATGGATGCTGGAGGAGGGAAAACATGTGAAGTCAGCATTTTTTCTCCAGATTCTGACAAAGGCCGTGATCTCGCTGGATCCCGCTACTTTTCGCCAGCAGGCCGATCTGGTCTGTGAAAAGCATGAAAATCTCAGATCAGCCTTTGTCTACAGAAACGTGAAGCATCCCTACAGGGTCGTTCTCAAGGACCGCCACCCGGAGATTAATTATTTTGATTTGTCCGACCTTAGCATGGAGGAATTTGACAAGCGGATATCCAAAATGATGGAGGCAGATCGGCGGCGAGGCTTTGATCTCGAGAAGGATTCTCTGCTCCGGATCAGCGTGTATAAAAGCTGTGAAAAGGATACTTATGCGCTGATTGTCTCTCAGCCACATATCAATTCAGACGGCACTAGCCTCGGTATCCTGTTCGGCGATCTCTTTGTCGGCTATGCGCTTGATTTAAACGGCATTGACAAAAAGATCGAAGAACAGTCGTATCAGGCCTATGCGGAGCATCTGCAAAATGTTGATATAGACAAGGAACTGTCTTGGTGGAAGGAATTTTTGGGAGATATGAGGGAGAATGTTCTGTTGCCCGGACAGAATCCCAGTGACCTGGAGTATAAGCGGGCTGAGTATTTCGCACCGTTTTCAGAGGACGATGTGGCTACACTCAAGGCTTTTCAGAAAAAGCTTAAGGTGACGCAGTTCACCCTTCTTCAGACCCTGTGGGGCATCATGATTGCAAGATTGGGAGGAGAAGACAGTATAGTGTTCGGTGCTGTCACGTCCGGAAGGGATGCCGAGGTATCGGACAGCATGAAGCTTGATGGCGGATTTATAAATGCAATCCCGGTGAGGATAAAGTTTTCTGAGGATGAAAAATATGCGGATCTGGTGAAACGCTCACAGGAAGATTTCGTCCGCTGCATGGAAAATTCCCACTGTTCTCCGGGACAGATCCAGAGAGCGTTGGATAGAAGTCAACCGGTGTTTGGTCATATTCTGAACAATCATAATTTCGTAAAGGCAAAGCAGCCGATCTCCGGTGGAGACAGCCTTTTCGGCATACGTATCCTCGGGGGTGATGCCTATGACAACCTTTCGGCAGATCTCTGTATCTATTTTACGGAGAAGGAGGGAAAGCCCGGCAGCAGCTATTCCTATAACGAGAGGGCTTTTTCCAGAGAGGTCATACAGCTGCTCAGCGAGCACTTTATGAAAATGATTTCTGCGCTTGCTGATGTGACAGAGGATACCGTTATCGGCGATTTTCCAGCGTTGGACGCAGACCTCATACTTGCTGTGCAGGACAATGAGCGGATCAGGCAGGCAAAGATCGCGAGTTATATGAAGAAGCATCCGCTTTTTGGTTATGCGGATGACAACGAACTGTTTTTCTTGGCAGATGAATGTGTCATGACGTCCTTTGCTGAGGATGAGACCATTGTGCGCATCGGCGAGAAGCAGGGCAGCATACCTATCCTCATGCGCGGAAGGGCGATCGTATACGGAGAGACCAGAGACGGATGGAACAATCCCGTTCGTATCCTCAGGCAGGGAAGCGTGCTTTCCTATGCATCTCTCCTCGGCAGGAAGGAGGAGAACATCATCACCAGCGGGGAGGATGATACGGTGATTCTCTTTGTTCCATCGGATGTGTTGCTCAATCTCATGGAAACCCATGCAGAGACTTCACTCAGGATCATAACGGATCTGATGAATCAAAGGGAAACCTACATGAAGCTCTGGTTGAATGCAGGGTGAGGAACAGTTGATTGAAGGACGATGGACTAAGTCTTACGTATGAGACAGTGAAGAAGATCATGAAAGAATACCTGAAAGGAAAGGAAGGGGAATAGATGAGGGAAACTTTGGATATTGTGTATGCATCGGATCAGACTTACCTGTTCTTCTGCTGTGTCTCCATTTTGTCCCTGATGGAGCAGCTTCCCGAAAATCAGAAGGTTAGACTTCATCTGCTTCTTGATGAGAGCTTCAGTGAGGAAGACCGAAGGCTGTTAAATTATCTGACAGACAGTTATAAAAACCTGAAGCTTTCGGAACATCGAATCTCTGAGGCAGCTTTTGACAGCAGAGACTTTAAGGATTCCCTATGGTCTAAGGCCGCCTGTTATCGGCTTATCCTGCCAATGCTCCTTCCGGATGTGGATATTTGTCTGTATATTGATTCAGACACGCTTGTGGTGGGAGACATCCTCCCACTTTGGGAAACGGATATGACGGATTACTATCTGGCAGGAGTTTTTGATGATATTTCCCCTGTTCGGGAACAGACCGTGAGAGACAATATTCCTGACATCCAGACCTATATCAATTCCGGCGTGCTGCTCATGAATCTTTCACTTATGCGGAGGCATGGGATCCAGAAAAAACTGATGAAAGGTATACAGGACTATCTGGTGGTGGATCAGGATCTTTTAAACGTCGTATGCTATGGAAGGATACGGCTTCTGCCATCGGATTACAACTGTATTCCCGGTGTATTCTGTGATACTCCGAGGATCCTGCATTTTCTGATGCGTGACTATATACGTCCGTGGAAAAACCTGCGTGCGGAGGGAAGCGATCTCTGGTGGCGTTGCGCTGAGAGATTTGAGGGACTGTACGATATCAATGGACTCAGGGAAAAGGCCGATTGGTATGAGATGGGCAGTCTTACTGCCATTCTTCGAAGAAGCAGTGATTATGAGCGGATTTATGTGGTTGGATCAGGTATGGATGCACAGCGGATTTACAGAGCTCTGCGCCTTGGCAGACTGAGCGGTCTGCAAAAGCTTCTAAAGGAGGACGATCCTGCCCCCGATGTATCCGGGACGCTTCTTATCGTTGCGACAAAAAAGAAGAAGATACCCATTGTACAGTCTTTTTTAAAAGAGAGTGAAAGTGAAGGTCAGGTGTTTTATTTTGCAAAGTGGCCGCTCTCATTCTATCGACTACTTCCCAAGAACTGTGCTCGTGAGGTGAATGGAGAACTTCTGATGTGGGAGTATGGTGCAGACAGCAAAGGAACAGCTTCCATGACGTTGCTGCTTGAAATCAGTGCCGCCAGATTTCCGGAACGGGAGGCTCTGACAGAATGGCGGGACGGTGCAGCTACCTCGGTATCATGGAGGGAATTGAACCGAATGGCAAACCGAATGGCAGACAAGATCCGGCGGCAGAATATCAGGCGGGGATCTGTGATCCGTCTTGGTTCGGATGGCAGAAAAGGTATAAGTTTTCTTGCCGGTATGCTTGGAATCATGAAAAGCGGATGCATCGCCGCTATGGATGAGAATGACGATTATCCCTGTATATCGATTCCAAAGGAGGGAGAGTATTTATCCGATAATCCGCCTTTGGAGGTTCTGCCGGATGAACCGCTGCTTATTGAGGATACTGCTGTGGCTTTGGATAATCCTGTATGGACAGGGCGCAGAATATGTGAGATGGCAGAGGTTTTTCGAAGGAGAACAGGTTGGCATGGTAAGGACAGGCTGATGATCTGTCAAGGAGAAAGTTCTTTGGTCTGGGTGCTTCTTGCCGCAGCGTTTTATGAAGGCAGTCCTGTAACCTTTGTTTGTGATGATGCTATGGGTGATTTTCTGACGGCTGCAAAGGAAAAGAATGTTACGGTCATCTTTTCAGAGAATTCTGTTTTAAAAAGAACCCTATACAGAAGGGAAAAAGAAACATTGGATCCCGGATGCCTTCGGATGTTGATCACGGAGACATTTTGGAAAGCCCCGGGGAGGTCGGCAGAACTCGATGAGGGAGAGATTGCTGACAAATGGCATACTCTCGTACCATCCGTTCCGGTGAACGGACAGGGATATGAAGGTAGCTTCTGCTATGATAGTGAATGGTATTGAACTTGAAACGGGAAATCATGGTGGTAAAGTATGAAAAAAGAAAAAACATTGATGGAGGGAGTATTCTCCAGATTATTTACAGTCATGCTGGTTGGAATGGTGTGTGGTATCCTGTGCAATGTGATTGACTCGGCAGTTACAGGACAGTTTCTCGGAAGAGATGCAGTAGCGGCTTCAGGACTGACCGGTCCGTTTGTTTCACTGATCGGGCTTGTGATCGCATTGTTTGTGGCTGGAACCGGACAGCTGTGTACAGAGAATATGGGAAAGGCGGATATAGGAAAAGTCAACCAGATTTTTTCAACCATGGTTGTTTGCGTTACGGTATTTGGTCTTCTGATGACAGTTTTATTTACGGCTTTCTCTCCGATGTTTTTGCCTTTCATGGCAAAGGGCGCGGATCCGCAGGTTATGGAGATGGCAGACGGTTATCTAAGGGGTTATTCTCTGATCATTATTCCCATGAGCCTCTCTTCTCTGCTCAACAGTCTTTTTGCTCTGGATAATGACCAAAAGCGAAGTCTAGGCTATGCAGTGATCATTCTGGTCGCTGATGTAGTTCTGGATCTTTTAAATGTTTTCGTTTTTCACGGTGGGCTGCTCGGTATGGCATTAGCGTCTGTAGTCAGCGCAGTTATAGGTCTTTTGTACCTTTTGCTGCATTTTCGTCAGGAAGGGCATCTTCTCAGATTCAGCATGAACAACTTAAACTTCCGGGATGTTCCCGAGGTTCTCGTATACGGATTTGCCGGGGCAATCCCCATGCTGATGGGAAGCTTTAGATCCGCCTCCTTCAATTATGTTCTGCTGAAAGCAGGAGGTACGGACGCAATTGCGGCTTTTTCGGCTGCAGGCTGTGCCTTTATTCTGCTTGTGTCCCTCACCATGACCATACAGTCCGTGACGGCATCTCTGACGGGGCTTGCCTTCGGAGAAGAGGACACCGATTCCATTGGACAGATACTTCGCATCTCCCTTGTATTCACCTACAGGGTATTTCTGGTGATAGGACTCCTTTTGTTGATTTTCGCAGCTCCTGTTTCCTCTATTTTCATCCGGACAGAGGATACAGCCTTGAGACATCAAACAACAGCTTTTATCAGATACATGGTGATTCAAAACCTGTTTGGGATAGCCAGCTATTGCTTTAGCGGAAGCTTCACAGGCACAGGACATGTCAGGCTGAATTATCTTGTGAGTATTTTCAGGGATGGTTTATTTCCCTGTCTTTTGGTGCTTATTTTAGGGCTTGGGTTCGGAATACCCGGGGCAGAGGCAAGCATACCGGCAACGGGTATTTTGACACTGCTTAGCTGCATTTGCATTCCGGCTGTCATAAACCGTGTTTTCCCAAGGTCTGTTCGCGATCTTCTGATTCTTTCAGAGGACTTTGGGACGAAGCCGGGCGAATGCTTTGAGGCCTCGGCTAAGGATATGGAGCAGGTTGTGGATATGTCCGAAAAGGCACGTCAGTTCATCATGGAGAGAGGTGAAGATGTGAAAATGGCAAATCACGTCGCACTGTTCATTGAGGAAATGGCAAAAAACACGGTGCAATACGGATTTAAGAAAGTAAAAAACGGTCGCATCGAGTTAAAGCTGATACTTAAGGAGCAGAAAAAGATGATACGGCTTAAGGATAACGGAAGACCTTTTGATCCCATAAGATGGCTTGAGGAAAACAATCCGGAAGAACCGGGAAAGAACATTGGCATCCGGATGATCATCGGTCTGTCAAAGAAAGTGCAATATATCCCGGGTATGGAACTTAACAATATTATCGTGGAATTGTAGCTGTAGAAGATGACATTTGGATGCTTCTCGCCTGTTCCTTATGGTTCGCAGCCTGAAACAATCGCAAATATCGCAGCGAGCAGTTGACACCCCCGGTTCACAATGGCTTGCATTTATGAATCATTTATAATAAAGTTATTGTATAAATGCTTGAAACTCTTATAGAAAAGGAAGATGAGTTATGAAGTCTGAAGAAAAAATCTCATTGCTTAAACAGGCATGGAAGGAAGTTTTCGGAGTAGATGAGGTTGCCGATGATGCTGATTTCTTTGACGATGGGGGGGACTCCATCAAGGCGGTACAGCTTTCATCTTGGTTGGTTCAGAAGGGCATAAAGCTGGATTTGGGCAAGATCTTCTATACGCCGGTTTTGTCAGATATGGCTGAGACATTGGAGGAAACGGATGCCATGTATGTACCGGCGGAGCTTCTTACCAAAGATGTTATGCAGCAGAAACTGAATGAGGTGATGCAGGAGTCTTCATCGAACCAAGCCGCAGATGACCAACAGATATGTGATCCGGAAACGATGCAGCAAGTCAATGCCGCAGATGGCCAACAGATATGTGATCCGGAAACGATGCAGCAGGTCAATGCCGCAGATGGCCAACAGATATGTGATCCGGAAACGATGCATCAGGTCAATGCCGCAGATGGCCAACAGATATGTGATCCGGAAACGATGCATCAGGTCAATGCCGCAGATGACCAGCAGATATGTGATCCGGAAACGATGCAGCGGGCAAATACCGCAGATGGCCAGCAGATATGTGATCCACAACTTGAACCCCGGGTTTACGGTGGGATGACTTCACTGAAGATGATGAGGTCAATGCTTAAACTCATGATCATGCAGCAGCAGACGGTACTGCAGATGATGGAGATCATGGCAGAAATGATCATACCACCTGTCACTAAATCTCCGATGGGAAATATGCCCGGACAATATTTCGTGCCAAACAAGTGGATGGGAAACAACAATCCGTTTATGAAACAGCCTTCGGGAGATATGAAGGCAAAGGTGCAGAAGGCAATGGAACCTTATATTTCAAGAAAGGCAGATAAGCCGATCGAGCAGCCAAACGTGATCGAAATTAACAAGGCCAAGGTTGCCAAGCCTGTCAAAAGTGCAGAGGAGGTTCTGGAGCATGTTCTTTCCGGACTTCTGAAAAACGGATTCAATAAAACAGATGATTTATTTGAACAGGGGCTCACTTCTCTGGATGCCGTCAAGATTGTAACCAGGTGCGGAGAACATGGCTACTCTGTTAAAATGCAGGATATCTATATGCATTCTACTTTTGATGAGTTGGTGAAGTACATGACTCCGGGTGAATAAAAATCCTATAGAGCGTGATAAAAGAGAAGCCATGCCTGCAAAAGCATGGCTTTTCTTTTATATCGGGAACCGCTAAATTGAAAGAGAAAAACAGGATTACATAAAACTGTGGCTCAGGGTGCTTTGAACCAGATAGGAAAAAAGGCGGCGTATCCGGATGGAGAGGAACAGAAGATGAATCTGAAGGAAGCTGACAGGTTTCAGACAATTCTCGATGGAATCATTAGATACAGAGAAAGCGAAAAGACTGCCGTACTATGCGGGGAGGAAAGGATATCCTACAGAGACCTGATCCGTGATGCCATGCTGCTTTCGCATGCTCTGAGAAACAGGGGGGTAGGAAAAGGTTCTTTTATTATCCTTGCTATGAACCGCAGCGTGCATATGATTAAGGCTCTGCTTGGGATACTGTATGCGGGAGCGGCTTATGTGGCTGTGGATCGGACGTGGCCTTCCCGGAGGCTTTCGTATATACAAAAGGACTGTCAGGCCTCATTCATACTAGATGATGTGTTTTATGAGGGTCTCTGCCGGGAAAGCGTGGCGATTCTACGGCAGAGAAGCTTTGACGTGGACGAAAAGGAGCTGTACCCTGGCGAGGAGAATCTTCCCAGAGTAGAGGGCTGTGATGCGATCGCGGTATATTATACCTCCGGCAGTACGGGGGAGCCCAAGGGTACGGTAACCCATCACGGAGTTTTCCTGAATGAGGCCATGCCTGTGTCTTGCAATATCTGTTCCTGTAAGACTGCCCTTCTATGCGACGTGGTTTTTTCCATGGGCAATTTTGCATACGGTGCCGTTGCCTGTGATATTTTTTATGCTCTGTTTAACGGGATGACCCTTGTGCTCGCATCGGAAAAGGAGCGGCTCTCGCCGGATCTTTTAGGGAAGTGTATGCTTAAGCATCACGCGGATGCTCTTCTGGGTACGCCATCCATGCTGATGGGATATCTGGAGGATGCTACGTTTGCCTCCGGCTTTTCAGCTCTTAAGAGAGTCATCCTGACAGGAGAAGCCCTGTCCGAGGATGCGGCTTCAAGGATCGCTTCCTGTACCGGAGCTGTCCTCTTTGACGCCTTCGGTGCATCGGAGGTGCGAAATTACGCCTTTACAGAGATAAAGCCCGGTGAAACTATCAAACTGGGATCACCCACCCGGCAGGCTGTGCTGCTGTTGCTTGGTGAGGAAGGCATACTTCATGAAGCGGATAAGGCCTCCCCTGATACGAAGGGGGAGCTTTGTATCGGAGGAGAGCCGGGCAAATACGGATACTATCTCAACCACCCGGAGCTGACAGCTCAGAAGTTTACCGTTACCAAAGAATACGGAAGGATCTATCATACCGGAGATATGGCGATGGTAATGAAGGATGGGAGTATCATTCTGACGGGACGCGCCGACGGTCTGCGAAAGCTCCATGGACAGCGCATGGAGACCGGTGAGGTGGAGAGGATGATGGAACGGTATCCCGGGATTTACAAGGCGGCGGCGGATATCCGCGGTGAAGGGGCGGATGCGGTTCTTTGTGGATGGTATAAGGGAAATGAGATCGATGAGGATGGGCTCAGGACTTTTCTGGCAGAAAGACTGCCGGCTTTCATGGTTCCTGCCCGGTTGATGGCACTTAACGAGCTGCCGCTTAATGATAGCGGAAAGCTTGACAGACGTGCCCTTCCGGATATTCCCGCAAAGGACGTGATTTTCATTCCGCCTCAAAACGATCTGGAAAAGCTTCTGTGTGATACTTTTGCAAGGGTATTAAGGCTACCATCAATTCCGGGAAGAGATTCCGGCTTTTTCGGGTTGGGAGGAGATTCCATCAAAGCCATGATGCTGATCAGTATCATGGAGGAGTCCGGATATCATCTGTCTATGGCAGATATGCTTAAATATTCGACGCCGGCGCAGCTTGCGGCATGGCTTGACCGGGAGGAATCCACGGTAAAAACCTCTGTGGAGGTAAAGGCTCCGGAGCTGTTCACGCTTCCTGAGGAGTTGATGACGCTAAGGGAGGATGCGAACATAAAAACAGTGCTTCCTGTCAGCAATGTAACCGACGTTTATCTTAGGATGAAGGGGCTCGGGATCTCTGACCGCCGAAATGTGACAAGGGGAAAGTTCTATGTTTCCCGAGGCTTTACAGAGGAAGAGTTTCGTGACCGCGCAGAACACCTTGTCAAGAACCATCCTGCTCTCAGGTCTGCCTTCAGGCAGGACAGCTCCGGAAGGTTCTGGCAGGTATTCTATAAGGAGTATCAGCCGGTCATATATTATAAGGATATCCGGAAGCTGTCGGGGGAGGTAAAGGCAGGGTTTACAGACGGCTTCCTGAAGGTCATGGATATGGGAGAAGGACTTTTTCAGGCCGCATGCCTTCTTCTTTCTGACGAAAAGAGCGTTCTTTTGCTTTGTGTAGATCACACCATCGCAGATGGGATATCTGTTCAGATCATGGCTTACGAGCTGGCTTCTCCCGATTACAGGAAGCTATCGGAGGATGCTTTGCTGTCTCACAGAGAGAGGGTTATGCAATATCTCACCCCTCCCGCTCCTGTCCGTGACTATTATCGGAAGGCGCGGCCCCTGTGGAAATCGATAGAGAGCCTTCGTCAGGATCAGCCGGACAGAAAAGTCCGCAGGGTATCTCTTACGAAAGATGAAACAGGACGACTTAATCAGATCCTGGCAGAACGTGGTATCCTTCTCTATACCTGGGTTCAGTTCTGTTACGGAAGAGCCCTTTTGGATGCCCTTTCAGGAGAAGAGATCTGGCTTTTGACCCTGGAATCCGGCAGATATCCCGACTGGAAGGACGATATGAGGACAGTCGGAAACCTGATCATCGGCACACCGGTAAAGATTAGCCGCGATATGACTGCAAAAGCCCTGCAGGAAAAACTGTTTATGTTAAGGAGTGGTCCATGGCTTTCGGATAGCGATATCCTGCGTGACGGAAAGTGGATGGGGATCTACGAGGGCATCACCTCCAATATGTTTGACGGCATCGGGAACGAAAATGAACCCGTGGTGGAATTATGGGAGGATCGTCCGAGAACCGGAAACAGTATGGAGCTTACGGATAAGGCGCTTGTCATCGAGCTTCGTCATCCGGATCAGAAGGAAGAAAATGAGCGTTTCGATCAGGTGGAGGTGAAACTGAGGGAATGGATATTACATATCCTGTCACTGTAGTAACACCGGTTCGGGATACACCGATCCCGGTTTTTAAAAGAGCCCTTGCATCCCTGCAAAGCCAGAGCTTTGGCTTTGACCGTATACAGTGGGTTGTGGTACTTCACCTTTGCTCCCCGTCTTACAGGGATGAGGTTACCCGCCTTTTGGAAAAATATCAGAACGTTACTCTGATTTCCGAGGATAGACCGGAAAGTGCTTTATCGGATGTCAGAAACAGGGCACTGGATCTGGCGGAAGGCAAGTGGCTGTTTTTCCTGGATTCCGACGATGAGCTGAAGAGAGATGTGATCAGGGATGTTGTCGGACATATGGAGGCATCGGGTGCTGACACAGGGATCTTTGGCGCGGAGATCGATTATAACGGCTTTAGTGTCACCTCCCTGCCTGACTCCGGATCAGATAAAGCGCATGTCCTTATGCGCGGAGACGAGCGGATCGGCAAAGGTCTTTGCGAGTATGGCCTGTATCTGTGGACGAGATGTTATCGCAGACAGTTTCTGTCAGAAAAGGTCATCCGTTTCCGTCCGCATATGTTTCATGGAGAGGATTTTTTCTTTAATCTTGACGTTACTGCAGAAGCCGGCAGGGTACTCATACTTCCGAAGCTGTCCGGATACAGGCATTATCTGGCCGGAGGAATGAGCGCAAGGTTTGCGGAAAAGATCGGAGCAGGAGAGAGTACGAAGCTGTCAGAGGAGTTCGTTGCCGACTATGCCCTTTTGCTGGATGACCTTTATGAAGCCGGGAAAAAGATGGCTCTTGCGCTGGACAATGCGATCTGGTATCACATATGGAATTATGGCCGTTCCTTTTTCTACGCGAAGGGAGAGGTAAAACGTGTATTCAGGGATTCCATATCACCCCTGCTGCAAAAGCTCCGTCCTCCCGTGATGCTTGACTTAGACAGACAGAAACAGGCGGAAGGCATCTATAGGAAGATCATTGAGCAGACCGGTGACATTTCTTTGAAGCACTGCATGGTATCCGTGATCATACCGGTTCATAATGGAGCGGCGTACCTGAGAGAATGTCTGGAGGCGATTCAGAGGCAGACCTGGAAGCGTCTTGAGATCCTGGTGATCGACGATGCATCTACGGATGAAACAGGACGGATCGCGGAGGATTTTGCCCAAAAAGACGACAGGGTCAGAGTCATTCACAATAACGTCAATAAACAAGTATTTCATGCAAGGCGGATCGGATTTGAACAGGCCCGGGGGGATTATCTGATCTCTGTTGACGGAGATGACAGGTGTTCAGAGGACTATGTGGAATCGCTCCTTCTAGCCGCCGGTGAGAGCGGTGCCGATCTTGTTGTAGGAGATCATATTCTGTACACTACCGAAAGATCAGTTTTTCAAAATCTTGCCATGGGCCGGAATGAGGACAGGCAATATCTGGTTCCGCAGGATATGGAAATGGAGTTTTATATCCCGATCGACATCAATGATTATCGATATGATCAATGTCTGGTGCCGGTATGGTCAAAGCTGATCCGTAGGGATCTGATGGAACGGGCGCTTCCCACCTTTCGGGCAGTGACGTTTCCGATGTCTTTCTTTGAGGATGTTCTGTATTCCGGTGTTTTTTACCGCCTCAGCCGGCGGTCGGTTTTTACGAACCATGGAACCTATTATTACAGGAGACATTCCGCATCCAACACAAGCAAGGATCTGATAGAGGCGCTGGAAAGCAACGTCAGAGGACAGCTGGAAACGATCGTACAGCTTCGCTGGCTCCTTCGGCAGACGGATGCGGGGAAAGAAAAGACGGATCGTTTCGAAGCCTGGCGGGATTCACTCTGGAAGGTCATGGAGGCCCGATACGTCGTCTATATTGGGAAGGAAGCAGCTAAAAAGAAGGAAGGAGACGCATGATTTTCTTGTTTGTGAACCCCTTCTGGGGGCATATTAATCCTCTTCTTGACCTCATCAAAGGACTGGCTGCGCGAGGTTTTACGGTCAGGGTATACAGCGGAACAGAGACAGCAGACGCCATTACGCAGGCAGGCGGTATGTTCGTTGACTGCACACGCTTTTTTCTGAGACCGGGAGAGATCCAGTACGCTGTATCCGGTTATCTGAATGCACTTGAGGCCGCCATGGCGATGGATGGGTTCATGGCAGATCAGATACAGGAATGGAAGCCTGTATATGTCATCTCGGATATCGAGAGTATCTGGGGCAGTCTTCTGGCGGAAAAGTATCAGCTGCCTCTGATCATATTTTCTCCCACCCATCTGAGGACGCTCTTTGCGGCGGGAGATTACTGGGGAGAATTCTTTCGGGAGCTGGAGCCTTATGAGGAAGCATTTGAAAGAAGACTGCAGCTTTTGAACGAAAAGGGCTTCCCGAAAAAGAGCATGATGTCTTTACTTTGCGTGGATCCGGAAAAGAACTATATCGCTGCCGTTCCCCGCATCCTGCAGCCGGATTGTGAGAGCCTTGATGAAGACCGGATAAGCTTTTTTGGAGGCATCGGCCTGAAGGTTAAGGACAACGCTTACAGATCCGGCAAATACCGCCCGCTTATCTATGTGACGCTTGGAACCACGTATTTTTCCGATGCACATGTCTTTTTCCGATGCTGTATCGAAGCCTTCCGGGATCTGGATGCGGATATCGTGATGGCGGTATGGAAATATGTGGATATCCGTAAATTGGGAGAAGTTCCGGAGAATATCGACATCCGGGTTTTTGTAGATCAGACAGATGTCCTCAGAAAATGTGACGCGGCACTCTTTATAGGAGGTATCAATACGGTAAAGGACTGCCTGATGCTGGGCATACCCATGGTCATCTGTCCGTTCTTTTACGATAATTATGCCACCGCCAAACTGATCCGGGAAGCCGGAGCCGGAGTGCGGATTGACAGCTATCAGCCCGGGCTGCTGCGTGAGAGCGTCCTGCGGGTTCTGAAGGAGCCTTCCTTTAGGGAGAAGGCGGCTTCCCTTGGAGAGATCATCAGAAGCAGTCAGGGTACTTCTGAGGCGGTCGAATGGATCCTGACCCGCATCGAAGAAAAACAGCAGGAGGACTTTTCACAGCATTCAGATTCATTGCCGGGAGCCAGATACCGTTAGTGACCGTACTTCGGTAACTTACAGGATCGGCATCCGACCGCACACATTCAGATTTTAATAAGCGTTTATGGAGGAAGAAAGATAGAAACTATGTATACATTCAAGGACATCTGGAAGGGCGCAGACGAAAACGTCACCGTACATGAGCTTCTTGAGCGTACAAGGAGCTGTGAAGGGATCGCCATGGATATATGGGGCGAGACCATGAGCTATCAGGTCTTTCACGAAAGATCCGATGCTGTGGCGGCATTTTTGCAGCACAGGGGATATGGCAGGGGTGATATGATCCTCGTGCGCATGGAGCTTTGCTGTGATCTGTACTGTGTCATCACCGGCGTGATAAAAGCCGGCGCTGTCGTGGTGCCCCTCGATAAGGAGCTTCCCGACGCTCGTCTAGCGTTGATCATGGAGCAGACATCCCCGGTCCTTCAGATCACGGATGAGTTGGCGGAAAAGATGCTGACAGAAGGGAAAGAACTCACCTTTTGTCCTGCAAACAAGCAGATGTCATCTCAGGATGTCATAGCCATCCTGTATACATCGGGTTCTACAGGGGTTCCCTGCGGCATCCGTGTGATTTCCAGTGTCATGGTATGCAGCCTCCTTCCGATACCGGAAAACAGGATACTGTCAGAGGCAATAGGGGATTGTACAGCTCTTTTTAATATCAGCCATCCTTCAGTTGCTTTTGGATTTACGAACTTTTATTACACGATCCTGTATGGAAAAAAGTTTGTGCACATTCTTATGGGGCAGGCGGACACCATGGAGCGGATTGCTGCAAAGCTGAATGAGAATGAGAGCTGCTTTTTGTTCTTCCCGCCATCCGCTGTTTTAGCCTGTCTTGACAATGAACGGGTACGCATGGCCTTTTCCCACGTAGGTGGTGTCATGGTGGGCTCGGATATCGTCAAACCCTCTCTGATGGAGGAAATGAGAAGCGTGCTGCAGCCGGGTGCCAGGATCGTCATCCTCTATGGGAGCTCGGAGGTCGCCCTTGCCACCGCAAGGATTGTCGTGCATCCGGAGAAGGCACATTCGGTCGGTTTCCCCACTGCCTTTTCCCGGATCGAGATTGTGGATGAGAACCGAAGACCCCTGCCCGTCGGAGAATCGGGTGAAGTAAGTGTGCGGGGAATCCGTGTGAACATGGGCTACATCGGCGCTGAGGATCAGAAACAGAACAAGATCGTCTTTCATCCGGATGGAACCCGTACCTGGTACTCAGGGGATCTCGGGTATCTGAAGGAAAACGGAGAGCTGTTTGTACTGGGAAGAATGGACCGGATCATCAAGCATCATGGATACCGGCTGGATCCCGTGGAGATCGAGGAATGCTTCAAACGGGAGCTTGGTGTAAAAAATGCTGCGGTCAAACAATTTGAAATTGCGGGAAGATCCGTTCTGTGCGCCTTTTATGAACACACCTTTACGATGCCGGAGGAAGAGATTCGGCAAAAGCTCTCAGATAAGCTTCCCCGTTACAGTATCCCGGAGCGGTTCGTGCAGTTGGATAAAATGCCGTTAACCGATCGCGGGAAGCTTGACTACCGCGCCCTTTCCCTGCCGGATTCTGAAGGGCAGGCCCCCTATAAGGCGCCCAGGACAAAGGAGGAAAGGCAGATCTGTGAAGCCTTTGCAAAGGTGATGAAGCTTTCCCGCGTAGGGGTAAATGATAGCTTCTTTGCCCTGGGAGGAGATTCCATCCTTGCGGCAGGAGTTCTTTCCATGCTGAGGTATGAGGGACTGGAGCTTACGGTTGCTGAGCTTTTCCAAAAACCGACTCCTGCCATGCTGGCCGGCTGTGCAAGGCATGTGACTTTACCTGATCAGACAAAGAAGGATTCCTTTGCCGGAGAAAGCGGCCGTGGGGAGGAGCTGTCCTGGAAGGATCGGCTGCCGGAGGAACTGGCATATCTTTCGGAGGATGAAAGGATAGAGGCGGTTTATCCGACAGACCCTTCCACAGGCTTCTATCTGTTTTTGCAGGAATCCGGGAGCGACTACACAAGAGGAAATATGATACGCTTCCTGATCCGCTGTAAAAGAGGATTTACGGAAGCCGCCTTCAGAGAACGGGTAAAGCAGATCACGGCAAAGCATCCTGTGCTGAGATCCTCTTTTGTGCGAGCAAAAGACGGAAAGCCATATCAGGTATTCAGGAAGGAGACAGAGCCTTCTGTCTGGTATAAGGATCTGGGCTCCCTGTCCGAAGAAGCCCGTGAACGGTTCCTTGGCGGATTCTTTCAGGTGATGGAAGAGGAGGGAAGCCTTTTTTCGGCAGCCTGTTTTCCGGTGGCTGATTCCTGCTGCGAGCTGCTTCTGAGCCTTCGCCATGTGCTGACAGACGGGCTTTCCCTTTATGAGGTGATACGTGAACTGACGGCAGATTCCATCACGCCGGATACAGATGCCTTTTATCTGTGGCGGGAGAAGCTGATGCAGGAAGAGGACAGGATCCCGCCTGAGCTTCTTGAGCATTACCGGGATTTCGGGGAGAAGATGCTTCTTCCCTCCGGCAAGGGAACGGGAGATTTTACGGTCAGGGTGCGGAAGCTTTCTCTTGATCCGGACAAGACCCGGGCTATTCAGGAAAAATGCGCCGCAGAGGGCGTATCTCTGGTCACCTATGCCGAGTACTGCTACGGAAAAAGTCTTCTGAAGGTCATGAGCCGTGACCAGCTCTGGTTTTCCCATCTGTATTCCGGCAGGAGCCCGGAGCTTTCCGGAAGCGATGCCATCGTGGGAAATCTTTTCTACACGATGCCGGTGAGAATAGATAACCGGATGACTGTACAGGAATTTCAGGAGGAGCTCCTTCTGCCCTGGCGGTATCCCTACAGCACGCAGAATTCTCTTTACAGAAGATTGAACCGTTTTGTCGTTGAGGAAGGACTGGTATCCAATCACTTTACCGAATTGGGGGAAAATGTGTTGGAGATCCGGGATATTCAGGAAAACACACGTACCGGACATTCGGTTGAAAGCAGGGATGGCCGTCTGACCATTACCCTTCGGCATTTTGACCGGGAAGAGGAAAACAGGTCATATGATCAGATCGAAGAAAATCTTCTGTCCCTGCTTAATCAGGTATCGTCTGAGCACTGATGCTGATATCCGGAAGAAATGACGGATGAAAGGATGAAACTCTGAACAATGTTTTGGGAGAAAGGGAACATGAACTCTGTAATTGCGGTCTTTGTCATTCCGGGTGTCAGCCATATTGCGATGCTGGTACCTCTTTTGCGATATTTTGGGGAACAGGGATATGCTGTCCGTGTCTATACAGCTTCTTTTATTGCTTCTCATGTGGAAAAGGCAGGTGCCGAGCTGGTTTGCCTGGATGATCTCTATGATCAGCTGGAAGGGGATCCTTATACACGTGCCACCAGTCCCTACGCCATGCTGGAGCTTGTGAAGTTAATGGATGAAAGGTTTGGAGAGGAGCTCCGTACCCATCCTCCTGCTCTTGCGCTGGTGGATGCCCATACGGTTTGGGGGCGTCTTCTTGCCGGGAAGTACGAAATTCCGGTGATCATTTCCAGCACTACCATGATCATGAACCCTTTGACGATGAAGAAATACTTCCGGTATTACGAACGATCGGTTCAGATCATGGAGGAAGGCGATCTTGACAATAAGCTGGAAGAACTGACCCGGGACGGCTTTCCGAAACGGGATATCTCTTCCCTTTATTCTGTGGGGGAAAAGGAAAACTGCATCGTGTATGTATCAAAGGAGCTTCAGCCCTGTGCGGATCGGATGGATATTTCCCACGTGTTTTTTATGGGATATGCAGATGAATTTAAGGGAATTCCTGTCAGAAGGTCGTCTTCACGTCCCCTCATCTTTATCTCCATGGGGACCTCCTTCTTAAATACCGGATTCGTATTCAGAAATTGTGTCACTGCTTTTAAAGACAGAACGGAGCTTGACGTCGTGATGGCAGTCAGCAGTGAAGAGATAGTGAAGCATCTGGGAGAGCTGCCGGGACATATCCGGGCACTGCCCTTTGTGGAGCAGAAAGAGATTCTGGCGATTACTGCTAAGGCGGATGTGGTGATCTGCCATGGAGGACTAGGCACAGTACGGGAGAGCCTTCTGGCCGGCGTGCCCATGATCATCTGCCCCCGGGCATTTGACCAGGAAGGAAACGCAAAGCGCGTGGAGGAGCTGGGGGCCGGAATCACTCTTGACAACAACCGTCCGGAAACGCTACGGCGGGCAGTCCGGCTGATGCTGTCGGTTCCATCTTACAGGGAAAACTCCTTCCGCATAGGGGAGACCCTGAGAAAAAGCGGCAATGTCGAGGAAGCGGGCAGATGGATTCTCTCCTGCCTTCCTCATACTGAGAAAATATCGGGGCAGTCCGAAATACTGTTATGAAGGGAAGGAGAGGAATATGAAATCTGTGATCATGGTTTTTGTCTTGCCATACATAGGGCATATTACGCCGATGGTTCCCCTTTTGCGATATTTTGGGGAACAGGGATATGCTGTCCGCGTCTATTCAACTCCTTCCATTGCTCCTTATGTGGAGAAGGCAGGCGCGCTGCTGGTCAACCTGGATGACCTGTATGACCAGCTGGAGGGGAATGCTTCTGATCATGCCATCAACCCGCTTGCCATGATGGATCTTCTGATGCTGATGGATGAACAGATGGAGCGGGAAGTCCGTATCCATCCTCCTGCTTTCGCGCTGGTGGATGCCGCTACAATCTGGGGCCGCCTTCTTGCCGAAAAGTATAGGATTCCGATGATCCTGTCCAGTGCGCCTATGATCATAAACCGCCTGACGATGAAGGAATACTTCCGGTATTTTGAACAGCTGATGCAGATTCTTGAAACTGGCGTGATGGAGGAAAAGCTGGAGGAAGCAGCGAAGGCCGGCTTTCCGAAAAAGGATATATACTCCCTGTATACGGTAGAGGAAGAGGAAAACTGCATCGTATATGTATCAAAAGAGCTCCAGCCCTGCGCGGATCAGATGCAGTCGTATCACATCTTTTACGCGGGATACGTCAATGATGAGAAAGAGGGAAGGGACAATAGTCTGGAAGATGAGGTTGGTCTGAAAGCCGGAGGCGAAAGGGATGCTGCCCCGCAGGACACGGAGCACGAAAGATCTTCCTCGCGCCCCCTCATCTATATTTCGATGGGGACCTCATCCATAAATACGGGATTCTTCTTCAAAAACTGTGTCACTGCCTTTCAGAACCGGGAGGAGCTTGACATCGTGATGGCAGTCTGCAGCGAAGAGATCGTGAAACAGCTGGGAGATCTGCCGGGACATATCCGGGCGTATCCCTATGTGGACCAGAAGGAGATCCTGAAAAAAGCCGACGTGGTGATCTTTCATGGCGGGCTGAATACCCTGCGGGACAGCCTTGTGGCCGGTGTGCCGATGATCATCTGTCCCCGGGCATTTGACCAGGAAGGAAACGCAAAGCGCGTGGAGGAGCTGGGGGCAGGAATCGCTCTTGGCAACAACCGTCCGGAAACGCTGTGGCGGGCAGTCAGGCTGATGCTGTCAGTTCCTTCATACAGGGAAAACGCTTCCCGCATAGGGGAGACCCTGCGGAAAAGCGGCACTGTCGAAGAAGCGGCCCGGTGGATCTTATCGTGCATCGGGACTGAAGACGCATCGCAGCGGCTCTCCTGAGGGGAAACTGCTGCGATGTGTCAGGAAGCTGGTGTCTACAAAGGAGGTAATCGCATTATGGTGGCAATATGGGGAACATATCCGGGTTTTTTGGAGATATACCAAAAGCTTGACCCAGAAGAAAGGAGGGATATCTGTTTTGTGGTTTCCGGTAAAGGGCAGTTGGAAAAATATAAGGACCGTTTTCCCGTCATTGATCTGGAGCAGTTCTCCGGGGAACAGGTTGAAAGACTGATCATTCCTTTATTTGACATGTACATAGTCAATGATATCGTGTGGAAGGTATTTCGTCATACTGATCTAAAGGCAGATCAGATCTGGATCATGGGTCCTACAGAGCTTTTGAGAGAGCTCAAGAAATATGGCTCAATGAAGGAAATCCTTGGTTGTGGGAAGCTTCCCTGTCTGAGTGGGTTGGAATATGATGTGGTATTCCATTGTAATCTCAACTGCAAGGGATGTAGCCATTTTTCACCTATCGCGGAACCGGGCTTCGGTGATCCGGTAGCTTTTCGGAAAGATCTGTCCCGAGTACATGAGCTGGTGGATGAGCTCGGGGAGATCCGTCTGGTTGGCGGTGAACCGCTGCTCTGTGACAATCTGACAGAATATATAGTGGCTGCGCATGCAATATTTCCGGATACAAAAATCCTCATTTTTACGAACGGTATACGTCTTGGGAGTATAAATGACGACCTGAAGGACTGTATGAAACAGTATGGCGCACAATTCAGTGTAACCATCTATCCGCCGGTGGAAAACTATGTCAGGGGAATGATAGAACAGCTGGAGGCGGAGGGGATCGCCATTTACCGTAGCCTGCCGATGCCTTTTTTTGGAGCATGGATCATTCCGGCCGGTGATTCAGATCCGGAGGCAGCCGCAGCCTCCTGCTACATTCCTTTTTGTTACGCGATGTGGCAGGGCAGGATTTATCGATGTAGTACGGAAAATAAGATCCGGGTATTTGAGAAGTTTTATAAGCCTGCCACGGCCTTTCCCGAAGGAGGCATCGATCTTTATGATCCATCTCTGACGGGGTCAAAGCTTGCTTCGTACTTGCTGTCTCCGATAGAGATGTGCCGTTTCTGCGGCAAAACGAGAAAGTTTACCTGGGACAGGGCAGGAAAAGAGCCCTCCGCCGAGGATTGGTATGGGGATGGAAGAATATGAGAATAGGAATACTGTGCCCGTCAGAAATCGCATACAGACGATTCCTTCCTGCATTAAAGCAGATTGATGATGTTATTTTTGCAGGAGTGGGAGTGAACTCTCCATATGAAAGATATGGGGATACGTTACCAGATAAAGAAGAAATCACTAAGATGCTTGAAAGGGGCAAAGCAAAAGCTGGTCAGATGATCTCAGAATACGGAGGACGCTTATTTGACAGCTATAAGAGCGTTGTTTCAGCTCCTGATATCGATGCCGTCTATATCCCTCTTCCCCCCGCTTTGCACTATAAGTGGGCGAAGAGGGCGTTGGAATGCGGGAAGCATGTCCTGGTTGAGAAGCCTGCCACCACCTCCTATGATGCTGCAAGGTCACTTGTGGAGCTCGCTTCCGAAAAGGAGCTTGCACTGCATGAGAACTATATGTTCATTTTCCATGCCCAGCTTGATGCGATAGAGGAGGTAATTAATAGCGGAGAGATAGGAGATGTACGCCTCTATCGTATCTCATTCGGATTTCCGGCAAGATCTGCGGATGATTTTCGCTACAACAAATCATTGGGAGGGGGAGCTCTCCTTGATGCCGGAGGATATACCCTGAAATATGCCGCAAGACTGCTGGGGGATACGGCCAGGATCAGGTATGCCGGGCTTAATTACACAGACGATTTTGAAGTTGATATGTATGGATCGGCGGTGCTTGTAAATGAAACCGGTATTACTGCTCAGATCGCCTTCGGGATGGATAATGATTACAGGTGTGAACTTGAGGTATGGGGGAGCAAAGGGACCCTTAAGACCGGAAGAGTTCTTACTGCCCCGGCAGGTTTTATACCGACGATGACGATAAAAAAGAATACTGCTGTTGAGGAACGGCCATTGCCCGCTGATGATGCTTTCAGAAAATCCATCGAATACTTTGTGAGATGTATGACAGATAAGGAAGCACGGAAGGAAAGCTGCAGGGCGATCCTAAAGCAGGCGCAGCTGGTGGAGCAGTTTCATGAAATGGCAGGATAAATTTTTCAAAACGCTCTCCTGATAGTCACATGGCACAGGGATGACCGGGCGGAAGATGGGGGATTGTAAGGAAAAATGTACAACATACATGCGAATATGTCGCTTATGCAGTTAATTGAATCATGGGCAACAACAGAAAACCCTTTCAATTCGACGGATGACATTCTCACTTGGATCAAAGAAAAGAACAGGGACGTCAGGGTTGATATCAGAAAGATTCCATATGATTATACGGGTGACAACTGGCATTATGATCAGGAAAGAGGAGAGATCAGAAACAGGGACGGCTCTTTTTTTCAGATAAAGGGTCTTCAGAAGGCGGAAGATGGCCGGATCCTTCATGAGCAGCCGATCATCATTCAAAACGAGATCGGATATCTTGGAATCATTTGTAAGGAATTTGACGGTGTCCTGTATTTTCTGATGCAGGCAAAGATCGAGCCGGGAAATGTCAACAAGATCCAGATATCGCCGACCATACAGGCTACCAAGAGTAATTTTATGCAGGTTCATGGCGGACGTGTTCCGGCGTTTCTTGAATATTTCTCAAACAAGCGCAATTACGAGATCATCGTGGATCAGATCCAGTCCGAACAGTCCTCGAGATTCTTAAGGAAGCGGAACCGCAATATCATCATTGTGGTGAATGAAGAGATCGAGGTGCCGGATACCCACAGGTGGATGACTCTTGGACAGATCAAGCAGTTAATGCGCTATGATAATCTTGTAAATATGGATACCAGGACAGTGATTTCCTGTATTCCCTTTTCTTTAAGAGATTTCTCCTATAAAGAACTCAGTCATATCAGGATGCTGTTTCATCAGGAGCCCTTTTATAACTCCGTTTTTTTCGGAAATTCCGGGTCAGAGATCAATAAGATATATCAGTACATGAATGAGGTCAAAATGCTTGACCGAAGCGAGATCAGACTGGTGGATCTTTATTCTCTCGCGTCATGGAAGAGAAAAATGGATGAGATCAGTTCCGAACATGGAGCCTTCAAGGTGGTCTACTGTGACATCGAGATAGAAGGCAGAGAGGTCAGAAGGTGGCAGCAGCCATTGCTTGAAGCCGAGGGGCAGTCTGTATTCGGACTCATATACTGTGTTGAAGACAACCTTCAGAAGTTTCTGATCCAGACAAAATCTGAGGTCGGATGCTTTGATAAGATCGAGATAGGCCCAAGCGTACAGCTCGAGCCCGGTGAGAATCCTAATGCAAGTCTTGTCGATGCTCTGTTTACATATAATTATGAGCACAATAGGGGAATAGAATTTGACGGCCTGTTTTCAGAGGAGGGTGGTCGCTTCTATCAGGAACAGAATCGTAACGTGATCATGAAAATTGAAAAAGGCGATCTGCCGCAGCCCCTGCCGGAGGGTTATTTCTGGGCTGATTTTCAGACGCTCAATATTCTGATCCAGTTCAATAACTGCCTGAATATTCAGCTTAGAAACCTGCTGTCTGTTCTGGATATATGAGGTGAAGGATGAATAAGGTTATCATTACAGGATGCGGAGGCTTTTTCGGAAGAGTACTTACACGAACGCTTCTTGATCATGGCGTCAGGGTATACGGGGTGGATATTAACGAAGAAAAGCTGAGTGGGTTTAAGAAGTATGACAATTTTTATCCCGTTGCAGCGGAATTTGAGGATTATGAACAGCTTCCGGAGAGGATAAAGGATACCGATATAGACGTATTTTATCATCTTGCATGGGCCGGCGGATTTACAACGGCAATAAGGGATTACAAATTACAGATGAAAAACGCGGCTTTTGCCGGAGATGCCCTGGTTGCTGCCCATAGGATCCATGCAAAAAGGTTTGTATATGCCAACACCTATAATCAGTATGAGATCATGAATTTCCTGGAATCAGAAGGCTTTGAGCCCAGATATACCTGTATCTATTCCACCGGAAAAACGGCTGCAGGCCTGATCTGCAGGACACTGGCCCATAATCTTGGCATGGAATACAGTGCAGGGCTGATTCCGATGCCATATGGGGAAAACAATTATTCAAAGCAGCTGGTGAATGTCGTCATCACCAGCCTGAATCATGGAGAAGCTCCGAAGCTGGTCGAAGGAAATAATCTATACGATCTGGTATACGTTCAGGACATTGCTGATGCCCTGATCGCCATCGGAGAGAAGGGGAAGAATAAAAAGGAATACTACGTCGGCCACAGAAGGTTAAAAACCTTCAAGGAGTGGATGATCGAGATCCGTGATGAGATTGCCCCGGAGGTCGAGTTAAAATTCGGTGAATTTAAGGACAATCAGCAGATCGATTATTCGAAGGTCGATCTGGATGCACTCTACAGAGATACCGGATGGGAATGCCGATATGAGCTGAGAGACAGGATCAAGGAAGTCGCACAGTGGGTAAGAGATCATATTATATGATCGTCATATTCCTTTCAGAATAGCATCAACTCTTTCACAGACTAAAATAAGTCCCAATGCCCTTTCAAAGGCGCTGACAAGCCTCTCTGTCTCCTGATAAGAGAAGTATCCTTCACCAAAGACATCGATCGCAAGCTTTCCATCTGCCAGTTCATCAATATAGAATTGGAGCCATGCCTGCCGGTGGCTAAAGCCGGCGAGGTATCCGAGCGGAAGAGACGGAAGCTTCTTCTCTCCAAGGTGAAAGCTTCTTTTCATATTCCCCCTGTAATTCAGGCTGATAAAGGATTCTGCCTGCGGATATCTGACCACAAGCTCCTGTATGGGGATCACGTCATAATAGACAGTATCCTGCCAGGTTTTCTGGAGTTCATTTAAGAAGTCACCTGTTGCTTTCGTTCTGTCGATGTCCGCACGCAGAGGGGTGGCTCTGGCAACGCATCCATGCAGATTGTCGTAAGCGGAGCCATCTCTGCCGCTGTGAAATATCTGACAGATCAGCCGGTTTTGGTTCAAAAACTTTGCCAGGGTAAGAAACAGAGCTGCCTGGATATAGGTACTCTCAGATACGCCGTTTTGTTTCAGAAACTTTGTTTTTTGCGTCTGAGAAAGTCCGGCGCCGATCTCCCGCGAGACCGAACAGATCGGGTAGTTCCCGGAGGATCCTGCGGGCTTTTTCTTGAGATTTCCGAATTGACCCTCAAAAAAGTGCAGGGCTTCACGGCGAAAGTCGGATCCTTTCAGTTCCCCTTCATATGCGGCAACATCAAAATAGTCATAGTCCTCTCTGACAGGCTCTCTTCCCTCATACCGGTCAGATATCTCGTCAAACAGAAGGTTGATGGAGACCTGGTCAGCCAAAAGATGCGATAGGTTCAAATACAGGAATCTGGTTTTTCCCGCATGAACGATCTCGAATTCGAACAGAGACTGACGCAGCAGATCCCGTTTCTGTGACGATTTTTTCATTCGATATGCCCCGAATTTTTCAGGCGCTATCGTCACTTCCCCGACGCTCGTGTCATAGGCTTCGTTTCGAAGGATCATTCCGGATGGGCTGAAACGGATACCGTATACCTTGTGTGCCCTGAGGCTGTCCTCGATCGCTTGCCTGAGCCTTTCTTCGTCAATGGTACGGTCAAGCCGGTAAAGACACCTCACATCCGTCCAATCAATCGGTTCACCGATGCTTCCGGCATCATAAAAAAAGTAATGATTGGAGAGCGTCATCGGATATTCTCTTTCGGGCTTGTATTTATGATCAAGTACAGGTTTTCGTATATCAGCATTCTTTTCGTATTGCAGGGCGATCCCTGCGGGGGTTTGTCCAAGCATGATATCACGGATCGAAAGTCCTTTGAGTCCAGATATTGAGGCCAGCGCAGCCGCATTGATGGAATTGCCGCCAAGTTCAAAGAAATTATCATTTCTGCCTGCCCTGTCGATATGCAAAACCTCCTGCACGGCATTACAGATTGCTTCCTCGACTTGATTTATAGGCTTCTCATAGGCAGCTTTAAACATGGAAAGATCTGGCTTCCTGATCGCTTTCCTGTCTGTTTTTCCGTTTTGGTTCACGGGAAAGGTATCCATTCTGACAAAAGCCCCCGGTATCATATAAGATGGTAGCTTTGCCTTAAGCATAGCCATAATGTTTTCCTTTTTCACAGGTCTCTTTTCGGTATAAAAGCCGCAGAGGAGCATAGTACCGTCTTCGTTTTCAAAGGCCTTTACGATAGAGCCAGTAATACCGCTGACACTGTTCATCACCGACTCGATCTCTCCGGGCTCCACCCTCTGCCCATGAAGCTTGATCATCCAGTCGCTGCGGTTTAAGTACAGAAGGTTTCCATCTGGGAGCTTCTTTCCTATATCTCCCGTGCAAACGAGGAATCTCCCGTCCGGGAGAAGCCGGAATACTTTCTCTGTCTCCCCGGGAAGCCTGTTGTATTGCCGGGGCAGATTTCCGATCACGCAGAGCTGCCCCTCCTGACCGTCCTCCACTTCATTCCCGTCATGGTCTGTTACGATTATTTCGATTCCATTAAGGGGTCTTCCGATGGGAGTATTGTCATAAGACCTGTCAATGACAAACGCACAGATACCTCCCACGGTTTCGCTCAGCCCATAGGAGTTAACGATCTCAAAGTCAGAGCTGAAAAGCTTAACCGCCTTTTCACCAATGGTAAATACCCTCTTTAAGCATTTGCTTCTGCTTACAAAGCCCTTAAGGATCCCGAGGCTTATAAAACCGCAGGTGATTTCATGGGCTTTATAGTATTCTGACAGTCTCTCAGCATCGGATCGAACCTCATCGGAGATCATATGAATATGTCCGCCCATCGTCAGAGTCGTGAAATACTCTGTCACCGCGACGCAGAAGCTCAAGGAGGCGGAGGCGGCAAAAATAAGCGGATGAATGTCATTCACGCTGGACTGCTTTCGCAGGATCTGTACGTCCATAGTGCTTCTTGTGTACACAACGCCCTTTGGGAATCCTGACGATCCGGAGGTATAAATGATCATTCCCCGATCCGCATCCCGGCTTTCGGAAATGTCCGGTGCCTCATCCGGCACTAAGGCTTCCTGCCTAAACCCCTCTAAGGATCGTAAAAAATCCTCTCTTATTACAAGGGCTGCATCACAATCCTTTTTTATAAAGGAAACCCGCTCATCCGGATATTCCGGAATCAGAGGCACGATCACGGCTCCGATTTCAAGTAAGGCAATCTCTGTAGCGATGTATTCACTGATTCTAGGAAGAATGAGGATGACGCTGTCTCCTTTTCTGACACCGAGCTGTAAGAGCTTACCGGCAATCCTGTCGGAGAGCGCAGCAAGCTGGCGGTAGGTAAACGTTCTCCTGCCGTTCATGTCCGTGATGGCAGGAGCGCTTCCACAGTCTATGGTTTTCCTGATAAATTCCTCTATAATAAACATATCAATCGGGGTAGAGACGGTTGTGTCCCAACTTTCCGCTGTGATTTAGCGGCAGTTCATTTATGCGTTTCCTATATTTACTGCACCGTATCATATTTTGAAACAGGTGTAAAGGCTGATTCTTTCTTCCGGAAGATAGTCAAATCTAACGGTCTTATATATGTCTGTATGCATCAGCTTTGTCAGGCTGCTTTCTGTTTTTTTGAAGCGGAGCGTAAACTGTAAACCGTTTATCGGAATCCCTTAAATACTAGGATTTTTGGTAAACATCAACAAAAAAGAATAGAGAGAGTTTTGTGGCAGTACCATAATATGACCGGTGTTACCCTTTTTTTATATCTGCTTTTCATATCCAAAATGTTGTTTATTGGTTTATTATCTATTTGTATTATTATACATTTTTCATTTGTTAGACTATTGTTAGAATTAAAGACTTGATGTTATGCTTATCATTACCGAGTATACTTATTAAAGAGCTTATCTCAGACTAATACAAGCTGTATTTTTTCCATAAGAGATAACGGATGCGGTATCCCCAAGGAATCAATTGAGCATATATACGATAAGTCTCCACATCCGGCAGCATCACTTCAAACGAATGCTTTCTGTGTAATGATTAAAATATCGGTCTTTCGATAAATGAGGAGCTTATTTACGTAAAATGCCATATGGGTGATACTGGACTCCTATTGTGAGGAACGTAAAGCTATCCACACTCGGTTATCAACCGGATGTATGGAAGAAGTGGGAGTGATATAGAAAGTCGGGATTTATAGTACTGCTATTGGAGATATAGATGAAGGAGTTACGCTTTGCCATAAGAAATACGATTCCAATATTCTTTACCTATCTGTTCATCGGGATTGCCTTTGGCATTCTGATGAGTGATGCAGGATACGGTGTTATGCTATCGACAGCATCCGCTTTTTTTATTTTCGCTGGTTCGATGCAGCTTGTAATGGTGCCAATGATGACATCCGGAGTATCCTTGTTTTCACTGGCACTCATGTCCTTTTTTATCAATGCCCGGCATATTTTCTATGGAATTGGATTTATTGAAAAGTTTCGCGGAATGGGCTGGCGCTATCCCTACATGGTTCTGACTCTAACAGATGAAACTTATTCCGTTCTCTGTTCAGTAAAGTATGATAAGGATCTGGACGAGGACAGGGCTGCATTTCTGATTGCCATGGCAGACCATCTGTATTGGGTTTTCGGCTGCTTCATTGGCGCATGCGTGGGGCGATACCTTCCGTTCGATATGAGAGGAATCGAGTTCTCTGCCACGGCTTTTTTTCTGGTCGTGGTTATCAATCAATGGCATCAATACCATTCCAAACTCCCATTTTTTACAGCTGCCGTATGTACCATGGTTTTTTATTTGTTGCTGGGTAAGGATTTTTTCCTGATTCCCACCCTGGTCACCTGTCTGGCTGTGATGATTTTTCTTCGAAAGCCCGTAGAGCAGAAGGAGGGCTTTGCCGATGAATGAAGTGCTGTATCCACTGGCTGTGATAGCTGTCGTCGCACTAGTTACATGGATGCTCCGGGCTTTTCCTTTCCTGCTGTTTGGTAACAGACCGCTTCCCAAGGTGATCCTGTATCTAGGCAAAGTCCTTCCGCCTGCGATTATGACTGTTCTGGTAATCTATTGCCTTCGGGATATATCTTTTTCCCAGCCGCCCTATGGAATACCGGAAATCGTTGCATGTGTTGTAGTTGCTGCTTTGCAAATCATCCGCAGGAATATGTATCTTTCAATTATAGTGGGAACGATTTGCTACATGATAATGATCCGTGTTGTTTAGAATGTTGCGTTTATAACTTGTTTCATAAAGTTTAGTCTAAGGGGTTAAATTCTAGCTTGCTATCAATAGTTTATATAACAGCCGAAAATACGATATCTATATTACAGGTTCCAATGCATTTTTGTTAAGCTCAGATTTATCGACGTTATTTACTGGGAGATTTATAGAAATTCAAGTTTGAAAAAGGCAAGCTCTTGATAAAGTAATCAAAAAATAATATGAAACACATGATTAAATATATATTGATGCTCTGCATTGTATTTTCTCTTTCAGGGTGTGTCAGACGGAACGTTACCCCCTCCGTAGATCCCAAACTTTTGGAAAGTTGCGCCGGATCTGTTTTTGGTGATTAAAGACAGGGAAAATGATGGAAAGATTGTAGGATTCCTGAACGGCATAGCAACAAATGAACGTATATTCAGGGATGAATTTTTCACTGATGAAAGCCTTCATGAGCCTGATGGAGAAACAGTAATGATTATGGGTCTTGACGTCCTTCGGGAGTACAGAAAAATGGGCCTTGCCAGGGAACTTGTTTTCAATTATTGCAGGAAAGAGCAGGCTCGAGTACGGAGGAACAAGTTTATGAATAAGAAATTATTAATAGAGTTTAAAAATCATATCGATTTGGGGGATCTGATAAAAAAATATAATCACAGCTTCGATGAGTATGTAACAATGCAGATCGGCTTTGATGGAAACGTTTATATTTTATTCAATAAAAACATTCCGGAACGAATAGATGGAATGTTTGTTCCAACAGAGTCAAACAGTAATTATTCTGTTTTGCTATTACAGATTGACTGGAATGAAGAAAAAATAATAAATGAAAAGTATTATGATCTTGGTGTTCAGAAGATGAATTACAGCTTTGTCCAGCCAATTTCTGAGGGTCTTCTTTTGGTATCTTCGAGATGCAGATTTAATAAAGGAAATCCGGAAAATAATGCTGCAATAGTTGATTTTAATGGAAATATAATCGATGAATTCTGTCTTGGAGATGGGATATCTCATTGCTTTGTTCATCCTGATTTAGGAATTGTTATCGGGTACTTTGATGAAGGTGTCTTTGGAAATTACGGATGGAATAATCCGCTAGGTGCATGTGGTGTCAGGGTCTGGGGAAGAGGCGGTCAGGATATATGGCAAGCAGACAAAAATATCTATGATTGCTATGCTATGAATATAAGTGAGACAGGGACTATCTGGTATTACTATTACGATGAATTTAAACTTGTCAATGCAAGTATAAACAATTCTTGCGAAAGAGAATACGTTCCTGAAATAGACGGAGCGGTGTCTCTTATTATTTCAAAAGATAATCTCACAATAATGATGGATAAAGGATACGATGCCAATGATGAATTCGTAGCAAAAAAGATAATAGACGATAAGCTTTGCGATGAAGTGCATATTAGCTTTATGTATCAGGGGAAATGCCGTAAAGTCAGTTTGATTTCTTCATATGGTTCCAAAGCTGCATTTGTTGAAAATGGAACTTGTTTATTTTTAAGAAGTTTCTAGCCGGAGCCTTTTTTGCAACATATGGGTCCTGCTTTTCTTACTGCCTTTATCCTGCAGCCGGGAAATTGCAAGTAAAAAGCACTGAGTGTATGGTTTGCTGCAAAGAAAAAATAAGTGCAGATGGGTAATTGAGTTTGCAGAATTACTTATATTTTATGAGAATGATTCCGATTTTCAGTATGTGGGTGTTATGCCATATCGGAAGTCCACAGTACGATGATTAAGGCATTAACAGTAGGCAGCTATCTGTTTTATAGAAAGGATAACGAACATGAAAGCAGATAAGATAATCAAAAATGCAAAAATCTATACATCTGACAAAAACAAGTCAATTGCGAATGCTCTTGCTGTAAAGGACGGGAAGTTTGTTTATGTGGGAGATGAGGCCGGTCTTTCTGATTACGAGGGAGAGGTCACTGACCTCGGAGGAAGGTTTGTCTTGCCCGGAATCATTGACAGCCATGTCCATGTAACCACCGGTGTTGCATTTGAGTACACTGACCTTGGCGTACCGGTCATGGAATCCACTAAAAAAGAATGTCTTGAGTTTATGGCTGATTATATCAAAAAAAATCCGGGACTTGAGCGCTACAGATTTATGATGGAGCGTACCTGCCTTGCCGGAGAAGAACTCACAAAGGAAGATCTCGATGCTATCTGTCCGGATGCGGAGATTCTGGTTTTGGAGGGTGAGGTGCACAGTAACTGGGTCAACTCCAGAATACTTGCGGCTCACGGAATCACCGATGACACACCGGATCCGGTACCGGGGCTTGCCTACTATGTGCGTAAAGATGGACATCTGACCGGAAACTCTTATGAAACCGCAAGCTGGCCTTTCCTTTTCGATGGTGTCAACAAACTCACTGATGAGCAGATTACTGTAGCATTACTTCGCTGGCTGGACTCATCTTTAAAATATGGAGTCAGCGCTGTATTTGATGCCGGATTCCCTGAACACAACCATATGAATGAGCGGATATACTCAATACTTCGTGATCTGGACAAACAGGGATTGCTTCCTGTTTATGTTGACGGATGTTATGTGCTCACACAGCCGGGGAAAACGAAAGAAGCACTTGATGGAGTAAAGCGTTTCAGAGAAGAGTTCAACACTGAGCACATGAAGGTGCATACCTTAAAAATATTTATGGACGGAACTCTGAAGATCGAAACCGCGGCTATGGTCACTCCATACATAGATACCGGTGCATTTGGAGCCCCGGCCTTTAATGCAGAAGAACTTGCCGATATCATTAAGGAGCTTAATGCAGAAGGACTGGATCTCCATGTACATACCGTAGGTGAGGCTTCATCCAGAGTGGTTCTTGATGGGGTAGAGTTGGCCAGAAAGGAATTGGGAGACAAGTACCGTGTTAAGGTGACCTGTGCGCATCTATGGGTTCAGGACGACGCAGATCTAAATCGCTTTGCTAGTCTTGGTGTAACCGCCAATTTCACTCCATGGTGGCACAGCGGCAACGTAGGCGGCAACCCTGCTGAGTACTGGCCTCAATTTATCGGAGAGAAACGCGGTCACAACATGTTCCGCTGCAAAACGATCTGGGATACCGGTGCGCTTGTGACATGGTCAAGCGATGAAGTGTTCTATGGAGATTTCAAAAACTGGAGTCCTTATCTCGCCATGGAGATAGGTATGACCCGCTGGATCAATGAAAAAACCAGATTTGAGGAAACAAGCAGAACAGTTGCAGCATTTCCTCCATTAAGTGAGAGAATGAATATCGAGGAAATGATACAGGGTTATACCATCAATGGTGCCAAGCAACTCGGTATCGAGGCATCCAAGGGTTCTATAGAAATCGGAAAGGATGCGGACTTCCTTGTGTTTGATAAAGATCTGCTCACTGCTGAGCATGAGGGATTCAGTTTCAACATGCCTTGTGAAGTTTATTTTGGCGGAAAAAGTATGACTCCGAAATCCGCACATCTCCTGGCAGAAGGCTATGAGATCATGAACGGTTTAACTGTGCCGGTGGGAACTTCCAACAAAGATCTGGCAGTTGAAGGCGCAGAGCCGAAGAATGCTGAAAAAATCACCATTGAGTGTTCGCGTGGAGAAAAGATCAATCTGTATGTTTTCCGTCCTGCAGATTATGTGAAGGGTGAGAGAACGCCGCTTATCTATTTCATTCATGGCGGAGGATATCACTTTGGCAATACCTCCATGGATGAATCAAAGATACAGGGTGTGGCAGATGGAAGCAATGCCACGGTTGTTTCTCCTGACTATACACTTTCACTGGACCCTTCATACAGATATCCTATGGAGCTTGAAGAGGTTTATGCAGGTCTCGAATATGTGTACAGGCATGCGGACGAATTGAATGTGGATCCTGACAACATAGTCATTGAGGGAGAAAGCGCCGGAGGCGGTCTGACTGCACGTCTGGCTCTTTATAATCGTGATAAGGGATGTGTTCCTCTGAAAGGTCAGGTTCTTATATATCCTATGCTTGACTGCCGTACCGGTGGCGGAGATGACATTTACAAGAATGAATATGCCGGAGAGTTTGTCTGGACAAAGGAAAATAATGTTTTTGGCTGGGGAAAACTGCTCGAAGGTCAGGAGAAGGAGCTTTCCGATGATGAGAAGATTTATTTCTCACCGGCACTTGCTGATGTAGAACAGCTGAAAGGATTGCCTGAGACTTTTATGATCGTCGGAAGTCTGGATCTTTTCTGTAATGAAGATATGGATTATGCCAAAAAGCTTATGCAGGCCGGTGTTTTTACGGAGCTTTATGTAGAACCTGGAGTGCCTCATGCCTATGAGTATCTGGAGTGGACACCTCAGGCAGCCCGTTTCCTCGAGCTGAGAAATCATGCTACCATAAGGATGCTTGGAACCGAAGAGAAATCACAGACTCCTGATGCAGGAATAGAGTTGGGAGACCTTTTAAAGTATATCTCCGGCATGGGTAGTACAAAATAAGGTTATTTATGAATTATGAAAATATAGTCCCCGGAGTTTTCCTGAAAAGACCGAACCGTTTTATTGCGGAGGTTGAGATAGATGGCCGGAAGGAAACGGTTCACGTGAAAAATACGGGACGGTGCAGAGAACTTCTGGTACCGGGATGTGAGGTATGGCTTACAGCGCCGGGGACTCTGGGAAGAAAAACAAAATATGATCTTGTGGTTGTGAGGAAAAGCACAGGGGTGTTGTTCAATATCGACAGTCAGGCACCAAATAAGGTGGTGAAGGAATGGCTTTCAACACAGGGCTTTGACAGGGTTATCCCGGAATATACCTTTGGTGACTCCCGGATCGATTTTTATATGGAGAAGGGTGATGAAAGATTCTTGATGGAAGTGAAAGGCTGTACTTTGGAATTTGACGGCATCGGTTATTTTCCTGATGCTCCTACAGAGCGTGGGGTCAAACATATACGAGAGCTCATAAAGGCCAAAGCCCGGGGTTACAGAACCGCCCTTGCATATGTTATACAGATGGAGGGGGTTTCAGAAGTGAGACCTCACAGGGAGATGCATCCTGAATTTGGGGAGGCCATAGATGATGCCATAAATGCCGGAGTGGAGATATTGTTTCTGAGATGTAAGGTTGAGCCGGATAAGCTGTGGATCGAGCAGGACTCTTATTTTCCTGTATTGACTTGATCCGTGATAATACCTGCAGCATTTTTAATCGTCATCAATGTCTATAGAATAGATTTTGTGATAGTATAGCATCATATAGATAATGAAGGAGATTTATCATGCCGAAAGTGATTTCCATCGGAGCACAGTATTTCTATGACCTTAGGGATAATGACTGTTTTTACATAGATAAAACCCATTTTATCAAGGAATGGTGGGAGAGGAAGGATGCAGTCACCTTAATAACCCGTCCTCGTCGCTTCGGAAAGACTCTCAACATGAGCATGACAGAGTGTTTCTTTTCCATAAAGTACAAGGATAGAGGGGATCTTTTTGAAGGCCTTTCTATATGGGAAGATGAAAAGTACAGAGCACTGCAAGGAACTTATCCGGTTATATTCCTGTCTTTCGCAGGCGTCAAGGCAGTTAATTATGAGACTACAAGAGAATCCATCAATAAGATTATAGTAAATCTGTATGATGATTATAAGTATATACTTGAAGATAAAAGATTTGACGAGAAAGACCACGCAGTATTTGATGAAATATGTATGGATATGCCTGACAGTACGGCATACACCTCTATCAATCAGTTATGTAAATATCTTGAGAAGTACTATGGCAGGAAATGCATAGTGATAGTTGATGAATACGACACTCCGATGCAGGAAGCCTGGATCCATGGCTACTGGGATGAACTGACGGCATATATCAGAGGACTTTTCAACAATACCTTCAAGACAAATCCATACCTTGAAAGAGGACTGATGACCGGAATTATGAGAGTGAGCAAGGAGTCTATCTTCTCAGACCTAAACAATCTCAATGTCATAACCACTACATCAGATGAATACGCAGATTGTTTTGGATTTACAGAAAAAGAAGTCTTTGATGCGATGGATACGCAGGGGATAGACCCTTCAGAAAAGGAAAAAGTCAAAGAATGGTATGATGGTTTTACCTTTGGCAACATCTCGGACATCTACAATCCATGGTCGGTAACTTCATATCTTGACAAAAAGAAGACCGGTTTATATTGGGTCAATACCAGCGGAAACGGACTTATTAACAAGCTTCTTCAGGAAGGAGATTCGGACATCAAGATGAAGCTTGAAACCTTGATAAAAGGAGGAACGCTCAGAGCAGAGATAGACGAACAGATTGTGTTTTCTCAGCTTTATGAAACAAGAGATGCTTTATGGAGTCTGATGCTTGCATCCGGATACCTCAAAGTAGATAAATACGAAGAGATTGAAGACTATGACGGACAGCTCATCTTCATGTATACCCTGTCTATCACAAATCGGGAAGTCCGGGCAATGTTTGCGAAGCTTATAAAGGGATGGTTTAATAAAGGTACAGCCTTTAGCGATTTCATTTCCGCCATGCTGCGAGGTGACGAGTACGAGATGGAAAGATACATGAATCAGGTAGCATTAAACACCTTCAGTTCCTTTGATACCGGAACATCTCCTTCCGGCGAGAAGCATCCTGAAAGGTTTTACCACGGCTTTGTTCTCGGACTTATGGTGGATAGATCAAGAGACTACATCATTAAGTCAAACCGGGAAAGCGGCTACGGAAGATATGATGTGGTGATGGAACCAAAGAACACTTCAGATGTTGCAGTGATCATGGAATTCAAGGTCCGGGATGAGAGACGCGGAGAGAAGTCTCTTTCAGATACCGCGGATAATGCTCTGTCACAGATAAACGAAAGGAAGTATGACGCAGACCTTCTTTCCAGAGGCATCCCTGCGGAACGCATCTACAAGTATGGTTTTGCATTTGAAGGAGAGACCTGCCTCATAAAAAAAGGATAATTATTGATGTAAAGGTCAAAAAACGCCGCTTATTAATTTCATTCATGGCGGCGGATATCACTTTGGCTATGCCTCCATGGATGAATAAAAGATACAGGGTGTGGCAGATGGAAGCAATGCTACTGTTGTTTCCCCTGACTATACACTTTCACCGGACCTTTCGTACAAATCCGTGATTATCAGCTGAGAAGAAGATCATAGAAGATAAGGAGGATATTTTATCAGTGAAAGCACAAACGATTATTTTAGGAAATGTTATTACAATGGATGAATTCAAGCCTTATGCTGAGGCGATAGCGGTGAGTGATGAAAAAATCATTTACGTTGGCAGTAAAGATGCTGCGATGAAGCTGAAGGATGATAAAACCGAGGTTTTGGATTACGGAACGAATTCTGTTTATCCCGGCTTTTTGGAGGCACATTGCCACCCCGGTTTTGCCGGAAATATGATGTTTGGAAGGGCAAAGCTTTCAGAAGGTAAAACTCCCGAGGATTATCTGAAAATTCTAAAAGAATATGTTGACAACAACCGGGATAAAAAGAATTATGTCGGATCGGGTTGGTCGGATGATCTGTTATATGATCTTAATGCAAAGCAACTGGATGAGATCTGTCCGGATAAGCCTATGATCAATCAAAGCAGCAGCGGACACATGATGTGGGTCAACACCAAGGCCATGGAGGCCTTTGACATCAATGAAGATGCAGTGAAACAGTGGGGAACAGAATGTATCCATGTTGATGAGAATGGCAAGCCGAATGGTGTGCTCGCCGAAAAGCCGGCCATTGATCTGGTAAAGCGGGTTCAGCCGGATCTTGCGCAGGCAAAAAGTGAACTGCTTGGATTCCAGAAATATGCGTTTTCAAACGGCTATACAGGTGTATATGACGCCGGATACCAGCTTCTGACCAGTCACGATCCGCGTGCCTACAGGGAGCTTGACGATGAGGGTAAGCTGAAGCTGTATTCATATTGTGGCAGTTTCGTTAATGACAATACCGATACCCCTGAAGAGGAAATGGACAGAGTTGCGGAGGAGGCAAAGGAATATAACGGCAAGCACGTGAAGGTGATCGGCGCCAAGGTCTTTGCCGATGGAGTCGTGGAGGGACACACCGCATGGATGCTGGATGATTATGTGGACAAGCCCGGGTACAAGGGCGTAAGAAGGTTTGATGATCACGAAAAGATGGTAAGGCTCGTCAAGGCGGCGGCAGCCCACAATATGAACGTTCACATTCACTCGATCGGAGACGGAGCCACAAAGGCATGGATCGACGCAATCGCGGAGGCGCAGAGCGAGACAGGGAATTTCGATATGAGAAATGCGCTGGCGCATTTACAGGAAGTCACTCCGGAGGATGTTAAGAGAATGGGCGAATATAATGTTATGGCTGTATGCGGAATTATGTGGGCAATCAAGCATCCTGCCGGCTTTGCACAGGAGGTTGCCTATGTGGGCGAGGAGAAGTCCTATAATGCCTACCCGGTCAAATCCATCATGGATGCAGGCGGCGTGGTTGCCAACCACTCAGACTACCCCGTGTCGCCTCTGTTCAGCGCGATTCAGGCGTTTTGCTATGGAGTGTTGAAGAAGCTGCCCTCAGACCCGGATGACTATATCAGAAATATTGACCAGGCGCTCACCAGACATGAAGCATTAAAGACGCTTACGAGTAATGTGGCTTATATGTGGCATGAAGAGGACAGGATGGGATCGATCAGTATAGGAAAAATTGCCAACTTCGTTGTCATGGACAAGGATTTTATGCACGATGATATGTCAGAGATTGAAAAGGCAAGATGCCTTGCTACGATTGTTGATGGTGAGGAGGTATATAAAGCGTAAAAGCTGAATTATCAGGCAGGAAGAATCCTTGCAAATCCCAGACAGACCAACCTTAAGGATTGTGTGATGCTTTATAAAAAAGCACTGTGATATACCTTATGGTTGTGGTAAGTGAAGGAGTTTTTGATAAAAGAAGGCTGATGAATCAGGATCCGTAAGTTTAATGATGAACCAGTGGGACGGAGTCAATGGGGCATTTACAAAATGTCCCACTGACTCCGTCCCCTTTGGTTCATCAGAAAGGTACTTGACAGCCAGGCGGAACAGCACAGAGCATTAGTTGACAGTGTCATTTTTGTGTCTTACGATGAAACTGAATACTGCGTTCGTGAAGGATAACCGTCGGAAGCATTTTTTCTGATATCTGTATTTAATTTATTATTGTCGACCTTTATAATGATAGAGTGAGTATTATATGTAGAGTATTTAGTAAGAGTGAGATGATATGAGCAAACGATTTAATATAGCTTACCTAATAGCCCATAAGACCCTGGGCTATCCTTTAGGAATTCAGAATGGCCTTAGAAACTCAATAGAAGAGCAGGGTCATAATCTCATAAATATTATGGATCTTTTGCCGTCGAATAACTTTCTTGAATGGCCGGAGAACTATATTCATGTGGCATTTGCATTGGCCGCCAGAATGGAATTTGATGCGTATATTGTTCCGGTGGGTGTTGTCAATGCTTTTATTTCACGTTCCTCAACAAATGTCAACGCTATGGATTATGTGAAATTGCTCAATCCGGAAAAAACTATTTTGATTGAGGAATTTCATGAGGGTTACAGATGTATCAGGAAAGACAATAAACCGGGAATACGTCAGTTAATAAGACATCTTATTGAGGATCACGGATACAGAAAGATCTGTTTTTTAAGTGGACCTGCCACGAGCTTTGGGGCAAAGGAAAGGGAAACGGTTTATTTTGAAGAGATGCATAAGCATGGACTTCCTGTTGAAGACCATATGTTTGCACGTGGAATATATTCAGGTGACTGTGACGACGTGGTGGAGCAGCTTCTTCTCAACAATCCCGATGTGGAAGCTGTTGTCTGTGCATCGGATCATATGGCGGAAACTGTTTATCGCGTCATGAAAAAGCACGGACTTACTCCGGGCTCAGATATAGCTGTAACAGGGTATGATGATATTTCATCTGCTGCCGAAATGACTCCGCCTCTTACCACTGTGCGTCTTTCGGCGTATGACATGGCATATGCTGCCGGTTATGAAGCAGTTCGTTTATGCGAAGGTAAACCGCAGGAAACAGAAGTAATAGAAAGCATTTTTGTACACAGACTTTCCTGCGGAGAAAAGGTGACCGATAATAATTCCGATCTTGTAAAGCTAATGGCACAGACACCGGTTGACAGAGAAGCCATGGCAAAGCAAATGATGGAGGACGTGGCTGAAACTGCTTCAAAAAAACTAAAGCAGGAATGCCTTCCTCGCTTTAAGTTGTTTGTCGAAAAGATATATAACATACTTATGGACGGGGAACAAAGAGGCTCCGTTCATCTCACGGGGCAGGACGATATCGACGATATTTTTCGTTACGATTTCAGAGATTATTTCTCCTTAAGGAAATTCGGTGATGCAGTTACGGATTGTTATGATTATGCGGTGTCCCGACTTGAGGGAGACGAAAAGATATGGATATTGAATGAGCAGGCAATGTTTCAGCGCATTATCAGAAAGAATATAGTAGAGCAGTATGAACAGAGACTATGGCACAGCCAGAAGAGACAGTACTACATTACCCGCATAACGATGGATGCATTGATGAATTCCCTGGATAGAAAAAAAGCTTTTCTGGCAATGTTTGATGATCTTATCAAGCTTGGGGTTAAGGATGCTGCTCTTCTGAGTTTTCCTGAACCTGTTGAGTATTTTCACAATTCATTGCATATGGGAGATACTCTGCTTCTTGAGGCTTCACTGTCCCGGGGAGAGATCAATGTTTCGGATAAACCGAAGACATATAAGCTTTATCAGATTGTAAAAAGCTTTATGTCACCGGATACGCCTGAACAGACAGCATTTCAGGTGAATCCGAGCTTTACTGTTGGAGCATTACTTACCGGTCGTGAAATGGTAGGAGTTTTCATAACAGGACCAAGCTTCATGTATTCTACTGAGCTGGTCAGAGTTTATCACCAGATGGCGGTGGGCGTGCAGCATATCAGACTTATACAGAATGAGCAGGAGCTTATAGCTGTATTGAATCGTAATAATCTGCGTCTTTCACGGGAATCAGAGCATGACGAGCTGACAGGAGCTTTTAACCGCAGAGGTTTCATGAACAATCTGGAACAAAGGGTGAACTCTATACTTTCAGAGAATAAAACTGATTGTAAAGCTGCCATTTTCTATATGGATATGGATGATTTAAAGCATATCAATGATACCTATGGTCACGATGACGGGGATTTTGCAATAAAAAGTACAGCAGAGGTTCTTGCAAAGGCTTTTGCAGGTGGTCTGGTAGGTCGGCAGGGTGGAGATGAATTTTTGGGCTTCTGCATGTTGGGCGGCTCACAGATTTCTGACCCCGGGGAAATGATTTCAAGGGTAGATAAACTCATGGAAGAGGTCAATGCGAAAAGCGATAAACCATATAAATTGCGTATATCTATCGGATATCGTGAATTTACTGTGGATTCCGATACCATGAAAATATTCTCTTCATATATGGAAGAGGCAGATACCATGCTTTATGAAAATAAGAGGAAGCATAAGGCGTTGTCATAATCACGATGGAAAAGGCTCCTGATATAAGATGATCTGACATCTTATATCAGGAGCCTTTTTTAAACCATATTTTTAGGTGTCTTCCTTTTTCTTCAAAAATCCAAGGATAATGGCAGTGACCATGGAACCGGTTAAAATTGATAACATGTAAAGCAGAGGATGTTCCACAAGGGGTAGTACAAATATGCCTCCGTGAGGGGCAGGAAGACTGCAGCCAAATATTGAAGACATTAATCCTGAAACCGCAGAGCCTGCAATACAGGAGGGGATTACCCTTATAAAATCAGTGATCACAAAGGGAAGTGCTCCTTCTGTGATAAAGGAAAGACCCATAAAGAGCGCCATGATTCCGCCGTTCTTTTCATCAGTGCAGAACTTATCCCTGAAAAGCATTATGGAGATGGCGATGCCTATAGGGGGAACCATACCGCCGGCCATTACTGCGGCCATAATCATGGTGTCCCTTGCATCAATGGATGCAAGTCCGTAGTTATAAGCTATCTTGTTGATGATCCCACCCATATCAACCGACATCATCCCGGCAGCTATCGTGCAGGTAAGGGGCTTGCTGATGAGCTTCGCATTGTCCAGTATTGTGTTAAATACTGAACCCAGTACAACCGTTGTCGGTCTTATCATGAAAATTGAAATTGCCTGTACTATGGTCAGACTGAATATGGGATATATAACTATGGGAGCGGCTCCCCGGATGAATTTCGGAAGCCTGTCTGTAAAAATGTTGATCTCTCTGCTGATGATTCCGGCAGCAAGACCGGCTATAGCTGCTCCGATAAATCCCGAATTGGTATCTATCACCATATAACCGCCTACAAGTCCTGCCATAAAGGCACTTTCTCCGGCCAGGCTGTATGCCATAAAGGCCGAAAAAACAGGCAGCATAAAATTGAAGGTTGTATCCCCCAGATATTTCATGTAGGTGGAAATGGAAGTCATTGAACCCAAGGAAGCTCTTTCGTCAACTGATAGTTTGGAGAGGTCAAAGCTTGCGGCATCAAAAAGGAATGCCGAAGCGATAAGGATACCTCCTGCAGCCACGAAGGGAGTCATCCACTTAACGGCGAATATGATCCCGGGCAGAAATCTTTCTCTCAGAACCTCTTTAAGGCTGAGCCTTGTTTCCTGTGGTTCTGCTTTAAGCGTAGTATCTATGTCAAGAGACATGGTTTCTGTCAGATTCTGCTGCTGGTTCGTATTGACATTGGCGATAACGGAGATGTCCTTTTCTGCTTTTGCCATGGCATCAGAAAAGACAGAAACAGTATTTCTTCCGTTCTTTTTTGATTCATACAAAGCGAGATCCGCATTTTCACAGACATGGGAGAGTGTCATGCCGCTTTGTACAGATGTTATACCGACACTTATGGTAAACGGAGTTTCTTTTTTCGGTGAATCCTGTTGTATATTTTTGCAAAGCTCAAAGAGTAAAGCTTTTGCTTCGGCTGAGGGCAGGTTTATGACACCGATGAACTCGTCACCACCCCATCTTCCGGCAAAGCCATTTGCCTTTGATACCATGGTCTTTATGTATGCTGCAAGCATTGACAAGGCGGCATCACCGGCGGCGTGGCCGTATTTGTCATTGATCTGTTTGAATAAATCTATATCCAGAAGGAATATTGAATATTTACCGGATTCATCGGAGTTTAAGACCATTCTGCGATTGAACTCAGCAGTAAAGTATTTTCTGTTGGCAAGACCCGTAAGCTCATCGGTAGTGGCAAGCTGCAAAAGCCTGTTCTTGTACCGGGAGAACATGTTGGAAATAAGAACTAAAAGTGTAATGATCAAAATTACACCGATAGAAAAGATCACAACATATTGCATCCTTTGTATCTGCCGTTCCTTGGAGCCGTCATTTTCCAGGATGAGGCTATAGCTCCCGTTGCTGAATATTCGTGCGATATATATGGTTTTGTCAGCAAAAAATAGGGAATTTCCTCCGGTATTTGCATCAAAAAAAAGCTTATCAGGCTCTTTTACAGAGTCCAGGAAGGATGATTTGAATTCTATGGCATTACCGGGGGCTTCTGCCACGATATCACCGGAGGAATCGAGCAGCCACAGGGAAAAACCCTCATCTGTATACTCGGAAGACTGATCTTCAAAGTACTTTGCAAGCTCAGTGTCCTTATCTGAGGATGAAGTACTTGTGGCTTTTTCGTTCAGAATACGCGCCAGTTCATGGGAGATCATCTTTGTATCTGTTTCCAGATATCTCAGGGAAAGACTGTTGCTGAGATATGCAAAAGAAAGAAGGATCAGGGTGAAGGTGCCGATGATCAGGAGGAAAATGATATTTAATTGTCTTTCATTGGCCTTCTCGTTCACATGAAGCTCCTTATATTTATGTAAAGCACAAGTTACGATACTTCTATATCGGCAGGTGGGGTGGTTATTATAAGAATCAAGAGTGGTTTTATAGATGAACATTGGCTGTCATCCACATTTCAGGTAACAGATCAGCTGACTCATCGAATTTCTGAAAAATGTATAAAACCTCTTAAAATGCGGAAATATGTGCTTGAACGGTATTTACAGACTGTCGGTGAGTCATGGTATAATGTTTACATAAGTGGAAGACAGACTTCATGACACGCCCCACATGGAGCAAGGAAGGATGCTATAGCGGACCGGGAGTACGGAATGTGTGAGAATCGTGGGAGCGCCTTGCGCGGATCGGTTCTATGTAGAAGTGTATACTTGAAAGAAAGGAGCAGGGTATGGCTGTGAATCCTATCGGTGCGTTTGGTACAGGAAGAACGAATAGTGATCCCTATGAGGGATATTATCGGGCGTACTATGGGAATGCCCGGAATCCTCTGAATTACAGACAGATGATGTCTGGTAACGACCAAAACTCTGTGTATAAAAGCGAGGATACCATTAAGCCGGGCAGGTTAAGCGCACCATCCGAGTGTCAGACCTGCAAAAACCGCAAGTATCAGGACGGATCCAATGAAATGGACGTTTCCTTCAAGTCGGCTGCCCACATCTCTGTCAAGGACGCTCCCGCAAAGGTTCGGGCTCATGAGCAGGAGCATGTTGCCAATGCCTACCAGAAGGCGAAGGAGTCAAATGGTAAGGTGTTGCAGGCGTCGGTTTCCATAAAGACTGCAATATGTCCTGAATGCGGGACAACCTATGTTGCAGGCGGTGAGACATCTACAAAGATAAAGTATCCTGTTGACAAAAAAGCAAAGGAGAGTATTGCGGAGGACACAGGTCTCGGGAAATTTTTTGATGCCTCCGCCTGATGGCGTAGATTTATAGAAAGAGGTAAATGTTATGAATAGACTGGCTGCATTGGTTTTATCGTCTGCTGTAGCAGCAACATCCGTTGGTTCCGCTCCTCAGGGTGTTTTCGGATCTGTAAAGGTGAACATTTCGGATGCTGCACACAATATTGAAAATGTCCTCGATAATCTTGATAAGGATAAAGTGAAAGATGTACAGGGCATACTGAAATCGGCTTACGACGCTGTATCAGAATCGAATGTTGTTAAAGCTGCTTCAAAAAGGCCGGCTGAGTCCGGTGACAAGGATGATCCGATAAAGGAGCCGGAGGATCCCGTAAAGGTGAAATCCGAGGAGAAGGTTTTAAAAGAGAAGCCCTCGGAAAAAATATATGCAGAAGATAATAAAACTGAGGTTATTAAATCTGAAACACCGAAGTTAAAAGCTTCTGACAAAGCAAATAAAGAGAAGAAAAAATCAGACACAAAGGATAAAGGCGAAAAGAGTCAAGAGAAGAAAAATCAAGAGAAGAAAAATCAAGAGAAGAAAAATCAAGAGAAGAAAAGTCAGGAGAAGAAGGATCATGACAGAAATAAGAATAACAGGAAAAAGTATTCGTCCGATAAAGCTAAGTCAGAGGAATACTATTCCTGGAGTAAAGACCGTTTAAATGAGGGAAAATACGGCCATTATCATGATCGTGATGATGATATGCCATACGGCGGTTGTCGATTCCATGATGACTACATGCCATATGACGGCTGCCGTTTCAATGATCGAGATGAAGATGACATGTCTTACGGGGGCAAACATTACAGATTAGAGTATCGCGGCCAGAAACCATTCTTCGGATTCTGTATCATTGACGAAAATGAGGAGGCGAAGCCGTTTATAGGCGTACCTCTTCCTGATGATGCCGAGGATTATGGCTCATACGGTAGTTTCAGCCTTTATAATGCTCCCGATTGGGATCCATCAGAAGGACCGGAAATGATTCCCGGATTTTTTGAATTCCAAAGCTCACAGGAACAGAAAACAGAAAAAGTATTTCAGGTGGCACTTCTTCAGTCACTTACCATAGGGCAGTATGACGGAGTCATCAGTGTGGAGGAACTGAAAAAGCATGGTGACATAGGCATTGGCACCTTCGAGGGTGTTAACGGGGAGATGATCTATCTTGACGGTGTTATGTATCAGGCACTGGGTGATGGTTCTGTTGTTGAGGCTGATGATGCTGAAACTGTTCCCTTTGCTACGGTTGCTTACTTTAATCAGGATCTGATAATAGACGATGTTTCCGCAAAGAATCTTGATGACCTGAAGGATCAGCTGGACAAAATCGTAGAGGAGAACGGAAGTAACCAGTTCTACTTTATAAAAGCTGAGGGTGATTTTGAGGATATTCAGGTAAGGAGTGAGCTTAAGCAGGAGAAACCTTATAAGACACTGGATGCCGCGCTTAAGACAGACCAGAGGGAATTCTCATATGAGGATGTATCCGGAACCATAGTGGCTATTTATTTCCCTTCATATATGGGAACCCTGAATACTCCGGGCTGGCACTTCCACTTTATCTCTGATGATACGTCAAAGGGCGGACATGTACTTGGTCTCACGGGATTCTCAGGTATGATTGAAGGCAGCAAGATGAATCAGTTTGAAATGTATTGCCCTGATTCGGATACCTTTAATAAAGAAGATCTTTCTGTAGATCAGTCTGACAGGATCAAATCAGTTGAGCAGAAGTCAATGAATGAAGAGTGATGCTGATGTTCCCACACAAAAAACTATCCTTTCATTGAAACGTACATTAATAAAGCATCCAACGGTACTAAAAGAGCTTACAGAACGGATATTCACAACATTATCCGTTCTGTAAGCTGAACTCTTAATACGGTATAAAGTACGAGGATTAAAACCTTTATATATTAATGCCATTTATGTTATCATGTCAGCAGCACATTAACCGGTATAAAGCGTCCGGTCGATGTGCTGCTGATTTAAGTTGAGCATTTTTACGTAAAGAAAAGAGAGACATATGACAGGAAAGAATATCATTGATTACTACACCAGAAGCCGGTTCGTAGAGCATTGCGGCATTGAATTTGAAGAAAACGCGAGGGATGGTTCCATAACCTCCAGGACAGAAATATTACCCATGCATATGAATGGGAGCGGACATATACACGGCGGGCTGCTGTTCACCATCGCAGATACCACAGGCGGTGCCAATGCCCGTCTTTATGCGGATCCTCTGGTAACACTTGATAGTGACTTTCATTTCCTTACCAGCAAGACCACAAGATATCTTTATGGTTCAGCAGAGCTTGTAAGAAACGGCGGCGCTATCGTAGTGATGAGAGTTACCATCAAGGACGATAACGGTGAGACCTTTGCGGAGGGAACCTTTACCTATTATAAGGTTTGATTTTTTATATCATCAAAATAATAAGTTTTGAATATTCTTCAGATCCTCTGTAAAAAGCCCGGTCGGCAGACCTCGTTTTCTGAGTTCAATGGCTGAAATGATATGGAACGAAATTACAGAAGTTGAGTGATTTTACGGAAGGGATGAGTAAATGTACGTGTTGGTTGAGTGAAATTACGGATATGTTGGCAAAGCTACGGTATTTCCGGCGGGAGTGATTAATGAAAAAACGGCTGAAAAAGAGTTGTTCACATGTACTGATGCGGACATATACCGCTACAGATCATAAAAAACGTAAAATCACTCACCCTTTGGATGTAAACGTACAAAGACTCACTTATTGACAGAAATGAAAAATCGTTCAACGTAAGAGAGGAACGTAAAATCACTCAACCTCACATGAACCGTATCATAACTCAACTTTTACTTATCGGAGATTATCACGGCAGAAAAATATTTTTAACTGTTTTTTTCGATCTGTTAGTGTTAAAATACACAAGAATTATGTGAAAGGCATAAAATATTTTCACAAATCATTAAATTTGATTAAATTTTAGGAATTTTTAAGGTGATAAATATGGGGTACTATACAGCAGTGATTTATTTGTCGTGTGCCACATTGCTGATGTTTGCGAGAATGATTCACGACAATCAACAGATTGATATTGATACAAGAAAGAGGTTTTCCGTATCTTACTTGGTGATAATAGTTGCTATGCTTGCAGAATGGGGAGGAGTTGCGCTGAACGGAGCGCCTGCCTGGACGATACCTCTTCATGTATTGATGAAAGCAATTGATTATATTGTGACGCCCTATCTGGGGTTGAGGCTGGTTGAGATCGTTATGCCAAAAAGCAGGCTGTTAAATTATCTCAGATTGCTGATTGCAAGTAATTCCATAGCAGAGATAATTTCGGCTTTTAACGGCTCCATATATTATGTGGATTCACAGAATGTATACCATCATGGTGCCTTTTACTCAGTATATGTAATGGTATTTGTTTCTGCCCTTGTAAGTGTTCTATGGGCTTATTTAAAGGTCTTAAGGGATTCGTCAAACACCTATGGCAGATCTACGATTTCAATCGTTTTGATGGTGGCTGCAGGTATCGGACTTCAGGTTTTTTTCGGCAATGAAATGCGTACCATCTGCCTTGCCATAACTTACGGAACCATGCTTTTGTTTGTTCAGTACCAGGAGTATTATCTTCGTAAAAACGAGATAGATCTCTCTGAGAAGCAAAAGCTCCTTGAAACTGATGTGATGACGGGGTTGAAAAGCCGGTTTGCCTACAGTAATGTACTTGATAAGTATGAAAGTCTTGATAAGCTTCCGGATAATCTTACCGCAGTGGTATTTGATGTGAACGGACTTAAGCGTATCAATGACAGTCTGGGGCATAAGGCCGGTGATGAGTTGGTGCAGGGTGCCGGAGAATGCCTGAAGAAAGCCTTTAGTGATTACGGAGAGTGTTATCATATAAGTGGCGATGAGTTTGTGGCTCTTTTAGAGGTTGATCCGGATTACCTTAATGAAGCGATGGTTGGATTCAATGATATCGTTGCCTCCTGGAGGGGTGAGCATATAGACAGCATAAGTGTATCCGCAGGCTATGCTGTAGCAAAAGATAATCCCGGAAACATCAATAATCTCATTTCTATAGCAGATGCGATGATGTACGAGAATAAGCGTAGTTACTACAGTAAAAAGGAAAACTGCAGACGAAAAAACACAGGTTAGAAAAACATCCCGGATTCAAGGCGAGCGCCATGATCCGGGATGTTTTCTATATAGTGAAGTATCAGATGTCAATATGTCCTTACAAGCAAGCTTGACGGACATATTGCCGCCTGATACTGGACTGGCTGCTTTTTGCTTATTTTCAAAAAAGAAAAATATTGTAAGTTTTGAAAGCGAATGATACAATATTTTCAAAAGTGAAAAGAAATTAAAGTTTTGAAAGTGGAACCCGTATGAAGATTATTAAAAGAAAAGATTATTTGGATAGACTCGTTCGATTAAAGGATACTCCTGATATAAAGATAATAACAGGGTTGAGACGTTCAGGAAAGTCTGAGTTGGTGCGAGCATATATGGAATGGATACGCACAAACGAAGATACAAATATAATATACGTTGATTTTGCAGATTTAAAATTCGATGATTTAAAAACATATAAGGAACTCTATAATTTCTGCGAAGGACAATACATTGATGGTAAAACAAATGTCATTATTGTAGATGAAGTTCAAATGTGTGAAAAATTTGAGCTTGCTATCAATAGTTTATATAACAGCCGAAAATACGATATCTATATTACAGGTTCCAATGCATTTTTGCTAAGCTCAGATTTATCGACGTTATTTACGGGGAGATTTATAGAAATCCCTGTTTATCCATTTAGTTTTGCTGAATATTGTGAGTACTATGGATATGATTCTAATACAGCAAATGTATTGGATTCATATGTTATGAGTGGTGGTTTATCTGGGTCATATGTGTACAGCGAAAAAGAGGATCAGGCATCATATATAAAGGATGTTTACACTACAATTATAAAACGTGATCTTGTAGACAAGTATGGTATTAAGGAAGAGGCGCTTTTGGATTCTTTAACAGATTATATGATGGATAATATTTCCAATCTGACATCTGCTAGTAAGATTAGTAATGTTTTTAAGCAAAATAAGGTTGAGACGAATCATATAACAATAGGAAATTATATGAAGTATCTCTGCAGTGCATTTATGTTCTATAAAGTAAAACGATACGACATTCGTGGAAAAAAGTATTTAGAAACATCAGATAAGTACTATCTTAGCGATTTAGGATTTAGATATGCAATGCTTGGAACAAGAAATATGGATTATGGACGAGCATATGAAAATATAGTTGCATTAGAATTACTCAGGAGGGGTTACCAGATTTATGTTGGCAAGTTGTATCAGAAGGAGATAGATTTTGTAGCTATGAAACAAAATGAGAAGCTGTATATCCAAGTATCAGATAATATTTCTGATTCAGATACATTAGAAAGAGAGTTGTCTCCACTAAGAGCGATAAAAGATGCATATCCAAAGATTTTGATAGCGAATACAAAGCATGATAACTATGACATTGAAGGAATAAAAGTACTAGATTTAACTAATTGGTTAATGAGATAAATCGGGATTTGAAGGAGAACCAGCAAATGAAAGAGTTTTTTGAGCCAATGCTTTTTCTATCCACACCAGATCATCCCAACACGATGGGGGCAATTGCCGTTCTGAAGGAAGCGGTGGATGGAGAGATTCTGCGAGACGTTGTAGAGGATTTGCGCCTAAGGTTCCCATACTTTTATGTGCAGGCCGTTGTGAGAGAAAACGATATCTTCCCGGAGCCTAACGCGCTTCCCATGACGGTGCGGAATACTTGGGTGCCGATCAAACTGAATTCAGAGAAATCCAATTATCATCTCGCGGCGTGGAAATATGAGGGTAATCGCATGGCGTTTGAGATTTCCCACTATTTAACGGATGGTGCAGGTGTGCTGCCCTATGTGAAAAGTGCGCTGTACCTCTATCTTTCCCGCAAAACTGGACAGACCTTCGACCCCTCGGGATTCCGTCTGCCGGGAGATATAATTCCGGAGTCTGAGATAGGAAATCCCTTTGCCGACTTGAATATTGACGCTGCAGAAGAGCCGTTATATACCAGGGAGACGGTAAAGGACTTCTATCGCCTGAATAAAGGAACGGAGCATGATGCACGTACTTTCTGCATCAAACTTTCAGAGGCGCAGCTGATGCAGTATTGCAGGGATTTAGACGGAAGTCCCAACGCATTTCTGGCTGTGATACTCGCAAGGGCGATACGGCACTATGATCCTGCAAGTGAAAAGACGATCAGTGCTACCGTTGCGATTGATCACAAAGCGATATTGGGAAACCATGACAATTACCGCTTATTCGCCAACGTTGTGGAACTGGATTTTCCAAGAGACCGGAATCTTGATGACCTGATGAAATCCTGCACCGGAGCCCGTGGACAAATGCTCCTGCAGACCCAGCCGGAAAACTCCCTTTGGGCTATGAAGCAACGGAAAGCACTTTACGCAAAACTCGACCAGGTGCCGCTGGATGTAAAGACCGGAATGATGGCGCAGGCGGCAGGCGCGACGCGCTGGACCTTCAGCATTTCCTACGTCAACAACAGAACTTTCGGACCGCTGGACCCTTATATAGAGGAACTATATTTACTGACTCATCCGGATGTAATAGATGTTGGCTGTGAGATCACCTGTATCAATCACAACTTTTTCGTGGCTTTCATCCAGAGTTTTTCTTCTGAGGAATTCCTGAACGTGTTCCTCGACGAGCTGAAATCGGTTGGGCTCAATTATGAGGTGATACGCAAAGAGCCGCTTCGCCTATGCGGAATGGAAGCGTATATGAGCAGGGCAGAGTTGTAAAACCACGATTGTAAGATGATGGGATACCCTGTAGAATTGTAGCAGAAGCATATATTCCAGTTTGCAGAGATGGTAAGAGAGGTAGGAAGTAATGCCCATGCCACCGAGAATCAGGTCAATGAAAATACAGAAAACAGTTCTCAGCAGAATGAGAAAAAGTCGGAAGAGAAGAATACTGATACCGGGAATGATGATACTGATAAAAAGGGCTCTGATACAGACAACTCAGAATCTGTAAACAAAGACCAAGACAAGTCCGGTACGGATACTGATAATTCAAATAAAGGCTCAGATAAGTCTGACTCAACATCGGATAATAAAGCCGGTGAAAAAGACACGTCAGGCAAGGATGAGTCAGATGGTAAGTCTGATGATAAGTCAAAAGATGCGGATAAAGACTCAACTGATGATAAATCAAAGGATGTAGACAAGGACTCAACTGATGATAAATCAGGAGATACAGATAAGGATTCAACTGATGATACGGAACAGATTGAAGAAGGTAAAGCAGCTGCTTCGGAAGATGGATCAGATTCAGAAAATAAAGACAAGGATGATTCAGATAAAGAAACCGATGGTGAAACAGATGAATCCAGCGAAGCTCCTGAATCCGAAGAAACTGTAGCATCAACAGAAGACCTTGAAGAGACTACAGCAGAGGAAACATTGGCTGAGACAGAAGCTCTGATAGAAGAAACTGTTCCTGCAGAGACGACGGCACCGGCGGAGACATTGGCAGAAAAGAAAAAGGAGTACCTTACCATGGAGGACACGGAAGGGCTCTGGAGCATCGATGACATCACTTCCTACCGCTTCACAAAGAGCGGATCAGGGGCTCTGGTACTTCCGGAGCACAGCTACAGCTTCGACTATGAGCTAGAAGAAGATACTCTCAAGGTAGATTTCGAGAAGAGTAACCTCAGGGACTCAACCTTCAAGGTATCCATCGTGGACGGAGTCATGAACCTTCAGTGTCTGGATGAGTATTTCGAGAATGAGTATGAGCTTCACAAGGCTGAGGATTGATTCAAAAAATGGTATATGATGTCATTCACACCATAACAATGGATGATTAAAAAAAGACAGCTATGTTTTATCTGCATTTTGGCAGGAAACGTAGCTGTCTATTTTTGATCTTTTTAAAGGTTTTGCTTAATTTGAAATAAACCATTTATCTACCATTTATGACATATTTTTACTGTAAAAACAAACAAAACTATTATAATATTGTATAGGTGTATATTACTAATACTTCCCACATGAATAAGTGCCGGAAAGCCTTATTCTAAGCGGGTTTCCAACAATAAAATAGCGTAGTCACAACCCAGCTGTGATATAATTAAGTTGCTAACAAAAACATTCACAACATAGGAGTGCTACGCTATGAATACTATATCACAGTCTGAGATATTGCTTCAAGATGCTACGAACGAAGTCGGTTCTTTCCTCCGAAAATATCAGGTATCTGATATTCTGAAACAGTGCAATGGTTACAAGCAGAAAGGCTTTTCGGTGATCCAGCTGTTTGCCTACCTGGTAACGCTGATGTTCCAGCCGTTAAGCACATACATGTCCATGCGTGTCGGTGCTTATAAAGAGCCATTCTCCAAGAATACAATCCGCCGGTTCTGCAATAATTCCTCGATCAATTGGCACAAGTTCCTGCGCATTCTCTCGCAGAAGCTTGTAGTTGAATTCATGCGGCCTGCTACTTCCGATGATCGGGAAGAATTCTTCATCATTGATGATACACCTTTCCAGAAATCCGGGAAGAAGACGGAACTGGTAAGCAGGTTCTTCAACCATGTCAGCATGAAATATGAACTGGGCTATCGCATCCTGACATTGCTCTGGACGGATGGCTATTCCAACGTTCCGGTCGATTTTGCGCCGCTGTCCTCTGGGAATGAGAAACTGATCATTTCCAAAGCAAAGGAATACGATGGCCGTACACTTGCAGGAAAAATCCGGAAGCAGGCATGTATGAAGGCCCCGGAACTGATCCTTCAGATGC
>NZ_KE384191.1:0-50454 GCF_000424445.1 Oribacterium sp. NK2B42
ATTTGGGTCATCCTGAATGGCAGGTTACATTGACTCAATTTCAGGTAATCAGGATTTGGGTCATTCTGAATGGCAGATTACATTGACTTATATTCTGAATTCTGAGTTTTAAGGTCAATCAGTGGTTCCAATAACTCCAGATGGTGGGGAAAAAAGTCGACCACGGTCTTCGCGAACCATTGCCGGCTGAACTGTTACAAATAGTGTATGCTCAAGAACTAAAATTCTGGCTTTTTATTGAAAATTATAATCACAAATGATATATTTATCAGTAAGGAAAGTACCCACTCCAAAGTGGATGCTCCCATTAGATGTTATTTAGCTCTCAGTGAGAGCCGCCTCTCTTGTTTGCAGACGAGAGAGGCTTTATTTTTTTCGCTTGTTGTTTCTCTTATCAAGAAAGCTAAGCAACGCCAGTAAGAAACCACAAGCCGTAAAAAGCAATGCCAACAAAGTCAGCATAATCATTAAGATTTCGTAGTCCGTCATGTGCGCCACCTCCCTTCCACAGTGACATCCAAATAATGGAGCACCTTATAATATGGCTCGGGAGATTACCACCTCGTCATGGGTACTTGTAAAGCGGATGAACCGCTTTTTTAATATAGCACATACGTTCTGTCTGTTCAACCGAACAATTACCATTCCTTAGTAAATTCCAATAATAATCTCTTTATAATCTCTTTATTTTTCCTTCCTCCACTATTTGCGGCTAGCAAACTAAATACCATTCACCTGTGAATTGTTACTAAAATCCGGATATTTTATCTTTTTTTTGATTTTAAATAAAATCATTTTCTAATTTTATGGTATAATGTACAAAGGAAGTAGGCTTTAATATTTATAAATTGTATGCTTTTTACAAAATTTCTGATCTTTTTAAGCGTACAGGTATAAAGCAAGAGAGTATGAGTAGTATGAGGAGGGTATGATGAAACAATCGTTTAACAAGTATGTGCTGACTGTGACATTGCTTGCTGCGTTTTTTTCTTTAAACGGCTGCAGCGGCTCCGGAGATAAACCTGCGGAAACCACAACAGCTGCAGCGGCTGTCATAGCTGAGACAACAGCAAGGTCTTCTGCCGGAACAGCGAAGGCTTCTGCTGAAACAGCGAAGGCTTCTGAAATGAAAGCTGACAAGGCAGCCGGAGATGCAGGGAAGTATGTAATCTATGAATATGAATCCAACGGCAATAAGGTAGATCATGGCATGCTTGCAGAGGCCGGCATGGGAGACACATGGCTTGAGCTCTATGAGGACGGCACAGGAAAATTTAATCTTTTCAAAAATATGCTGGACATCACATGGGAACCCGGAGAGATCACAGTATACGGCACTTCAAAATATACTTATAAGCTTGAAGGTGACACACTTAATCTCGATATGCAGGGCGTTTACTACACTATGATGCGAGAGGGAAGCCTTCCTGCTGCAGACAGTACTGGCAGCAACAGCAGCTCCTCTGATTCCGGTGAAGTCTCCGGTACTTATTATCTCACCATGCTTGACACGATGTCCATTCAGGAATTTGCGGAGATGACAGGAACAACTGTTGATAAAGCATCTGAAATGATCATGCTCAGGCTTTCTCCTGACGGCAGTATGCATTTCATCGAGGACGGCGAAGACCAGCCGGGAACCTACACTATAGAGGATGATGTCATCACACTGACTGCTGAGGATGAAAAGATGACAGGAACCATAGACGGTGACACCATAACCTTTGATCTTGAGGGCGAAAAGCTGGTGTTATCAGGCAGCAGACCGACTGACAGCGGAGCTTCTGCAGCCGCTGATGGCTCTGACTCAAAATCCGGGGAGGCTGTCGATACTTCAACTGCCACCGGCGGTGACGGAGTTGTGGGAAGTGAAGAGGAGCTTGAAAAGGATTATGTATGGATGAACAAGGTAGCAAAGGATATCTTCCATACCACTTATGAGGATCTCGTAAAGCAGTTCGGTGTCGAAGGAAAGTTTGACAAGGAAGAGTATTCCGAGCATATGAAGGTAAACAAACGCTACTACTTCTGGATATCTCCTGAAGATGAGAATCACTTCATTTATGTCAACTTTGAGGAGGATGATCCTGACAATGCACCCGGAGTATACACAGTCAGCGGTTTCAACTCAAGCGGCTTCAGCGCATCAGAGGCTGAAAGCAGGTATCTTGAGGAGGTTCAGGCGGCAGCCAATGAAGCCGACAAGGCAGCTGCAGCAAACATGAAGATGAAAGACTTCTCTGTAGATATTCACCCGTTTGCACACGACGAAGACACGATAACCGTCAGTATGCAGATTCCGGAAAGCGGATGGTCATATGATGAAAACAAGGATCATCTTGTAGAAAATGAAGATCCCAATACCTTTGGCGCAGGCTTCATACAGTTCAAGGTGGATCCTGAACTCTCAAAATTTGATTTCTACAAGGATAAGTTTGAAAACTATAAGGATATCGATGAAAGAGAGATAGGAGGCATCAAATTTGCCGGACGAACCTACAAGAATATCGGATATGAGTGGACCGAGTATATCGCTCAGATAGATGATTCTCACGCTGTATCCATAGGTATAGTTCGCATAGATACAAGCGAAGGAAGCATGGGCGACAGGATACTCAATTCCATAAAATTTAAATGATAAAGATTTTATGCTATATACGGAACTGTAAACTGTTTATCAGACCCCATCGATACTAGCGGTGCTTGATAAACATCAAAAATAGAGAGGATGCATTATGAAGAAAAAAACTTTGATCCTTGTTCTCTGCGCGACGGCTATCGGGCTTGCGGCCTGCAGCAAAAAGCCTGTACAGGATACGCCTAAAACTACCGATACGCCTGAAACTACCGCCTCTGCCGAGACTGAAGCTCCGTTTGTGGAGGAAGAGCCTGCAAAAAACGAGCTTGATCCCGCATCACCTATTCCGGGTATAAACAAGGATTATGCCCTGACAGAGCAGGTGTTTGAAGATGAAAATCTCATACTCCGGCTGCCTGAAGGCGTCAGCGCTGTTAATGAAGGCAAAGGGGAAAACATGGGGCACATTACAGTGACCGATGAAGAAGATGGGTGGAAACTAATGTTCCGCCCTGATAATTTCTCACTTAACAACATAATAAACAATGTGAGTAATACTGTTATCTACGACGGAAACGAGGTAAAAACAGACTGGTCACGTGACGTATCAGGGACTCTGGCAGGATTCCCTGTACGGGTGTGGGCCAATAATACACGAAAGGGATGGCTCCACCCTTCCAACGAAAGTGATACACCTGCTGTTGATATCGTCATGGATTACGGCGAAACCCTGGTAGGAGAATGGCTGGGCATGCATATCCGTCTGGAAGCGCTGAAGCCAACCGATGATACAAACATTTATCACTACCTGTATAACAGTAAGCTTCGTGCCGTACTGAACAGTTTTGAATGTATAAAGACCGCGGATGGCAATGAATATTCCGTAAACGGCATCACCGCCACCTTCCCTGCCCGCTGGCCCGTAAAAACAGGCGAGAATTCCATGGTGGCAAATCTGCATTCCAATGCTCTCACCGGCGGTATCACCATGACAACACAGTACAACCCGGATCCTCAGCATCATGCAGATATGTACGAAGGGGATCAGTTCAGCCGTACCTATGGAAGCAATGACTGGCTCGGTGTCATCGCAAAACATATATTTGAAAAAGAAGGCGCTGATGAACCGACCATCCTTTACTCCATGTACCTGTTCTCAAAGTTCAGTGACAGGATGTGTGCCTGTGTTCATGTTTCCAACAACAGCTTCGGTCCTGAGGAATTCAAAGCATTCCTCGACAACGAACAGTTTGTGGATCTGATGAATTCTGTGAAACTTGATCCTGAGGCATGGCACCAGCCGGGTACAGCAGAAGTAAACGGTCTTCTTTCCGACGGCGGCAGTATCATGTCATACTCCGGTACTGATGAAGAAGTAACTATCCCTTCTGTTATCGGTGATTACAACACAGTCAGCGTGGGATTTAATGCATTTAAGGATAATACTTCCATCAAGAAGATAGTTATCCCTGAAGGCGTCACCGAGATCCAGGGCAATGCTTTCTTCGGATGTGCAAATCTCGAAACGGTCGTTCTTCCCGAAACCCTGAACTTCATATATCCATACGCTTTCCGTGACTGCCCTAACCTTAAGGATGTAGTACTGCCTGATGGTGTTTCTTATGTAGGATCCGGTGCTTATGAAGGTTCCGGCACAGGAACATTTAAAGGCAGCGCCGCAGAATATGATTATCACGCATTTGATGAAAGCGGATTTGATAAGATAAGTTTTGCAGACGGTGCGATCCTTTCGGCTGATTATATTTTTGACGGAGCATCGCTTTCTGAGATAGAGCTGCCGACAGACCTTAAAGAACTTGGCAAGGGAGCATTTGTAAACTGTCACAACATCCAGAAGATCGAACTTCCTGAGACAGTGACAACCATAGGTGAAGGTGCATTTTCATCCATGTTCGGACTTCCGTGTATAAATCTTCCGGAAGGTCTCACCGAGATTCCTGATGGCTGCTTCAACTCCACAACTTTGGACACTCTTGTCATTCCTTCTACAGTAACAAAAATCGGTGACCATGCAACATTTGGCGCTGCCTGCATCATCATCCTCTGTCCTGAGGCAGAGATAGGCGAGCGCGCAATACAGGCTGACTACGTATATCTGGAAGATGCCTATAAGCATGTATTCTCAGATCATGAGGAACTTGAAGGAAGCTGTCTGTATCTCGATGATGTTTATGACCCTGCTTCACAGATTCAGGGAAATTTCTATGATGCAACAAGCTTCGATTATCAGATCTACCTTCCGTCTGACGCAACCATTGAAGAGTCTGATAATCTTGATAAGTACCTGCTTTCTATCGGATATCCGGAGATTGCATGGATGGGTTCTTCCAGAGATTTCATCCCTGACAGCACCTTTGACTTTGACTGTATCAATCCGGGAATTATAACCGGATATCACGGCAACAGCGATAAGCTTGGTATCCCTAACTATCATATGTATACAGAAGATGGCTGGTGGCTGACAGGCAATGTATATGGAATCGCGGATGAAGCCTTCAAGGATTCTACATTTACTTCTGCCTACTTCCGCGGTCAGTGTGGAGACGGAATCGGTTCAAGGATCCTTGCAGGAAATACTGCTCTTAAGGACATATGGTTTACTACTGCCATCATGGATGAGATAGATGACGGGAATGCCATAGACGGAGTTCCTCACTATCAGCCTGATACCTTTGCAGGTATCCCTGAGGATGTGACCGTACATCTGCCGGATTCTATCCCTGAGGATCAGCGTTCCGGCCTGGAGGACAGCCTGCGTGCCCATGGCATACCGGGCGGAGCGACCTTTACATATTACAGCCTGAGGTAAGCCTCCGGTATCTGATTACAGTCTGAGGCAAGCTGCCTGTATCTGATTATAAAACCTCTTCTGTATAACACACTCCCCTCCGGATATTCAGGCAAAGGCCTAAGATCCGGAGGGGAGTTTTTTCTAAGAGTTACTTCTGTAGTGGTAAAAGATACACCGGATTTTATTGTTGATAGAATATAATTTAAAAACGTTTAAAGCCTCTCTCGTTTGAAAAGACGAGAGAGGCTTTTTTTAAGCAGAATTCAAAGAAAAAGCATACCTATTTAGTCTTATGAAACTGGAGATGTTGTCTTATCCTGTTTCTTTGCGAGCCATTCTTTGTATGCTTTACGAAATTGTTTTACAGGCATATCCAGTTCTTCGGCCGCATATTCTTCTAAGAGACGACCTTTATTGAATAAAGACATAATGCTGTCGCTTTTACTTTTAGATAAGGCTTCGTCAAATTCTGGTTTCATTAAAGTCATAAGAGCTTCATACATATCAGGTACCTCCTTAAAATGTCTAAAAATGTCAGGATTTTCAGCTAAAGCTAATCGTATAACCGAGTCGGCATTTTCTTTATCATCCTTATCGGAGAGACTATTAGCAGACAGCACCAGACATTTTCCGGTTTCTAAATTCATTTTACTTGTTAGTGACTTGAGCCAATAGTGTGATTTTTCACTGAGTCTGGATGAAACAATAAGTTGCAGAGGAAAAAGAATTTTGTTCCCGGACACATAATATATTCCGGGATATTTCTCTAAAATTTTACATCCATTATCTTTAAACCACTTTATAAGTTTGACCGGTTTTCCCTCATGTACAAGGGAAACAGTAATGTTATCAACTTTTATGCCATCAGATTTAGGACTGTTTGCCTTGTTTAAAATCATTCATTACATTATCTTTCTTTTATTTTGATTCTATCATCATTATTTAGATGATACAATGTGCAAATGTTAGGGGTGAAATACATCACAGAACGTGACAGAATTTTTTCCTGATTGTGTTACAGAAAGATGATAGCTGAGAAATGGAAATTTTCCTATAGTCTAAATTTAGACCATATATGGAATTTTATGAATTCGGATTCGATTATTGTACAGACCTACAAATCAAGATGGGTTAGAACCGTCCCCTCTGACTTGTACATACAAATATACATTGGTATATTAGGCATATACCGATTATACGAGGAGGTGTGAAGGTGAAAAAGAATATATTGCTTACCACACTGGATGTTTCCTGGAATGACAGAAGTCCGAGATATTACTCTGCAAGGAATGAGTTCGGTTACGATTACTGTGAAGCTCTGCAGAGTATTGAGGCGGGTACAAAGTTAATGCTGGCCCGAGTTCCTGTTGAGGAGATACTGATCATAGGTGATGAAGTACTTCAAGGTGACATGGACAGCCAAAAGAGCATAAGGCTGAAGGATTCAAAGAATCTTTCGCAGGAGGAAGGCTCCGGACTGTCGGCCTTGGATCTTTACAAGTGTCGTTTGGCTCGGTACATAGATGAAATCAGTCCGGACGAAAAGGCTTATGATACCTTACTTCCGGAGGAAGTCAGGAACAGGCTGATCAAATTTATCGGAGATTTTCAGGAGCAGTATTCGGAACGTGAGACTAAACGTCTTAACCGTTTTTTTGATGAGCTTTCAGAGAACCGGGTTTTATACAAGAAGTTCTGCTCTGCCCTTTTTAATGAATTCCCGGACCTCGACAAAGAATCGGGACACACAATGCAGTGGGTTAAATATTATCTTTATACACAGTTAAAGCCATCTTCAAAGCTTGAGTGTCTTGAGATAAATGAGGGTGTTTCATTCAGATATATTCCGGCGGAGATGCTTGAAAAACGTGAGTACTGGGTCAGCATACTACTCAACACTGACCCTGCGGATACTGAGGGAGAAGATGAGATAAATCTATATGTTTCTCTTGGTAATGATTCCGCAATAGACGGTCAGATCCTTCTCAACATGCTTGACATCCTGATCTCGACTCCCGGAAGTAATGTTCAATTAAAGAAGATTTACAAGGTGACGGAATCCGGCGACAGCCTGACGGGGCAGATAGAAGACAGCACTGTAATTTCAAAATCCACGGAGCTTGTCACAGCCGCCCACGCATTTCTCAACTACAGTAAAACGGATTTGCTTGTGAAATTCTGGGAGAATTCAGGAGGACAGGATGATAGGATAAGTAAACTTATCTATGGGGCAAGACATGTGGACGTAGGCATTTCCATGTGCAACATTCCTGAGGTTCAGGAGGGCATTGACCGTCTCCGCAGCTTATTCCGGGATGAAGCATCATGGAAGGATGAAGGCGAGTACGGACTGTTGTTTGGAATGATAGCAGGATGCATCAAGGCAGATTATAAGAACCTTTTGGAGGGTGACGGCAGCATTAAGTTTCTGGAGCTTATAAAATGGGCATATAAACACCAGCTGTATCAGCAGGTATTGACTCTTATCGAAGCCCACGCTCCTGCGAACATTGTAAGCTCAGGTATTTTCTTTTATTGTGATGATGAGACAAAGGCAGATGATATCATCAAGATCCTGGCGCTTCGGCGTCTGGAAATGAAACCATATGAATACTATAAGCTTGATGATATAGAGCACTATTTCATCAAAAATTATGACCGTGATGCCGTCAGACTGATGGGTACAAAAGATGAAGACAGAAACCTGATATATGCCGGCATCAGAACCGGGTCCATCAATGATGATACACCTGATAAGATAGCCGGACATACTGCCTGCAGCAGCATTGAAAGTGTACAGAAGGTTCTTTATGCTTATTACCACCTGGGAGAAGTCAGGAACAAGATAAGTCATGCCGATTCCCGTGCCATGGCTGAAAGTCGCCTGATCGTATACGAAAACGATATCAGCTCCGCCATGCTGGTAATGCGTGAAACCATCGAATATTTCATAAACAGTTATGAAGCTTCACTGGAGGAGGTTAAGGGCAAAGCTCCGAACATTGTCATCATCACACCGGAAGAAGTGAGAAAAAAAGCTGATATGTTAAAACGTGGCACCAAAAGAGATATGTAATGGCCATGGAAGCGGGCATAACCGACAACTGCTGGCTTTGACCGGCATTTTAGTGTAAAATGTATAAGGCACGAACACAGCTGAAAATTTTTTTGGCTTTTATGCTGTTTCCTGTTGTACATTTTGTCTTAAAGTGCTAGTATACATATATAAATATTTTGCCACGGAGAGTAGAGAGTATGGCAGTAAGCAGTTTATGAAGGCTGTTTACTTGCTGTACTCTTTTTTGTGCCCAAAACGAGGTAAAACATGCCGTATCGTGCTGATGTTAGTAAAAGAATCTTATAAGTAACTTTAACGGAGGAATATATAAATGTCTAAATACGTAATGGCCATGGATTCCGGTACAACCAGTAACCGCTGCATCCTCTTTGACAAAGCAGGAAATATCTGCTCGGTAGCGCAGAAGGAATTCACACAGTTTTTCCCTCAGCCTGGCTGGGTTGAGCATGACGCCGGTGAGATCTGGCAGTCACAGCTTTCTGTAGCGAGACACGCGATGCAGAAGATCGGAGCAACCTTCGAGGATATCGTTTCTATCGGTATCACAAACCAGCGAGAGACCGCTATCGTATGGGATAAGCTCACAGGTCAGCCTTTATGCCACGCAATCGTCTGGCAATGCCGTCGAACCGCCGACGCAGCTGAAGAACTGAAGAAGGAAGGACTTGAGGAAAGTTTCCGGAAGAAGACCGGCCTCATCATTGACCCATACTTCTCAGCCACAAAGCTTCAGTGGATCCTCCACCATATGCCGAATGCACAGGAAAGAGCGGAAAAAGGAGAGCTGCTTTTCGGAACAGTAGACACCTGGCTCATATGGAAGCTCACAAAGGGAAAGGTTCATGTGACAGATTATTCCAATGCTTCCAGAACCATGCTCTTCAATATCAATACTCTTGACTGGGATGATGAGATCCTTCAGAAGCTTAACATTCCACGCTGCATGCTTCCCGAGGTTAAGCCCAGCAGCTGCGTTTACGGAGAATCAGATCCCGAATTCTTCGGAGGCCCCATTAAGATCGCGGGCGCCGGCGGAGACCAGCAGTGTGCATTGTTCGGACAGACCTGCTTCGATTCCGGAGAAGCCAAGAATACTTACGGAACCGGATGCTTCATGCTGATGAACACAGGCGAGAAGCCGGTATTCTCAAAGAACGGTCTTCTCACTACCATCGCATGGGGAATCGACGGAAAAATAAATTATGCTCTGGAAGGTTCAGTTTATGTAGCAGGAGCTGCCATCCAGTGGCTGAGAGATGAGCTTAGAGTCATCGACAGCTCGGCAGATTCCGAGTACTTCGCCACAAGAGTTAAGAATACAAACGGCTGCTATGTGGTACCTGCCTTCACAGGACTTGGCGCACCTTACTGGGATCCCTTCGCAAGAGGCGTCATCACAGGACTTACCCGTGGAGTAAACAAATACCACATCATCAGAGCGACGCTGGAGTCATTAGCCTTCCAGACAAATGACGTGCTGAGAGCCATGGAAAAGGATTCCAACATTCACCTTACTTCACTTAAGGTTGACGGCGGTGCCTGCAAGAACAATTTCCTGATGCAGTTCCAGTCAGACATCATCGATGCTCCGGTACACAGACCTAAATGTGTAGAGACCACAGCCATGGGAGCCGCTTATCTGGCAGGACTTGCAACCGGATTCTGGAAGGACAAGGAAGACGTCAAGAAGAACTGGCAGATAGATGAGGAATTCCGACCCGAGATGAGAGCGGAACAAAGAGAAGAAGAAATCCGCGGATGGAATCAGGCAGTAAAGGCCACCTTCGGCTGGGACAAGAGATAATAGTTATTTATAAGGAGATAATAAATCATGACTTACGATGTGATCATTATCGGTGCAGGTGTCACCGGTGCGGCCGTGGCGAGAGAGCTTTCCCGCTACAATGTTGAAGTATGTGTTCTCGATAAGGAAGAGGACGTATGCTGCGGTACTTCAAAAGCAAACAGCGCCATTATTCACGCAGGCTACGATGCTGAGCCGGGATCAAACATGGCAAAGATGAACGTTCGCGGAAATTACATGATGGATCAGCTCTGCAAGGATCTGGATGTTCCTTTCAAGAGAAACGGTTCCCTGGTTGTATGTATCAATAAAGAAATGCTTCCGGGACTCAAGGAGCTATACGATAAGGGCGTTAAGAACGGCGTTCCCGGCATGAAGCTTTTAAGCAGGGAAGAAGCTCTCGCAATGGAGCCGAACCTTTCCGACAACGTTCAGGGTGCTCTTTACGCAGAGACAGCTGGGATTATCTGCCCATTCAAGCTGAACATAGCCATGGCAGAGAATGCCAATGTTAACGGCGTTGACTTCCGTTTCAATACCAGGGTTGAGAAGATCAAGAAGGGTACTGATGGTCTCTGGCATCTCCGCACCAACAACGGTGAGTACAAGACAAGATATGTTGTTAATGCAGCCGGCGTTTACGCAGATGTATTCCACAACATGGTAAGCGAAGAGAAGATTCATATCATAGAGCGCCGCGGAGAGTATTATCTCCTTGACAGAACAGTAGGGGATCACGTAAGTCACACAATATTCCCTCAGCCCAATAAATTCGGAAAGGGTGTTCTGGTAGCACCTACAGTACATGGAAATCTCCTTGTAGGACCTACAGCCATCGACCAGGATGACAAGGATGCAACAAACACAACTCAGTTTGGAATGGATCAGATAACAGCCAAGGCTTCTGAGAATGTAAAGAACCTTCCGTTAAGAAGTGTTATCACTTCCTTCTCAGGACTTCGTGCTCATGAAGATCATCAGGAATTCATCCTTGGAGAGGTTAAGGATGCACCGGGCTTCATCGACTGCGCAGGTATCGAGTCACCGGGACTTTCAAGCTCACCGGCAATCGGAGAGTATATCGGAAATATGCTCCGTGACATGATGAACCTTACAGCAAAGGAAAACTGGATCTCAACAAGAAAAGACGTGCTTGATCCTAAGAAGCTTTCATTAGAAGAAAGAAATGAACTTATCAAGAAGAATCCTGCATACGGTCAGATCATCTGCAGATGCGAGTCTGTAACAGAGGGTGAGATACTTGATGCCATTCACAGACCTCTCGGCGCACGTTCACTGGACGGCGTAAAGAGAAGAACCAGAGCAGGAATGGGACGCTGCCAGGCAGGTTTCTGCAGTCCCCGTGTAATGGATATCCTTGCAAGAGAGCTTGGACTTCCACTTACAGAGATCACAAAGAGCGGCGGAAAGTCAAACATAGTGCTTGAGCACTCCAAGGAGGTAGCAGAATGAATAATGTAGATATCGTAATAGTCGGCGGAGGACCCGCAGGTCTCGCCGCAGCAGTAGCCGCAAAGAAAGCCGGCTGCGACAGCATTCTCATCCTTGAGAGAGACGGAGAGCTGGGAGGAATCCTTAATCAGTGTATCCACAACGGATTCGGTCTTCATACATTTAAAGAGGAGCTTACAGGTCCCGAGTACGCAGACCGCTTCATCCGGCAGGCCCTGGATCTTAACATTGAATACAAACTGAACACCATGGTCATGGACATCTCACCAGAGAAGGTCATCACAGCCATGAACCGTACAGACGGAATGTTCCAGATCCAGGCAGGAGCAGTTATCCTCGCCATGGGCTGCCGCGAGCGTCCCAGAGGAGCCCTCAATATCCCGGGCTACAGACCCGCCGGAATCTTCTCAGCAGGAACCGCACAGAGACTTGTTAATATCGAAGGCTACATGCCCGGAAGAGAAGTTGTCATCCTGGGTTCCGGAGACATCGGACTCATCATGGCACGCCGTATGACTCTTGAAGGCGCAAAGGTAAAGGTTGTTGCCGAGCTTATGCCTTACTCAGGCGGACTCAAGAGAAACATCGTACAGTGCCTTGACGACTACGGAATTCCTCTCAAGCTTTCACACACAGTCATAGACATCGAAGGCAAGGAGCATATCTCAGCTGTAACCATCGCTGAGGTTGGACCTGATCGTAGGCCGATTCCCGGCACAGAAGAGAGATACACCTGTGACACACTTCTTCTTTCCTGCGGACTTATACCTGAGAACGAGCTTTCACAGTCCGCCGGCATTGAAATGAGCCGCATCACCTCAGGCCCTGTTGTAAATGAGAGCCTCGAGACCAATGTTCCCGGTATCTTCGCTTGTGGCAACGTTCTTCATGTTCATGACCTCGTTGACTACGTTTCCGAGGAAGCCGGACGTGCCGGAGAAAACGCTGTGAAGTATGTAAAGGGACAGCTTGACGAAAATGCTTCAGGAAAGCTCATTAAGCTTGCTGCAACCGATGGTGCAAGATACACAGTTCCTTCAACCATCGATCCGGGCCGTATGGATGAGAATCTGACAGTCCGATTCCGTGTCGGTGATGTATATAAGGATTCCTACGTTTCTGTATATTATGGAGATGAGAGAGTTCAGCACAGAAAGCGCCAGATTCTGGCACCGGGCGAGATGGAGCAGATCATTGTTAAAAAGGAAGACCTGCTGGCAAGACCTGAGATGGAGACCATAACCATCAAGATTGAAAAAGAGTAAGGAGAATAGAATTATGGAGCAGAGACATTTGACCTGTATCGGCTGTCCCATGGGCTGCCAGCTCACAGTCGAGATGGATAAAGGAGAAGTTCTCTCAGTAGCAGGAAACACTTGCAAGAGAGGTGACATATATGCAAGAAAAGAGGTTACAAATCCTACCAGGATCGTGACTTCAACCATAGCAGTTAAAGAAGGTGACAAGGAAAGAGTTTCCTGCAAGACAGCAAATGACATTCCAAAGGACAAAATCTTCGCAGTAATGCAGGACATCAACCACGCAGTTTGCAAGGCACCAATCAGCATCGGTGACGTTCTCATCGAGAATGCAGCAGGCACCGGCGTAGCTGTAATCGCAACACGCGACATCAGAAAAATATCTTAAATAATTAAACGGGCTCTGATTTGCACATAGAAGAAGATGTGTGAATCAGAGCCTGTTTATTTAAATTAAAACCACGAGAACCTTGTTTGTTGAAAATCATCACCACGTCCACACTTTCTTAAACAAAGATCATAAGTTCCAAATTAGATTTGATTCAGAACTGATTATTATCCAAGTGGGTCAAAAATCTGTAAACTTTTCAATGACTGCAATTCATTTATCTTGATAATGAAGTTAACCATAGAGTTATTATTCGTTGATTCCACACACGGTTTTATAAATATGAATCAAAACCTAAGATTGCTTTCATTGACTCCAAATCCGGCTTTATCCATCTGAGGTCATTCCACTGGCTTACTTTCATTGACTCCAAATCCGGTTTTATCCATCTGAGGTCATTCCACTGGCTTACTTTCATTGACTCCAAATCCGATTTTATCCATCTGAGGTCATTCCACTGGCTTACTTTCATTGACTCCAAATCCGATTTTATCCATCTGAGGTCATTCCACTGGCTTACTTTCATTGACTCCAAATCCGGTTTTATCCATCTGAGGTCATTCCATTGGCTTACTTTCATTGACTCCAAATCCGGTTTTGTCAATCTGAAGTCAATCCACTGACTAATATTAATTGACTCCATATCCCGTTTTATCCATCTGAAGTCAACCCACCGGCTTTTTGTTTTTGACTTCAAGTCAAGTAATATCCATCCTGAGTCATGCCGGGAGATGGTTTTTATCGTATTCGAGGCCGAACCTATCCATTTGTTGTCAAATTCTAAACCTTATATTGGCAAATCCTAAACCTTATATTGTCGAATCAGAATCCGGATTAAATCTTCACAGAATAATTATTCCAATATTAATATAAAACTTATAAATCAAATGTTTTATCACGAAATACTATATATAGTAATTTAGAAACGAATTATTGTGTTCAGATTTCTTAACTAAATTAATAATATGTGAGCATACAAGAGCAAGCGTAAGTGAAAGAGCAAGTAAAAGCGCAGATGCAAGTAATAACGCAGATGCAACTAAAAGCGCAAATGCAAGTGAAAGTGCAAAAAGCAGAGGAGACCCACCACCTTGGACAAAAATAAGACTATCACCAACCAGAACCGGAATTCTCCGGAAAACTCAACAAAATACAGAGAATTCATAAATAATAACAGGGTTAAGCTCAATAAATACCTGAATAATATACTGTGGTTCTGTATCCTTACGGGACCTGCAATTGCAGGCGGAGTCTATGCCGGAGTTTTTCGTAAAGTTCAGATGATTACTTGTCTTCATATCTCACTGACCATGCTGATCATCGCACTTGTTCATTATTACCTGAGACGCTGGAAACCGGCATCAGCCTGGGTGAGTATGTTTGCTCTTTTGGCTCTGGAAATTCTCCTCTTATACATGTGTTACGCCCATGTAGGCATTCATCTTACATGGTTCTCAGTGCCTGTACTGTCACTGCTTTTCTGCGACAAGTGGTTTTATCTCACCACAGTCATTACAAATTATTTGGTGATGGTGCTTGGAACCTTTATCACTGCGCCGTACTATGGAGCATTAAGAACAGACTTTAGTTCGATCACATCATATTTCATAAATATGATTGTCGGACTGACCATTGAGACTGTTGTGATGCTTGGAGTAGGCTATGGACTTCTGAGAACCATGAACAGGTATCTCGAGGATATGTTCAACCAGAATCAGACCATTGAGGACGACAAGGTGAAGTTGAAAGATCAGCTTCGTATTTTATTTTCCATGGCGGAGATATATGACAATGTAAACCTCCTGGATTTTAAAAAAATGACGGAGATGTCTTTGCGGGAGGAAGTCCCTGTGGAACACGAACTGAATCTGAACTCATATAACCACTCCATTATGAACCGCAAGTTAAAAATGGAAGTAATTCACAAATATGTTAATGATTTCCAGAGATTTACCAATATAAAAACAGTCCAGAAAAGACTCATCGGAAAAAAATACATTTCTTATGAATTTGAAAGTATCTTCTCGGGATGGTACAGGGCACTGTATATCCCGGTTGAAACAGACGAAAAAGGTGTTCCTCAGGTAATCATATACACACTGCAGAATATTGATGAAGATAAAAAACGTGAAGAGCATCTCGTCCGTATATCCATGACGGATGAACTCACCAGACTTTACAACAGAAGATGCTTTGAAGAGGATCTTATAAGTATAAGAAACAACGGAATGGAAGATGACTTTGTCATCTATTCAGTCGATGTTAACGGTTTAAAATCCGTGAATGATAATATAGGCCATGCCGCAGGAGATGAGCTTATAAAAGGTGCGGCAGACTGCATGTCCCTGGTTGTGGCAGGAAACGGTCGCGTTTACAGAACAGGAGGAGATGAATATTTCATCATCGCACATACAACAGAACCCGAAAAACTAAAAGAAGGTATCTTATCAGAAGCGGCAAAGTGGCATGGCAAGCTGGTTGAGCAAATGTCTATATCCATAGGATACGCCACCCACAAAGAAAATTCTGAAGCTAATGTTGACGACCTGGAGCGACTGGCTGATAAGAAAATGTACGAAGACAAAGACCGGTACTATCAGGAAAACGGCCTGATCAGACGTTAAACTGAAATAATATACAGAAATCCACCGGGAGTTATTCAACAGAGACGATTCAAAAAGACAGGGGTGATTTGGGGGATGAAACTGAATACAAAGGTCAAAACAGGGATTTTGATCACACTATATACATATGTGATAATGTCGACGGCAGGTGCATTAACCTCATATGCTGAAGGCTGGAAAAACAATTCCGGTGTCTGGCAATGGGTTAAGGATGACGGGACCGTCGCCACCGACACCTGGAAATCTGCCAACGGCTACTGGTTTTATCTGGATTCCAGCGGAAACATTGCCAAAAACAAACTTATATCAGAAGAAACAAAAGACAGCATCGATTACTACTATGTAGATTCCAACGGTGCACTCCTTAGAGATTCCTGGAAAGCAATCCCCATAGACCAGTCTGAGAAAAAGAACTACAAGGCTCAGTACTGGATGTACTACTTCGGAAATGACGGAAAAGCTTATAAATCCGATAAAAACTTCTCGGATGATGACATTAAAACCATCGAAGGAAAGAAATATGCATTCGACAAAAACGGACGTATGCTATACGGCTGGATCGATTCCTCCGATGTCAAACAGCAGGACTATGATTCCATCGCATGGGTCTTTTCGGATTACTACTTTGGTGAGTGGAATGACGGTCACATGCAGGAAGGCTGGCTGCAGCTTCCTGTTTACGAAAGAAAAGACGGTGCCACCAGAGAATACTGGTTCTACTTTGATTCCAACGGAAAGAAAGTGAAAAGCAAGACAAGGATCATAGACGATTATTATTACGCTTTTGAAGACGACGGTCATATGTCCAGAAGCTGGAAACCGAAAGCAGAATAATTATTATATGAATCGAAAACTGATACCTGTATCAGATTGAAGATTACATGAATCTGGAAGCCTGATACCTGAAACAATTTGTTTTCTAAAAATTTTGTAAAAAATCTCTTATTAAGAGAATGCTTTAACCGATAAATATTAGAAGAAGGTTATTTTTGTATTGAAGGGCAACCTGGAGCTTACATGTTGTGTATGGTCTAAAGCAGGGAGGCATCAGCCAAATAGTGATATCATATAACAAAGACTGCTCTTTAAGACGAATACGAGGAAAAGATCATTTTAAATCGAGGGAATACGAATGAGCGAATTAACAAATGAGCAAAAGGATATTTTGGGAGAGATCGCAAATATCAGCATGGGAAACGCAGCTACAAATCTTAGCATGATGGTTAATAACCCTGTAAACATCACTACCCCGGGCGTGAGCATCATCAGCAGAAAGAATGCTTTGGATGATTATGAAAAGACCTGTATCTTTGTACAGATCCATTACGTTAAAGGTCTTTACGGAAACAATGTTTTCATCCTGCAGGAGCCGGATGTTGTCGCAATTACAGATTTAATGATGGGTGGTCCTGGAAGCAGTGAAGGAGAGGTGAATGATATGCATCTGAGCGCCATCTCCGAAGCCATGAACCAGATGATGGGTGCATCGGCAAGCTCTCTTGCTACACTGCTTGACCGGTTGGTTGATATAAGCCCGCCTGAAGTATGTAAGATCGATGTAGACAGTATCAAAACATTTGAAAGAATATTCGATTCGGTGTCGGAGCAGTTTGTTAAGGTCGCATTCAAGATGGATATCGGTGATCTGATACATTCAACCATGGTGCAGCTTTATCCTATACCCTTTGCTGTTGAAATGTGTGAGAAATTCTCTGTTAAGAAGAAAGCCGGACAGTACTGATAGTTTATGTTATCAAAGATAAAATGCATATATGGGATCTCCTGAGTTTAATTGGGGTATTAGCCTACAAAACTCTCATAAACAGATATATAAAGCGGAATAATAAAAGTAATTTATAAAGTTTATATTTTTTTAATGTTTTTTTTGAAAAAACTACTTATATATTGTTTGCTATTTAGTATTTCTATACTATAATTAACTCATAAAAGACTATGTACGTAATGCGTAGCATTGACTTTAACGGCGAAGGAGAGTCGTTAACCATTACAAGGAGGTTCAAAATGAGTTATCAGGCAATTGAGGGTGTAGCCAGATACGATAACCAGGAACGGATCAGTACGGAAAGCCGTTGGCAGCAGTATTTGGAGTTACGGAGCCGTAACAACCAGAAGCTGGATCAGACATATCAGTCTGAGAACAGGAAGTTTCAGAATGAGAATTCAGATGAAGCAAAAGAAGAGAATAAGCTTCTTTTTGAGCGTCCGAATCAGCAAAATCTTGATCAGTTAAAGCGTAAGGCTGACTCAGGACAGAAGCTGTCTTCTGATGAAAAGGCTTATCTCCAGCAGTATGATCCCGAGTCTTATCGTAAGGTTACCGAAAGGGAAAGTGAGTTAAAAGAGTATAAGCGTATTTTAAGGCAGGCCAAATCCAAAGAAGAGATACGTAATGCAAAGATTAGTCATGCTAAGGTGGCTTATGGCAATTTTGAGGTTTTAGCAGAAAGCAATTATGCTTTGGATAGTGATTATCTGGTGGATGAGGAAAGATCTACTTATGACCGGGTTGTTTGATTTTAAGCAACAAGTTTCTTTTGAGTGAGGAAAGATGCGTATGGTCAGAGAGATGAAGTTTATTAATAGAAAATCATAAGCTTCTGAGATAATTAAATATCTCAGGAGCTTTTTTAATTGGAAATCCAAGGTTTAGCAGGGCTTTACAAAGTTATTTAAAAGATCCGTCCGCGATAGCTCTTTAAAAAAATCCACCGGGGACGGTTCTCGCCGGCGAGAACCGTCCCCGGTGGATCAAAAAAAAAGGTCTTGCGCTTTGCGCAGGACCTAAAGCTCATAAGTTATATATTAAGCAGTCTTTGTGTAGTGCATCTTTGAGCCATCAACATTTGTGATGATCATCTCACCGTTGTTGAAGTCATACTGGAGACCGTTGATAACACTTACATAGTGATTTGTTCCCATGAAAGAAACCTGTGATGTTGTGCCACCCATTCCGTTAGCTCTCTCGATGATTGTAAGAGACTTGTCTGAGTTAGCAGATACTTCACGTGTATCAAGGAAAGTTGCAGGCATAGCAGCCGCACCGTTGTTAGGCTCTGTGTATACCCATGTATATGTACCGATCACAGAAATTGATGCATTTGTGTCAGTGTTTAATGCATTTGGAATCCACTTTCCGTCAGCACCTACGAAATATCCATCAGGTGTCCATGTGTTTGTGAGCATATGTCCATCTGACCCTAAATAGTAGTTACCTACCCACTGATTAGCGGCTAACTGACCGTTGCTCCTTAAATAGTACCATAAATTACCGTTGGCGATCCACTGGCCTGCCATGGCTGTCATAGCTGATCCTGCGATCATAAATGCAGCAATCCCTGCTGTTAAAAGCTTCTTTAACTTCATTCCTAACCCTCCTGGATTTAAAACATTATTTGCGCATGCACTGCTTTTGAGTGATACGCTGTGTATGTGAGAGAAATATATTGTCCCCTCATACAGTTTAAACATCAGAAGTATAACATCAGAATGCTTAAATGCAAGTCTGATGCAGGAAATTTTAAAATTTTGACAGGAAAGTTAATATTTTCACAGACAGACTCTGTTCAATTCTTATATTATATAGTGATTATAAAAATTCTATTAAATTTTCCCATGAGGGCGCACAACAAAGTTCTAGTGGAAATTTAATCCATTTTTTAAGAATTTTGGGCAAAATTACTATATTTTGCTTATATTTGAATTATCTTAAGTCGACGTATCAGTAAAGGATTTGTTTAGAATTTTTATCGGATTTTAATAATGGTGCCTCAGGATTCACCTAAGGAATCATACTCGTGTTTTATATGCAGGAAATCATATGGACCATACAAGCATTGGATTTACTATTTACATTCTGACTTTAGCATTTGTTTTTGGAACTGTTTTTGGTAGTTTTATCGATTGTATGGCCTGGCGTATTGTAAAACAGGAGAGTGTTCTCAACGGACGCTCCCACTGTGATGTGTGCGGGGCACAGCTCACAGCAGGAGATCTGATACCTATAGTGTCGTATTTGAAATCCGGTGGAAAATGCAGTCACTGCGGTGCGAAGATAAGCCCGGAATCAACATGGGTAGAATTACTTCTGGGTGTAACCTCAGTAGTACTGGTTTTAAAATTCGATCTGTCCTTCACAGCGCTAAGATTTATGGGACTTGCAGTTATCCTCATGGGACTTAGTCTTGTGGATTTAAAGACCTACATAATTCCGGACAGATTTCATGTCCTGGGGATCATCTGGTGGCTAATGACTCTGCCCCTGATAGCACTCACTAAAGGACAGGGTCTGACTTCATACTTCGCAAGAGAAGTTTTGGGAGCCGAAGGTACTTCGTTACAGACAGGAACAGAATCCCTGAGTACCCTTGAGCTGATGCTTCAGGATCTAAAGTATGGACTTATCAGTGCCTTTGGCATAGCGCTTTTTATGCTGGTACTGTCGATCATCTTCGACAAGGTTTCGGGAAAAGAGAGCCTTGGCGGCGGAGACATTAAACTACTGTTCATGACAGGACTTTATATGAGACCGGGGGTTGCGGTTTTTAATCTCATACTCAGCTGCATCGTTGGACTCGTATTTGTATTTATATTAAAGAAAGAAAAGATCCCATTCGGACCATCCATCTCACTTGCTACCATGATTTCCATCCTGATAGGAAGTGAATTTGTAGACTGGTACATTGGTCTTTTGTTTTAAATGATTTTTGGGGAACCGGAACCCTTTGAAGAGGATTCCATTAAATAAAAAAGTACACATTAGTTAGGGGTTAATGATGAGAATCAATAAGGTAGTCGGCATCAGCATAGGAAATTACCGTATATCGGTTTCTTATGTGGTTAAAAGACAATTAAGGAGCTACTTTTATGAGAACGTACCGGACAATGCTGTAAAAGAAGGCATGATCCAGTACTGGGATGCTATGTCCGAATTTCTCCGTGACACTCTGAAACAGCACGGGATCAAATGTAAAAATGTTATCTTCAGTGTGCCTCTAAACGGTGTTTATATCCGTAACATAGAGCTGCCTCTTATGAATCTACAGCAGCTTGAACTGAATCTGCCCTTTGAGTTCCATGATTACATTTCTGATAGTTCAGACAAATATTTCTATGACTATGCGGTAATAGAAAAGACAGATAAGAGCATGAGACTTCAGGCCGTAGCCTGCAGTAAGGATCTCATTGAACGCTACCGTAAGATGGCGAAGGCTGCAAAGCTTGTACCCATCGGACTGGTGCCGGATGTTATCGGAATCCAGAGAATTCTGAGTGCATACAGACAGCAATTCTCGATCGAGGAGCAGAAGGATTTTGCAATCCTTGACATGGGAGATGAGAGCTTCAAGATTCACTTCTATAATCAGGGAATATACAATGCTACAAGAACCTTTGAACCCGGCGGGCAGGCATTGGCAGAAAAAATAAGCGAGATAAACGGTACAGATATACATATCTCGCATCTTGCCCTGGAAGATAATCTCAATAATATTCAGTCTCATCCTGCTTTGGTTCAGATATATGAAAGCAGAGCTGTTGAGATCATGAGAGCTCTTAACTTCTATAGCTACAGCAATAACAATAACAATATCGATACTCTGTATTATTGCGGCGGAGTCAGCAATATCAGAAAATTTATAAAGGTTCTTTCGGAAACAGTCAATCTTCCGGTGAGACCTTTAGGCGATCTGGTAGCTGTTATGGATGATGAAGTTAGAGACAGCTTCATTTCCTGTCCCCAAAGCCATGGCATCACCCTTGATCCCGAATATGAACCTAAGCCTTTGACTGCAGAGGAAGCCGACAGGTTCAGAGCTCATATCGAACAGTACGAACAGCAAAAGATTGATTCCTTTAAGGACAAAGAGTACGGAGGCTCCGTAGATATGCCAGCCTCCGAAATTAAGATGACTTCTGATCATACAGACCTTAACTCTCTGGCTTCACAGGTTAGCAGGGCTGTTGGAGCCGGAAGACAGGCAACACCGATGCCTGCTGCAGAGCCGGTAATACAGCCGGTTGCAGAAGCAGTGAGTGAGTCTCAGCCTGTAGTACAGCCGATAGTCGAGAACATGTGGAAACCGGCGGTTTCGGAAGCTGTGCCGGTGATACCAGGCATACCGAATCCGGTTACTTCCGAAGTTGTTCCTCGGATCATACCATCATCAGAGCCGAGAAATCCGGAGTCAGTACCTGTTATGCAAGCTGCACCGGAGCAGACTACTTCTGAAGTTGTACCTCTGATCATACCTGCATCAGAGACAGAGGCTTCAGAATCCGTTCCGAAAATAGAAACTACACCGGAACCGGAAATACAGCCGGTTATCAAATCGACACGCGAACCAGAAATTACAGAATTGGCAGCTTCAGCTCCACTTAGTTCACAGGATCTGAAACAGTTTACAGATAATTCAGAGCTTAGACCGATTGGCTTGGATGACAATGTTCAAACCATGGAAACAAAGGCTGAACCTGTTCAGAATACATCTCCGGTCATTAAGACAGAACCGGAACCTGTCCAGGAGAAACTTCCAGTGATCAAATCAGTGGAAGAGCCTGCAGAAAACGATTTTGCTGCAAGACTCATCAGACTAAACGACTATAAGGATGATCCTGTCAAAGAATCCGATGATCAATGGGTGAAACATTTGGACGAAGACGAATATGAGTCGGAAACAGATAAAGCTATAGACGAACTTACTGAAAGATTTTTAAAAGGACAAAGTTCATAAATATAAGGGGAGGGGACCGATTTGGCAGCAAAGGCTAGTATAAACAGAATACAGATCGGTAAGAGTAGGAAGTATCCTGTCAAGAAAACCATAAATCTCATGTATAAAGAGAAAACGAGAAGTGATATCGTTTTCACTTTATTGATATTTATGTTGTATCTTGTTGCTTTGTATTTCTTCTCGAAATACGGAGTAATTGCACAGCTAAGTAAAGCCGACGAAGCAGAAAGTTTCTATAATCAAAAGCTTCAAGAGCTTCATGCTCTTCAAGCTGAAAATAATGAATATGCAAATGTGATCGCAGAGTATAGTCATTATGGGAATGGTTTCCTTACTGATGGCGAGGTCGCAGCTCAGGACAGGATAACCATGCTGAATGTTCTCGATCAGCGTATTCATACCACAGGCGGTATCCAGAACATCAAGATCATTGATAATACTGCACAGATAAACTTAGGCGTACCTGAGGCGGAAATGATCCCGGAAATCATAAAACAGCTTGAAGAGTCAGAGTATGTTGGGTATGTAACTGCTCAGACCGCAAGTACAGTCGATAAAAACAATGCCCAGATTGAAGTGGATGCTGATGGTAATGTTCTTACACCGCTGTATGTGGATGCTTCCATAACAGTAAACTTCCGGTCACCTGCAGAGGTAGAGGCAGCACTTTCTAATGGTGAGACAGCAGTGGATGCTTACCTTGATGCAAGTCCGACAGGCTTTGCAACAGGTACCAATGTTTATGTGCCGACGATCGTAGAGCAGCCTTCCGAAGATGCTGAAGGAACTGAAGAAAAGACAGAAGCTAAGAAAGAAGAAAACAAGGATACCAAAAAGGAAGATAAAAGCTCTAAAGATAATAAGTCAAAGTCTTCTTCGGATTCGAAATCTTCAAGCTCAAAGTCAAGTTCATCAAGCAGTAGTTCAGATGCCAAGGCTAAAGCACAGGCTGCACAGAAGGCAGCTGCTCAGGCTCAGGCAGCTGCTCAGGCTCAGGCACAACAACAGGCAGCTTCTTCCGCCAGCAGCCAGACTGTATCTATTGATACAGATACAAGCCAGTTTGGTGGTAATGTTACTATTTCAGGAGGATCTCCGACATTAACGTCCGGATCACCGATTTCATTTTCGACATCGGGTCCAACAGTTGGAACCGGAGCATAACAGTTGGAACCGGAGCATCATCAGATTCAAGTCCTGTTATCAACTCAAGCTTTGATCCGTCCTCACCTTTGGGAACAGTAGATTAATCTATAAATCCATTATATTGATTTAGGAGCAAAAATGCTGAAACGACCCTTTTCAAAATTTGAAAAATCATTTCTTCTCTTACTGGTCATACTTATGCTCGGTCTTGTTTACTACAGGTTTGTCAAGATTCCGGTAGAAGACAGGATAGCAGCTGCTGACACCTTTGAGATAGAACAGCAGATAGAGACTGAGTATAGAAAGAGACAACTTATTCAGTCAATGAAGGATGAGGTTTCCACTAATCAGGATACTATCACGGGAGTTGTGGCAACCTACGACAACTTCAAGTCAGAAGCCGCGCTGCTAAACTCTATATTTGTTCCTCTTGCCGAAAAGTATAACTACAGTTTTCAGACTCCTATAGCAACTGACGACACTGTAAGAAGAACTATTAATATCAGCTTTTCAACAGCAAACTACAGAGTATGCAGAGATATACTACAGAGGCTTCATGACAGTAAGTACAGATGCATGATAAGCAATATCACCATATCAGCTACGGATAAATCTTCAAATACCAACAAAACCTTGCTTACAAGCCCCATCAATTGCAATCTGAGCGTCACTTTCTATGAGACACTTATCGGTGCAGCTACCACAGCGGGTCTTGATATGGGAAAGAGCAATACTTCAGGAGACTATGTCGGTCTTCGTAATGCTGATCTATCAGGTATTCATAGAAACACACTGGAAACCATGGCGGAGTCAATTGCTGATGAGCATAGATTGAAGTATTAAGAAGATTCGTACCGTTTACCATGAAACAAGATTATACAGGATCAGAAATTGGAACCTGATTAAGAATCAAAAACAGGGGAGCGTATACGGATGGCCATATACGCTCCCTTTTCTTTGTATATTCACAATAGCAGATCATTTTCACGATAATGCCGCTAACAATTCATTGGCGGATTTCACTATATCCGGATCAAAGCCTTCTTTAAGGAGTTTCTCATCTGAATAACCTTTCTTTAATCGTTTTGTAACTTCAGTTAACTCATTTACAACTTCGGCTCTTCCTTCGGCTCTTCCTTCAGCTCTTCCTTCATTTTTAGCTGCATCGAGTTCTGGTTTCATAAGTTTTATAAGAGCTTCGTTCATTTCCGGTACCTCCTTCAAATTCTGATAAATGGTAGAAAAAAATCATTAAGTATTCCAGCATTTATGCAGGAAACTTCTAAGGTAGGATTTTCTGTTTTTGGTCGTATTTTAAGTTACTTTGAACCTCTAATACAAGTTTTATCGGATAATCACAGAAGTCAGCAATCTGCTCTGGAGTTTTGCCTTTGCTGAGCATTTTAGAGATCTGATCACGTTGTTCTTCTTCGCGACCTTCTTCTCGTCCTTCTTGCTTTATGCCTTCAACAAAAGTTTTTTCATCAAATTCTGTTAAAACCATACCAACAACCTCCGCCCTGTGGGCCAGTAAGAAATCTTTTAGTATTCCATCATTTATGCAGGATACTACTGCAGCATCTACAGCTACAGTAATATCCTTGATTTCTTTCATTTTATCACGGATTCGCTCTATGAACATCATGTATTCATGTAATGGTTTGCATTTTGATCTGAGGACATCGTTCTTTCCGTTATTCAGGTTATACATGACAGCTGTCCATTCAAAATCATCGGACTTATCAGGATTAATAAAAGCATCTGATAGTTTCATTTTTTCAACCGGAGGAATTTCCGTTAAACCGTTATAAAATACGATGTATCGAGGTGTTGGTATTTTCACAAGAGTTTTGCCATAAATATTTAAAGCATTGGTTTTAATGTACTTGCTGTACATTTGTCCAAAGTACATCAGACCCCTCAGCGGCATATTTGGATTATAGCTGCTTTGTTGTTCCCAAAGGCTAAGATAGCTGTCCAAAATAAGTGCAACATCATTTTTCATTTTGATGTATATTACATCCTCAATAGTGTAAAACTCAAGGTCCGATACATCCTTGTAATCGGTATTGTTTATAGCATTGTAAAGATCAAGGGCATAAGCCTTGTTTTCTTCGTGCCCGAATATAAAACGAAATAGTCTGTCTTTATATTTATCATTGATTTTGAAATTGTCGCTCATATATGTTCCTTATGATTTTTGATGATTTTTAGATAATTTGAAACCGGATGATATGTTCCGAAAGAGATTTATAAAAAGATAAGATAGATTATATTTTATGAATCAGTACTGATGCCCAATGCATTAGCTTGCTTTGGTGAACAACATGATACAATGATTTAATTGATTCTGTCAATATGGTTTGAAATTAGACTATACATTGGAAATATAATAATTTTCAGAGTAGAAGAGAGAACATATTAGTGTTACTATAAAAATTATAAAGCAAAATTAAAATGACATGTGAAACCGGTTAGATAGTCATCGTTCTTCGTAGTGAAGATGGAGAATTTACAGAACCAATCCTTGATTAACTGAATGTAGTAAATAAAGCAGATATTGAGTGGATTGACAGATATACTCCTGTAAGTGATAATCCGGAGATAGTTAAGTAGGTATCGGTATGCCAGGAATAAGTGAGGTTATATTTATTTATGAAAAATAATATTTCAATATTTCTTAACTTAATATGTATAACCCTAATTATGACGGGATGCAGCAAAGCTTCACCGGTTGAGACAAGTACAGCTCACGAAGCAGTTTCTACTGTGTCATCAGGCTATGTGAACAGAGCTGATGATGGTCGGATAATCGTAGGTATCAGCATGCCCGATCAGCAGCTTGAGAGGTGGAACCGGGACGGAGCCTTCCTGAAATCCGAATTTGAAAAATACGGTTATGAGGTTATTCTTTCCTATGCTGATAATCTGATAGATAAGCAGATCAAAGAACTTCGGAATATGATAGATGAAGGTGTGGACCTCGTTGTGGTATCTGCCATAGACGGTGGAACTCTTTCATCAGTGCTGGATGAGGCATCTCAGGCAGGCGTCAAAGTAATTGCCTATGACAGACTTCTCATGGATACGGATATGGTTGATTACTATGTGTCTTTCGACAATTACATCGTGGGGGAGCTTCAGGCAAGATATGTTATAGACGCACTTAAGCTAGATGCTTCTGATGAAACCCGGAATATAGAGATTGTGACCGGAGATCCTGTAGATAATAATGCACGTTATTTTTATAACGGAGAGATGGATACTCTGGCTCCTTATTTTGAGAAAGGTAAGCTTAATATAGTCTCCGGACAGAAGGATTTCTATGTGACAGCTACAGGAACCTGGTCTACTGAGATTGCACAGCAGCGTATGCAGATCATTTTGAATTCATATTATAAGCACAACAGGCTCGATGCAGTAGTATGTGCCAATGACTCCACTGCCTTAGGAGCTGTTAATGCTATAAAAAGTGACTACTCTCAGAACAATAAAGTGATTGTTACGGGACAGGACGCCGACGTGGATAATGTTTATAATATACTGTCCGGGAATCAGAGTATGACAGTATTTAAGGCGCTGAAAAACGAAGCCATAGTGACGGTTGATCTGACAAGGGCTGTTCTGGAGGGAGATTCCCCGGATGAGAAGCTGATAGAAGAGAGCGGTTGGGATTTTGAATGCAGATATGATACCACAAGCTACAACAACGGTAGAAAAAATGTGAAATCATATCTGCTTATCCCCAAGGTTTTGGATAGCAGCAATATTAAAAAAGAACTCTTTGATACCGGCTATTATACCTATGATTCAGACGGAAATATCGTTCCGGGAGAATAGATGGAAACCATTTCGTCCGTGTTCCTTAGTGACATATAGGGCCTTGTCTGCATATTCCATCACTTCATTTATATCATCCACATCTTCGGGATAAAGTGCACATCCAAGGCTCACTGTTATTTTGATCGTACCTATACTGGTCTCAAAGTCATCTCGCATTCTGCTGACTATTTTTTCGCAGATGCGGATGACTTTTTCTTTGTCAGGTTTTGAGATTATGGCTGAGAATTCATCTCCTCCGAGTCTGGCAAATGTGATATTTCTTCCTGAAAATTCTTTTAATCTTTCAGCGACACCGGCAAGGATCTCGTCACCAACCTGATGTCCTTTTGTATCGTTTATTCCCTTGAAATGATCCACGTCCATCATGATTATGCCGTAAGATTTTTTGGATTCTACGGCTTTGGATATTTTCTCGGTGATGAATGTTCTGTTAGGCAGCTGGGTCAGATAATCTGTTCTGATAAGTTTATACCTTCTTCGGTTACTTCCAAGAAGAAGTCCTATAACTATGACAAGAAGCAAGGCAGTCAGCATCACAAGATTACTGACAGTTGAATTATCCCTGTAAAATGTTGTTAATGTCTGTCGCTCATTTAAAACAACTGAACCAATAGGAAGATCTTTGCTTTTCAGATTGAAGATATCCATCTGTCCCTGTTCAAAAAATGGAGTAGATATTGCGCTTGTAACTAATGGCATCGAATCAGGATTTTCACCAAGAAGGATTTTTCTCGCCATCTTTCCTGCCATGAGACCTGCCTCATAATAGGAATATGACAAACCGCCAAGCACGCCATGCTCTATATTGGCAGATCCCACCCTGAATATCGGTACATTTGTTGTATTTTTAGAAATAAAGCTTGCAGCAGTCTGAAGGGGATATAGATTGGACTCACCATCGATTGAAAAATCCAGAAATAATATGATATCGTCTTCTCCAAGTTCGTGCAAAACATCTTTGATACCATCAGCTGTGTAGTAGGAAGTATTGATGATTCTTGTTTTAAGATCAGGATGAGCATTCTTGAACTTCATAAATTCCACAAAATCGCCCTGTCCGGATATTGTGGCATCTACTATGGCAACCAATGTTTTTCTGTCTGGAAAGAGCTCCTGCATAAGCTTGTAATTTCCCTCTATATCTATCACCTCTGCAATACCGGTGACTCCGGGAAGATCAGAAGTTGTCATGGCTTCCGTGGTGTTGTTTACTCCAAAGAAAACAACAGGTTTATTCTTTAACAATGTTTGTCTATGATTATTTAAGAATCTGAGAGCCTGATCATCCGCCAGGGCGATAAGATCAAAATTTCCACCGGCAGATATCTTGTAAGAAAGATAATCACTGAAATTATCAATATCCTCAGCGCGATAGTAGTACTCTGTATCCATGAATTCATAATCAATCTGATAGTTCAGTTCTTCAAGTCCCGCTTCAAATCCACTGAGCTCATCCGGTACCACTGCATTGGAGAACCCATAGGAAGATATGAACAGAATACGATACTGATGCTCGAAATCGTCAGAAGCATAAACAACGCTAGAGAAAGTTTCGAACAATAGACAAAAAAATATGATAAATAAAGAGAATAATCTTATTTGTATATATTTAAGATTCATGGAGCCGAATTCCTTATTTTTAAAAACCAATTTTGGGACTATAAATATATATAAATTATAAGGTAAAATGACATAAATTAAAATAACAGATAGCTACGAGACATCGATTTAAATAGCGGAACTGAAAAAGTATTATTTTTTTGCGAAAATTAAAAATTTTTAAACATGTTTAAAGGATTTTCGCAAAATTACAAATCTTGTCTCTAATTTAATAGATTTTTTGATAACTCATTTGATATATTATCACTGTAAGATTGTGTGACGGAGGATATCATGAGCGAGAATTCTAATGAAAAGAGAAAAAAAGCTCCCAGTAAAGTGGACAATGTGTTTGTAATCCAGATTTTAGATCAGGAACATGGCACATGGCAGGGACGCGTTACTTGGGCGGATCGTAACAAGACTAAATATTTTCGCTCAGCTCTTGAGCTTATCAAATTAGTTGAAGGCGCTCTGGGTTCATCAGATTTTGAAATTGGATTTGATGATGAGTCAGAGGAGTTGAGTGAGCAGGCATCTTTGGTAGGTGATGGCCAGGATGTTGATGCAAGTTAAGTATTAGTCATAAAAAGTATATTTGACGTTACACGAGTTCGTGTTTTTAAAGAGGTCCGAAAGGACCTCTTTATTATTTTGAGAAAGATGTCGACATAGATGATATAACTAACTTATATTCTTAACTTCCAATAAGCATACTTATTATCAAGGAGAAAATGTTCCATGTATTAAGATTTCAGAGTGAAGATACCGGACTCATTAATAATAGTTTTATTTGTAAGAGAACGATTAGAAGTGGTATAATTATAAGTAATAATAAGAATGAGGCTTTCTCATGATCAGTGAAAAAGCCCTTTTGGTGTTTAAAAAGTTTAGGGAGCCCACAATACTCTGAAAACCATACCATGAAGATGTACATGAGATAAGATGTCAACGGCTCTAGGAGAAAGGTAATCCGCCGGATCCTTCAGAGAGGTGGGTGATTGATTGTAAATGAAACGGTATGAACATATGAACGTGGTTTATAACAAGCTAAGATCAAAATCCGGTGCATCCATCATACTGGCTCTGCTGCTGGTGTTGATAACATCAACTGTCGGAGTGGTAATATTGTCATCCGGAACTGCAGCAAGTGGCAGAATGGCAAGATTATGGGAAGATGAGAGGCATTACATGTTAGTGACTTCAGCAGCGGATGTTTTGATCGATGAAATTAATGGAAAAAAAGTAACGATAGAAATCAAGAGAACAACAGGTGAGTCTACTTCATATAGTTTTTCTGTTAATGGAAAATCTCCCGGTACACAGGATAGTCTGTTAACACGTACGGCACGATGTTTTATATTTGGAGAAAACGGAGAACCCTCATCTCAAACTGATTATGAAAATCTCTTTAATGCTGAAAGTCTCTTTAGTGTTCAAAGAGGTGACCCTTCAGTGAAAACTATAGAACACAAATATAAAATACACACAGATATAAATGGAAATACCAATGATGTAAATGTGAAGTTGACACTAGTAAAATCAGATGGATCTTTTGATGCCGAGTTATCAAGTAGTAAGAGTTCAGCTAAAGATGTTTATAGTATAAACATCAGGTTTATTCCGACATTTAAAGAAGGTTATACAATAGAATCACAAACTGAAGTAAAAAAATATGAAATCTGGTGGGAGGCACAAGAGATAGAAGTGGGGTAAAAAGAGATGAAACCGGTATATAGAAGATTAAAATCAAAGAATGGTGAAACCCTTGTGGAAACTTTAGCAGCAACTTTACTGGTATCCTTAGCGATGATAGCTTTTTCTGTAATGTTATCAACAACAGCAAATATAATTACAACCAGTAGAGATACAATAAATAATTATATACAGTCAGGTGGTAGTGATATTGGTGGAACATTAACTGTTTATAGGGATGGTTCAAGTGAAAGTATTAAGTTTACTGATGAACAAGATAAGAGCAGTATAGATATTGCAGCGAACTTGTTTGAACATGGGATAGTATCGTATCATAAATAACAATAGCTGATTAAACAGGGATTTAAATGAATGATAGCATATATAAAGAATAAAATAGCAGAGAAAACAGGATTCTCACTTACGGAATTACTTGCAACAACGCTTATACTCAGTTTGGTTACAGCTACAATAGCTTCATCAATACCCGGAGCTATAAGAGCATACAGAACAGTTGTGGATGTGGCAAATGCCAATATTTTGCTGACATCAACAATTACAAAATTACGTTATGAATTGACTGGTGCATCTGAAATAAAGGTTTACAACAATGGAAAAACAGATGATCGCAACAAAGCAAATACAGTGGATTACACTAATGGTAAAGGCGTATTGTGCAGAATAGAATTTGTAGAATCAAACGATAAATCTAAAGGGATATATTATTATGAGTTTAAAGGCGCCGATAAAAATAGAGTAGATAATAATCCATCTGGCTACTTATTAGTATCCCAAGAGGCAGCCTCTAAAAAAATGTATGTAAAAGGGTCTGTGGAAAAAGATACAAATGGAGATTTAAAGTTTACCGGTTTATCGGTTTGGAAAGATGACTGGAATATCACAAAAAGCAACATAACCTTCACCGTGAGGTTACTGTCACCCAAAGCTTGGTAAGAGATGTAATCATATGATAAAGAAGATTAGAAATTCAAAAGGTTTTACATTAGTAGAATTAATATTAGCGGTTGCTATACTTTCAATACTTTTAGCTTTTTCCTTTGTGAACGTAGCAGCTTACATGAGAAACATGAAACAACTGGAGCTGGATGGGTATGCAAAAGAAATTTTCATAGCCGCACAAAATCATTTGATAATGGCTGAAAGTAATGGATATTATGGCAGGTCAACTGCGTCTGGATATTTTGGAACATTAGAACATATACCAGGATATACACCAAAAGATACAACTCTTTATTATTTCGTATCACCATATACCGGTACTAATTTAAAAGATACATTACTATATAGAATGTTACCTCCCGGATCAATAGATGTAGGCAATACGAACTACATTATAAGATATGATTTAAACACAGGAAAAGTACTTGACGTATTTTGTACAGAGAAAGAAGATACATCAAGATATGGATTGAATAATTTGCAAGAGAAATATGATGATCTACTCCTTAATTATAGTGGAGATGAGAAAAGAGGATTAAGAAGAAGTTACGGTGACAATAAATCTGTCATAGGATATTATGGCGGAACAGATATCAGTATAGATAAAACTGATGATCTTAAAGCTCCTGAAGTAACTATAGTAAACGGTGAGGAACTAACAGCAACAGTAAAAAAAGATATTAATGAAATCCTATCGGGTACAATAGAGATATTACTTCACATTGAAGGTCTTCAGAGTGGAAGTATAAGAGAAGTGATCTTATATAAGGACAGAAATCCCGAGATAAGAAAAGTAATCTTATATAAGGGCGGAAATCCCGAGGAAGGTAATTATGATTATGTGAAATATGATAATGTGAAAAAAGAATGGGAAATAAAGCTTGACAATATAAAAGATTCATCCGAAGGACATTTTGGTAAATTATTCCCGGAATTTTACCCGGGAGAGGATATAAGCCTGCAGACTTTAGTATTTGATACAGATAAGGTATCAAACAGAGCATTTGGCAACATAGAAATAACAAACAGTCTGTTCGGTAATTACACAGAAATTAATAAGAATAATGAAGTAACAGCAAGTATAGAAAACTTAAGACATTTGGAAAATTTATCAGATTTAGTTTCAAATGTACATACTCATGCATTATCAAATCTTGAAGTAGAAAAAGCCAATCAGGTAAAAAACATAAATATGGCTGATTCAGGCTTCAAGAATGGTGGTGTATTTGAATTTAACGGTGATACCGGGTCAACAGGTCTCAGGCCTGTATATACCGGGAAAAAACTGGAATATGAGGGAAATAATTTCGAATTAAAAAATATATGCATAGACGAAACAGATGAAGATGTGGGTATATTCGGAAAACTTGAAAGTGGAAGTATAGTCACAAATCTACAGATATTCAATCCGAGTATAAACGGGAATAAAAATGTTGGAGCATTAGTTGGAAAACTTGAAAGTGGACTTGAAAGTGTAAGTAAAGTCACAAATATACACATAATCAATCCGAGTATAAACGGGAATAATAATGTTGGAGGATTAGTTGGAGAATCAATTTCATCTGAGCTTTCCGGAGTTTATGTGTATGAGAAAAATGGATCATCAACAATAGGCTCCGGTGACGGGACAGCCGGTGGACTTGTGGGAAAAATGAATGGTGGCAGTATAACAGGCTGTTTTGCATCTGTTTTGGTAGAAGCAAAGAATAATGCCGGCGGACTTATAGGAGTAGCAGATGGTTCCTCTGTAAAAGCTTCCTATTCCGGTGGTCATACAAAAGATGGAGAGTATCAGACAGATAAGTTCAATGTAACCGCAGAAGGAAATGCCGGCGGACTTATAGGAGATGCAAAAAACTCCACCGTTGAGTTCTGTTACTCTACCTGTTCTGCAAGTGGCAGAGTAGCCGGTGGGTTTGTAGGTTCCGTTAGCGGCGCAACAATAAAAAACTGTTATTGTACCGGACTTGTTAAGGGAGATACAACCGACACATCCGGAGGATTTAGTGGCATCGGTAATGCTAATGCTAAAACTACCTATTATAAGGACAGATATTTGGAAACAGTGGTTTATGATTACGATAAACAGATCAAAGAAGAAGGCGGAAAAGATGTAGAAGGTATCCGGTCTATGGATCCTGATACTGTTAACATTACAGATTGGGATAAAGAATATGCTGATTTTACAGACTATAAAAAAGCTGATGCTTCAGATGCTGAGCCATATGATAAAAAATTAATAGAATATTATAATAATAAATATCCATTTAAAACAATAGACGGAAATGATGGTTATAAAATATACACGGCAGATCAGGAAGATCAGGCAGATCAGCCAGCTCTGCCAGCTCTGCCTAACACTGATCCTGACATGATGAAAAAGCATTATGGTGATTGGCCTATTGCAGAAACCATAGTGATAAATAATGTGTAATTAGATTTAAATTTGGAGTGGCTTATGATTAACACAAATAATAACAGACTTTTTAATAAAGACCTGAGAAGATGTATAGCTTTCTTTTGTGCTTTGTTGATGACGATGAATTTAATAACGAATACAGCTGCTCCATTGGTGTCATTTGCTGATACAAACTCTGACTCTGATTACAATGTGTCAGAGGACTTTAACGAAGAGGAAAATGAAGATAATTCGGAAAATGATGAAAACCAAGAAGCACCAGGGGAGGAGAACAGTGATAACTCTGATGCTTCCGGTTCAGACGAGAATAACGATGATTCAGGCAATGAAAAGTCAGAGGAAAATGAAGATAATTCGGAAAATGATGAAAACCAAGAAGCATCAGGGGAGGAGAATAGTGATAACTCTGATGCTTCCGGTTCAGACGAGAATAACGATGATTCAGGCAATGAAAAGTCAGAGGAAAATGAAGATAATTCGGAAAATGATGAAAACCAAGAAGCATCGGGGGAGGAGAATAGTGATAACTCTGATGCTTCTGGTTCAGATGAGAATAACGATGATTCAGGCAATGAAAAGTCAGAGGAAAATGAAGATAATTCCGGCAATGGCAGTGAATCATCAGATAATGTAGATGATGCAAATAATAATTCAGGAGATGCAGGTAACCAATCTGATGGTGAAGTTGAAGCTGAAGAAAACAACAGCATCACAGAAAACGCGTCTGAAGATAATACAGAAAACACCATATCTCAAGATGGAGAAGCTGTAGCACCGGAGGATGAAACCGCAGAAAACGAAATCGAGACAACAGAAACAGAGGAGTCAACCGGCATCTCAACAGCGAACACAGAGGTAACAGTACAGGAACCCGTGACCATAACAGAAATAGCTGAAGTCACAGGAAATAAGGTTGAAGATGCAGCGGCTGCTGTTGTTGAGACCCAAAAAGAACCGGGACCGGACAGATACGCCATTGAGTTCACTGAAGAATCAGATAATGGCATGACTGTTACAGTCAGACTGAAAGAAAAGGAAGAGCTTACGGATGACAAAGAGGTAGTATTTGATGAGCTTGTAATATCAGACGACGATGAAGATGACGCAGAGGATGCGATATCAAAGATCAGGTATGACATATTAAATAAACTGTTTTCAAAGAATCTTAAAACCGATAAGGATAAGGATACCTTTGAGACATCCTTCTACAGACTTAAAGTAGTAGATGAGGATGGCAAAGAGCTTAAAAACGTAAACTTAAATGGTGTTATAGAGATCACATCCGAGACCGGATGTGAAATAGCAGCAGCAGCTGCTTCAACAGCAAAAAATAAAAAATCAGATATAAAGAAAACCGGAGAGGCTGATGGAACATATAAGTTTTCCTTAAATACAAAAGGAGAGCTTATTTTTGGCGTGGCATACTGCGGAAAATTATTGGAAACCTGGAGCAGAGATGGTGCGTCAATTAAGCTTGGAGTTCCGGTTTACGATAAAGAAAATGATAATGCAGACAAAAAGCTGGTAAAAATTGCAGATGAAGAAAAAGATACAGATGAAGATACAGAAGTACCATGGTTGATCAAGGAAGGTACATATAGATTATCCGATGCTGAAGAGGTGGCAACAGCTTCAGAGCTGGAGCGTACTTCAGAGTCAGAATCGTCCTCAGATCCGGAAGAGTCCTCAGAATCTGAGAGTACTTCAGAATCAGAGTCTTCTACTGAGACGGAAGACAACTCGGAATCAGACTTGCCTTCAGATTCGGAGTTGTCTTCTGAATCAGAATCTGCATCAGAGGCTGAATCTTCTTCCGAGTCGGAATCTGTATCTGAGTCAGAATCTTCTTCCGAGCCGGATATGTTTTCCGAGTCAGATTCTTCAGAAACAGAATCAGGTCCGTATTCAGAAAGTCCTTATGAGGATGAAACTGAAGGAATCATGTGGTTCAAGGTTTCTGACAAATTAAATAAAAAGTATAACGTCGTTATAAATGATGAAGAAGTAGAATTTGGCGATAATGACTGCTTAAGAATAGAGACAAATGATAGTTTTGATATAGTCTTTGATACCGGAGTAAGGGAGACAGAATGTTCTAACGGTATAGTAGATATAAAGGGCTTATTACCTGTAGGACACCATGTAGACTATATGGATGTAACTGACTCTGTTGATGTCGGTTTATTTGACATGCAGGAAAATACAGAAGACAGCAATGATGGTTATATAAGGCAGGAATTTTTAGATATATCAGTTTTAACAGCCTTCACTATACTTGATGTTGATGAATCTGAGTCTGATTCAGAGCTTAATGCTGATTCAGAGTCAGAGCTTTTTGCTGAGATGGATTCTAGGTCTGTCTTCGGGACTGATTCAGAGTTTAAGTCCGATTCAGAGCTTAAGTCAGAGTTTGATTCAGAGTCCGGGTCCGGATCATCGAAAGATAAATCTGATAGTGATCACAGCTTCTCTATTGAATTAAGTGATGAGTATACAAAGGATGCTGTCGACATATACAGACTTGATGGAGAAAGTCTGGAAAAAATCAAGATATCAGAAGATGACATAGTTTATGCAGATAATTTAAGTATAGGCACATATGTTGTAACAAGTAAAACAAAGAGGGTAAGGTATATATGCTCAGATGACGAAAGCTATGAGATAACGATTTCTTATGATGAGTCATCCGGAATACCTGATGATGCTGTTCCTTCTATAAAAGAGCTCAATGAGAGAGATTCAGAGTATAAAGACTACATAGATAAGGCAACAGAAGCCTTTGAAAGCAAAAAATCAATAAAGAATACAGCAAGAGTGTATTATATTGCACTTGTTGACCCTGAAACAAACACAGAATATGTACCTGATGAGTCGGTAGAAATCGATATAAGCTTATCAGGTAAAAGACGTGGTTCAAGCTGTACAGATTTAAATGTAGTATATTTTACAGCTGATGAAGAAAATGACATGGTCATACCGGGTATGAGTGGTGATACTGATAGTGATTCTGCAGAATTTATGGCAGAGACATTACCGGTATACGCTGTTGTGCGATATATGAGGAACCAGATCCTCACCGCCACTGACGGAAAGAGCTATGAGATAACAGTCGAGTATGACAGTAACACCGGAATCCCCGAGGACGCGGTACTGGAAGTTACAGAACTGAAGGAAAATGACCCGAACTTCGATGGATATGTATCCCAGGCTAATGAAATTCTGGGAAAAGACAAGAGAAAGCTTCTTTTCGCACGTCCTTTCGACATCAAACTGGTGGATCCTGATAACGGTGAGAAGTATGAACCGGATGAGAATGTCAAGGTTTCAATGAAGCTCCTGACCGAGGAGGTTGAAAAGGCTGAAGAACTGTCTGTTGTTCATTTCAAGGATACACGCAAAGAGAGACAATCAAGGGCTGCAAGAAAGAGTCAAGAAAAAATCGAAAACCAGGAAACCATGAGCGGTGAGATCGTAGAGGCAGAAGTCGTGGATGGTTCTGTTGAATTTGAGACAGGATCCTTCTCGGTGTTTGTTTTCACAGGGTACACCGTGGACTTCCACTGGGGGGAGTATACCTTCAATCTGCCCGGCGGAGACACCATATTCCTGAGCGAATTGCTGGAAACCCTGATCAATGGGGCTTCTGAGACAGAGGATACTGCACAGCTACAGAAGGTTCTGGAGAATCCGAAGCTGGTGGAGAAGGTGGAATTCACCAATCCTGCGCTGATCCAGGTGGACGAGGTCGTGATTGCCGATCCAGAAGAAGGGAACGACGTTTTCGAAGAGGACGAGACTCTGACCGATGAGGACATTCAGCAGAGCGAGGCGAAGACGGACTGGCGCCTCTGGTCTCTTGCGCCCTTTGACACGGAGGAGACCCTGACCATTCGCTTGACTGATGGCGAGACGGTTGAAATCCGCGTGACGGATATCAATTACGGCGATGGCACCCGAGAGGGCGAGATGGTAACACGTGTAGGTAATGCCCGTGTGACGGCGGACGGCGTGACCTATAACCTGCAGAACAACGGAACGGCGGACGGCTGGGCCCGTGTCTATGCCTATTCCAATAACTGCATGATCCACAACGCGATCAGCTACAACAGACATACCTACACGGTTCAGTGGGCGAACACCGGTGTGGGCTACGGCAACTTCACCAAGTTCACGAAGATCCGCATGGACGCGGAGCTGATCGCCCGTGCGGCGGGTTACAGCTTCAACTTGCCGGAAATGAAGACCGACGTTGACGCCGCCACCAAGGCGCAGTGGGCCAGCGAGGGATTTGTTGCGGGCGCGAACAATGACGCAATTCTGGATAGAGAGGGTAATGTAACCACCCCAGCCTCTGATAACAAGGTCTGGAAGAAGGCCACCTACAACCCGAACACCAACGCCATCGACTATGAGATGAAGTATTTCCAGGCGCTCAAGGAAAATGTGCCGTTGGACTTTATCTTCATCTATGACGACTCCATCACCATGTTCGACGGCAACCGCTGGGCGCCCAAGAACAATGCTGAGGACCCGGTTCGCATCGTCGAGGCCCAGGGCACCCGCGTCATCATCCTGGAGGCGGCGAAGGCTCTGCTCTCTGATGCGGCAAAGAACGGCTATAACATCCGTGTGGCGGCCGGCGGCGCGGCCAACGGCGACACTGGTCACAGCGGATGGTATTCTTCAAGGACTGACCTTGACAATGTCGCGGGCGGCTTTGACGATCTTGAAGAATATCTGGCCACCTACCACGGCGGCGCAAACGGCAGAGGCGGAGGTGTGACAGATCATACCGTGGGCGTGAACAACGCCTACGCCATGGCGCAGGAATCCGTCAACGCGGGCCGGACGCCCATCGTGATCTACCTCTCCGACTTCGTGGACGGCGGCGGCTCCGCAGACTTCCGGCGGCTTGAATCCAAGCTGAATGCCCTTCACGGCTGGGGCAGCGTCTACGGCCTGAAGACCATCGGCCAGGGCGATAACTTCCGCACCAGAGCCATCTGCTCCGGGGATAATTATCTCTACCACATGAGAGATGAGTTCCCGATGGGTGTGCAGCAGCTGGAAGCCATCATCCAGGACGCCATCGGCTACTACATGAAGGACAAAGTCACCATCACTGACAACATGTCCTCCGCTCTCTCGGACATTACGCCCACGAACGGCAGCGCGAATACGGGCAGCGGCGCCGGCGCGAAGGGCAAGAATGCCTGGACGCTCGGCGGCACCAAGGATTCGGAGGGCAAATACCCCGGCGCGGGCACGATCTACACCGAGACCTTCTCCGTCACGCTTGACCCCAATGTGGTTTACGTGGGCGCCATGCCCACCAACGGCGTGGCCGGGGTCTATGTGAAAGACAATGAGGTCAACACGCTCACGCCCGACGAAAACGACCCGGAGCATCTGCACCTGGGCAAGGGACTGGTCTTCCTTCTGGGCGAAATGGATGAGAAGAACCGGGTGCTCGAGGTTTCGGATACAGACAAAAACCCGAAGAACCCCGTCAACGGCATCAGCTTCAAGCTGACCGAGGCGGACGACAGCGGCAGCCCGAAAACCGGGGCAACGCCGCATACATACAGCACCCAAACCGAGGACGGAGTCGTCGGTGTGCTTCGCGTACCCTATAAGGAGGGGACAACGCCCATTCTCGAGTTGGGGAAGACCTATGTCCTGGAGGAAGATAGCAGCAGCGTCAACACCTACAACAGCGGTAACGACGCCTCCGCCAACGATCTGAAGGTCCCGGACAAGACCTGGCTCATCAAGGTCGGCGCAAACGGTGTCGTGGTCACCGAGGTCAACGGCGTAGCCGGACAGACCCCGGAGATGACCGTTGCTCCTGCAGCCAACGGCAAGCCCGCCCGCTTTGTGATCTGGAACCAGATCGTGGTGGAGGCGCGGCTGATTCCGATCACGGTGCAGAAGAAGTGGGATACCACCCAGACGGATCACCGCGACCCGGTGCCCTTTGAAATCTATGGCGTCTACCAGGGAACCGGCAGTCATGCGGCGAATGAGCGGGAGAAGCTTGTGGCCTATGATGGAAAGGATTCCACCACGGCGAATACTGTGAAGTATATCACCGCGGACGACAATTCTGTAGATCATGACGCGAATATCTGGACACAGACCGTCTATGTCCCCGACTGGACGGACAGTCAGGATAAGTTTTTTGATTATACGGAGGTGCTTAACATCAGCGCGTTGGATCCTGCCCACACTTTCACCGTTGGAGAAACTGAGTATACGGTTGAAGAGCTCAAACAGTATGCAAATAAGGACGGAGAAATCTTTATTGGCGGGACCTATCATTACGCGATTGAAGAAGGGCATATGTACTATGAGGATGGCTGGTATTCCCCTAGTTATCCCAACAATGTTCCTACGATCGGAGAACATAATGTGACTTCGACCTTGACGATCGGCGAAAATTGGGAAGAGATTATAACGGTTGAGGACTGGGTTGACATTCCGAGTACTTACTCTACGACTGATTTCCAGTTACATATAAATACTGCGGGGTTCAAGTGGAATGATTTTAATCCTCAGACGATGTCAAGTAGTTATTACAAGCCTAGATATAACGTGTTAGGAAATCTTACGGGATATACAGGTGACTATACAAACAACACAAATTTAGTTGAACACCTAAAGTATATTGAATTGGAGGTAACGAATTCCAACGAAGCGACCGGTGCTGGCTCTGTTACGCTGAAATTTGATCTTACTAGCCACGCTGATACAGGTGCATTCCTAATTCACAATATTCCGCTTCCGGCGACTTGGGCGAATAATGGTTTAACTGGACCGCATCCTTGGAATATTGCCAATCTCAGGGTTACGAAGTTGTTCTTTGTCGATGATGAAGATAATGTCATAAAAATAACCGGAGGCGGTACATCGAATACTATGACATATGGGCCGGATTATACTGGTGACGTATTGCCGCTTGCTATTCAGAAGGAAGGCACAAACCCGCACACTGACAGATATATTAAACAAGACAGCTTAAAAGTCTGGGGAACCAGACCAGATATAGAGACGCATTATGGATCTGACAGAACAGTCAATAACTGTACACTATTGATTAACAATGAGTGGACCCCCAACACCCTCATCCCCGTCACCGTCACCAAAAACTGGGTTAACAGCGAGGGCGGCAGCGTGCCCGTGCCGACCGAGGTGATTGCGGCCAATACGCCAATTGAATTTACCATCAGCGGGACGACCTCCAAGGGTACGTCTCCGGTTAAGGTGTTCTCTTCTGACAGCTGGAACAGTGAAACAGAGGGCAAGCTGACGGATGCCACAACATGGACGGGCACTTTCTATGTGCCGACTTTTGATGTACTGAATACCTATAATAAGGAGACCAGAACCTGCGAAGCGTATACCTATGATAACGGTAGTATATCCGAGGACACGACGCTCACGGCAGAGGTTGGCGGAGAAGTGCGCGGTGAGTGGAGTGAAGTAGGAAAGGAGTATCAGGAAGGACATTCTATTACCACACCGGGAGAGTACCATGAAGGTGGTTACTACGTTATAGATTCAGATAGATATGATGCGTTGAAGTACAGATATTATGTTAGATTTCTAACAAATACAAGTGGCTTTACTATTAGGAAAGTTAATATAAAGTTTCATGACAACGGTACTAATGAACGATACCAGCTTGAGCTTACGGTAAAAAATCCGCCAATCGCAAATGACGAGAAGACTTATTTTGTAGAGTTTAGAACTGATAATTTCTATATCGGTAGATTTGTTCTCGATTCTATTGTAGTAAACGATAACTATACAAACATAGAAGATCCAGATATACGAAAAGAGATAGGTGGAAGCACACAAACTGTAGTACTTAAGAGCTCGTCGTCTCTACCTCCGCTCATGGAGTGGCGTGACGCATATTATGACGAGCCAACGACGGATACTCAGCCGACCGTCTTTACCCTCACCAACACCTTCCACCCCTACGTCCCCGTGACCCTGTCCTCCACCTTCCAGGACCAGACGGACGACAGAGCCAGCACGGGCATGATCAAATCCGTGGTGTACACCATCAATGGAACAACGGATTCTGGTAAGTCATATGCTCATACGGTCAAAACCACGGCAGATCCGACAGTGGATACTACGAATTCAACGAAGACAGAAGTATCGATAAGCTCCAACACCGTGTACGTCCCGAAGGGAAACTATACGGTGACGCAGACGGCCTATATCATCGGAAGCAGCGCCAGGGAATACCCGACGACGGCGTTTAAGACCACCTACGGAAGCCAGGCGACGGCGGGCACGGCGCAGAGCGTGACGCTGAACGCCGCTTCCTCAACCCAGTCGGTCTCCTTCGCCAACGAGCGTAAGATGATGCCGGTGACGGTGCAGACGCGGTTTGACCCGACACTGACCGACGAGGATATCGCAAGCATTGATACCCGCCCGATGAAGGACAGGTCTGTTTCCTATACCCTGAAATACAACAAGGGCGACGGAACGGTTCAGGAAGTGCAAAACAGCGCTTTCGTGCTGAAAGACGGCAGCTTTGATTCTTCTGCAAGGAACTACATCAATAACCATACTTTGCAGACCGTCTCCGTCCCGACCTACAGCGTGTTCGGAGAGCTGACCGACTGCAATATCACGGGCAATGGTCTGGCCGAGGCCCTGCCGGATTACGTTGCGGTCATCGATTCCGAGGAGAAGGACGGCAAGCTGGTGTTTACCATCCTGGCCTCGGTCAACCGCGCACCGGTTACCATCAGCAAGAGCTGGGACGAGGATATTCCGACCAATGAGAGACAGAATATCACCTTGACCTTCTCCATCCGCCGCGACGACGGAAAGGCGATTTACGGCACGACGGAGGATAATAAGACGCTGAGCGTCACCACCGGCGAGGACGGCGAGGCGATTGCTACCTTTGACCTTGGTAAGGACGCCGAGGACACTGTGATTTACCTGCCCGCCATCCGCTCCACCGATGTGGATGCCAGCGGCAATCCGGTGAAGTACATCCTCACCGAGACCGCGCCCGCGGACTATTACGTCAACTTCGCGGATATGAATAATGAAGCCTCGAATCAGTTCGAGCAGACAAGACCGGGCGGCAAGAGCGGCGCGGCTGGCGAAAGCACGACCAATGAGGCGCGGTTTGTCCTGAACCAGGGCGGCATCATGATCGACGTCAACAACGCAAGGAACCCCTATATCTGCAAGATCGTGGAGACCTTCGGCGATACCACGGTTGAGGTTCCCTTCCGCACGCTCAACAAGGCGGTGACCTACGCCCGCACCTACGGCAACGGCGCGGAGATGGGCGCAGAGAACCCCGTGAAGATCGAAATGCTGGTGGACTATGAGATTCCGGAAACGGATAAGGTCACGCTGAACCAGGCCACCGACAACATCATCATAACTACTGCCGACAAGACAGGGAAGGCTTATGTCTATACCGGCTCGGGTGACAAGGCCACGATCAAGAGGGGCTTTACGCCTGCAAGCGCAGAGAATACAAATGAAAGCCAGCTCTTTACCGTTACCGGCAATGGGGCAATGTTGACCTTTACCAACATCATCATTGATGGTGACAGAGATCATCATTCCGGCGGCAAGGGGAGCCTTGTCTATGTGAACGGCAAAGGCGGGGAAACCAATGTGCCTGCGTTGGTTATCGGAAAAGGCGCTACGCTTCAAAACGCAAAGAGCAGCGGCAGTACAGACGGCGGTGCGGTCTATGTTACGCACGGCAAAGTTACGGTTGATGCTGGCGGCTCGATTCAGAACTGCGTGGCGGATAACAGCCACGGCGGCGCAATCTATGCGGAGAAAACCGGGGCTGTCATCAATATCAGCGGCAGCCTTACCGGAAACAGCGCAGTAGATGGCGGCGCAATCAAAGCCTCTGAGGACGTACGTATCTATATTTATCCGGGCGCAACCCTGTCCGGAAATACAGCGTCCAAAAACGGAGGCGCAATTTACGCCAGCGGCAGTGTGAACATGACCGGCCCGGGCGCAACCCTGTCTGGAAATACAGCGTCCAAAAACGGCGGCGCAATTTACGCCAGCGGCAGTGTGAACATGACCGGCGGTTCCATTGATAACAATACTGCTGCAGAGAAGGGAGGCGCAATCTATCAGGATGGTGACAATGCACTAACCTTGACCAACGTGACCTTTGGCAAGGCAAATACAACTAATTCCGGCTGTACAGCAGCTTGGGAAGGCGGCTGCATATACAGTACAGGAAATGTTGTGACGATTACCGACTGCAATTTCTATTATGGTGTAGCAGGAGATGCTAGTAAGCCCAATAAGACTCGCGGCGGTGCAATCTATTATAAAGGATCAACAAGTCTGTCCATATATGGCTGTATATTCGATCATTGCAGTGTGCAAACGACATCACCAAACAGCGGCTGGGGAAACGGCGGTGCAATATTTGTGGATGATACCGATATTGCTCTGACTATAGACAAGAGTAATAGTGGAAGAAGATCCTCCTTCACCGACTGCTTCGCACATCGTTTTGGCGGTGCTGTTATGTATGAGAAAAACAATGGAAAGAGCGTCAGCATTTTCAATACGGATTTCACGGGCTGCTATACAGAAACCAGAGGCGGCGGTGCAGTATGTCCAGATTCAAACAAGACGACCATAGACAACTGTACGTTTAAGGGATGCTACGATAATAGTGGCAGCGGTGGCGGAGCAATTCAGCTCCATCCGGACAAAACTCCTGGCAACAATCCGAGCTGTACCATCTCAAATTCCACCTTCGAGGACTGCTATACAGTCAGCGGATACGGCGGAGCAATCTATGAAGTATCTGGAAGCGTGCCTGTAACACTGATAAATGTCAGCATCGACGGTCACACGAACGGAAACCCGACTTCTCTTGCAACGAACATTAACAATGCCAAATTCGGCGCGGCCATCTACAGCAATGGCAACCTGACCATCAAGCAGAGCGAAACCGGCACCAGCGAGATTAAGAACTGTTCAGCCTACGATACTAACGGTGGTGCGGTGCAGGTGGCGTCCGGCAAGACCATGACCTTTGAAGGCAATGTGGTCATCTTTAACAATAAAGGAACCGGAACGCTGGCAGATCAGCAGAAGAACGTGGTGCTGGATCAGAATAACAATACGACCATCAACACATCGACAGTTGGACTGGGTTCAGATGCACGTATCGGAGTCTACGTGACCGGTACGAAGGGAGTAACGGAAACAGACCCGTATAAATCACATGGCGGCTTCGAGGACGACTTCGGCACGTACCCGGACTTAGGCAGCACCGACAACTTTGACGCCTTCACCAACGACCGCAACGGCTTGTACGGCGAGATCAGCACTACAGCGAATAAGATCCGCTGGGCGAGCTACCTGTGCAAGCTGACGGACGCGAGCGGCAATCTGCTCTATAAGGACGCAGAACATAAGGATGCGGCAGTATACAAGTTCCTGAAGACGCAGGACGGCGACACGAACGGAAAGAAGACCGGCGGCTTCAACGCGGCACAGGGAACGCTTTACACAGTTGACGGCACCGAAGTTGCAAACAATGCGCCTGTCCAGGTTCAGATGCTGCGCAACTACACGCAGCCGTCTACCGACCAGCCGACCGTCAGCGGCGGCAGGGCGGTGACCTTTACCACGGCGAATAAAACGGCAACGGATAATCTGGGCTACAGCGCCGGAGATATCTACATCTATGACAGAGGAAGTGATACGACTAAAGAAGCTGACAGAGCCACGATTACGAGAGGCGCAGACGGCGGAAGCATGTTTACCGTGGATGGCGATTCAGCGAGCCTGACCACGAAGAAGCTGATCTTCAATGGCGGAAACGCGCTGAGCACACCGCTCACGGCAGGAACAGCAAATGGCGGTATCGTCAATGCCACAAACGGCAATCTTACTGTGGGTGAAGCCACTGTTATGAAGAACAGCACAGCTGTCAACGGCGGCGCGATCTACAGCGCAAACGGCGTCACCGTCAGCGGAACAAGTACAAACAAAGTACAGTTCTGGGACTGCAATGCATCGAGCGGCAACGGCGGTGCGATCTACACAGCGGGTGATTCGACAGAACAGATCAGCATCTCCAATGCGGTCAGCATTTCCGATGCGGTCTTTGAGGATTGCTATACCAACAAAGACAATGGTCAGGGCGGCGCAATGTACTTTACGAACGGAACGCAGAAACTTATTGATGTGGAAGTGAACGGCGTGGCCGAAGGCCACAAGAACTCCCAGGGCATCGACGCCAAAGATGGCGGCGGTATCTACCTCAAAAAAGGGAACCTGACGCTGAGACATGTAGTGCTTCAAGACTGCCATGTCAACAGAAATGGCGGCGGCATCTACATGGAGGAGGGCACCCTGACCGTCAACGGCAACGAAAACGGCCAGAGCGAGTTCAAGGAGTGCGCGGCTCCAGATGGCAACGGCGGCACGATCTACAATGAAAGCTTCAAGACGAAAAGTACAACGGGCGTCACTGTGAGCATTGTCAACACCACGTTCGACGGCCACTTCAACCATCCGAACAACCTTTCCGGACCGGATGAAAACGAAGAGCCGATCAGAGATCCGGTTAACCCGGGCAGTGACGACGAGTTTGGTGAAGACGGGTCTGGAGGGAATTCACAGAGCGAGGATCGCTTGGATGGACATGAAGTCGATCCTGCAGAACCGCACCTTGATGATAATGTGCAGAACGCAAGAAACGGAGGCGCGATCTACATGGCGGCCGGTACGCTGTCTCTCGGCGGAAGCGGCGAAGACGACGCCGTGACCTTCAAAAACTGCACCGTCACCGGCAATGGCGGCGCGATCTACAACGTCAGCAATTCGAATTATGAGAACGCCACAGTAAAGCTCCAGAACGTGACTATCGACGGCCACGATCAGAGCCGCGACGGTGGAGCACTGGACGCGACCTTTGTGAACGCGGTGGACGGCGGCGCCATCTATCTGGCCAGCGGTACCCTGAGCATCACCGGCGGCGAGTTCCATAATCTCCGGGCGCGTACTTACGGCGGTGTGATCTACAGTGGCAGCAGCTCCAGGATGACCGTGACGGGAACGAACAACGCCACCGTATTGATCAGAGGCAACACCGGATTCAGAGGCCGTCCCGCCACCACAGACACCGACGATTTCGCAGGCCATGCCAACGCAGGCAGCGGCGGCGCGATCTATAACAACCAGGGCAATCTGCGCGTGACGGACGCTCAGTTCTACGATTTCATAGCGTCTCAGGACGGTGGTGTGATCTTTGACAATAATAGTGATTTGTACACTGATATTGACACCGTAAACTTGCAGAACGTTACCATTGACGGGTATCATGGCGGCATGCAGGATGGAGAGTACAACGCCCAGCGCGGTGGTGCGATCTTTACGGCCACCCAGGGAGATATGAGAAAGGGCGGCTCGACCCGGCTGAGTAAATGCCAGATTGTTGACTGTGCGGTAAGCAGCCAGGGCGGTGCAATCTTTAACCAAAGCGCAAGGCGCGAGGTGAGTACAGACACCAATGTGGATGAACCGACCATTCATCTGGTCAATAATACGGTCATTGACGGGAACGAAACCCGGCCGGAAACGATGAATAACGCCCAGCGCGGCGGAGCGATCCTGATATCCAACGGAACGCTGGTCATGGAGGATTCTACGATCCGTGATTGCAAGACCACCACGGACGGCGGCGGTATCACCAGCTACGGCGGCGGTACGCAGTTTAAGAATCAGAGTGGAGAATTCGGTGTAAATGACTACACCGTCAAGCTGAAAAACACCACCATCGACAACTGCAGTTCGCAAAACGGCGGCGGCATCAGCATCAAGCAGATTCTGACCATGCTCAATTCCACCATCACAAACTGTGCTGCAACCAACAACGGCGGCGCGATCTACCTGTTCGGAGAAGACACGAATAAGCGGTTTGTCCGGATGAACGACAGTACATCTAACGCAAATGTGATCACCGGCAACACGGCAGGACAGAACGGCGCGGGCATCTATGTGCGGGAAAAATCTGTTGTCTCCATTGCTGGCGCACCGAACTTCGGCGGAACGGATGCAAGCGGTGCCAATATCAACACCGTCGGGACAGGAACGACTAAGCGTGAGGATATTTATATCGCGGGCTACCTTGGACTTAACGGAGCTGATCCGAAGCTTGCGGAATCCCTGATTGTGACCGGCAAGTTGTATGATAGTTTGACAACTGAGCAGGCGAAGGGTCAGATCTGGGTTGGCGCACAGCAGCAGGATAACGAGGACAACAACCACTGGGATACCCTGAAGCAGTTTGCCAAGTTTGCAGATGCGTTGATGACCGGAACCGGCGATAACATGAAGATCGACGAAAGCAAGCTGAGTGAATCAGATGTTGAGAAGATCTACGCCGCATTCCGCAACGCGACGCTTACGGATGTGACCTACGGCATGACCGGCGACGGCCAGACGGGCGGCATCCAGTGCATCTACTGGGAGGGCGTCCAGGGCAGCCGGAAGGTGATCTTGAGAAAGGTGGGAAAAAAGGTGGAAGATTCAACCTACAAGTTAATCGAGGGCGCTAAGTTCACAATCCACAAGGGTAACAGCAGTTACGCATATACACCTCAAGGAGAGACAGCGCCACTGAGCGATCTCGATTCCAAGGCGTCCGGCGTCTTCTGGATCGGCACACTGCCGTATGGCGTGTACTATCTGCATGAGACGACCGTCCCTGACGGCTATACAGGTCACGGGACTTTCGAAGGCCGATGGTTCTTCATGGTAGTCGGCGACGACACTGTACCCGGAAGCAGGAACGGCGCGTATATGTCCGAAGGCTATGCAAACCGTGAAGCCGCCAAGACAGGCTACGAAGACTGGAAGGCCGGCACAACCCCATAAGATTCCAACCCTCCAGGACTGACAAGGCTCTGGAGGGAGCAAAAGCAAAGCAAGCCCTATCGTCAAATAAAGATATGCTCCCTCTATGAGAGACAGTGAAAACACCGTCAAACATGGGGGAGCATATCAGGAAGGCGGTAGGGCTTGTTTCTTGTGAGGCGGTTAGCGGAAGCTAATTGAATGCGGCGCAGACTCCGCGGCAAAAGACTGGAAGTGACAGAATTGTCGGCTGGGCAGTCTTGTACATTCTCCTCAAATATCAGCCCAAACTACAAGTCTTGGCGGTAGAAGCAGTAAAAGGGCAAAACGGTTTTGTTTTGTGCAATATGGCTCAAAAACTACCCGAAATTCGTCTTGATTGACTATGTAGTTACGTACCGTGTATCGGAAAATTTTGGTGTCACTAAGACTTTTTGTGTAAGCGCCAAGTGATAGGGCGGATGAAATCTGCCCTATCACTTGGTGCTTACCATTAATAATAGTTTTATTTGCAAGAGTCGAATTAAAGATGGTATAATAAAGAGTTAAATCAAAAGGAGGCTTTCTCATGATCAATGAAAAAGCCCTTTTGTTGTCTGAAAAGTTAAGGGAGCCCACAAGACTCTGAAAACTATACCCTGACGATGTGCAGGTGATAAGATCAACGGCTCATAGGAAAAAGCTAATCCGCCATGGTGATTGGCTTATGGCGGACACTATAGTAATAAATGATTATAGAATAGGTAATTAGATTTAAAATTTGGAGTGACTTATGATCAACACAAATAATAACAGACTTTTTAATAAAGACTTAAGAAGAAGGATAGCCTTCTTCTGTGCTTTGTTGATGACGATGAATTTAATAACGAATACAGCTCCTCCATTGGTGTCCGTTGCTGATACAAACTCTGACTCTGATTACAATGTGTCAGAGGACTTTGGCGAGTCTGAAAATGAAGATAATTCGGAAAATGATGATGACCGGGGAGCATCAGGGGAGGAGAATAGTGATAACTCTGATGCTTCCGGTTCAGATGAGAATAACGATGATTCAGGCGATGAAAAGTCAGAGGATAATGAAGATAATTCCGGCAATGGCAGTGAATCAACAGATAATGCAGA
>NZ_KE384191.1:52939-58235 GCF_000424445.1 Oribacterium sp. NK2B42
AGAAAGAGTCAAGAAAAAATCGAAAACCAGGAAACCATGAGCGGTGAGATCGTAGAGGCAGAAGTCGTGGATGGTTCTGTTGAATTTGAGACAGGCTCCTTCTCGGTGTTTGTTTTCACAGGGTACACTGTGGACTTCCACTGGGGAGAGTATACGTATAACCTCAAAGGCGGAAGCACCATCTTCCTGTCCGAATTGCTGGAGACCCTGATAAACGGGGCTTCTGAAGGGGAAAATAAGGCTTTGGAAGGCGAAGAGACCGCAGACGCGGCAGTGGAAGTGGATAATTCTACTGGGGAGACAGAAAATCGTAGTCAGGCCAATGGAAGTGCAGGGGTATATGACACCACAACGGAAAATGCGAGACTGGCGGAAATCATTGCAGATATGAGCCGGGTGAAATCAGTCACATTCAGCAATCCGAAGCTGGTAAAAGTAGAACAGAAGAGCAGTGAGCAGGCGGAAAACGACTGGCTGCTTACTTCGCTTGCCGCTTTTGATACGGAAGAGATACTGACGATCCGGTTGGCGGATGGCAGTGAGATCGTTGTGAGGGTGACGGATGAACAAGAAGGCGATCTCGTTCCGTTGACCATTGAAAAGAAATGGGATGAAAGCATCGACTGGACAAGTGAGCCATATGCTTCGCAGAAAGCTGCAAATCAGACAATTGAATTCCTGATATATGGTAAAACCAATGACTCAGACCCCGGAACACAGATTACAGCATATGCCGAAAGTTCCGGAAATACGGCAGTGTCAAGCATTAGTGAGAGTGATCATACAGATGATATTTCCAAATGGGCTAAAACTGTTTATGTTCCTAAGTCCGTAAAGGTCACGGAAAATAATGAACAGGCCGTGAAAACCTTTACTTCTTATACTATTGAAGAAGTAAATTTGGAAACAGCACAGGGAACCCGTGGATCCTGGGATGATCCGATTGTAGACTATCAGGAAGGAAAAGAGGAATATAAGGAGTATTCGACAAACGTGCTGCCAGATGGAACCCGGTTGTATTCAGCAGGTGATTATCCGTCTGAGACCCATCTGAGACTGGTGGCATATGGAAACTGGAGCATTTCGAATATTACGAGTGTAACGATTGAATATTCTGTAAATAACGGAAAGTATAATTTCAGCACAAAGGCTAACTTTAGCTCCGCAAAAAAGCTTGAGTCCAACAACAATGGGCATCCGGAGTATATTTACAGGCTCAAGCTGCTTACCGCAGGCGATAAAGACTATAAGCCGATATTTAAGAAACTATATATTAATGGTGTTGAAGAACCGGTTGGCAGCAATCAGCGTATAACAACAGCTGTCATTGAAAATGGTACGCTTGGTGGTGAATACCCCTGGGATCTGGATGTTTCCAGCTCCGGCACTACAGTAAACTATTCTGTTATGGAAATGAACCGTAAACTCACGGTGACTAACTCCTTCAGCCTGCCGGTTGAAGAGAAGGTTCCGGTTATCGTTAATAAGGTATGGGATGACCGGATTACATGGACAGACAGTTATTTCGAAAACTGGAAAGATTTGAACAAAGAAATTCTGCTGACGGTGGATGGGGAAGCGAAGACGCTGAAGGATTCCGATTCCGTTGCGACAAGTGAGCTGGCTAGGAACGGACAAAGCTCATATAAGGATGCAACTGAGCATAACGCTGCTCTGCAGTCTTTCTCAAAGCTTTTCTATGTGGATAACGGATTTGATGCGACAAAGCTGCAGGAAGGAACGCTTCAGAAACCGGATGACAAATATGTCTGGACGAATACTATTGAAGAAACAGAATGGAATAAGTGGGTTAATCTGACCGATTCCGGACATACCCAGAAGGGGTATATCCATCTGCATTCAAATACAAGTGTAAAAAACTCGGATACTAATGAGTATCAAGGTGTTAAGAAAATTATTTTCCAGTACACCGATGGGGTTAACAATGACATAATTTATCAGTCGACAGCCAATGTCACAAATGCGACCCTGAACGAGGAAGGGGCAAATTATTACATTGAAGTGCTTCTGCCTTCAAATGTAGATATGAGCAGTCTGACGCTGGCCAATCCGCAGAAGTATCAATATACACCTCAGGGAGAACTGCGCTTTGCCATACAGGTATGTCGTACTGGTGAATACTATGTTAATAACCTGCCTAAATCCGTTCAAGGAAGAGCCAGAACAGCGGCGGAACCTGAAACCCGCTACGACAATGTCTCTTTCTGCAAGAGTGTACCGTCAGGCGGTAAGAAGATAGAGGCCACCAGCAACACGCTGAAGGCCTATTTCCCGACCCAGTACACCATCACAAACTCCCTGAGCATCTGCAAGATTTTGGATACCGATGGAGTGGAGCATGGTTTCCCGACGCTGAATGCTGCGGTGACGTATTCCCGCAATACTGCGACCCGCGACAAGGCATATGCAGTAGATGATGGTAATGGCGGAAAGCAGTGTAAGATCGAGATGCTCGTAGACTATGTGATCCCGTCAACCGATAAGGTCACGCTTGACTCCGGAACTTTGTCTGTCAATGGGACAGATGTTGACTATACCGACAACATCATCATCACTACGGCCGACAAGATAGGGAACGCGGGCTATAAATATACCGGCAAGGGTGACACGGCCACGATCACGAGGGGCTTTACGCTTGCAAGCGCAGAGGATACAGATAATAACCAGCTCTTTACCGTTACCGGCGATGGGGCAATGTTGACCTTTACCAACATCATCATTGATGGTGACAAAACCAATCATTCCGGCGGCAAGGGGAGCCTTGTCTATGTGAAAGGCGAGAAAACCAATGTGCCTGTGTTGGTCATCGGAACAGGCGCTACGCTTCAAAACGCAAAGAGCAGCGGCAGTACCGGCGGCGGTGCGGTCTATGTTACGCACGGCACAGTTACGGTTGCTGCTGGCGGCTCTATCCAGAACTGCGTGGCGGAAAACAGCGACGGCGGCGCGATCTATGCGGAGAAAACCGGGGCTGTCATCAATATCAACGGCAGCCTTACCGGAAACAGCGCAGAAGATGGCGGCGCAATCAAAGCCTCTGGGGGCGTATTTATCAATATTTATCCGGGCGCAACCCTGTCCGGCAATACAGCGTCCAAAAAAGGAGGCGCAATTTACATCAGCGGCAGTGTGAACATGACCGGCGGTTCCATTGATAACAATACTGCTGCACAGAAGGGCGCGGGCATTTATGCCGACAGCGATGGCAGTATCAGCTTCTCCGGCTCTCCTGTCGTCTACGATAATAAGGTAAACGACAAGCAGTGGAATGTGGAATTCTCTGGCAATAATAATACGTCCATCAAGCTGAGCGGCGAACTTGACGACAGCGCAAAGATCGGCGTGTATGCGCCCGGCGGCCATAACAAAGCTGGCGAACCGTTTGGTACGGCAATGTCCAACACCGAAGCCAACCTCGAAGGCTTTACCAACGACCGGGATGAGACGCTGTTCGGCGTGAATGCCCAGGATATGGGACATACCGGCAGCCTGATTTACTGGGGCCGGTACATCTGCAAGATCGAGGATAACAATAATGTCGGCAAGGGGACAAAGCAGATTGGTGAAACGAACCGTTACGAGCATCCGTTTACCACGCTGAACAAAGCGCTGGGCTATGCGAGAAATGGATTCAATAACGGCAGCACGATGAGCGGTAGCAATGCGGCAAGCATTCAGATGCTGGTGGACTATGTGATTCCGTCAACCGACATAGTGACCCTGAACGAGTCCACCGACAACATCATCATCACCACAGCCGCGACCTCCGGCGGAATCTATAACTTCACTGATACTCAGGAGAAAAAAGCTGATGAAGATAAGGGTACGGCGATTTTGACCAGAGGATTCAACGGCACGGATCTGTTTACGGTAAGTAATGCAAGTGCAAAACTTACAACAACGGATATTATCTTTGACGGTGACAGAGAAGGAATTGTTACAGGAACAGCTAGGAGCGGTCGGGCGATCAATGCGAGCCAGGCAAATGCGACAGTTATTATCAAAGATGGCTCTACGTTCAGGAACTTCTATATTTCTGGAAATTCCGCAAACGGAAGTGTCATTAACACAACCGGCAATCTTACGTTACTGAACGAAGAAAAAGAAGGAACAATCCGTTTTGACAACAATCAGACCACAGGATATGGTGGTTCCGTATATGTAAGTAAAGTCATGACTGTCAGCGGCGGAACGGATTCAAAGGGAGAAGAAATCGGAAATCCCGGTACGGTATGGTTCAACAATTCCAAATCCGGAAATGACGGCGGAGCGGTTTTTTGTAATGGATTCCGCATGAACAAGAACAGCGGAACCTTAAAATTCACTGACTGCGCTACTGTTGGCAATGGGGATTATGAAGGCGGAGCCATTCAGGTTCAAAGCAATGATTTCCTCATTGAGAAAAACACAGGACTCGTGCATTTTGAAAACTGCTACACAGATCAGACATCGGGAGAAGGCGGAGCCGTTTCCGTGTTCAAAAGTGCAAAACTGACTATAGAGTGTACCGAAAACGGCAATGCGAAGTTTATCAACTGCGCAGCCGCCAAAACGAGCGGATCTGCAGGAGGAGGCGCGTTATTTACTTATGATAATGGGCTTAATATTATCACGGTAACCGCTGAAAACGGCTCTGTTCTTTTTGAGAACTGCAGTGCCAAAGGAGCCGGCGGCGCAATCTACCAGGAAAAGGGACTAAGCATAGAGTTCAAGAATGTCAAATTTATAAATTGTACATCTGGCAGCAATGGTGGCGCCGTTTATACACCAGGCGCGATTGGAATGATCGGAGCCAGCTTTGAAAACTGCCAGGCAATTAATGGCGGCGGTGTGTATTCCAAACAGGATATGTCTGCGGCTGGAGAAGTATCCTTCAGCGGATGTACGGCCTCAAAGGCAGGCGGTGCGATCTATGATGAATCGTTCTTCCTGTTAAATGAAACAGTCTTAATCCCCCAGCTGAGCTGGGGGAGCAATAAAAGCGGAAGCGATAAACGGAGTAACATAAACTAAAACCTCCGGTGTACAATAAGTGCAGGTCTAGCAAACCACACTAATTGAAACGGAGGATTAGGTCCAATGGACAATCAAAGTTTATCACATAGCAAGTATAATTGCACATATCATATCGTGTTCATTCCGAAATACAGACGTAAAGTAATGTATGGAAAACTACAAGCGGAGGTAGGACAGCTATTAGGAAAAGTGTGCAAGATGGAAGGCGTAACAATAATTAAGGCGGCTACAATGACAGATCATGTACATATGTATGTAT